>NZ_JPFV01000015.1 GCF_000722685.1 Streptococcus mitis | reverse complement strand
AAAAAATGCTATAATTGAAGGGACTATATCGAAGGAGAATAAAATGACTAAACCCATTATTTTAACAGGAGACCGTCCAACAGGAAAATTGCATATTGGACATTATGTTGGAAGTCTCAAAAATAGAGTTTTATTACAGGAAGAGGATAAGTATGATATGTTTGTGTTCTTGGCTGACCAACAAGCTTTGACAGATCATGCTAAAGACCCTCAAACAATTGTAGAGTCTATCGGAAATGTTGCTTTGGATTATCTTGCAGTTGGATTGGATCCAAGTAAGTCAACTATCTTTATTCAAAGCCAGATTCCAGAGTTGGCTGAGTTGTCTATGTACTATATGAATCTAGTTTCATTAGCACGTCTGGAGCGTAATCCAACTGTCAAGACAGAGATTGCTCAAAAGGGATTTGGAGAAAGTATTCCAACAGGATTTTTGGTTTATCCAATTGCACAAGCAGCTGACATCACAGCCTTTAAGGCCAATTATGTTCCTGTTGGGACAGATCAGAAACCAATGATTGAGCAGACTCGTGAAATTGTTCGTTCTTTTAACAATGCATATAACTGTGATGTTTTGGTAGAACCGGAAGGTATTTATCCAGAAAATGAGAGAGCAGGTCGTTTACCTGGTTTAGATGGAAATGCTAAAATGTCTAAATCACTCAATAACGGTATTTATTTAGCTGATGATGCGGATACTTTGCGTAAAAAAGTGATGAGTATGTATACAGATCCAGATCATATTCGAGTGGAAGATCCAGGTAAAATTGAAGGAAATATGGTTTTCCATTATCTAGATGTTTTTGGTCGTCCAGAAGATGCTCAAGAAATTGCTGATATGAAAGAACATTATCAACGAGGTGGTCTTGGTGATGTGAAAACCAAACGTTATCTACTTGAAATATTAGAACGTGAACTTGGTCCTATTCGTGAGCGCCGTATCGAATTTGCTAAGGATATGGGAGAAGTTTATAATATGCTTCAAAAAGGTAGTGAAAGAGCGCGTGAAGTTGCAGGTCAAACCCTATCTGAGGTTAAAGGAGCAATGGGACTTCATTACTTTAACTAGGTTTATTTTACAAGAAACTATCATTTCTATCTCAAAGAAAAGATAGTTTTTTATTTCTTCCTGTAACATTTGACAAATTTTTATAGAATGGTATGATAGATACAATATAAAAAGAGTCAAGCTCAAAAAGAAAGAAAAGAGGAAACTTCGAATGTCTAATTGGGACACTAAATTTTTGAAAAAAGGTTTTACCTTTGATGATGTATTGCTTATTCCAGCTGAAAGTCATGTGTTGCCTAACGATGCAGATTTAACAACTAAATTGGCAGATAATTTGACTTTAAATATCCCAATTATTACCGCTGCTATGGACACAGTAACAGAGAGTCAAATGGCTATTGCTATTGCTCGTGCAGGTGGTCTCGGAGTTATCCATAAAAACATGTCTATTGCTCAACAAGCAGACGAGGTTCGCAAGGTAAAACGTTCTGAAAATGGAGTTATTATTGATCCGTTCTTCTTAACGCCTGAACACACAATTGCTGAAGCAGATGAGCTTATGGGACGTTACCGCATCAGTGGTGTTCCAGTTGTTGAAACACTTGAAAATCGTAAATTAGTTGGTATTTTGACAAACCGAGATCTTCGTTTTATTTCAGATTATAACCAACCAATTTCAAACCATATGACTAGTGAAAATCTTGTGACTGCTCCTGTGGGTACAGACCTTGCAACAGCTGAGAGTATTCTTCAAGAACACCGTATTGAAAAACTTCCTTTAGTAGATGAAGAAGGTCGTCTTTCTGGTTTGATTACTATCAAAGATATTGAAAAAGTTATTGAGTTTCCAAATGCTGCTAAAGATGAGTTTGGTCGTCTTCTAGTTGCAGGTGCAGTAGGTGTTACTTCAGATACATTTGAACGTGCAGAGGCTCTTTTTGAAGCAGGAGCGGATGCGATTGTTATTGATACTGCGCATGGTCATTCTGCAGGTGTACTGCGTAAAATTGCTGAGATTCGTGCTCATTTCCCAGATCGTACTTTGATTGCTGGAAATATTGCTACTGCTGAAGGTGCACGTGCTCTTTATGAAGCAGGTGTGGACGTTGTCAAGGTTGGTATTGGCCCAGGTTCTATCTGTACTACTCGTGTGATTGCTGGTGTTGGTGTTCCGCAAGTAACAGCTATCTACGATGCTGCAGCTGTTGCGCGTGAATATGGTAAAACGATCATTGCTGACGGTGGAATCAAGTATTCTGGAGATATTGTAAAAGCCCTTGCTGCAGGTGGAAATGCAGTTATGCTTGGATCAATGTTTGCTGGAACTGATGAAGCTCCAGGCGAAACTGAAATCTTCCAAGGACGTAAGTTTAAGACTTACCGTGGTATGGGATCAATTGCTGCTATGAAGAAAGGTTCAAGCGATCGTTACTTCCAAGGTTCTGTCAATGAAGCAAACAAACTTGTTCCAGAAGGAATTGAAGGTCGTGTTGCTTATAAAGGTGCTGCAGCTGATATTGTCTTCCAAATGATTGGTGGTATTCGCTCTGGTATGGGTTACTGTGGTGCAGCTAACCTTAAAGAACTACACGATAATGCTCAATTTATTGAAATGTCTGGTGCTGGTTTGAAAGAAAGCCATCCTCATGATGTACAAATTACTAATGAGGCACCAAATTATTCTATGTAAAAAAACAATGAAAAGAACTCCCGTGGAAACAGGAGTTCTTTTACAATGTTGTCAATTTTAATTTACAGAAACTTTACCATCCTGAATAGTGAAGATACTTAGATTTTCTGGTAGATTTTGAAGATGGTCTAAGCTTGTTGTTGTGATAAAGGTTTGGATTGAATGAGAAATCGTTTCTAATAATTTTAGTTGTCTAGTGTTGTCAAGTTCGCTCATAACATCGTCAAGCAGTAATATTGGAGATTCTGTAGTAATGCTTTCCATTAACTCGATTTCTGCTAATTTTATCGAGAGGACGAGACTACGATGTTGACCTTGACTTCCAAAACTAGCATCCATCCCATTTATATAAAAAGAAATATCATCTCGATGAGGACCAACACCAGTATTCTTTTTAAATAAATCTCTGGACCTACTTTTTTCTAAAGCAATTTTGAAAGATTCTGATAAGTCTTCTTTGTCAGTTAGCTTGACAGAAGGTTGATAGGATATTGACAGTTCTTCAATCTGATTAGAGATTTCAAAATGTTTCTTACGCCCAAAATGCTCTAGTTTTTTTATGAAATCTAAGCGGTGCTTCATTACACGACATCCATAATCGACTAGCTGATCATCTAGTACTGAAAGGAAGGTTTCATCTATTGTTTGAGCTGATTTTAAATAGGTATTTCTTTGTTTTAGGATATGGTTATAATTGGTTAAATCTGATAAATAGATTGGCTTAATTTGCCCAAGCTCCATATCAATGAATTTTCGTCGAATCGAAGGTGCTCCTTTAATTAGTTGTAAATCTTCCGGAGCAAATAAGACAACATTCATGTGTCCTACGTAATCTGAAAGTCGTGCCTGCTTTAAGTGATTCACTTTTGTCACACGTCCTTTTTGTGTTAGTTCGATTTCGAGAGGAATAGATCCAGTTTTTTTCTGAACAAGACCTGAAAGATGGAGTTGTTCCTCATCAAAATGAATGAGATTTTTATCTGTTCGAGTTCGATGACTACGTGTTAAGGCTAAAAAATAGATAGCCTCTAACATATTTGTTTTACCTTGTGCATTGCGTCCTAAAAAGACATTTAATTTAGTATTAAAGTCTATTTTCGTCTCTTTATAGTTACGAAAAGTTTTGAGAGATAGGTGTTGTAGCCACATGATTATCTACCAGGGAATCGAGGAGCTTGTTTGCTTTTGGGTGAAGAAGTAGGTTTTGATTTATCTTTTTTTACTCCCTTATTCATCTCCTTAACAAGCTTAGCGATTCGTTCTTTTTCAACTTTATCAGCTTGGTATTCTTCTTGCTCTTCAGAAGTAGGTTGTGTCAACAAGATGTCAATATTCATGTAAGGGATGTCAACTTTATCACCAATACGAAGTTTTTTACCACGACGATTCTCTAATTCCCCATTAAAGTAAACAGAATGTTCAGAGAGAAATGATTTGATAGCTCCTCCGCTATGTGTAATTCCAAGTTCTTTGAGTAGTGCTTGGAGGGTAATAAATTCTTCAAATAATTTGTATTCCATAATTCACCTCAATCTTTGGTATTATACCATATTTTCCTAAAAATAGTTAGAGAAACAGGGAGAAATGTAAGCGATTTTTATTTCAAAAGTGTTACAGAGAACAAGAAAATTTCAGGTTTTCGTGATATAATAGAAGTCTGTATATAAGGAGGTAAATCATGGAGTTAGTGCATGGAATTTCAACACATTTTATCCAATCAAAAAAGTTTAAAACGAACAAAATCACCGTGCGTTTTACCGCTCCATTATCTCTTGATACGATTGCGGGTCGCATGTTGAGTGCGAGTATGCTAGAGACTGCTAATCAGCTATACCCTACTTCTCAAGATTTGAGAAAACATTTGGCCAGTCTATACGGTACAGATATGTCAACCAATTGTTTCAGAAGAGGGCAAAGTCACATTGTAGAATTGACATTTACCTATGTTCGTGATGAATTTTTAAGTAGGAAAAATGTGCTAACTTCTCAGGTTTTGGAACTGGTAAAAGAAACTCTTTTTTCACCCGTAGTAGTTGATAATGGGTTTGATTCGGCCTTATTTGAAATTGAGAAAAAACAATTGCTAGCAAGTTTAGCAGCTGATATGGATGATTCTTTTTATTTTGCACATAAAGAATTAGATAAATTATTTTTTTATGATGAACGTCTCCAATTAGAATATAGTGATTTACGAAATCGTATTTCAGCTGAAACTCCACAAAGTTCTTATTCTTGTTTTCAAGAATTTTTGGCCAATGATCGAATCGATTTCTTTTTCCTAGGTGATTTTAATGAGATTGAAATTCAAAATGTATTAGAATCATTTGGCTTTAAAGGTCGAAAAGGAGATGTGAAGGTTCAGTATTGTCAACCTTATTCTAATATTCTTCAGGAAGGCATGGTTCGGAAAAATGTGGGACAATCCATTTTGGAATTGGGTTATCATTGCTCTTCTGAATATGGTGATGAGCAACATTTACCCATGATTGTAATGAATGGTTTACTGGGCGGATTTGCTCACTCTAAACTCTTTACAAATGTCCGTGAAAATGCTGGATTAGCTTATACTATTTCAAGTCAGCTCGATTTATTTAGTGGATTTTTGAGGATGTATGCTGGTATCGATCGAGAAAATCGGAACCAGGCTCGTAAAATGATGAATAATCAACTGCTTGATTTAAAAAAAGCTTATTTTACAGAGCTTGAGTTAGAGCAGACCAAGGAAATGATTCGTCGGTCTTTGTTACTTTCTCAAGATAATCAGAGTTCATTGATTGAACGTGCTTATCAAAATGCCTTACTTGGAAAATCTTCAGCAGACATTAAAAATTGGATTGAAAAACTCGATCAAGTTGACAAAGACGCTATTTGTAGAGCAGCTAATAATGTGAAACTACAAGCGATTTACTTTATGGAAGGAATAGAATGACAAAGGTTGTTTTTGAAGAAAAATACTATCCAGCTGTAAAAGAAATGGTTTATCGAACTCGTTTGTCAAATGGATTGACAGTTGCTCTTTTGCCTAAAAAGGAATTTAAAGAGGTTTACGGGAGTGTAACTGTACAGTTTGGTTCAGTAGATACGCTTGTCACAGAAGTTTACGGAGATGTAAAAAGCTATCCTGCAGGAATTGCTCATTTTCTTGAACATAAATTGTTTGAGAGAAAAGATTCTAGCGATTTAATGTCGGCTTTTACGAGTCTAGGTGCAGATAGCAATGCCTTTACAAGCTTTACAAAAACAAACTATCTCTTTTCAGCAACGGATCACCTTTTAGAGAATTTAGACTTACTTGATGAATTGGTAACATCAGCACACTTTACTGAAGATTCCATTTTAAGAGAGCAGGATATTATCCAGCAAGAACGAGAAATGTATCAAGATGATCCAGATTCGTGTTTATTCTTTTCAACTTTAGCGAATTTGTATCCTGGTACACCTTTAGCAACTGATATAGTTGGAAGTGAGGAGTCCATTTCCCAAATTAATCTAACTAATTTGCAAGAAAATTTTACAAGGTTTTACAAACCTGTAAACATGTCTCTGTTTTTAGTTGGTAATTTTGATGTGGAGCGAGTTCAGGACTACTTTGAAAGAAAAGAACTGAAAGATTTAGATGTTCAGGAAGTAGCTAGGGAAAAGTTTGTTTTACAACCTGTAAAGCAAACAGATAGTATGAGAATGGAAGTGTCTTCTCCCAAACTAGCGATTGGTGTTAAAGGTAAGCGAGAAGTTGCTGAGGCGGAATGTTATCGACATCATATTTTATTAAAATTATTGTTTGCAATGATGTTTGGTTGGACTTCGGATCGTTTTCAAAAATTATATGAATCAGGTAAAATTGACGCATCCTTATCTCTTGAAATTGAAGTAACAAGTCGCTTTCATTTTGTCATGTTGACAATGGATACAAAAGAGCCAGTTGCTTTATCTCATCAATTTAGGAAGGCCATTCGTAATTTTACAAAGGATTTAGATATTACAGAGGATCATTTAGATATTATCAAAAGAGAGATGTTTGGAGAAATTTTCAGTAGCATGAACTCTCTTGAATTTATTGCAACGCAATATGATGTTTTTGAACATGGTGAGACAATTTTTGATTTACCAAAGATTTTACAGGAAATTACTTTAGAGGATGTCCTTGAAGCAGGGCATCACTTAATAGATGAAGGGGATATAGTTGATTTTACAATATTCCCATCGTAGTAACCTATCATAATAGACACTAGAAAGAAGGGATGACAAGTATGAGGAAAAAAACAATTGGTGAGGTTTTACGATTAGCTAGAATCAATCAGGGATTGAGTTTAGATGAATTGCAGAAAAAGACAGAAATCCAGTTAGATATGTTGGAAGCAATGGAAGCAGACGATTTCGATCAACTTCCAAGTCCTTTTTACACGCGTTCTTTCTTGAAAAAATATGCCTGGGCTGTTGAATTAGATGACCAAATTGTTTTGGATGCTTATGATTCTGGGAGTATGATTACTTATGAGGAAGTAGACGTTGATGAAGATGAGTTGACAGGTCGTAGACGTTCAAATAAGAAAAAGAAGAAAAAAACATCATTTTTACCTTTATTTTATTTTATCCTTTTTGCTTTATCGATTTTAATTTTTGTGACCTATTATGTTTGGAACTATATTCAAACTCAACCAGAGGGGTCTGCTCTTTCTAATTACAGTGTGGTTCAATCAACAAGTTCAATAAGTTCAACTAGCTCTGTTCCCCAATCCTCAAGTAGTAGTTCATCTAGCAGTTCTTCTAGTGTAGAATCAGCTATAAGTGTATCAGGTGAAGGAAATCATGTAGAAATAGCTTATAAAACAAGTAAGGAAACTGCAAAATTGCAATTATCGGTTTCAGATGCTAGAAGTTGGGTTAGTATTTCAGAAAGTGAACTTGAGGGTGGAGTGACCTTATCACCGGATAATAAAAGTGTGGAAACAACCGTTTCAACTAAAAATTCTGTAACCATTACTTTAGGTGTTGTAAAAGGTGTTGCTTTGACAGTAGATAATCAGACTGTGAATTTATCTAAATTAACAGCTTATACTGGGACAATTACAATAACCTTTACTAAGAATTAAGGAAAAACAAATGAAAAAAGAACAAATTCCAAATCTCTTAACAATAGGTCGAATTTTCTTTATTCCCATCTTTATCTTTATTTTAACGGTAGGAAATTCGATAGAGAGTCATATGGTAGCGGCTATTATCTTTGCTATTGCCAGTATTACAGATTATTTAGATGGATATTTAGCTCGTAAATGGAATGTGGTCAGTAATTTCGGTAAATTTGCGGATCCTATGGCGGATAAACTACTAGTTATGTCGGCTTTTATTATGCTGATTGAGTTAGGTATGGCTCCAGCTTGGATTGTTGCAGTGATTATCTGTCGTGAGTTAGCTGTGACAGGTTTAAGGCTTTTATTGGTTGAAACTGGTGGAACGGTTTTAGCAGCAGCAATGCCTGGAAAAATTAAAACTTTCAGTCAGATGTTTGCCATTATTTTCTTGCTATTACATTGGACTTTGCTTGGCCAAGTTCTACTTTATGTAGCCTTATTTTTCACTATCTACTCTGGCTATGATTATTTCAAGGGTAGTGCCTATGTATTTAAAGGGACATTTGGTTCGAAATGAAATCAATAATTGATGTAAAAAATCTTTCTTTTCGTTATAAGGAAAGTCAAGAATACTATGATGTGAAGGGTATTACGTTTCACGTGAAACGTGGAGAATGGCTTTCGATTGTAGGGCATAATGGTAGTGGTAAATCAACGACGGTTCGATTAATTGATGGCTTACTGGAAGCGGAATCTGGAGAGATTGTAATTGATGACCAACGTTTGACTGAGGAAAATGTTTGGAATATACGTCGTCAAATCGGTATGGTTTTTCAAAATCCAGATAATCAATTCGTTGGAGCGACTGTTGAAGATGATGTTGCTTTTGGTTTGGAAAATCAGGGACTTTCTCGTCAAGAAATGAAAAAGAGAGTGGAGGAAGCTCTGGATTTGGTTGGCATGTTGGACTTTAAAAAGAGAGAGCCAGCGCGTCTATCAGGTGGCCAAAAGCAACGTGTGGCCATTGCAGGTGTTGTAGCCCTAAGACCAGCGATTCTAATCTTAGATGAGGCGACGAGTATGTTGGATCCTGAGGGGCGTAGAGAACTGATTGAGACAGTAAAAGGAATTCGAAAAGACTACGATATGACAGTCATTTCCATTACACATGATTTGGAAGAAGTTGCCATGAGTGACCGCGTATTGGTCATGAAAAAAGGGTCGATTGAATCAACCAACAGTCCAAGAGAACTTTTCTCTCGAAATGATTTAGATCAAATTGGATTAGACGATCCTTTTGCTAATCAATTAAGACATTCCTTGATCCAGAATGGCTATGATTTACCTGAAAATTATTTGACAGAAAGTGAGCTAGAGAATAAACTATGGGAATTGCTCTAGAAAATGTGAGTTTTACATATCAAGAAGGGACTCCCTTAGCTTCAACAGCTTTGTCAGATGTTTCTTTGACGATTGAAGATGGTTCTTATACGGCTTTAATTGGCCACACAGGTAGTGGCAAATCAACTATTTTACAACTTTTAAATGGTTTATTGGTGCCAAGTCAAGGGAGTGTGCGGGTTTTTGATACCTTAATCACCTCGACTTCTAAAAATAAAGATATTCGTCAAATTAGAAAACAGGTTGGCTTGGTATTTCAGTTTGCCGAAAATCAGATTTTTGAAGAAACGGTTTTGAAAGACGTTGCTTTTGGACCGCAAAATTTTGGAGTTTCTGAAGAAGATGCGGAGAAGATTGCGCGTGAGAAACTGGCTCTGGTTGGAATTAATGAATCACTTTTTAATCGTAGCCCGTTTGAGCTATCAGGTGGACAAATGAGACGTGTTGCCATTGCAGGCATACTTGCCATGGAGCCAGCTATATTAGTCTTAGATGAACCCACAGCAGGCTTGGATCCTCTGGGGAGAAAAGAGTTGATGAATTTGTTCAAAAAACTCCACCAGTCAGGGATGACCATCGTTTTGGTAACGCATTTGATGGATGATGTGGCTGAATATGCGAATCAAGTCTATGTAATGGAAAAGGGACGTTTGGTTAAAGGGGGTAAACCGAGTGATGTCTTTCAAGATGTTGTCTTTATGGAAGAAGTGCAGTTGGGAGTACCTAAAATTACAGCCTTTTGTAAACGATTGGCTGATAGAGGCGTGTCATTTAAACGATTACCGATTAAGATAGAGGAATTCAAGGAGTCGCTAAATGGATAGTATGATTTTGGGGCGTTATATCCCAGGGGATTCGATTGTTCACAGATTGGATCCACGTAGCAAATTACTGACTATGATGCTACTGATTTTGATTGTGTTTTGGGCTAATAATCCCTTGACGAATCTAATTCTTTTTGTAGCGACAGGGATATTTATTGCCTTGTCAGGAGTATCTCTTTCATTTTTTATTCAGGGCTTGAAGTCTATGTTTTTCTTGATTGCCTTCACAACTATTTTTCAATTGTTCTTCATTTCTAATGGGAATATTTTATTTGAGTTTTCGTTTGTGAGAATCACGGATTATGCTTTGCAACAAGCTGGGATTATTTTTTGTCGCTTTGTATTGATTATTTTCTTTTCAACTTTGTTAACCCTAACGACTATGCCATTAAGTTTGGCATCAGCTGTCGAAGCTTTGTTAGCACCTTTAAAGCGTGTGAAAGTTCCAGTTCATGAAATTGGCTTAATGCTGTCCATGAGTTTGCGTTTTGTTCCGACATTAATGGATGATACAACGCGGATTATGAATGCACAGAAAGCGCGTGGAGTGGATTTTGGTGAAGGAAGTATCGTTCAAAAGGTGAAGGCTATGATTCCTATTTTGATTCCTCTTTTTGCGACAAGTTTAAAACGTGCAGATTCCTTGGCTATCGCCATGGAAGCGCGTGGTTATCAGGGGGGAAAAGGTAGAAGTCAATACCGACAATTGAAATGGACGCGAAAGGATACGCTGACCATTCTTGTTATTCTCGTACTTGGTTGTTGCTTATTTTTCTTAAAATCTTAGTAGCTTTCAGGAATTGATAAAAAGTTACTGTAACAGTTTTTGATATAAAGGTAGGGATATGAACCGTTTTAAAAAATCAAAATATGTCATTATTGTTTTTGTCGCTGTTCTACTTGTGTCAGCTCTCTTAGCGACGACTTATTCAAGTACAATTGTGACAAAATTAGGAGATGGAATCTCATTGGTTGATAGGGTTGTGCAAAAACCTTTTCGGTGGTTTGATTCTGTCAAATCAGATTTGTCTCATTTGACACGAACATATAATGAAAATGAAAGTTTGAAGAAACAGATTTACCAATTAGAAGTTAAATCAAATGAGGCGGAAAGTTTAAAGACGGAAAATGAACAACTGCGCAAATTGCTTGATATGAAGTCCAAGTTGCAAGCTACAAAGACTTTGGCAGCAGATGTTATTATGCGATCTCCAGTATCTTGGCAGCAGGAGTTGACCTTAGATGCAGGTAAATCAAAAGGTGCTTCTGAGAACATGTTAGCTATTGCAAATGGTGGCTTGATTGGGAGTGTTTCAAAAGTAGAGGACAACTCTACTATAGTCAACCTTCTGACAAATACGGAAAATGCTGATAAGATTTCTGTTAAAATTCAACACGGTACTACCACAATTTATGGAATTATTGTTGGCTATGACAAGGAAAATGAAGTTCTTAAAATTAGTCAATTAAATAGTAATAGCGATATTAGTACAGGCGATAAAGTGACAACGGGTGGATTAGGAAACTTTAACGTTGCGGATATTCCTGTTGGTGAAGTAGTTACCACAACGCATAGTACAGACTATTTGACACGAGAAGTAACTGTTAAATTGAGTGCAGATACTCATAATGTGGATGTGATAGAATTAGTGGGGAATTCATAATGAGACAGTTGAAGCGGGTTGGAGTGTTTTTATTGCTTCCTTTCTTTGTTCTAATTGACGCCCATGTTAGCCAGCTTCTGGGCTCATTTTTTCCCCATGTACATTTGGCTAGTCATTTTCTTTTTCTATTTCTCTTATTTGAGACGATAGAAGTATCAGAGTATTTCTACCTAGTTTATTGTTTTGTGATAGGCTTGGTTTACGATGTTTACTTTTTCCATCTAATAGGGGCTGCAACTCTCTTATTTATCTTATTAGGAGCCTTTCTTCATAAATTGAATAGTGTTATTTTGTTGAATCGATGGACAAGAATCTTAGCTATGATTGTTATGAGTTTTCTATTTGATATGGGAGCTTATCTTTTTGCATTAGTGGTAGGTTTAACTGTAGATAGTATGCCGATTTTTATCGTTTATAGTCTAGTACCATCCATGATTTTAAATCTTGTGTGGATGCTTATTTTTCAATTTATTTTTGAAAAATATTATCTATGAGAAAGAAACAAAAATGTAACAAAGGCGTAATATTCATTAGACCTTTTTTTGGTATACTAGTATTGTCTTTAAAAGAAGGAGTATCTACGTAATATGAAGAAAAAAATCTTAGCGTCACTTTTATTAAGTACAGTAATGGTTTCTCAAGTAGCTGTTTTAACAACTGCGCATGCAGAAACGACTGATGACAAAATTGCTGCTCAAGATAATAAAATTAGTAACTTAACAGCACAACAACAAGAAGCTCAAAAACAAGTTGATCAAATTCAGGAGCAAGTATCAGCTATTCAAGCTGAGCAATCTAACTTGCAAGCTGAAAATGACAGATTACAAGCAGAATCTAAGAAACTTGAGGGTGAGATTACAGAACTTTCTAAAAACATTGTATCTCGTAATGATTCTTTGGAAAAACAAGCTCGTAGTGCTCAAACAAACGGAGCTGCAACTAGCTACATCAATACAATTGTGAACTCAAAATCAATTACAGAAGCCATTTCACGTGTTGCAGCAATGAATGAAATCGTATCTGCTAACAACAAAATGTTGGAACAACAAAAAGCAGATAAAAAAGCAATTTCTGAGAAGCAAGTGGCAAACAATGATGCAATTAATACAGTAATTGCAAATCAACAGAAATTGTCTGATGATGCACAAACTCTAACAACAAAACAAGCTGAGTTGAAAGCTGCAGAATTAAATCTTGCTGCTGAAAAAGCGACAGCAGAAGATGAAAAAGCAAGTTTGCTAGAGAAAAAAGCAGAAGCAGAAGCGGCAGCAAAGGCAGCAGCAGAGGCAGAAGCAGCTTATAAGGCAAAACAAGCAAGCCAACAACAAACAGTTGTTGCTTCTGGAAATACGACATTTGCAGCACAGGTTCAAGCAGTAGCTTCTTCAGAATCAACAACATATACTCCTGTAGCAGTTAAACAACGCCCAACATATAGTACAAACGCTTCAAGTTATCCAATTGGGGAATGTACATGGGGAGTTAAAACATTAGCACCTTGGGCTGGAGACTATTGGGGTAATGGAGCACAGTGGGCTACAAGTGCAGCTGCTGCAGGATTCCGTACAGGTTCAACACCTCAAGTTGGTGCGATTGCATGTTGGAACGATGGTGGATATGGACACGTAGCGGTAGTCACTGCTGTAGAATCAACAACACGTATCCAAGTGTCAGAATCAAATTATGCTGGTAATCGCACGCTTGGAAATCACCGTGGATGGTTTAATCCAACAACTACATCATCAGGTTTTGTAACATATATTTATGCAGATTAATTAGAAAAGGAGACTTAATAGAGTCTCTTTTTTGATGGGCTAAATTTCTAAACTAAGTTCTACCGCTAATCCAAATGGAAGTAAATCTGATAAAATCGTAAAAAACAGTGGAATTCCGTGTCAGGGTAAGTTCCACTTGTTTTTAATAATGCTTGATTTTATAGTTTCTGTAGCCAAAATGAATAGAAAAAATAGCGCACAAAATCTCCTAATCTGAAAGCGTTTCAGATTACGTTCCACTATGGTGAAAGTTACTTTGATAAGTTATCCCTCTATAAAAAATTCTTAAAAAACTTGAAAATGATAAAAAAATGTGGTATAATGAACATTGTCGTGTAAACGATAATACTCATTCTTGATGAATTGTGAAACAGTTGCCCTTGGGTCGTTTTGCGAGTTGAAGTCAAGAAGAGGAAAAAAACAAAAAGGAGAAATACTCATGGCAGTAATTTCAATGAAACAACTTCTTGAGGCTGGTGTACACTTTGGTCACCAAACTCGTCGCTGGAACCCTAAGATGGCTAAGTACATCTTCACTGAGCGTAACGGAATCCACGTTATCGACTTGCAACAAACTGTAAAATACGCTGACCAAGCTTACGATTTCATGCGTGATGCAGCAGCTAACGATGCAGTTGTATTGTTTGTTGGTACTAAGAAACAAGCAGCTGATGCAGTTGCTGAAGAAGCAGTACGTTCAGGTCAATACTTCATTAACCACCGTTGGTTGGGTGGAACTCTTACAAACTGGGGAACAATCCAAAAACGTATCGCTCGTTTGAAGGAAATCAAACGCATGGAAGAAGATGGAACTTTCGAAGTTCTTCCTAAGAAAGAAGTTGCACTTCTTAACAAACAACGTGCACGTCTTGAAAAATTCTTGGGTGGTATCGAAGATATGCCTCGTATCCCAGATGTAATGTACGTAGTTGACCCACATAAAGAGCAAATCGCTGTTAAAGAAGCTAAAAAATTGGGTATCCCAGTTGTAGCGATGGTTGACACAAACACTGATCCAGATGATATCGATGTAATCATCCCAGCTAACGATGACGCTATCCGCGCAGTTAAGTTGATTACAGCTAAATTGGCAGACGCTATCATTGAAGGTCGCCAAGGTGAAGATGCTGTTGCAGCAGTTGAAGCAGAATTTACAGCTTCAGAAGCTCAAGCAGACTCAATCGAAGAAATCGTTGAAGTTGTAGAAGGCGACAACGCTTAATTCATATAAATAGTAATTACCTAGGAGGGCGGGGCTTAGCCCAGCTCTCCTATTTTTAAAAAATATAGGAGAATCAAAATGGCAGAAATTACAGCTAAACTTGTAAAAGAGTTGCGTGAAAAATCTGGTGCTGGTGTTATGGACGCTAAAAAAGCATTGGTTGAAGTGGAAGGCGATATCGAAAAAGCGATTGAATTGCTTCGCGAAAAAGGTATGGCAAAAGCAGCTAAGAAAGCTGACCGTGTTGCTGCAGAAGGTTTGACTGGTGTTTATGTTGACAGTAACGTTGCAGCAGTTGTTGAAGTAAATGCTGAAACTGACTTCGTTGCGAAAAACGCTCAATTTGTTGAGTTGGTAAACGCAACAGCTAAAGCAATCGCTGAAGGAAAACCAGCTAACAACGAAGAAGCTCTTGCTTTGACAATGCCTTCAGGTGAAACTCTTGAAGCAGCTTATGTGTCTGCGACAGCGACTATCGGAGAAAAAATCTCATTCCGTCGCTTTGCTTTGATTGAAAAAACAGATGCACAACACTTCGGAGCATACCAACACAACGGTGGACGTATCGGTGTTATCTCTGTAATCGAAGGTGGAGACGAAGCACTTGCTAAACAAATTTCAATGCACATCGCTGCTATGAAACCAACAGTTCTTTCATACAAAGAATTGGATGAGCAATTTGTTAAAGATGAGTTGGCACAATTGAACCACGTTATCGACCAAGATAATGAAAGCCGTGCTATGGTTGGTAAACCAGCTCTTCCACACTTGGCATACGGATCTAAAGCTCAATTGACTGATGAAGTAATCGCTCAAGCTGAAGAAGCTATCAAAGCTGAATTGGCTGCAGAAGGTAAACCAGAAAAAATCTGGGATAAAATCATCCCAGGTAAAATGGATCGCTTCATGCTTGACAACACTAAAGTTGACCAAGCTTACACACTTCTTGCACAAGTTTACATCATGGATGACAGCAAGACAGTTGAAGCTTACCTAGAATCAGTTAACGCTTCAGTAGTTGAGTTCGCTCGCTTTGAAGTTGGTGAAGGTATCGAAAAAGCTGCAAACGACTTTGAAGCAGAAGTTGCAGCTACAATGGCAGCAGCCTTGAATAACTAATGATAGAAAGGAAGTAAATTGCTTCCTTTTTTTGTTGTATAGAGCTTAGATTTTCTCCTGAAATTGTTTTTTGCTAAGCCTCACTCGATTAGAAATAATTAAAACAAAAAGCCCTATAATAAGGGCTAAATGTATTTAGGAGACTATACTTCAAATTCATAGAGTGCTGTGGAGAGATAACGTTCACCGTTATCTGGTGCGAGAGCAAGGACTTTCTTACCTGTACCTAATTTTTTAGCAACTTCAATTGCTCCGTAGATAGCTGCAGCTGAAGAAATACCAACAAGGAATCCTTCTTTTCCGCCAATCTCACGGCCAAGTGCCAGAGCATCGTCTGACGTTACACGAACGATACCATCATAGGCATTTGTATCAAGTGTATCAGGAATAAATCCAGCTGAGATACCTTGAATTTTGTGAGGACCAGGTTTTTCACCAGATAGAATAGCAGATTCATCTGCTTCTACTGCATAAACTTGAATACCTGGATTTGCTGATTTGAGTGCATGAGAAACACCAGAAATCGTTCCACCGGTACCCACTCCAGCAACAAAGGCATCTAGTCCATCTTTACCGAAAGCAGCTAGTATCTCAGCTCCTGTTGTTCTTTCGTGTACTTCTGGATTTGCTGGATTGTTGAATTGAAGAGGAAGGAAACCATCACGTTCAGCAGCGATTTCTTGAGCCTTGGCAAT
Source organism: Streptococcus mitis (assembly GCF_000722685.1). Classification (GTDB taxonomy): domain Bacteria; phylum Bacillota; class Bacilli; order Lactobacillales; family Streptococcaceae; genus Streptococcus; species Streptococcus mitis_M. Next base: position 382,242 of record NZ_JPFV01000015.1, on the reverse strand, counting down.
AGCACCCTTCATTCCTTCGCTACCAGGCGTAAGGACGAGTTCAGCGCCATAGGCTTGGATAATCTTACGGCGTTCTACACTCATAGTTTCAGGCATAACGATGACAACTTTATACCCTTTAGCAGCACCTACCCATGACAGCCCAATACCAGTGTTTCCACTTGTTGCTTCAACAATAGTAGAACCAGGTTTCAGAATACCGTCTTGTTCAGCTTTTTCAATCATGCTAAGGGCAATGCGGTCTTTTACCGATGAACCAGGGTTAAATGCTTCAAGCTTTACATAGACGTCCGCAGCACCTTCTGGTACAATGTTGTTGAGTTTAACAATCGGTGTTTGTCCGATTAGTTCAGTAATGTTGTTATAAATAGACATATAAATACCTCTTTGTATAAGATATTTCTAGTATAACGCTATCTATACCATTTGTAAAATATAGAAATCCTATCGAAGCGATAGGATTTTTTTATATCATAGGTCTAAGCCATTAATTTTCAAGCGATTGTGACAAGATAATTATAGTAAATAGGTGTAAAGGAAAATGCTATCCGTTTTCTTTTTGACTTGTTCATTTTCTAGCAGGTCTTGGCAACCCTATTTTTATTTTGTTAATTAAGTAGCGGTGAGAATATCAATGAAACACTACTTTTCCATTGTTTACACTAAGTTTACAGGAACTTCAACTTCGCGTAAACCTTGATCAGTTAAAGTAACTTTTCCATTAAAAAACTCTACCAGTGCAGCTTTAATGTTTTCTTTTTCTTCTTTATCAACATAAATCATCGTATCGACTTGATCTGTAAAATTTGTATCCAGCTCCATGAGAGTATGTTCTTTAAGGAAGTTATTATATTCTTGGTACTGAGTGTAAGACATTTGAATAGCAATGCCAACCTGTTCCTTTATTTCAATGATGCCAATTTCTTTGACAGCTAAGGCAACACTGCCTGCGTAAGCACGAATCAATCCTCCAGCACCTAGTTTAATACCACCGAAGTAGCGTGTCACTACCACACAGATATTGGTGAGATTGTGATTTTCTAGTACCCCAAGCATGGGAACGCCGGCAGTACCACTGGGCTCACCATCATCACTTGTACGTTTGATTTCACTACGTTCCCCAATAATGAAGGCAGAGCAGTTATGCGTAGCTTTGTAGTGTTCTTTTTTGATGGCAGTAATGAAGTCACGAGCCTCTTCTTCGCTATAAACACGCTTAGCATGACAGATAAAGCGAGATTTTTTGATTTCTTCTTGGACTTGCCCGTCCTCTTTAATTGTTCTAAATTCCATGATTTAATTGTACTAAAAAATCATCTAAAGCGCTAGTTTTTACGAATAAAGAAGTATGAAAGTAAATTCAAATTATCTCGGTCGTTTGTTTACTGAGAATGAATTGTCAGAAGAGGAACGTCAGTTGGCGGAGAAAATTCCAGCAATGAGAAAGGAGAGGGGGAAATTGTTCTGTCAACGTTGTGATAGTCCTATTCTAGAAGAATGGTATTTGCCCATCGGTGCTTACTATTGTCGGGAGTGCTTAATTATGAAGCGAGTCAGGAGTGATCAAACTTTATACTATTTTCCGCAGGAGGATTTTCCGAAGCAAGATGTTCTTAAATGGCGTGGTCAATTAACTCCTTTTCAAGAGAAGGTGTCAGAGGGACTAATTCAAGCAGTAGACAAGCAAGAACCAACCTTAGTTCATGCGGTAACAGGAGCTGGAAAGACAGAGATGATTTACCAAGTTGTTGCCAAAGTGATTGATGAAGGTGGTGCAGTTTGTTTGGCTAGTCCTCGCATAGATGTTTGTTTGGAGCTGTATAAGCGCTTGCAACAGGATTTTTCCTGTGAGATAGCTTTGCTACACGGAGAATCAGAACCATATTTTCGAACACCATTAGTTGTTGCGACGACCCATCAGTTACTGAAGTTTTATCAAGCTTTTGATTTGCTGATAGTGGATGAAGTAGATGCTTTTCCTTATGTTGACAATCCCACGCTTTACCATGCTGTCAAGAATAGTGTAAAGGAGAATGGATTGAGAATTTTTTTAACAGCGACTTCTACAGATGAATTAGATAGGAAGGTTCGCTCGGGAGAGTTAAAGAGACTGAGTTTGCCTAGAAGATTTCATGGAAATCCGTTGATTATTCCTAAACCTGTCTGGTTATCGGATTTTAATCGCTATTTAGATAAGAAGTGTTTGTCTCCAAAGTTAAAATCCTATATTGAGAAGCAGAGAAAAACAGGTTATCCGTTACTCCTTTTTGCATCAGAAATTAAGAAAGGGGAGCAGTTAAAAGAAATCTTACAGGAGCAATTTCCAAATGAGAAAATTGGCTTTGTATCGTCTGTCACAGAAGATCGGCTAGAGCAGGTACAAGCTTTTCGAGATGGAGAGCTGACAATACTTATCAGTACTACAATATTGGAGCGTGGAGTTACTTTTCCTTGTGTGGACGTTTTCGTAGTAGAGGCTAATCATCGTCTGTTTACCAAGTCTAGTTTGATTCAGATTGGTGGTCGAGTTGGACGAAGTATGGATCGACCGACAGGAGATTTGCTTTTCTTCCATGATGGGTTAAATGCTTCAATCAAGAAGGCAATTAAGGAAATTCAGCAGATGAATAAGGAGGCGGGGCTATGAAGTGCTTGTTATGTGGGCAGACTATGAAGGCTGTTTTAACTTTTAGTAGTATCTTGCTGTTGAGGAATGATGACTCCTATCTTTGTTCAGACTGTGATTCTACTTTTGAGAGAATTGGAGAAGAGTATTGTCCAAACTGTATGAAAATAGACTTGTCAACAAAGTGTCAAGATTGTCAATTTTGGTGTAAAGAAGGAGTTGAGGTCAGTCATAGAGCGATTTTTACTTACAATCAAGCTATGAAGGATTTTTTCAGTCGGTATAAGTTTGACGGAGACTTCCTTTTAAGAAAAGTTTTCGCTTCAGTTTTAAGTGCGGCGTTGAGAAAGTACAAAGAGTATCAATTTGTTGTCATTCCTCTAAGTCGTGATAGATATGCTGACAGAGGATTTAATCAGGTTGAGGGTTTGGTAGAGGCAGCAGGCTTTGCGTATCTAGATTTATTAGAAAAGAGAGAAGAGCGAGCTAGTTCTTCTAAAAGTCGTTCAGAGCGTTTGGGGACAGAACTTCCTTTCTTTATTAAAAGTGGAGTCACTATTCCTAAAAAAATCCTACTTATAGATGATATTTATACTACTGGAACAACTATAAATCGTGTGAAGAGACTACTGGAAGAAGCTGGTGCTGAGGACGTAAAAACATTTTCCCTTGTAAGATGAGGAAAAAAATTTGCAAAAATAAAATGAAAGCGTTATAATGAAATCAGAAAAACAAAAATGTTTAGAAAGAAGGTACTCATATGATTAAATATAGTATCCGTGGTGAAAACCTAGAAGTAACAGAAGCAATTCGTGATTATGTAGTTTCTAAACTCGAAAAGATCGAAAAGTATTTTCAAGCTGAACAAGAGTTGGATGCTCGAGTTAACTTGAAGGTGTATCGTGAAAAAACTGCTAAAGTGGAAGTAACGATTCCGCTTGGCTCTATTACTCTTCGTGCAGAAGATGTGTCTCAAGATATGTATGGTTCAATTGACCTTGTAACTGATAAAATTGAACGTCAGATTCGTAAAAATAAAACAAAAATCGAGCGTAAAAATAAAAATAAGGTGGCAACTAGTCAATTATTTACAGATGCTTTGGTGGAAGATTCAAATGTTGTCCAGTCTAGAGTTGTTCGTTCAAAACAAATTGATTTAAAACCAATGGATTTGGAAGAAGCTATTCTACAGATGGATTTGTTGGGACATGATTTCTTTATCTATGTAGATGTTGAAGATCAAACAACTAATGTGATTTATCGTCGTGAAGATGGCGAAATTGGTCTGTTAGAAGTTAAAGAATCTTAATTAGAATACGTGTAAAGGTAGGTTTACTGAATTGTAAACCTCCTTTTTCTTACAATTGATAGAATTACTGATTACACTTTTAAAAAGTCGCTTTTTGGTTGTTATTATGGTATAATGGGTGCCAAGAGGTTTGGAATGAAAAAATTTTATGTAAGTCCTATTTTCCCCTTAATATTAGGAATAGTGGCGTTCGGAGTGCTATCTGTGCAACTTGTTTTTGTAACGAATACACTGGTAACGCTATTTCTTTTGCTACTTATTTTGGGTTTATATATTTTATTATTCATTTATCAGAGAGACTATTACTCAAGGAGTGAAGTAGAACAAATCCAGTATGTAAACCATCAAGCTGAAGAAAGTTTGACAACCTTGTTAGAACAGATGCCTGTCGGAGTCATTAAATTAGACTTGTCTTCAGGTGACGTTGAATGGTTTAATCCTTATGCTGAATTGATTTTGACTAATGAAGTGGGCGAGATTGATGTGGCATTAATTCAAACAATTATTAAGGCTTCTGTGGGGAATCCAGGTTCTTATGCTACTTTGGGTGAGACCCGTTATTCGGTTCATATGGACAAGGTGTCTGGGGTTCTTTATTTCTTTGATGTGTCTGGAGAATACGAAGCGACTGTTGAGTTAGTAACGAGTCGACCTGTGATTGGGATTGTTTCTGTTGATAACTACGATGATTTAGAAGATAAAACATCAGAGTCTGATATCAGTCATATTAACAGTTTTGTAGCTAATTTTGTTTCAGAATTTGCTGGGAAACATGCCATGTTCTCCCGTCGAGTGAGTATGGACCGTTTTTATCTATTTACTGACTATACTGTACTTGAGGAATTGATGAATGATAAATTTTCTGTTATCGATGCTTTCAGAGAAGAGGCGAAGCAGAGACAGTTGCCTTTGACCTTAAGTATGGGATTTTCTTATGGTGATGGAAATCATGATGAGATAGGGAAAGTTGCTTTGCTCAACTTGAACTTGGCTGAGGTACGTGGTGGCGATCAGGTGGTTGTCAAGGAAAACAACGAAACGAAAAATCCAGTTTATTTTGGTGGTGGGTCTGCTGCTTCAATCAAGCGTACCCGTACCCGTACGCGCGCTATGATGACAGCTATTTCAGATAAGATTCGGAGTGTGGATCAAGTTTTTGTAGTTGGTCACAAAAATCTAGATATGGATGCTTTGGGTTCTGCTGTAGGTATGCAGTTATTTGCTAGTAATGTGACTGAAAATAGTTATGCTCTTTATGACGAAGAACAAATGTCTCCGGATATTGAACGAGCTGTTACATTCTTAGAAAAAGAAGGAGTTACGAAGCTGTTGTCTGTTAAGGATGCAATGGGGATGGTGACCAATCGTTCTTTGTTGATTCTTGTAGACCATTCAAAGACATCTTTAACTTTATCAAAAGATTTTTATGATTTGTTTACCCAAACAATTGTTATTGACCATCATAGAAGGGATCAGGATTTCCCAGATAATGCAGTTATTACTTATATCGAAAGTGGTGCAAGTAGTGCCAGTGAGTTAGTAACGGAATTGCTACAGTTCCAAAATTCTAAGAAAAATCGTTTGAGTCGTATGCAAGCAAGCGTCTTGATGGCTGGTATGATGTTGGATACTAAAAATTTCACCTCACGAGTGACTAGTCGGACATTTGATGTTGCTAGCTATCTTAGAACGCGCGGAAGTGATAGTATTGCTATTCAGGAAATGGCTGCGACAGATTTTGAAGAATATCGTGAGATCAATGAACTTATTTTACAGGGGCGTAAATTAGGTTCAGATGTACTCATAGCAGAGGCTAAGGACTCGAAATGCTATGATACAGTTGTTATTAGTAAGGCAGCAGATGCCATGTTAGCCATGTCAGGTATTGAAGCGAGTTTTGTTCTTGCGAAGAATACACAAGGATTTATTTCTATTTCAGCTCGCAGTCGTAGTAAATTGAATGTACAACGGATTATGGAAGAGCTGGGAGGTGGAGGCCACTTTAATTTAGCAGCAGCTCAAATTAAGGATTTAACCTTGTCAGAAGCAGGTGAAAAATTGACAGAAATTGTATTAAATGAAATAAAGGAAAAGGAGAAAGAAGAATGAAAGTAATCTTTTTAGCAGATGTTAAAGGAAAAGGTAAAAAAGGAGAAATTAAGGAAGTACCAACAGGGTATGCACAAAACTTTCTTATCAAAAAGAACCTAGCAAAAGAAGCGACTGCTCAAGCTGTAGGTGAACTTCGTGGTAAACAAAAATCTGAAGAAAAAGCTCACGCTGAGATGATTGCAGAAGCAAAAGCAATTAAAGCCCAACTTGAAGCTGAAGAAACGGTTGTAGAGTTTGTTGAAAAAGTTGGTCCAGATGGCCGTACCTTTGGCTCTATTACCAATAAGAAAATTGCAGAAGAATTGCAAAAGCAATTTGGAATTAAGATTGATAAACGTCATATTCAAGTACAAGCTCCGATTCGAGCAGTCGGTTTGATTGATGTACCAGTGAAAATTTATCAAGATGTTACAAGTGTAATCAATCTTCGTGTGAAGGAAGGATAAGTTTACACCTTCTTGACAAGATTGTAAAAGGAAGGGAAGTTTGATGGCAGAAGTAGAAGAGTTACGAGTACAACCTCAAGATATCTTAGCTGAGCAATCCGTTTTGGGGGCTATCTTTATTGACGAGAGTAAGCTTGTTTTTGTGAGAGAATATATTGAGTCTCGGGACTTTTTTAAGTATGCCCATCGTTTGATTTTCCAAGCCATGGTCGATTTATCCGATCGTGGTGATGCTATAGATGCAACAACGGTTCGTACCATCCTTGATAATCAAGGTGATTTGCAGAATATTGGTGGCTTGTCTTACTTGGTTGAGATTGTCAATTCTGTGCCAACTTCTGCTAATGCGGAGTATTATGCTAAAATAGTTGCAGAAAAGGCTATGTTACGGCGATTAATCGCCAAGTTGACAGAGTCTGTCAATCAAGCTTACGAGGCTTCACAACCAGCTGATGAGATCATTGCTCAGGCAGAAAAAGGTCTAATTGATGTCAGTGAAAATGCAAATCGAAGCGGATTTAAGAATATTCGAGATGTGTTGAATGTCAACTTTGGAAATCTGGAAGCACGCTCTCAACAAACGACTGATATTACAGGGATTGCTACGGGCTACCGTGATTTGGATCATATGACGACGGGTCTTCATGAGGAGGAGTTGATTATCCTAGCAGCTCGACCAGCGGTTGGTAAGACAGCTTTTGCCTTGAATATTGCTCAGAACATTGGGACTAAGTTGGACAAAACGGTTGCTATCTTTTCACTCGAAATGGGTGCGGAAAGTCTAGTAGACCGTATGTTAGCTGCAGAGGGGTTGGTGGAATCCCATTCTATCCGTACGGGTCAATTGACTGATGAGGAGTGGCAAAAGTATACCATTGCTCAAGGGAATCTAGCTAATGCGAGTATCTATATCGATGATACGCCAGGGATTCGGATTACGGAAATTCGTTCTCGCTCACGTAAACTTGCTCAAGAAACGGGCAATCTTGGTTTGATTTTGATAGATTACTTGCAATTGATTACGGGTACAGGCCGAGAAAATCGTCAACAAGAAGTTTCAGAAATTTCACGTCAGCTGAAAATTCTAGCAAAAGAACTGAAAGTTCCAGTAATCGCTCTAAGTCAGCTTTCTCGTGGTGTAGAACAACGTCAGGATAAGAGACCAGTCTTGTCTGATATTCGTGAATCTGGATCTATTGAGCAGGACGCTGATATCGTAGCCTTTCTTTATCGCGACGACTACTATGAGCGTGGTGGTGAAGAAGAGGAAGGCATACCAAATAATAAGGTAGAAGTTATTATCGAGAAAAACCGTAGTGGAGCTCGTGGAACGGTGGAATTAATTTTCCAAAAAGAATACAATAAATTTTCAAGTATTTCAAAAAGGGAGGAAATAAGATGACAGATGCATTTACAGATGTAGCTAAGATGAAAAAAATTAAAGAGGAAATCAAGGCGCATGAGGGTCATGTAATTGAAATGACTTTGGAAAATGGGCGTAAGCGCCAAAAAAATAGATTGGGTAAGTTAATTGAAGTTTATCCATCCCTATTTATTGTGGAATTTGGGAATGTTGAAGGAGATAAACAAACTAATGTTTACGTTGAATCCTTTACTTACTCAGATATCCTTACGGAAAAAAATTTGATTCATTATTTGGACTAAAGTGAGAAATTTTCTCACTTTTTCTTTTTTCTCCGAATAGTTTAAGTGAAGGCAATCTTCAATTTATATTATTTTTCAAGGAGGAAGAATGAAAGTTTTACCATTCAAAGTAACAGAGACAGGATTTTCTTTTAGAAAATCAGCTAAAAAGGTTGTTCCTTTTTTAGTAGTAGGATTGATGCTAGTAGCGAGTGATAGTGTATATGCCTATTCCGGAGGAAATGGATCGATTGCGCGTGGGGATGATTATCCTGCTTATTATAAAAATGGGAGTCAGGAGATTGATAAGTGGCGCATGTACTCTCGTCAGTGTACTTCATTTGCAGCCTTTCGATTGAGTAGTGTCAACGGTTTTGAGATTACAGGAGCTTATGGAAATGCGAATGAATGGGGCTATCGTGCTCGTCGTGAAGGATATCGTGTAGATAATACACCAGCTATTGGATCTATTGCTTGGTCTACTGCAGGAGGATATGGTCATGTTGCCTGGGTTTCAAATGTAATGGGGGATAATATAGAAATTGAGGAATACAACTATGGTTATACAGGATCCTATAATAAACGAACTATAAAAGCGAATACGATGACAGGATTTATTCATTTTAAAGATTTGGAGGGAGGTAATGTAGTAAGTAGTAGCAAAGTATTCAATAGTCAACCTTCGTCTTCGACAGGAGGAACTCATTATTTTAAGAATAAGGCAGCTATTAAAAATCAACCTTTAGCTAGTGCAACTTCAATTGCATATTATTCTCCAGGTGAGAGTGTTCATTATGATCAGGTACTTGAAAAAGATGGGTACAAGTGGTTGAGTTATATATCTTATAGTGGAAGTCGTCGTTATATTCAGTTAGAGGAGGTTTCTTCATCGCAGAATCAACCAGAAGATAGTTCCAATGATGTTCTGACTGTCGGTTGGAAGAAAATAAATGGTAGTTGGTATCATTTCAAATCAAATGGTTCTAAATCAACAGGCTGGTTGAAGGATGGTTCTAGCTGGTATTATTTGAAATCATCTGGTGAAATGCAGACAGGATGGTTAAAGGAAAATGGGGTGTGGTATTATCTAGATAGTTCAGGGGCAATGAAAACAGGATGGTATCAAGTCTCTGGTAAGTGGTATTATTCTTACTCTTCTGGGGCCTTAGCTGTTAATACAACAGTGGATGGCTACAGAGTAAATAGTGATGGTGTGAGAGTATAGAAAAAGTAGGAAATTTTTCCTACTTTTTCTGTAAGCAGTTTCCTTGACAATTTTTTTATTTTGCGCTATCATATGTCCATATAATATATGGGAGTCTGTGTACAGTCTGAGAGGAAGTGTTAAACTTCGACCGCACCTGATCTGGGTAATGCCAGCGTAGGGAACGATACTTAGTCTATTCTTGACCTTTTCCATATATGGTAAAGGTTTTTCTTTTTGTCAAAGGAAAACGAGAAGAGGAGGTTTTTATGAAAGCAAGCATTGCCTTGCAAGTTTTACCCCTAGCACAGGGGATTGATCGGATAGCTGTTATCGATCAGGTCATTGCTCATCTGCAAGCTCAAGAAGTGACCATGGTGGTGACACCATTTGAAACGGTCTTGGAAGGGGAGTTTGATGAGCTTATGCGCATTCTCAAAGAAGCGCTAGAGGTAGCAGGGCAGGAGGCAGACAATGTCTTTGCCAATGTTAAAATAAATGTAGGAGAGATTTTAAGTATTGATGAGAAACTTGAAAAGTATACTGAGACGACACATTAGTCTATTGGGTTTTTTGGGAGTCTTGTCAATCTGGCAGCTAGCAGGGTTGCTTAAACTTCTTCCTAAGTTTATCCTGCCGACCCCTCTTGAAATCCTCCAGTCTTTTGTGCGTGATAGAGAATTTCTCTGGCACCATAGCTGGGCCACCTTGAGAGTGGCTTTATTGGGGTTGGTTTTGGGAGTCTTGATTGCCTGTCTCATGGCTGTACTTATGGACAGTTTGACTTGGCTCAATGACTTGATTTACCCTATGATGGTGGTTGTTCAGACTATCCCGACCATTGCCATAGCTCCTATTCTGGTCTTGTGGCTAGGTTATGGGATTTTGCCCAAGATTGTCTTGATTATCTTGACGACAACTTTTCCTATTATCGTCAGCATTTTGGACGGTTTTAGGCATTGTGACAAGGATATGCTGACCTTGTTTAGTCTGATGCGGGCCAAACCTTGGCAAATCCTGTGGCATTTTAAAATCCCTGTCAGCCTACCCTACTTTTATGCCGGTCTGAGGGTCAGTGTTTCCTACGCCTTTATCACAACAGTGGTATCTGAGTGGTTGGGAGGCTTTGAGGGTCTTGGTGTTTATATGATTCAGTCCAAAAAACTGTTTCAGTATGATACCATGTTTGCTATTATTATTCTGGTATCGATTATCAGTCTTCTTGGTATGAAATTGGTCGATATCAGCGAGAAATATGTTATTAAATGGAAACGTTCGTAGAATAAGAATGTTTCTGAAAAAGAAAAGAGGAAAGAAAATGAAGAAAACATGGAAAGTGTTTTTAACTGTTTTAACAGCTCTTCTAGCTGTTGTGCTTGTGGCCTGTGGCCAAGGAACTGCTTCTAAAGACAACAAAGAGGCAGAACTCAAGAAAATTGACTTTATCCTAGACTGGACACCAAATACCAACCACACAGGGCTTTATGTTGCCAAGGAAAAAGGTTATTTCAAAGAAGCTGGAGTGGATGTTGACTTGAAATTGCCACCAGAAGAAAGTTCTTCTGACTTGGTTATCAATGGTAAGGCACCATTTGCAGTCTATTTCCAAGACTACATGGCTAAAAAATTGGAAAAAGGTGCAGGAATTACTGCCGTTGCAGCTATTGTTGAACACAATACATCAGGAATCATCTCTCGTAAATCTGATAATGTAGCTAGTCCAAAGGACTTGGTTGGTAAGAAATACGGAACTTGGAATGACCCAACTGAACTTGCTATGTTGAAAACCTTGGTAGAATCTCAAGGTGGAGATTTTGAAAAAGTTGAAAAAGTACCAAATAACGATTCAAACTCGATCACACCGATTGCTAATGGAGTATTTGATACTGCATGGATCTACTACGGTTGGGATGGTATCCTTGCAAAATCTCAAGGTGTAGATGCTAATTTCATGTACTTGAAAGACTATGTCAAGGAGTTTGACTACTACTCACCAGTTATCATCGCAAACAATGACTATTTGAAAGACAACAAAGAAGAAGCTCGCAAAGTTATCCAAGCTATCAAAAAAGGCTACCAATACGCTATGGAGCATCCAGAGGAAGCGGCAGATATCCTCATCAAGAATGCACCTGAACTTCAGGAAAAACGTGACTTTGTCATCGAATCTCAAAAATACTTGTCAAAAGAATACGCAAGCAACAAGGAAAAATGGGGTCAATTTGATGCAGCTCGCTGGAATGCCTTCTACAAATGGGATAAAGAAAATGGTATCCTTAAAGAAGACTTGACAGACAAAGGCTTCACCAACGAATTTGTGAAATAATGACAGAGATTAGACTAGAACACGTCAGTTATGCTTATGGTCAGGAGAGGATTTTAGAGGACATTAACCTGCAGGTGACTTCAGGTGAAGTGGTTTCTATCTTAGGTCCAAGTGGTGTTGGAAAGACCACCCTCTTTAATCTAATCGCTGGGATTTTAGAAGTTCAGTCAGGGAGAATTGTCCTTGATGGTGAAGAAAATCCCCAGGGGCGCGTGAGTTATATGTTGCAAAAGGATCTACTCTTGGAGCACAAGACGGTGCTTGGTAATATCATCCTGCCCCTCTTGATTCAAAAAGTGGATAAGGTGGAAGCCATTGCCCGTGCGGATGAAATTCTTGCGACCTTCCAGTTGACAGCTGTACGGGACAAGTATCCTCATGAACTCAGTGGTGGGATGCGTCAGCGTGTAGCCTTGCTTCGAACTTACCTTTTCGGGCACAAGCTCTTTCTCTTGGATGAGGCCTTTAGTGCCTTGGATGAGATGACCAAGATGGAACTCCACGCTTGGTATCTGGAGATTCACAAGCAGTTGCAATTGACGACCCTGATTATCACGCATAGTATCGAGGAGGCCCTCAATCTCAGCGACCGCATCTATATCTTGAAAAATCGCCCTGGGCAGATTGTTTCAGAAATTAAACTAGACTGGTCTGAAGATGAGGACAAAGAAGTTCAAAAGATTGCCTACAAACGTCAAATCTTGGTAGAATTAGGCTTAGATAAGTAGAAAAATAGGGAGTTGGTGAAGATTATCCTTTACCAGCGCCCTTTTTCTTTTAAAAATGAGAAAATTTCGGTATAATAGTCAAAGATAGTCAAGGTTTAAAGAGAGAGGTGGGTTTGTAATGAGATTTAAAAATACATCGGATCATATTGAGGCCTACATCAAGGCGATTTTAGATCAATCTGGAATTGTAGAGTTGCAACGGAGTCAGTTAGCAGATACATTCCAGGTTGTTCCTAGTCAGATTAACTATGTGATCAAGACACGCTTTACGGAAAGTAGAGGCTACTTGGTTGAAAGTAAGCGGGGTGGTGGAGGCTACATTCGCATAGGACGGATTGAGTTTTCTAGTCATCATGAAATGCTCCGTGATTTGCTTTATTCAATTGGTGAGCGAGTTAGTCAAGAAATTTATGAAGATATTCTGCAGCTTTTGGTTGAGCAGCAATTGATGACTAAGCAAGAGATGAATTTGCTGGAGGCAGTAGCTTTGGATCGCGTTCTAGGAGAAGAAGCTCCAGTTGTTCGTGCTAATATGCTACGACAGGTCATACAAGAGGTAGATAGAAAAGGGAAGTAAGATGAACTATTCAAAAGCATTGAATGAATGTATCGAAAGTGCCTACATGGTTGCTGGCCATTTTGGAGCTCGTTACCTAGAATCTTGGCACTTGTTGATTGCCATGTCCAATCACAGCTATAGTGTGGCAGGGGCTACTTTAAATGATTATCCATATGAGATGGACCGTTTAGAAGAGGTGGCTTTGGAACTGACTGAAACGGACTATAGCCAGGATGAAACCTTTACGGAGTTGCCGTTTTCTCATCGTTTGCAGGTTCTCTTTGATGAAGCCGAATATGTAGCGTCAGTGGTCCATGCTAAGATGCTAGGAACGGAGCATGTCCTCTATGCGATTTTGCATGATGGAAATGCCTTGGCGACTCGTATCTTGGAGAGGGCAGGTTTTTCTTATGAAGACAAGAAAGATCAGGTCAAGATTGCTGCCCTTCGTCGAAATTTAGAAGAACGAGCAGGTTGGACTCGTGAAGACCTTAAAGCTTTACGCCAACGCCATCGTACAGTAGCTGACAAGCAAAATTCTATGGCTAATATGATGGGAATGCCCCAGACTCAGAGTGGTGGACTCGAGGACTATACGCATGATTTGACAGAGCAAGCGCGTTCTGGCAAGTTAGAGCCAGTCATTGGTCGTGACAAGGAAATATCCCGTATGATTCAAATCTTGAGCCGAAAAACCAAGAATAATCCTGTCTTGGTTGGGGATGCTGGTGTCGGGAAAACAGCTCTGGCGCTCGGTCTTGCCCAGCGTATTGCTAGTGGTGATGTACCTGCGGAAATGGCTAAGATGCGCGTGTTAGAGCTTGATTTGATGAATGTTGTTGCAGGGACACGCTTCCGTGGTGACTTTGAAGAACGCATGAATAATATCATCAAGGATATTGAAGAAGATGGGCAAGTCATCCTCTTTATCGATGAACTCCACACTATCATGGGTTCTGGTAGTGGAATTGACTCAACTCTGGATGCGGCCAATATCTTGAAGCCAGCCTTAGCGCGTGGAACCTTGAGAACGGTTGGTGCGACTACTCAGGAAGAGTACCAAAAACACATTGAAAAAGACGCAGCCCTTTCTCGTCGTTTTGCAAAAGTGACGATTGAAGAGCCAAGTGTGGCAGACAGCATGACCATTTTACAAGGCTTGAAGGCGACTTATGAGAAACATCATCGTGTGCAAATCACAGATGAAGCGGTTGAAACAGCTGTCAAGATGGCACATCGCTACTTGACTAGTCGTCACTTGCCAGACTCTGCTATTGATCTCTTGGATGAGGCAGCGGCAACAGTGCAAAATAAGGCTAAGCATGTAAAAGCAGACGATTCAGGCTTGAGTCCAGCTGACAAGGCCTTGATGGATGGCAAGTGGAAACAGGCAGCTCAGCTAATCGCAAAAGAGGAGGAAGTGCCTGTCTATAAAGACTTGGTGACAGAGTCTGATATTTTGACCACCTTGAGTCGTCTGTCAGGTATCCCAGTCCAAAAACTGACTCAGACTGACGCTAAGAAATATCTAAATCTTGAAGCAGAACTCCATAAACGGGTTATCGGGCAAGATCAGGCTGTCTCTAGTATCAGCCGTGCCATTCGCCGTAACCAGTCAGGAATTCGCAGTCACAAGCGTCCGATTGGTTCCTTTATGTTCCTAGGACCTACAGGTGTCGGTAAGACCGAATTGGCCAAGGCTCTGGCAGAAGTTCTCTTTGATGACGAATCAGCCCTTATCCGCTTTGATATGAGTGAGTATATGGAGAAATTCGCAGCCAGCCGTCTCAATGGAGCTCCTCCGGGTTATGTGGGTTATGAAGAAGGTGGGGAGTTGACGGAGAAGGTTCGTAACAAACCCTATTCTGTTCTCCTTTTTGACGAGGTAGAGAAGGCCCACCCAGACATCTTTAATGTTCTCTTGCAGGTCTTGGATGACGGTGTCTTGACAGACAGTAAGGGACGCAAGGTCGACTTTTCAAATACCATTATTATCATGACATCAAACCTTGGTGCGACAGCCCTTCGGGATGACAAGACAGTTGGCTTTGGAGCTAAGGATATCCGTTTTGATCAGGAGAATATGGAAAAACGCATGTTTGAAGAGTTGAAAAAGGCTTATAGACCGGAATTCATCAACCGTATTGATGAAAAGGTGGTCTTCCATAGCCTGTCTAGCGACCATATGCAGGAAGTGGTGAAGATTATGGTCAAACCTTTAGTGGCAAGTTTGGCTGAAAAAGGCATTGACTTGAAATTACAAGCTTCAGCACTGAAATTGTTGGCAAATCAAGGATATGACCCAGAGATGGGAGCTCGTCCACTTCGCAGAACCCTACAAACAGAAGTGGAAGACAAGTTGGCAGAACTTCTTCTCAAGGGAGAATTAGAGGTAGGCAGCACACTTAAGATTGGTGTTAAAGCAGGCCAGTTAAAATTTGATATTGTATAAAAAGCGAGGTCGGGACAAAGTTCCCGACCTCTTTATGTACCATCATGAGATGGTTTTGCTGTTGCGACTGTTTTTAGGGGTGGCTATCTTTCTTAGGATTACTCAATATGTGAGTAAAGAAGTCTTTGTATTTATATTTTAAATAGGTTTCGTGTAAATACAATAAAGCTACGTAGACAATCATAAAAACGATAGTTAAGAAGAACAAATCAAATGTTGTTTGAGCGTAATGAGTAGCTGCCCCGTAAGAAGCGAAAGCATCTAAAATCAGCCAAGGAAGATACTTGAAATACTTATTTAGCATGAGAGTGCACCTCCTATATTCTATTTCAATGTTATTATATTCCTTCACACTCAATAATGCAAGCGATTACACAAAGGGGATTTAAACAATTTTAATCAAAATAGGAATTTTTTTCTGTTTTATTACGAATAGAAGAGTAGGAGGAGTAAATGTATCTAAAGTATTTAAGATTTTTAAAATAGTTTAGATAAATTGTTGACATATTCAAATTTTAATATTACAATCATATTACAAAAAGATTTCTTAATATTTCAAAAATATTACAAAGGAGTAGAAAAATGAAAAAGAAAACCTATATCAAATTGATGACAGCTACAGTATTAGCATCAACTATATTATTAGGAGCTTGTGGAAATAAAAAGGAAACAACTCAAGCAAGCAGTTCTGTTAAGATAAGCCAATCATCAAGTTCTAAAGCAACTTCTGCTAGCAAAGAAAGCCAGACTCAGAAGTCCTCAAGTTCAGCTTCATCTGAAAAGGCCAAGGCATCTACTGATCAATCTTCAGCAACTGCAACGCCATCACAATCGGCACCAGAACAAAGACAAGGTCAAGAAGTGGCTAATCAACAGGTAGCTAGTCAACAAACTCCTGCTCAGGCTCCTTCAACTCAACAAGCTCCTCAAGCCCAGTCTAACCAATCAAGCTATAATCCTACAACTGACCGCAAACTTCAAGACAAACAAGCAGAGCAAAATAAACGCTACAAGGGTGTTTTAACCATGGTAGATGGTGATTTTTCAGCTGCAGCGGGCAATTGGAAGGGAGCCAATAGCGAAACCATCACAGTTTCATCAGGTGGCCAATTTACAGTAGAATCTGCTGATGGAAAGAAAGAAAATTATTCTATCAAAGGATATTCTTACACTCTTGACGATGGTAAGTATAATGCCAAAATTGGTGGAGGAAAAGTCATCCAAATTACAACGGGAGCCGATGGTAAGGTTTCCAGTGTTGCTTTGAATCAATAATAACCTTCAGTATTTGAATTTTTATAATCAAAGAAAATCCGTCAGCTCAATAAGAGTTGACGGATTATTTTATACTTGTACTTGGGTTAAAAATTCTTCTGTAGTAAGAATTTGAGCAAACTCATCTTGTAGAGAAAGGAGATTAATCTCATGGATAGTCTCAGGAGAGATGGCCTGACCGTTTTTATTAGATAGGGTAAAACTGGCAGTAGCATCGGCTAGTAAAGTGACTTCAAAACCAAGATTTGCTGCCATTCGTGTCGTAGTAGATACACAATGAGGCAGGGTCAAACCAACAACGACTAAATGACAAATCTGATTTGTTCGTAAATAGGTTTCAAGATTTGTTCCAATAAAGGCGCTATTAACCATTTTTTGAAAGACAGGTTCTGAGGTAATCGGCTCAAATCCACTTTTAAACACCTGATTTTGTTTGTTATGAAATTGCGACTGGGGATTGTCAGATATGTGTTGAACATGTAAGACTGGAAGAGAGTGTTTACGAAAGTATGCTAGTAACCTCAATGCTTGATGTTCAGCTTGAGGGTTATTTCGTTCTCCCCAGATAGGGCTATCAAATGCTTTTTGCATATCGATAATTAGTAGAGCAGTATGAACCATTTTAAGCCTTATCCAACTGCAAGAGTGCCTCAATCTCTGCTAGGGTGCTAGCTTGTGAAATGGCTCCACGGAGTTTGGCAGCGCCAGATGTTCCACGGAGGTAGTGAGGAGCGAGGCCACGGAATTCACGAACTGCGACGTTTTCCCCTTTGAGGTTAATCAAGCGTTTCAAGTGTTCGTAGGCGATTTTCATCTTGTCCTCAAAGGTCAAATCAGGTAGGATTTCTCCTGTTTCAAAGTAATGGTTGATTTGGTTGAAGAGGTAAGGATTTCCCATAGCAGCGCGGCCAATCATGACTGCATCAGCACCTACTTCTTCGATGCGTTGCTTGGCTTCTTGAACTGTACGGATGTCACCATTAGCGATAAATGGAATCTTGGTCAGAGCTTGAGCGACCTTGTGAAGGGTCTCAAGGTCTGCGTGACCTGTATACATTTGTTCACGGGTACGGCCATGCATGGCGAGGGCAGAAACACCTGCAGCTTCAGCAGCGAGGGCATTTTCTACTGCCAGAGATGGGTCAGCCCAGCCGGTACGCATTTTGACAGTAAGTGGGATATCAAGGACAGACTGGACCTTGTTGATGATAGAGTAAATCTTGTCTGGATCCTTGAGCCACATAGCACCAGCTTCGTTCTTCACGATTTTATTAACTGGGCAGCCCATGTTGATATCCACGATATCGGTTTTGGTGTTTTCTTGGATGAATTCTGCTGCGCGTGCTAGACTGTCTTCATCACTACCAAATAGTTGGATAGAGACTGGGTTTTCGCCTTCATCGATATGAAGCATATGCAGGGTTTTTTCGTTGTTGTATTGGATTCCCTTGTCAGAGACCATTTCCATGACAACGAGTCCAGCTCCGAGCTCTTTTGCGATGGTACGAAAGGCTGAGTTGGTCACGCCAGCCATAGGCGCTAAAACGGTACGATTGGGAATCTCAACATTGCCAATCATAAAAGGTGTATTAAGATTTGTCACGAATGAGTTCCTCCAGGTCGTTTTCATCAAAGTTGTAAGTTGTTTGGCAGAATTGACAAGTGATTTCTGCCCCGTGGTCTTCCTCTTTCATTTCCTGTAAGTCTGAGCTTGGAAGACTAGCAAGAGCGTTCATAAAGCGCTCATGACTACAGTCACATTGGAAACGGATTTCTTCTTCAGAAAGACGCTTGTAGGCCTCGTCACCGTAGATAGCATTGAGGAGGGCTTCGATATGGTCTTCACTTTCGAGAAGCGTTGAGATAGCTGGCATTTCTTGGATGCGTTTTTCAAATCGGGTAATCTCTTCTTCCTTGGCTCCCGGCAAGACTTGAACTAGGAAACCACCTGCAACCTTGACCTTGTCTTCTTCGTCTAAAAGGACATTGAGGCCGACAGCAGAAGGGGTCTGTTGGCTTTCAGTCAGGTAAAAGGCCAGGTCTTCACCGATTTCTCCAGAGATGAGGGGAGTCATAGAGTTGTAAGGATTTCCAATGCCGTAGTCTGTGATAACGAGGAATTGACCATTTCCAACAAAAGGTCCGACTAGGACTTCACCAGTTGCAGTCTTTTTGATATCGACACCTGGATTTTGAACGTAACCTTTGACATTCCCCTTGGTATCAGCGACGGTGATGATGGCACCTAGTGAGCTAGATCCCAGCACCTTAACTGTTAGTTTGGTATTTCCTTTTTCATTGGCTGCGAGAATCTGGCTAGCGATAAGAGTTCGACCAAGCGCTACAGTTGAGCTAGCTTGGGTTTGGTGTTTTTCTTGAGCAGTACGGACGGTTTCTGTGCTGTCAAGGACAAAAGCACGAAAGGCTCCGCTTTCTGATATAGTTTTAATAATTTTATCCATAGCTACTATTTTAGCATAAAAAAGCCCAAAGGGGGAGCCGTGTGTTTGCTGATTTTCAGGATAATGGATCAGGAAATCAGCAGGTAAATAAAAAGAGAAACAGATTATTTCAGCATTTGTAAGATTTATGCTATGCTTAAGGTAGAAAATGAAAGGGGTAACAAATGTATTTAGGAGATTTGATGGAAAAGGCCGAATCTGGCCAATTTTCAATCCTTTCCTTTCTATTACAAGAGTCTCAGACGACTGTCAAGGCTGTAATGGAGGAAACAGGATTTTCAAAAGCAACTCTAACCAAATATGTCACCCTTCTTAATGAAAAGGCTTTGGATAGTGGCTTAGAGCTGAACATCTCCTTAGAAGATGAAAATCTGCGCCTGTCGATCGGTGCAGCTACCAAGGGGAGAGATATTCGGAGCCTGTTTTTGGAGAATGCTGTTAAATACCAGATTGTGGTCTATCTTCTCTACCACCAACAGTTTTTAGCCCATCAGCTGGCTCAAGAATTGATGATTAGCGAGGCTACGCTTGGCCGTCACTTAGCTAGCTTAAATCAGATTTTGTCAGAATTTGATTTATCCATCCAAAATGGACGTTGGCGAGGTCCAGAGCATCAGATTCGCTATTTCTATTTCTGCCTTTTCCGCAAGGTCTGGTCGAGTCAGGAATGGGAAGGTCACATGCAGAAACCAGAGAGAAAACAGGAGATTGCCACTTTAGAAGAAATCTGCGGTGCAAGTTTGTCTTCGGGTCAGAAATTGGACTTGGTTCTCTGGGCTCATATCAGTCAACAGCGTCTTCGGGTCAATGCCTGTCAGTTTCAAGTGATAGAAGAGAAAATGCGAGGGTATTTTGACAATATTTTCTACCTTCGTTTGCATCGAAAGGCTCCTTCCTTTTTTGCCGGGCAACACCTTCCTCTAGGAACCGAGGATGAGGAGATGATGATATTCTTCTCTTTCCTCCTATCTCATCGCATCCTTCCTCTTCATACAATGGAGTATATTCTTGGTTTTGGAGGGCAGTTGGCCGATTTGCTGACGCAATTGATTCAAGAAATGAAGAAGGAGGAGTTACTGGGTGATTATACAGAGGACCATGTCACCTATGAACTCAGTCAGCTTTGTGCTCAAGTCTATCTCTATAAGGGCTATATTTTACAGGACCGCTACAAGTACCAGTTGGAGAATCGTCATCCTTATTTGCTGATGGAACATGATTTTAGGGGAACGGCAGAGGAGATTTTTCATGCTCTACCGGCCTTTCATCAGGGGACAGATTTAGATAAGAAAATTCTCTGGGAATGGCTGCAGTTAATCGAATATATGGCTGAAAATGGTGGTCAGCATATGCGGATTGGTCTGGATTTGACATCTGGTTTTCTTGTCTTTTCAAGGATGGCAGCCATTTTGAAACGGTATTTGGAATACAATCGTTTTATTACCATTGAAGCCTATGACCGAACTCGACATTATGATTTGCTGGTTACCAATAACCCGATTCATAAGAAGGAACAAACACCAGTTTATTATTTAAAAAATGACTTGGATATGGAAGATTTGGTGGCTATTCGTCAGTTATTATTCACTTAAAAGGCTTGGTTGTTCCAGGTCTTTTTTGTGAAATTCACACAATCTACTCACATTTTTTAAAAAATTAAAAAAGTTGATAAACAAGAAAGCGCTTTATTTTGTATACTAGTTAGTGTAAAGAGGAAACATCCTCAAGATCTTTATCAGGAGGACAGCACATGTCACAAGAAAAATACATCATGGCCATTGACCAGGGGACTACAAGCTCTCGTGCCATCATTTTCAACAAAAAAGGGGAAAAGGTTAGCTCGAGTCAAAAAGAGTTTACTCAGATTTTCCCTCAGGCAGGTTGGGTAGAGCACAATGCCAATGAAATTTGGAACTCTGTTCAGTCAGTTATTGCGGGTGCTTTCATCGAAAGTGGTGTCAAGCCAAATCAAATCGAAGCAATCGGAATTACCAACCAACGTGAAACAACTGTCGTCTGGGATAAGAAAACAGGGCTTCCTATCTACAACGCAATCGTTTGGCAGTCACGCCAGACAGCACCTTTGGCTGAACAACTAAAAAGTCAGGGTTATGTGGAAAAATTCCATGAAAAGACTGGTTTGATCATCGATGCTTACTTCTCTGCTACCAAGGTTCGTTGGATTTTGGACCATGTAGAAGGCGCTCAAGAGCGAGCAGAAAAAGGAGAATTGCTCTTTGGTACCATTGATACTTGGTTGGTTTGGAAATTGACTGACGGTGCGGCTCACGTGACGGACTACTCAAATGCAGCTCGTACCATGCTTTATAACATTAAAGAACTCAAATGGGATGATGAGATTTTGGAAATCCTCAACATTCCTAAGGCTATGCTACCAGAAGTTCGTTCTAACTCTGAGATATACGGTCAGACAGCGCCATTCCATTTCTACGGTGGAGAAGTGCCAATCTCAGGTATGGCTGGGGACCAACAAGCAGCCCTCTTTGGGCAGTTGGCCTTTGAACCAGGTATGGTCAAGAATACTTATGGAACAGGTTCTTTCATCATCATGAATACTGGTGAAGAGATGCAGTTGTCTGAAAACAACCTATTAACAACCATTGGTTACGGAATCAACGGCAAGGTTTACTATGCCTTGGAAGGTTCTATCTTCATCGCAGGAAGTGCCATTCAATGGCTTCGTGACGGTCTTCGCATGGTAGAAAATTCACCAGAATCTGAAAAATACGCTCGTGATTCTCACAACAATGATGAAGTTTATGTCGTTCCAGCCTTTACAGGTCTAGGTGCTCCATACTGGAACCAAAATGCTCGCGGTTCTGTCTTTGGTTTGACTCGTGGAACAAGCAAAGAAGATTTTATCAAGGCAAGCTTACAATCCATCGCTTATCAAGTACGTGACATCATCGACACCATGCAAGTGGATGCGCAGACAGCTATCCAGGTCTTGAAAGTAGATGGTGGTGCAGCTATGAACAACTTCCTCATGCAGTTCCAGGCCGACATTTTGGGAATCGACATCGCACGCGCCAAAAACTTAGAAACAACAGCTCTAGGGGCAGCCTTCCTAGCAGGTTTGTCAGTTGGTTACTGGAAAGACTTGGATGAGTTGAAACTCTTGAATGAGACAGGAGAACTCTTTGAACCATCTATGAACGAATCCCGTAAGGAACAACTCTACAAGGGCTGGAAGAAGGCTGTGAAAGCAACTCAAGTCTTTGCGGAAGTAGACGACTAATACTGGAAGAATAAAGCGACTTAGTTAGAAAGTGTGTAAGTATGGAATTTTCAAAGAAAACACGGGAATTATCAATTAAAAAGATGCAGGAACGTACACTGGACCTCTTGATTATCGGTGGAGGAATCACAGGGGCTGGTGTAGCTTTACAGGCAGCAGCTAGTGGTCTAGATACTGGTTTGATTGAAATGCAGGACTTCGCAGAAGGAACATCCAGCCGTTCAACAAAATTGGTTCACGGAGGTCTGCGTTACCTCAAGCAATTTGACGTAGAAGTAGTATCAGATACGGTTTCAGAACGTGCAGTGGTACAACAAATTGCTCCACACATTCCAAAACCAGATCCAATGCTCTTACCAGTTTACGATGAAGATGGAGCGACCTTTAGCCTCTTCCGTCTGAAAGTAGCCATGGATTTGTACGATCTTTTAGCAGGGGTTAACAATACGCCAGCTGCTAACAAGGTCTTGAGCAAGGAAGAAGTCTTGGAACGCCAGCCAAACTTGAAGAAAGAAGGTTTGGTAGGAGGTGGAGTTTATCTTGACTTCCGTAACAACGATGCACGTCTCGTGATTGAAAACATCAAACGTGCCAACCAAGACGGTGCCCTCATTGCCAACCACGTGAAGGCAGAAGGCTTCCTCTTTGACGAAAGTGGCAAGATTACAGGTGTTGTAGCTCGTGATCTCTTGACAGACCAAGTCTTTGAAATCAAGGCCCGTCTGGTGATTAACACAACAGGTCCTTGGAGCGACAAAGTACGCAATTTGTCTAATAAGGGAACCCAATTCTCACAAATGCGTCCAACTAAGGGAGTTCACTTGGTAGTGGACTCAAGCAAGATCAAGGTTTCACAGCCAGTTTACTTTGACACTGGTTTGGGAGATGGTCGTATGGTCTTTGTTCTCCCGCGTGAAAACAAGACTTACTTTGGTACAACGGATACAGACTACACAGGGGATTTGGAACATCCAAAAGTGACTCAGGAAGATGTAGATTATCTACTTGGTATTGTCAATAACCGCTTCCCAGATGCAAACATTACTGTTGCTGACATTGAAAGTAGCTGGGCAGGTCTTCGTCCATTGATCGCAGGCAATAGCGCTTCTGACTACAATGGAGGAAATAACGGAACCATCAGTGATGAAAGCTTTAACAACTTGATTGCGACTGTTGAATCTTATCTCTCTAAAGAAAAAACGCGTGAAGATGTTGAGTCTGCTGTCAGCAAGCTTGAAAGCAGTACCTCTGAGAAACATTTGGATCCATCTGCAGTTTCACGTGGTTCGAGCTTGGACCGAGATGACAATGGCCTCTTGACCCTTGCTGGTGGTAAAATCACAGACTACCGTAAGATGGCTGAAGGAGCTATGGAGCGCGTGGTTGACATCCTCAAAGCAGAATTTGACCGTAGCTTTAAACTCATCAATTCTAAGACTTACCCTGTTTCAGGTGGGGAATTGAACCCAGCAAATGTGGACTCAGAAATCGAAGCCTTTGCGCAACTTGGAGTGTCACGTGGCTTGGATAGCAAGGAAGCTCACTATCTCGCAAATCTCTACGGTTCAAATGCACCGAAAGTCTTTGCTCTTGCTCATAGTTTGGAACAAGCACCAGGACTCAGTTTGGCGGATACTTTGTCACTTCACTATGCAATGCGCAATGAGTTGGCTCTTAGCCCGGTTGACTTCCTTCTTCGTCGTACCAACCACATGCTCTTTATGCGTGATAGTTTGGATAGCATCGTTGAGCCAGTTTTAGATGAAATGGGACGATTCTATGACTGGACAGAAGACGAGAAAGCAACTTACCGTGCGGATGTCGAAGCAGCTCTTGCTAACAACGATTTAGCAGAATTAAAAAATTAAGAAAAAATAAAAGAGGTGGAGGGCAGGACTCCTAGTCTACCCCTCCTTCTTTTTAATGGAGACAGAAAGATGATGAATGAATTATTTGGAGAATTTTTAGGGACTTTAATCCTGATTCTTCTAGGAAATGGTGTTGTTGCTGGTGTGGTTCTTCCAAAAACTAAGAGCAACAGCTCAGGTTGGATTGTGATTACCATGGGTTGGGGGATTGCAGTTGCGGTTGCAGTCTTTGTATCTGGCAAGCTCAGTCCAGCTCATTTAAACCCAGCTGTGACTATCGGTGTGGCCTTAAAAGGTGGTTTGCCTTGGGCTTCCGTTTTCCCTTATATCCTAGCCCAGTTCGCAGGGGCTATGCTCGGTCAGATTTTGGTTTGGTTGCAATTCAAACCGCATTATGAGGCAGAAGAAAATGCAGGAAATATCCTGGCAACCTTCAGTACTGGACCAGCCATCAAAGATACTGTATCAAACTTGATCAGCGAAATCCTTGGCACCTTTGTATTGGTATTGACAATCTTTGCTTTGGGACTTTATGACCTTCAAGCAGGAATCGGAACCTTTGCAGTGGGAACTTTGATTGTCGGTATCGGTCTATCACTAGGTGGGACAACAGGCTATGCCTTGAACCCTGCGCGTGACCTTGGACCTCGTATCATGCACAGTATCCTTCCAATTTCAAACAAGGGAGACGGAGACTGGTCTTATGCCTGGATTCCTGTTGTGGGACCTGTTATCGGTGCAGCCTTGGCCGTGCTTGTATTCTCACTTTTCTAATCTAGAAAACAATTTTGTTGATAGAGCTTGAGATGAAAATCTCAGGCTTTTTTTAAAAATATGCATAGAAAAACCGCATAATCCTTAAAACAAGCTGAAATGTAGTGAAAATGTACGGTAAACAATTGAAAAACCACCCTATAAAGTGGTACAATGGTAGAAAAATACTATAGTAAGAGTTCATCTTATTTTAACAAAAATTACAGAAATGAATGGTTTTTCTTGATGAAACAAAGAAAAGAATTGTACCTTTTTCTTGGTCGGACAGCCTTGTATTTTCTTATCTTTCTAGGGCTGCTTTACTTCTTTAGCTATCTTGGTCAGGGTCAAGGAGGCTTTATCTATAATGAATTTTAACTTGAAGGAGAACCCCTATTGTGTCAAATAAACCAATAGTAGATATGATTGAAACCATTGAGCATTTTGCTCAGACACAGCCTAGCTATCCTGTTTATAATGTTTTGGGGCAGGAACACACTTATGGAGATTTAAAGACTGATTCGGATAGTTTGGCTGCAGCCATCGATCAACTGGATTTACCAGAGAAGTCTCCTGTAGTCGTTTTTGGAGGCCAAGAATATGAAATGTTGGCAACTTTTGTAGCACTGACTAAGTCAGGACATGCCTACATTCCCATTGACAGCCATTCGGCCTTGGAGCGAGTTTCGGCAATTTTAGAAGTAGCAGAGCCAAGCTTGATTATTGCGATCTCAGACTTCCCATTGGAGCAGGTTTCTACACCAATGATGACTCTAGCTCAGGTTAAGGAAGCCTTTGCTCAAGGAAATAGCTATGAGATCACGCATCCAGTCAAGGGTGATGATAATTACTACATCATCTTTACTTCTGGTACGACTGGTAAGCCTAAGGGAGTGCAGATTTCACATGATAACCTCCTCAGCTTTACCAATTGGATGATTACGGACAAGGAATTTGCGACGCCAAGTCGTCCACAAATGCTGGCTCAGCCACCTTACTCATTTGACCTGTCTGTCATGTACTGGGCGCCGACCTTGGCACTGGGTGGTACGCTTTTTGCCCTTCCTTCAGCCATTACTCAGAACTTTAAGCAACTCTTTGCGACCATCTTTTCATTGCCAATCGCTATCTGGACATCAACCCCTTCTTTTGCAGATATGGCCATGTTGTCAGAAGACTTTAATAGCGAGAAAATGCCTGGTATCACGCATTTCTACTTTGATGGCGAAGAATTGACGGTCAAAACGGCTCAAAAACTGCGCGAACGTTTCCCGCATGCTCGTATTATCAATGCCTACGGCCCAACAGAAGCGACAGTGGCTCTGTCAGCAGTTGCCGTGACAGATGAGATGTTAGCGACTCTCAAACGCCTACCAATCGGCTATACCAAGGCTGATTCTCCAACCTTTATCATTGATGAGGAAGGTAATAAACTACCAAATGGGGAGCAGGGAGAAATCATTGTCTCAGGACCAGCTGTTTCAAAAGGCTATATGAACAATCCTGAAAAAACAGCGGAAGCCTTCTTTGAGTTCGAAGGACTGCCAGCCTATCACACAGGCGATGTGGGAACTATGACAGATGAGGGCTTGCTTCTCTACGGCGGACGCATGGACTTCCAGATTAAGTTCAACGGTTACCGCATTGAGTTGGAAGATGTCTCTCAAAACCTTAATAAGTCTCGCTTTATCGAGTCTGCTGTTGCTGTTCCACGTTATAATAAAGATCACAAGGTACAAAATCTACTAGCCTATATCATCTTAAAAGATGGTGTCCGCGAGCAGTTTGAACGTGATATCGATATTACCAAGGCCATCAAGGAAGACCTGACAGACATCATGATGTCCTACATGATGCCATCTAAATTCCTTTACCGAGACAGTTTGCCACTGACTCCAAATGGAAAAATTGATATCAAAGGATTGATTAACGAGGTGAATAGCAGATGATGGAGTTCTTTCAACAGCTTCCTCATTTAGAGCCATACGGCAATCCTCAGTATTTTGTCTATGTGATTGCTGCAACCTTGCCCATCTTTATCGGCCTCTTTTTCAAGAAACGCTTTGCCTGGTATGAAGTGCTGGTTAGTCTCTTCTTTACCGTCACCATGCTGGTAGGTGGGAAGACCAATCAATTGGCTGCCTTGGGTATTTACCTTTGCTGGGAAATATTGCTTCTGCTTTTCTACAAGCACTATCGAAAAAGTAAGGATGGCAAGTGGGTCTTCTACTTAGTTAGTTTTCTGTCCCTCCTTCCGATTATTTTTGTCAAGGTGCAACCAGCTATCAATGGAACGCAGTCTTTGCTTGGATTTTTGGGAATTTCTTACCTGACCTTTCGTTCGGTTGGGATTATCATCGAGCTGAGAGATGGAGTGATTAAGGATTTTACCCTCTGGGAATTTCTTCGTTTCCTTCTCTTCATGCCGACTTTTTCAAGTGGTCCAATCGATCGCTTTAAGCGTTTTAATGAAAATTATCAGACCATTCCTGAGCGAGATGAGTTGATGGATATGCTGGATGAATCTGTTCGCTATATCATGTGGGGCTTTTTGTATAAGTTTATCCTAGCTCATGTTTTAGGAGAGACCTTGTTGCCTCCTTTGAAGAATTTAGCCTTGCAGTCAGGTGGCTTCTTTAACCTCTATGTCTTGGCAGTTATGTATACATTTGGTCTGGAACTCTTCTTTGACTTTGCAGGTTACTCTATGTTTGCCTTGGCCATCTCAAACTTGATGGGAATCCGTAGCCCTATCAACTTTAACAAACCTTTTTTATCAAGAGATTTAAAGGAATTTTGGAATCGCTGGCATATGAGTCTGTCCTTCTGGTTTCGTGACTTTGTCTTTATGCGAATGGTCATGGTGTTGACCAGAAAGAAGGTCTTTAAGAATCGCAATGTAACCTCAAGTGCGGCCTACATTGTAAATATGCTGATTATGGGATTTTGGCACGGTGTGACCTGGTACTATATAGCCTATGGACTCTTTCATGGATTAGGCTTGGTCATCAATGACGCTTGGATTCGTAAGAAAAAACGCTCAATAAGGAACGGAAAAAAGCAGGGAAGCCTGCTCTACCTGAGAATCGCTGGATTCAGTTGCTTGGCATGATTGTCACCTTCCATGTTGTTATGCTGTCATTCTTAATCTTTTCTGGATTCTTGAATGATCTATGGTTTAAAAAATAAAAGGAAA
Organism: Streptococcus mitis; assembly: GCF_000722685.1. Classification (GTDB taxonomy): domain Bacteria; phylum Bacillota; class Bacilli; order Lactobacillales; family Streptococcaceae; genus Streptococcus; species Streptococcus mitis_M. The sequence goes on along the minus strand of NZ_JPFV01000015.1, from coordinate 354,023 downwards.
TAAAATATGGATATCAAATCAGAAGTTATCGAAATTATTGATGAGTTGTTTATGGAAGATGTTACTGACATGATGGATGAAGATCTTTTTGATGCAGGTGTCTTGGATAGTATGGGAACGGTTGAATTGATTGTGGAGATTGAAAACCGTTTTGACATTCGTGTCCCTGTAACAGAGTTTGGTCGCGACGACTGGAATACAGCCAATAAAATCATAGCTGGTATTGTGGAGCTACAAAATGCTTAAACGCTTATGGATGATCTTCGGACCGGTCTTGATAGCTGGTTTGTTGGTTTTTCTGCTCATTTTCTTTTATCCTACTGATATGCGTCATAATCTAGGAGCTGAAAAGCGTTCAGCAGTGGCTACTACTATCGATAGTTTTAAGGAGCGAAGTCAAAAGGTCAGAGCACTATCTGATCCAAATATGCGTTTTGTTCCCTTCTTTGGCTCTAGTGAATGGCTTCGTTTTGACGGTGCTCATCCTGCGGTATTAGCTGAGAAATACAATCGCTCCTACCGTCCTTATCTTTTAGGACAGAGGGGAGCTGCATCGCTTAACCAGTATTTTGGAATGCAACAGATGTTGCCACAGCTAGAGAATAAACAAGTTGTGTATGTTATCTCACCTCAGTGGTTCAGTAAATATGGCTATGAACCATCAGCCTTTCAGCAGTATTTTAATGGAGATCAGTTGACGAGTTTTCTGGAAAATCAATCTGGAGATCAGGCTAGCCAATATGCAGCGACTCGCTTACTGCAGCAGTTTCCAAATGTAGCTATGAAGGACCTGGTTCAGAAGTTGGCAAGTAAAGAAGAATTATCGACAGCAGACAATAAAATGATTGAATTATTGGCTCGTTTTAACCAACACCAAGCTTCCTTTTTTGGCCAGTTTTCGGTCAGAGGCTATGTTAACTACGATAAGCATGTAACCAGATATTTAAAGACATTGCCAGATCAGTTTTCTTATCAAGCTATAGAAGATGTTGTTAAGGCAGATGCTGAAAAGAATACTTCCAATAATGATCTGGGAATGGAAAATTATTTCTATAATACGCAGATCAAGAAGGATTTGAAGAAATTAAAGGACTCTCAGAAAAGCTTTACCTATCTTAAGTCGCCAGAGTATAATGACCTGCAGTTGGTTTTAACTCAATTTTCCAAATCTAAAGTAAACCCGATTTTTATTATTCCACCTGTTAATAAAAAATGGATGGACTATGCTGGTCTACGAGAGGATATGTACCAACAAACGGTGCAGAAGATTCGCTACCAGTTAGAAAGTCAAGGTTTTACCAATATAGCAGATTTTTCTAAGGACGGCGGGGAGCCTTTCTTTATGAAGGATACTATCCACCTTGGTTGGTTGGGTTGGTTGGCTTTTGATAAGGCAGTTGATCCTTTCCTATCCAATCCTACACCAGCTCCGACTTATCATCTGAATGAACGCTTTTTCAGCAAAGATTGGGCGACATATGATGGAGATATCAAGGAATTTCAATAGATAATAATATGGAAGAGTTCAAGAATGAAACTAGTTTTCACGTTTTTTCTTGACTCTTTTTTTGGTTGTGATATAATTAACCAGTAAATAATTTTTCAAAGAATAGTATTTTTCTCTTAAAAAGAGAAGTCCAAAAGGAAAGGAGTCAGATATGAGACAGCTAGCGAAGGATATCGATGCTTTTTTGAATGAGGTGATTTTGCAGGCAGAAAATCAGCATGAAATCCTAATAGGTCATTGCACTAGCGAGGTGGCCCTGACCAATACTCAGGAGCATATCCTCATGCTCTTGTCGGAGGAATCTTTAACCAATTCCGAGTTGGCCCGTCGCCTCAATGTCAGTCAGGCGGCAGTTACCAAGGCCATTAAGTCTTTGGTCAAGGAAGGGATGTTGGAAACATTTAAAGATTCGAAGGATGCGCGTGTGATTTTTTATCAGTTGACTGATTTGGCTCGTCCAATCGCTGAGGAGCACCACCATCACCATGAGCATACGCTTTTAACATATGAACAAGTGGCAACTCAGTTTACTCCAAACGAACAAAAAGTGATTCAGCGGTTTTTGACTGCTTTAGTAGGAGAAATCAAATAATGAGATATATTACGGTAGAGGATTTGTCCTTCTATTATGATAAGGAGCCTGTTCTTGAACATATCAATTATAGTGTTGATAGTGGGGAATTTGTTACCTTGACTGGGGAAAATGGGGCAGCTAAGACGACACTGATCAAGGCTAGTCTTGGTATCCTTCAGCCACGCATTGGCAAGGTGACTATTTCAAAGACAAATACGCAGGGTAAGAAATTGAGAATAGCCTACCTTCCCCAGCAGATAGCCAGTTTTAATGCTGGTTTTCCAAGTACGGTTTACGAATTTGTCAAGTCGGGTCGCTATCCACGAAAAGGCTGGTTCCGTCGCTTGAATGCTCATGATGAGGAGCATATCAAGGCTAGTTTGGACTCAGTTGGTATGTGGGAACACCGAGACAAACGCTTGGGGTCTCTTTCTGGGGGGCAAAAGCAGCGAGCGGTGATTGCGCGTATGTTTGCTTCTGACCCAGATGTGTTTATCCTAGATGAGCCGACAACAGGGATGGATGCAGGAAGTAAAAATGAATTTTATGAACTCATGCACCACAGCGCCCATCATCACGGCAAGGCTGTTTTGATGATTACTCATGACCCTGAGGAGGTTAAGGATTATGCGGATCGCAATATTCATCTAGTTCGTAACCAAGATTCGCCATGGCGTTGTTTCAACGTTCATGAGAATGATCAGGAGGTGGGCCATGCTTAGTTTGTTATCTTATGACTTTATGCAACGAGCTTTTCTGGCCGTTATTGCCATGAGTCTTTTCTCGCCAGTTCTTGGAACCTTCCTTATCTTGCGTCGTCAGAGTTTGATGAGTGATACCCTCAGCCACGTCTCACTTTCGGGTGTAGCCTTTGGTCTGGTTCTGGGGATTTCTCCGACTATTTCCACTATTGCTATTGTCTTGATTGCGGCAGTCTTTCTGGAGTATCTACGTACGGTTTACAAGAGCTTTATGGAAATCGGGACAGCTATCCTCATGTCAACAGGTTTGGCTGTTTCTCTGATTGTCATGAGCAAGGGTAAAAGCTCTAGTTCTATGAGTTTGGACCAGTACCTTTTTGGTTCAATCGTGACGATCAGCGAAGAACAGGTCATTTCCCTCTTTGTCATTGCGGCGGTTGTTTTGATTTTGACCTTCCTCTTCCTTCGTCCCATGTATATCCTGACCTTTGATGAGGATACGGCCTTTGTGGACGGTTTGCCCGTTCGTACCATGTCTATTCTTTTTAACATGGTGACAGGAGTGGCCATTGCCCTTATGATTCCTGCAGCAGGAGCTCTTCTGGTATCGACCATTATGGTCTTGCCAGCTAGTATTGCCCTGCGTCTGGGGAAAAACTTTAAATCGGTCATGCTACTTGCTAGTGCTATTGGATTTTTGGGAATGGTGGCAGGACTTTACATTTCCTACTATGCAGAAACACCTGCAAGTGCAAGTATTACCATTATTTTTGTAACTGTCTTTTTACTCATTAGTTTAGTAAGACGTTTTATCAAATAGGAGATGAACGTGAAAAAAATTAGCTTATTGCTAGCCAGTCTATGTGCCTTGTTTTTAGTGGCTTGTTCCAATCAAAAGCAGGCAGATGGCAAACTAAATATCGTGACAACCTTTTACCCTGTCTATGAATTTACCAAGCAAGTCGCAGGAGATACGGCTAATGTAGAACTCCTAATCGGTGCTGGTACTGAACCCCATGAATACGAACCCTCTGCCAAGGCAGTTGCCAAAATCCAAGACGCAGATACCTTTGTCTATGAAAATGAAAACATGGAAACATGGGTCCCTAAATTGCTAGATACTTTGGATAAGAAAAAGGTCAAAACCATCAAGGCGACAGGCGATATGTTGCTTTTGCCAGGTGGAGAGGAAGAAGAGGGAGACCATGACCATGGAGAAGAAGGCCATCACCATGAGTACGATCCCCATGTTTGGTTATCACCAGTTCGTGCCATTAAACTTGTAGAACACATCCGTGATAGCTTGTCAGCAGCTTATCCTGATAAAAAAGAAACCTTTGAGAAGAATGCTGCTGCTTATATCGAAAAATTGCAAACCTTGGATAAGGCTTATGCAGAAGGTTTGTCTCAAGCCAAACAAAAGAGCTTTGTAACGCAACACGCAGCCTTTAACTATCTCGCTTTGGACTATGGACTCAAACAAGTCGCAATCTCAGGCATCTCTCCAGATGCAGAACCATCAGCTGCTCGTTTGGCAGAGTTGACAGAGTACGTCAAGAAAAATAAAATTGCCTATATCTACTTTGAAGAAAATGCTTCACAAGCCCTTGCTAACACACTTTCAAAAGAGGCAGGTGTCAAAACAGATGTCCTCAATCCTTTGGAAAGTCTGACAGAAGAGGACACCAAGGCTGGCGAAAACTATATTTCCGTTATGGAGAAAAACCTCAAGGCTCTGAAACAAACAACGGACCAAGAAGGCCCAGCAATCGAGCCTGAAAAGGCAGAGGATACCAAAACAGTCCAAAATGGTTACTTTGAGGATACAGCTGTCAAGGACCGTACCTTGAGTGACTATGCAGGTAACTGGCAATCAGTTTATCCTTTCCTTGAAGCTGGCACGTTTGACCAAGTCTTTGACTACAAGGCTAAGTTGACTGGTAAGATGACTCAGGCTGAGTACAAGGCCTACTATAGAAAAGGTTATCAGACAGATGTGACTAAGATCAACATCACTGATAACACTATGGAATTTGTTCAAGGTGGACAAAGCAAGAAATTCACTTACAAGTATGTTGGAAAGAAAATCTTGACTTACAAGAAAGGTAATCGTGGCGTGCGCTTCCTCTTTGAAGCGACAGATGCGGACGCTGGACAGTTCAAGTATGTTCAGTTTAGTGACCACAATATCGCTCCAGTTAAGGCAGAACATTTCCATATCTTCTTTGGAGGCACAAGCCAAGAAGCCCTCTTTGAAGAAATGGATAACTGGCCAACCTACTACCCAGATAACCTATCTGGCCAAGAAATCGCCCAAGAAATGTTGGCGCATTGATGAGAAACCGACTAGTTCATAGGAGCTAGTCGGTTTTTGGGTATTAGATGGCTAACTGCATTATAGAACTTTCAAGACCTTTCAGATACCTAAGGCACTTTAAAAAAATAAATAAAACTCTTAAAATATCGGAGTTTATATGCTAGAATGTAGTTAATTGATAAGGTTCATTAGAACACCAAAGCCCCTAACTAGTGCGATAGTTAAGGGCTTTTTTGACGTATCTTAGCGATTTAACGGGTGTTGATAGGCTAGTCACTCGGTCTAGTCCTTACTATCTAGCCATCTGCAGACGAAATACAAGATAATTCCTGCTATGATGTCCGCTATAATAGTAAGAGCGAGCTCTATGATAAGGCTCATTAGTTTCACTTCCTCTCACGAACCATAGGGAACGTAATCGGTAACCGATGACAAAAATAGTATACCACATCAAATTTAGATCATCAATATTGCTTAATTTTTGAAATATAGGGGATAGGCAAAAAATCTTTAAAATCAAAAAACGTATAGTATCAGATGTATAAAAGCTAGATGTTATATCAATTATCAAAGTGGATAGGAAAGTTTTCTGATTATCAGAATTCCCTCCTATCCACTTTTTGAAGATTGTAAGTTAGCCTAATTTTATGTAGAATCAGCTTATTTGTTTTATTTATCAAAACCTTGCAAGGCTTTTTGGCGTTCTTCTACTTGACCTTTAGCATCTAGTTTGTTACCACCGTATACAGCTGATTCCCATGATCCGTACATTGGATTTGGGAAGATGATGAATTTTTCACCGAATTCTTTTTGCAATTCTTCAAGTTGTTTATCACGGTCAGATTCAGAAGTCTTAGAAAAATCTGCAAAGTCTACGAGGTTATCACCAAACAATAAGATAAGATTTGTTTTTTCTTGAACTTTTTGGCGACGACCCTCTTTGGATTTTACACCACTTTCTAAGAACATGAGATGATCACGTCCTTGAACAGGAATTCCTTCACTTTCAAGATTTTTAATAGTAGCATCTACTTGATTAGCTGAGCGGTCAGAAATATAGTAGATTTGGACGCCGTTTTGATCAGCAAACTGAAGAAAATCCTTGGCGCCAGGGACGGCTTTTGCTGCAGCTTTTTGAACCCAAACATCCCAATTTTCGGGTGTGAATGCTGTACCATCTTTGACATTTTGTACTTGATAAGGGCTATTATCTAGGACAGTTTCATCCAAGTCTAAAACGATAGAGTAAGGTTTGTCTGATTCTGTTTTGAGCAATTCCTTTAGGTGATTTGTTGCAACGTTATAACCCTGTATGTATAAAGCTTTAGTTTCAGCTGATTTTTGGTACCAAAGGGTTGACATAGTGTTTTCTCTTGACCGTAGTTGGTCATATGTCATTGTAATTTGATTATCAGATGAGCTATTATTGCTTGCCTGTGTTTCTGTGGACTTTGTTGCACAACTAGCCAATAAGACGACAGAAGCAAGTGCAGAAAGGATTGTAACAGTAGTTTTTGCTGTTTTCATGAAATATCTCCTATTTATTAATTTCAATCACTAGTATAGCACGAGGGAAAAGTTAAGGCAAGTTATTCCCTGACTATTGATGTAGATTCTATAGAAGTTAATGTAATGAAAAAAGCGATTACTAACTTGAAATGTAGTTTCACCTCTAATTATTGACATTTCAGGAAAAATCGCAGTAAAAACTGCACAACCTTCTTTAAATGTGCTATAATACAGGAAAAAATAATGATGGAGGTCACGATAATGGCAACATTTTTGATGATTTTTGTGGTGGTTTGTGTGCTCCTATTGGTGATAGTCACACTGAGTACAGTTTATGTGGTTCGTCAGCAGTCGGTGGCGATTATTGAACGCTTTGGGAAATACCAAAAGGTTGCCAATAGCGGTATTCATATTCGCTTGCCTTTTGGGATTGACTCGATTGCAGCACGGATTCAGTTGCGCTTGTTGCAAAGCGATATTGTAGTTGAGACTAAGACCAAGGACAATGTGTTCGTTATGATGAATGTAGCGACTCAGTACCGTGTCAATGAGCAGAGCGTGACAGATGCCTACTATAAACTCATGCGTCCAGAATCTCAGATTAAATCTTATATTGAAGACGCTCTTCGTTCTTCTGTTCCAAAATTAACCTTGGATGAATTGTTTGAGAAAAAAGATGAGATTGCTCTTGAAGTTCAACACCAAGTAGCAGAAGAAATGACTACTTACGGTTATATTATCGTGAAAACCTTGATTACCAAGGTTGAGCCAGATGCAGAAGTTAAGCAATCCATGAATGAGATTAATGCGGCGCAACGTAAGCGGGTCGCAGCGCAAGAATTAGCGGAAGCCGATAAGATTAAAATCGTCACTGCAGCTGAAGCCGAAGCAGAAAAGGATCGCCTTCATGGTGTGGGGATTGCCCAACAACGTAAGGCTATTGTGGATGGATTGGCAGAGTCTATCACAGAACTCAAGGAAGCCAATGTTGGCATGACAGAAGAACAAATCATGTCCATCCTCTTGACTAACCAGTATTTGGATACCTTGAATACTTTTGCTGCAAAAGGAAATCAAACCATTTTTCTACCAAATACGCCAAATGGTGTTGATGATATCCGTACACAAATCTTGTCAGCCCTACGTGCTGAGAAGAAATAATAGACTAAAGAGCTTGGCAACAGGCTCTTTTTGTATTGCATTTGTTAAGAAAAGCAAAGAACATTGATATACATTTAAATAAAAATTATTGTATGTTGTCCCCCTTAATTTGGAATGATAAGGGAATAACTAGAAAGATTTGTGAATACAAACTATTTCTGATACACAGTAATAATGAATATTCAGAGAGATGGTTTTTGCGCTTGTGTAAGATTTGACCTTGTTTCTTAAAAATTACAGTTTGTATGAACATGAAGTGATTATCAGACTTTTCCACAGATTTATAAGAGTGGGAATAGCTCATTAACCTTAGAGATAATAGACAACTGAGAGTGGAACGGTTCCTAAAAATTGGGTAATTCACAGGAGTTATCAACAACTTGTGGATAATCATGTGTATATATCTGCTTAACTATTTTTTGAATTGATAGTCTATTTCATGTAGAAAATTAAAGGGAGAAGTAGGATAGTCTTTGTAAATAATACTGTTTCATACTCTTCGAAAATCTCTTCAAACTAGGTCAGCTTCGATCTGCAACCTCAAAACACTGTTTTGAGCAGTCTGCGGTTAGCTTCCTAGTTTTCTCTTTGATTTTCATTGATTGACGAGGAGAGAATTTTAATTATTAGCTAGGAGGGGATTTGGTAGAGAATAGTAGTTAGTGAGAAAAGTCAAGACTTTTAACATTGTAATAAGAAACTTTTGAGGATGTTTAGTTATCAACAACCTTATCCACAACTGTGGATAAAGTTGTTGATAAGATAGTGTAGTTCAATATACTGGTTCATTTCAGTGAAAGTAGCTCCTCTTTAGAGGCTAAGATTTGAGCTTAATTGGATACAGGTGGGTATGGTGTAGTTTAAAGTCTGTCAAGTTCAAGCTGGGGCAACTAAAAAAATCTGATCATACTAACTCTGAGTTTGGCTACTGGTAGAACTTTGAATCTCTATCTAAATCTGACTTTGGATAAACAACTGCTTGCTAAGGTTCATATTTCAGTTAAAACGGAGATAAAATATCTTAACAATTCATTTCCTTTTCCGAATAAATAGATAGAGCCAGATAATCTAGGAAACCTAGATTTAAAAATGTGCTATAATGAAAGGAGAAAGAATATGACTGTACGTCATCCGGGCATCAGCCCGACCAATGACTTAGTTGCTAAAAAAATCTTTAGCAATCCAGAAATCACTTGTCAATTTATCCGCGATATGCTGGACTTGCCAGCCAAAAATGTGACCATTTTAGAGGGAAGTAACATTCACGTCTTGCCTTCCATGCCGTACTCGGCGCAGGATTTCTATACAAGTATAGACGTTTTAGCTGAACTAGACAATGGAACGCAAGTAATTATTGAAATCCAAGTTCATCATCAGAATTTTTTCATTAATCGTTTGTGGGCTTACTTATGTAGTCAGGTCAATCAGAATCTTGAAAAAATTCGCCAACGAGAAGGTGATACCCATCAGAGTTACAAACACATCGCACCAGTATACGCTATCGCCATTGTGGATAGCAATTACTTCTCAGATGATTTGGCCTTTCATAGTTTTAGCATGCGAGAGGATACGACGGGTGAGGTTTTAACGATTACAAACAATGGTCAAGAAAACCATCTGGTTAAGATGGCGTTCTTAGAATTAAAAAAATACAGAGACACCAGTAAAGATAAGGTTCGTAAACCATGGTTGGAGTTTTTCGGCAACAAACCCTTTACCCAACAACCCGAGCGAGCCATCAGTCAGGCAGACCAACTGCTGGACTACAAGAGCTGGTCTGAGGAGGACAGGAAGATGTTTAGTGAACTACGTATGCGAGAAGAACAAGCCTTGTTAGCACAGGACTATGCCTTGGAACAAGCTGAAGAAAAAGGCTTGGAGCGTGGTCGAGAAGAAGGTATTAAACAAGGTTTAGAACGTGGTATTGAACAGGGACTGGAGCGTGGGAAAGTTGAAGGAAGGGAAGAAGGGAAACTTTTTGCTTTTCTGGATATGGTCCGTCAAGGTCTTCTGACGTCTGAGGTTGCAAGTCAACAGTTGAGCATGACTGTCGCAGAGTTTGAAGCGCTGTTGTAAGACCAGCACTAATGGTCAAGAAAATCATCTGGTTAAGATGGCATTCTTGGAATTAAAAAAATACAGAGAAACCAGCAAAGACGAGGTTCGTGAACCATGGTTGGAGTTTTTCGGTAACAAGCCCTTTACCCAACAACCTGAGCGAGCCATCAGCCAAGCAGACCAACTGCTGGACTACAAGAGCTGGTCCGAGGAGGACAGGAAGATGTTTAGTCAACTACGTATGCGCGAAGAACAGGCCTTGTTAGCACAGGACTATGCCTTGGAAACAGCTAGGGCCGAAGGTATTGAAAAAGGATTAGAGCGTGGGAAAGTTGAAGGAAGGGAAGAAGGGAAACTCTTTGCCTTCCTGGATATGGTCCGTCAAGGTCTTTTGACACCTGAGGTTGCGAGTGAACAATTGGGAATGACCGTTGCTGAGTTTGAGACCTTACTATAAATGAGAATGGGGACATGTTATCGAACTAGATAGCATGTTTTGTTTTAGGCCAATAGTCAATGTTTGTTTTCGTTTTTTTAAACTTATACTCTTCGAAAATCTCTTCAAACTACGTCAATGTCGCCTTACCGTATATATGTTACTGACTTCGTCAGTTCTATCTACAACCTTAAAGCAGTGCTTTGAGCTGACTTCGTCAGTTCTATTCACAACTTCAAAACACTGTTTTGAGCAGCCTGTGGCTAGCTTCCTAGTTTGCTCTTTGATTGTCATTGAGTATTACTCGAATTATAATTATATATATGTAAAATCTTCTGCAATTAAGTATAAATCGCACTAAAATACAACAGTATAATATAGAGATTAAATATATATTTAAACGTAAAAAAATGCAAATTTAAATTGTCTGAAAATTCCTTGTTTTCCCAAAACGCTTTTTTTTTTTTGCAAAAATTTGAAGTCAAAAAGTTTGCATATATATTGAAAATAGGGTAGAATACGAGTGTAGGTTTCTGCATACACAAGAGAACAGTGCTTATTCTTTTTAAGTAATAAATTTTGTTATGTAGAAGCTAAATCAACTAATTTCCAAAAGGAGAAAAAAATGGAACACAAAAACTCTATGAGTCGTGTTGAACGATTGCACCGTGAAAAGGTCACGCGTTATTCGATTCGTAAATATAGCTTTGGAGCGGCTAGTGTAGCAGTCGCTGCTCTTTTCATGTTCTTAGGTAATGGAGCTGTATCAGCTCAAGAGCCTGAAATTCAGGGATCACAGGTTATTAATACCACCGACACACAACCTGAAAAAGAAGAGTCTAAGCCTATAGAGGAAGTAACAACTCCAGCTTTGAACAAAACTCAACTTGAAAGCTACATTTCAGAAATTGAAACAAAACTTTCTAACGGTTCTTACGATAACAAAACGGAAGAAAGTGTTGCAGTATTAAAAGCTGACTTAGAAGCTGCAAAAGAAACACTAGCAAACGCTAAAACTCAAGATGAAATTACAAAAGCTTACAGTAAATTAGTAACTACAGCTAACACTAAATTAAAAAACAAGTCTGTAGAGAAAAAAGAAACTCCAGCAGTAGACACTACTAACGGAAAAGAAACTGTAGGTAAAAAAGCAGAAAACACAGAGAAAAAATCAGAATCTAACTCAATCGAAAACACAGGATCTAAAGATCCACGTAATGGACAAGCATTAGATAAAAACAATGCATTTAGAGCTGAGACAACTGAAACTCAAGGTACCTTTACTTATTCTATGGAATATTCTAATGGAAAAGAAATTTACCTTTATAATGAAGAAAACGCAGATATCGATATTACAGTTAACTCAACAGCTGGAAATATCAAAAGAGCAACAGTTAAAGCTGGAAGTGGTCAGTTCGTACTAAAATCGAAAAGTGATCAAGCGATAGCTTATACAAAATACAAAAGAGGAACTATGCCTCCCGAAGAAGAAGATGAAATAGACGGTTATGGATGGAGTTATCATCAAACACTAAGCGATACTCCAGGTCCAGTAACAATTAAAATTACTGGTAAACCAAATGATACATTTAAAGCAATTAAAACTTATACAAAAACTGAAGATCAACGAGCAGTATTAGGAGCAAGATATTTAGAACTTGAAGATTCTAATGGTAATAAACTATCTGGAGGTAGCAACTTAAATGCTCCTGGTGCGTTTAACTTAGTTGTTAAATCTCAAACATACAAATATGATATTCAACCAGTAACAGAGGAGAATAAAGTTCCTGTTGCAGATATTAATAACTTAACTCCAACTGATATTACTAAAATCAAAGAGAAAATTAAGATTCAATATTCTGATAAAGCAACGACAGAAGATGCTCGACTAGCATCTAAAAAAGGAGAAGTTTTAGCAGATAAATCTACGGTAGTGAAAGAAGTCGCTGTTGCAAATGGAACAGTTACTGTTACCTATAATGACGATTCAGTAGATACTACCCCAGTTTCAAGTGTAGCACGTGTAAACGCAGCTCCAACGGTAGAAATTCCATTCTCTGTAGAAGGTAAAAAAGATATTTATGTATATGCTAATGAAGATATCGATGTAGATCTTAAGTATAATGATGATTCAGGAAAAATTAAGTTTGCAACTATTAAACAGGGTGGAAATAAAGCATTATCACCAGTAGATAGTGCAGAACCAAATATCATTAATAATGAGTATAATACACAATTCACACAAATTAATGCTGAAACAGCTACACCTGCAATTGTAAAAATTACAGGGAAAATGACAAAAGAAACTCCAGGATTAACAGCATCTAAATTCCCAACTGATGAAAATGGTGAGTATCGTATAGTAACTCGTTATGCTACAGCGACTGACCTTGATGATGCGATTATTGAGAATACAGCAGTTGGAAATTCATATGCAACTGACCCAGGGGCATTTACTCTTGTGTTAAAAGCACAAACAAGAAAATATGACATTAAAGCTCCAGAGACAAAAGTTACTGTAGCAAATGCTAATAATATCACAGAAGACGAGTTTAACCAGATTAAAGACAGTATTAAGATTCAATACTCTACTACAAACCCAGATAAAAATCTTCTTGATAAACAAGGGCAATTAGTTGATAATCAAACTGAGCGTATTGAAAGCATTACTAGAGAAGGAAATAATGTTGTAGTAACCTATAAAGATGGTTCTAAAGATACAAAAGCATTAGCAGATTTTGTAAACGTAGCTCCAAAAGTTGAACTTCCATACTCAAATCAAACTGAGAAACAAATCTATGTTTATACAGGTGAAAACACTGATTTAACTTTCAAAGGTACAGATGAAAAAGAAATTAAAGATCTTTACCTACGTGGACCTGGAGATATTTCAGGGAATAATGCAGCAAGCTATGGATTAGCAACAGGTAAAGTTGAAAATGGTGAAGTGACTGGTGAAGGTTCAGTATCTGAAGATAAGACATCAGCTACTATTAAGATGACTGGGAAAACTAATCTAGCAGCTGGTAAAGAGTGGACAAGTTTCGTCGTGTCTAAAGATAATGACGGTAAACTTTCAAACACTGATTATAGAGCGCTAGATAAAGATCCTAATGCCAAAGAAAAACCAGGATATGTTCGATTCGTAGTTAAAAATCAAACATCTAAATATGACATTGCAGCTCCAACTGAAAAAGTTGCTGTAGCAGACCCAGCTAACGTAACAGCAGATGACTTAGATAAAATCAAAGAAAAACTGCAAATTGAGTATGCTCAAACTAATAATGATGCCAACTTTGCAGACAAAAAAGGTAAAACTGTAGATGCTGAAGATGCTAAGACTAAGATTCAATCAGTAGAAAAAGATAACGCTGGAAATCTTGTGGTAACATACACAGACGGTTCTAAAGATACAAGACTGTTATCAGAATTTGTAACTCTTGATAAACAACCAGCTATTGAGGCAGTAGAAAAAGCAGCAGAATCCCAAATTACTGCCATCAATAACACTCCAAATGCTACTGATGCTGAAAAAACAGCAGCAATCGCAAAAGTAAATGCTGATAAAGAAAAAGCTCTTGCTGAAATTGCAAAACCTGAAGTTACAACAAAAGAAGCAGTAGATGCAGCTAAAACTGCTGGTACTGGAGAAATCGCAAAAGAAAACCCAGTAGCGAAAGAAGCAGCTAAGAAAGCAATTGACGATGCATTGAAAGCTAAAGAAGCAGAAATCGCTGGCCGTGACGATCTCACAAATGAAGAGAAAGATGCAGCTAAAGCAGAAGCTAAGAAATTGGCAGATGCACAATTAGCAGAGATTGCTAAACAACCAGATGTAGCAGCAACACCAGAAGCAGCAGCAACAGCTCAAACAGCAGTAGATGGTGCTAAAGATAAAGGTGTAGCAGATGTTACAGCAGTAAATCCAGCAGCGGCTAAGAAACCAGAAGCTAAGAAAGCAGTAGATGACGCTCTTAAAGCTAAGGAAGATGCAATTGACGCTCGTACAGACTTGACAGATGACGAGAAGAAAGCAGCTAAAGATGCAGCTAAAGATGCAGCAGATAAAGCTAAAGAAGCAATTGATGCGGCAAGAACAAATGAGGCGGTAGATAAAGCTAAGGAAGCTGGTACTGGCGCAGTTGAAGCAATCAATCCAGAAGCCAAAGTTAAACCAGAAGCTAAGAAAGCAATCGATGACGCTCTTAAAGCTAAGGAAGATGCAATTGACGCTCGTACAGACTTGACAGATGACGAGAAGAAAGCAGCTAAAGATGCAGCTAAAGATGCAGCAGATAAAGCTAAAGAAGCAATTGATGCAGCACCAAGTGATGCGGAAGTAGATAAAGCTAAGGAAGCTGGTACTGGCGCAGTTGAAGCAATCAATCCAGAAGCCAAAGCTAAACCAGAAGCTAAGAAAGCAATCGATGACGCTCTTAAAGCTAAGGAAGATGCAATTGACGCTCGTACAGACTTGACAGATGACGAGAAGAAAGCAGCTAAAGATGCAGCTAAAGATGCAGCAGATAAAGCTAAAGAAGCAATTGATGCAGCAACAGACGATGCAGCATTGGATAAAGCTAAGGAAGCTGGTACTGGTGAAATCGCCAAAGTTAACCCAGTAGCTAAAGAAGCAGCTAAGAAAGCAGTAGCGGATGAATTAGCTAAGAAAGAAGCAGAAATCGCTGGCCGTAACGATCTCACAGATGAAGAGAAAGCTAAAGCCAAAGAAGAAGCTCAAGCAAAAGCTAAGGAAGCAACAGATGCAATCGATGCTCAACCAAGCAACGCAGAAACACCAGAAAAAGCAGCAGAAGCGCAAACAGCAGTAGATGGTGCTAAAGATAAAGGTGTAGCAGACGTTACAGCAGTAAATCCAGAAGCAACTAAGAAACCAGCAGCTAAGAAAGCAATCGATGATGCTCTTAAAGCTAAGGAAGATGCAATTGACGCTCGTACAGACTTGACAGATGACGAGAAGAAAGCAGCTAAAGATGCAGCTAAAGATGCAGCAGATAAAGCTAAAGAAGCAATTGATGCAGCACCAAGTGATGCAGAAGTAGATAAAGCTAAGGAAGCTGGTACTGGCGCAGTTGAAGCAATCAATCCAGAAGCCAAAGCTAAACCAGAAGCTAAGAAAGCAGTAGATGACGCTCTTAAAGCTAAGGAAGCAGCAATTGACGCTCGTACAGACTTGACAGATGACGAGAAGAAAGCAGCTAAAGATGCAGCTAAAGATGCAGCAGATAAAGCTAAAGAAGCAATTGATGCGGCAACAGACGATGCAGCATTGGATAAAGCTAAAGAAGCAGGAACTGGTGAAATCGCCAAAGTTAACCCAGTAGCTAAAGAAGCAGCTAAGAAAGCAGTAGCGGATGAATTAGCTAAGAAAGAAGCAGAAATCGCTGGCCGTAACGACCTCACAGATGAAGAGAAAGCTAAAGCCAAAGAAGAAGCACAAGCGAAAGCTAAGGAAGCAACAGATGCAATCGATGCTCAACCAAGCAACGCAGAAACACCAGAGAAAGCAGCAGAAGCTCAAACAGCAGTAGATGGTGCTAAAGATAAAGGTGTAGATGAAGTTAAAGCTGTCAATCCAGAAGCCAAAGCTAAACCAGAAGCTAAGAAAGCAATCGATGACGCTCTTAAAGCTAAGGAAGATGCAATTGACGCTCGTACAGACTTGACAGATGACGAGAAGAAAGCAGCTAAAGATGCAGCTAAAGATGCAGCAGATAAGGCTAAAGAAGCAATTGATGCAGCACCAAGCAATGCAGAATTAGATAAAGCTAAAGAAGCAGGAACTGGTGAAATCGCCAAAGTTAACCCAGTAGCTAAAGAAGCAGCTAAGAAAGCAGTAGCGGATGAATTAGCTAAGAAAGAAGAAGAAATCGCTGGCCGTAACGATCTCACAGATGAAGAGAAAGCTAAAGCCAAAGAAGAAGCTCAAGCGAAAGCTAAGGAAGCAACAGATGCAATCGATGCTCAACCAAGCAACGCAGAAACACCAGAGAAAGCAGCAGAAGCTCAAACAGCAGTAGATGGTGCTAAAGACAAAGGTGTAGCAGATGTTAAAGCTGTAAATCCAGAAGCCAAAGCTAAACCAGCAGCTAAGAAAGCTATCGAAGATAAATTAGCAAAACAATTGGAAGACATTGTTAACACTCCAGATGCTACAGATGATGAGAAGAAAGTTGCAGCAGATGCAGCGAAAGCTCTAGCAGATGAAGCTAAGAAAGAAATCGACAATGCTAAAAAAGATGCAGATGTTGCAAAACTTCAAGATGAAGCTGAGAAAGAAATCGAAAAATCTGTACCTGTTGTAGAAGATAAGCCAAATGCACGTAAAGCAATTGAAGATGAAGCAAAAGCTAAGAAAGAAGCAATTGATGCACGTACAGACTTAACTCCTAAAGCTAAAGAAGATCTTAAAGCTCAAGTAGATGCAATCGCAGATCAAGCTAAGAAATCTGTAGATGCAGCTAAAACATCAGAAGCTGTTGATGGAATTGAAGAATCAGATAAAGCGGCTATTAAAGCTGTAGGTGAAGTGAATATTCCGGCTGATAAAGTTCTTGTAAATAATCCAAGTGCTTTAACAGATGATGAAAAAGCTAAGGTCTTAGAAGCTGTTAAGAAAGTAAATCCAGATGCTAAAGAAATTACTCAAGACGCAGATGGAAATGTTACTGTTACAACTCCAGATGGGCACAAAGAAATCATCACTCCTGAGCAAGTAGTGAAAACTGCAGCTACAGCAAATGATCCAAAAGCAGGCAACGATATCGTTAAACCAGCGGATAAAGTAGTTGTAAATGATCCAGCTAAGTTGACAGATGCTGAGAAGGAGAAAATTAAAGCAGCAGTTGAAGCTGTAAATCCAAACTCAATTGTAGTAGTTGATGACAAAGGAAATGCTAAAGTTTCAACTCCAGATGGTCAAACACAAGTTATTCCTGTAGAAGAATTAGTACGTACTGTTGAAGATACTAAGAAACCAAATGCAGGTAACGACATCGTTAAACCAGCAGATAAGACTGTAGTAGCAAATCCAGAAAAACTTACAGATACTGAGAAGAAAGCAATCGAAGATAAAGTTAAAGCTGTAAACCCAGATGCAACAGTAGTTGTAGATGACAAAGGAAATACGACAGTCACAACCCCAGAAGGTAAGACAGCCGTAATTCCAGCAGCAGACTTGACGAAAGATCCAGAAACTGCAACTAAACCAAATGCAGGTAACGACATCGTTAAACCAGCAGATAAGACAGCAGTTAAAGATCCAGCTAACTTAACTCCAGAAGAGAAGAAAGCGATCGAAGATAAAGTTAAAGCTGTAAACCCAGGTGCAACAGTAGTTGTAGATGATAAAGGAAATGCGACAGTTACAACTCCAGAAGGTAAGACAGCCGTAATTCCAGCAACAGACTTGACTAAGTCACCAGCAGACGCAGCTAAAGCAAATGCAGGAAATACAGTAAACACACCAGCAGCTAAGGTAGAAGTTAAAGATCCAGCCAAATTAACAGATGAAGAAAAAGCTAAAGTTAAGGAAGCAATTGAGGCAGTAAACCCAGGATCTAAAGTTGTAGTAGACGATAAAGGAAACGCAACAGTCACAACCCCAGAAGGTGATGTAGTAGTAATTCCAACAACAGACTTAACTAAATCACCAGCAGACGCAGGTAAAGCAAATGCAGGAAATGCAGTAAACACACCAGCAGCTAAGGTAGAAGTTAAAGATCCAGCCAAATTAACAGATGAAGAAAAAGCTAAAGTTAAGAAAGCAGTAGAGGATGTAAACCCAGGATCTAAAGTTGTAGTAGACGATAAAGGAAACACAACAGTCACAACCTCAGAAGGTAAGACAGCAACCATTCCAGCAGCAGATGTAACTAAGTCAGCAGCAGATGCAGGTAAAGCAAATGCAGGAAATGCAGTAAACACACCAGCAGCTAAGGTAGAAGTTAAAGATCCAGCTAACTTAACAGACGCTGAGAAGAAAGCAATCGAAGACAAAGTTAAAGCTGTAAATCCAGGATCTAAAGTTGTAGTAGACGATAAAGGAAACGTAACAGTTACAACTCCAGAAGGTAAAACAGCAACCATTCCAGCAGCAGATGTAACTAAGTCAGCAGCAGACGCAGGTAAAGCAAATGCAGGAAATGGAGCAAACACACCAGCAACTAAGACAGTAGTAAAAGATCCAGCTAAGTTAACAGATGAAGAAAAAGCAAAAGTTAAGAAAGCAGTAGAGGATGTAAACCCAGGATCAACTGTAGTAGTAAATGATAAAGGTGATGTAATCGTTACTAAAGGTGATGGAACAGTATTAGTAATCCCAGAACTTGACTTAGTAATTCCAGAAGATAAATTAACTGATCCAACTCAACAAAATGGTGTGAACACACCAGCAACTAGAGTGTTAGTTGGAGATAAAGCTAAATTAACAGCTGATGAAATTGAAAAAGTTAAAGAATCAATTAAAGCAGTTAACCCAGGATCAACTGTAGTAGTAGACGATAAAGGAAACGCAACAGTTACAACCCCAGAAGGTAAGACAGCAACAATTCCAGCAGCTCAATTAGTTAAAGATGCTAAAGATGTTGCAGCTAAGAACAATGGTGAAAACATCAATGTTGACTTCGAAAAAGAAACAGTAGCAGACTTCAATAACTTAACGGATGCAGAAAAAGAAGCTGCAAAAGCTAAGATTAAAGGAGCAAATGCTGATGTAGTAGAAGTTATCTTCGACAAAGCAGGAAATGCAACTGTAATTACTAAAGATGGTAAAGTTTACACAATCGTAGCTAAAGATATCTTCAAACAACGTCCATATGTACCATCAAATGGTGGCGGCAATAACAGTGGTAACGGTAACGGAACTTCTGGCAATAACGGAGCAACTAACACTGATGCAAAAGTGGATAAAGCGAAGTTAGAAGGTGCTATTCGTCAATTAGATGAATTAATCGTTAAAGAATCAGCTAAGCTTGATGCAGAAACTGCAAAAGAAGCGAATGCATTATTAGCAGATGCTAAGAAAGTATTTGCCAATGCAGACGCAAGTCAAGCAGAAGTGGATGCAATGGTTAAACGTATCGAAGGCTTTATGGCGAAAGTTGCTTCATCAACTGATCATGCAACTCCAGCTAACGACCAAGCTGCTCAAACACCAGCTGTAGATACAGCTACTACTCAAGCAGCATCAGCACAAGCAAATGCGCGTAAAGTAGCTAAAGAATTGCCAAATACAGGTACAGCAGATTCTACTGTAGCTATGGTAGCAGCAGTCGCAAGTGCATTACTTGGTCTTGGTCTTGCAGGCCGTCGTCGTAAAGAAGACGAAGAAGCTTAATTGGTAGATTGTTTGATAAACATCAGATGATAAATCCGATTTTCAAAGCTTAAACAAGTACCTCTCACAAGAAAATCTCCTAGCAGGAAGTCCTGCTAGGAGATTTTTGCATTTCAGGAAGTGGACAGCTGACTTGGTAACCAGCTAAGGGTGAAGGTTAGCTGTTCAGCTTTTAAAAGGTCTTGATGTTGAATGCTAGTTATAGAGGTATTATCTAGTCGACATTCTGTTACAAAGTTAAAATGGCTGTGGTTTTGCTCGGCATGGATATCTAGCCATTTACCTTCTTTAGCTAGGTAGATACGGAGGTGGTCAAAGATAGGGATTCCGAGGTCATAGCTTGGTTTTCCTGGACAGGTCGGATAAAATCCGAGAGCTGACCAGATGTACCAGGCCGAGAGACTGCCGTTATCCTCATCGCCAGGATAGGCTTCCCAACTTGGGTGAAAGGCTTTCTGACGCAAGGTTTTGATGAGAAGGGCAGTGTAGTCAGGGTAATTGCTGTAGCGGAAGAGATAAGGAATGTGGAAGCTCGGCTGGTTGGAAATGGCTATTTGTCCAAAAGGAGCAGTAGCCATCTCGCTCATTTCATGAATCTCGTAACCATAGCCTGTTGTTTCAAATAGAGGAGAATCTTGACAGGTTTTCAAAAGATAGTTGCTAAAGGCTTCTTTTCCACCCATAAGTTGGATCAAGCCTGGGATGTCGTGGAGGACACCTAGGGTTGCTTGGATGGCTGAACATTCGGCATAGTCTTGTCCCCAACTATAGGGAGAGAAGTCAGGGCGAAAGTTGCCTTGATTGTCTCGCGCTCGCATGTAGCCCGTTTCAGCGTCAAATAGATGGCAGTAATTTTGTGAAGCAGTTCTATAAGTTTCCGCGATATCATTCTGACCGAGTTTTTCGGCACAGCTAGCGATACAAAAATCGCTATAGGCATAGTCTAGGGTATGGCTGACGCTTTCGTGGTGGTCGGTAGAGAGGTAGCCAAGCTCTTGGTATTGGGCTAGTCCGTGGCGACCATTGATGCCGAGAGGGTCGGATTTGGTGGCTGTTTCAAGCATAGCCTGGAGGAGTTCTTCTTCCAAGTCGGGAGCCATGTCCTTGCAGGCGCTATCTGCGATAATACCGTCTAAAAGTGTACCTGGCATCATACCCCGTTCATCTGGAGCCAGCCATTTTGGAAGGAAGCCAGTATCGCGGTAGCTATTGAGAAAACCTTCTAAAAAGCGGTGATAGTGTTCTGGTATGATAAGGGCAAAGAGGGGGAAGATGGTGCGGAAGGTATCCCAGAAACCATTGTTGCTAAAGAGTATACCAGGCTTGACAGTACCAGTAGCCAGATCCATGTGGATGGCTTGCCCTGATTCATCAACCTCATAAAAAGTCTGCGGGAAGAGGAAGAGTCTGTAAAGGCAGTGATCAAAGAAGGTTCGGTCAGCCTCTCCTGTCTCGATAACATCAAAACGATGGAGGAGATTTTCCCAGTCCGATTTGGCATTTGTTTTACAGCTATCAAAATCTTCTTGAGGTAGATTGACTAGAGCTTGAGAAGGGGAGATGAAAGAAGTCGCTAGTTGAATCTCGGCATGACTATCTTCCAAGTCAATTCGCCAGTCTCCGTCTTCTTGGCTAACAGCAAGAATATCCGTATTCATTTGCAGAGTAGTGAACAGTATCAGTGGATTTTTGTTGGTTTCAGTTTTACCTTCTTGTCGCAGGGCAAGAGTACGCTTATCTACTTGCTCCACGGTTAGTTCATCTGCTGCGTGAAGATAGAGGGAGAGGACTTTGCCTTGCTTTTGCTCCAAACGAATAGAAGCACCGTAGCAAGTCGGTGTGAGCTGGGTTTCAATCTGATAGCGCAGGGAGAAAATCTTCAGATAATGAGGTTGGAAAGAGGCCTTATCCCTATCATAGGAAGACTGGCGGTGGAAGAGGCTGTCTCCACCTAGTTGACCTGTGACGGGTGTCAGGAGGAGCCAAGAGTAGTCCCTAATCCAAGGACTGGGCTGGTGGGTTAATCGAATCCCCTGAAAGATGGGCAGATGCGGATCGAAAAACCAAGAGCCCTCCTGGTCACTGGTTTGGGGCACAAAATAATTCATCCCGAAAGGGACGCCCGTATAAGGCAGAGTATTTCCCCGAGAAAAGGCATGCTTGCTGGCGGTCCCCAAGCGAGTATCGATGGTTTCAAGTAGTGCTTTCATAGTCTTTCCTTTAGCTGTTTTTCTACATTATATCAGAAAAATGGGGCCTTTAGAAAAGGAGTTTCAAAGATAACTATTTTGTAGAAAAATGACTATCATTTGTGTATGTATTTTCTGTCTCAAAAGCTATATACTGAAAATGAAACTTGTTTGAAAGAGGATACTGCACGATGATTTATTCAAAAGAAATTGTTAGAGAATGGCTAGATGAAGTAGCAGAACGGGCTAAGGACCATCCAGAATGGGTGGATGTTTTCGAGCGTTGCTACACCGACACCTTGGACAATACGGTTGAAATCCTAGAAGATGGTTCCGCTTTTGTCTTGACTGGGGATATTCCTGCTATGTGGCTTCGGGATTCGACAGCCCAACTCAGACCCTACTTGCATGTGGCTAAAAGAGATACCTTTCTGCGTCAGACCATTGCAGGTTTGGTCAAACGTCAGATGACCTTGGTACTCAAGGATCCTTATGCTAACTCCTTCAACATTGAGGAGAACTGGAAGGGGCATCACGAGACCGATCATACAGACCTTAATGGCTGGATTTGGGAACGCAAGTATGAGGTGGACTCGCTTTGTTATCCTTTGCAGCTGGCTTATCTCCTCTGGAGAGAGACTGGCGAGATTAGTCAGTTTGATGAGACTTTTGTTGCAGCGACTAAGGAAATTCTCCATCTTTGGACGGTAGAACAAGACCACAAGAACTCTCCTTATCGTTTTGTTCGTGATACCGATCGTAAGGAAGACACTTTGGTAAATGATGGTTTTGGTCCTGACTTTGCCGTGACAGGAATGACCTGGTCAGCTTTTCGTCCAAGTGATGATTGTTGTCAATATAGCTACTTGATTCCATCAAATATGTTCGCAGTTGTTGTTTTAGGGTATGTCCAAGAAATCTTTGCAGAACTAGCCCTAGCTGATAGCGAGAGTGTTATTGCTGATGCCAAGCGTCTCCAGACTGAGATTCAAGAAGGAATAGAAAGCTACGCCTACACCACCAACAGCAAGGGTGAAAAGATTTACGCTTTTGAAGTGGATGGCCTAGGAAATGCCAGCATCATGGATGATCCAAATGTACCAAGTTTGTTGGCTGCGCCTTATCTGGGCTATTGTTCAGTCGATGATGAAGTGTATCAAGCAACTCGTCGCACTATTCTGAGCCCTGAAAATCCCTACTTCTACCAAGGAGAATACGCTAGCGGTCTCGGAAGTTCTCATACCTTCTATCGCTATATCTGGCCCATTGCTCTGTCTATCCAAGGCTTGACAACAAGAGATAAGGCAGAGAAGAAATTCTTGCTGGATCAGCTGGTTGCTTGCGATGGTGGTACAGGTGTTATGCACGAAAGCTTCCACGTGGATGACCCAACTCTTTATTCTCGTGAATGGTTCTCTTGGGCCAACATGATGTTCTGTGAGTTGGTCTTGGATTACTTGGATATCCGCTAATGCTCTTCGAAAATCTCTTCAAACCACGTCAGCTTCACCTTGCCGTAGGTATGGTTACTGACTTCGTCAGTTCTATCCACAACCTCAAAACAGTGTTTTGAGCTGACTTCGTCAGTTCTATCTACAACCTCAAAACAGTGTTTTGAGCTGACTTCGTCAGTTCTATCTACAACCTCCAATCAGTGCTTTGAGCAGCCTGTGGCTAGCTTCCTAGTTTGCACTTTGATTTTCATTGAGTATTAGCGCAACCGATTCTTGGAAAGAATCACACCTTTACATTTAAAACGTTAACAATAAAAATTTAAATTTAGAATGAGGTTTTACTTCATGGAAAATGTTGTCGTACATATTATCTCACATAGTCACTGGGACCGTGAGTGGTACTTGCCTTTTGAAAGCCACCGTATGCAGTTGGTGGAATTGTTTGACAATCTCTTTGATCTCTTTGAAAATGACCCTGAGTTTAAGAGTTTCCATTTAGATGGACAAACCATTGTCCTTGATGACTACTTGGAAATTCGCCCTGAAAATCGTGACAAAGTTCAACGCTACATTGACGAGGGCAAACTTAAAATTGGTCCATTTTACATCTTGCAGGATGATTACTTGATCTCCAGTGAATCCAACGTCCGCAATACCTTGATTGGCCAAGCAGAATGTGCAAAATGGGGCAAATCAACCCAGATTGGTTACTTCCCAGATACCTTTGGAAATATGGGGCAAGCACCTCAAATTCTTCAAAAATCAGGTATTCATGTGGCAGCTTTTGGTCGTGGTGTGAAGCCGATTGGATTTGACAACCAAGTCCTCGAAGATGAGCAGTTTACATCCCAGTTTTCAGAAATGTACTGGCAGGGTGCGGATGGTAGTCGTGTTTTAGGTATTCTCTTTGCCAACTGGTACAGTAACGGGAATGAAATTCCAGTTGATAAAGATGAGGCCTTGACCTTCTGGAAACAAAAATTGTCAGATGTGCGTGCCTACGCTTCGACTAACCAATGGTTGATGATGAACGGCTGTGACCACCAGCCTGTACAGAAAAATCTGAGCGAAGCCATTCGTGTGGCAAATGAACTATTCCCAGATGTGACCTTTGTTCACAGTTCCTTTGATGAATATGTTCAAGCTGTGGAAGGTGCGCTTCCAGAGCAGTTATCAACGGTTACAGGTGAGTTGACCAGTCAGGAAACAGATGGCTGGTACACACTTGCTAACACTTCTTCATCTCGTATTTATCTCAAACAAGCCTTCCAAGAAAATAGCAACCTCCTAGAGCAAGTTGTAGAACCCTTGACTATTATCACTGGGGGCCACAACCACAAGGATCAGTTGACTTATGCTTGGAAAACTCTTTTGCAGAACGCGCCGCATGATAGTATCTGTGGCTGTAGCGTGGACGAAGTTCACCGCGAGATGGAAACGCGTTTTGCCAAGGTTAATCAAGTTGGAAACTTTGTTAAGAGCAATCTTCTTAACGAGTGGAAGAGTAAAATCGCTACAACTAAGGCTCAAAGTGATTATCTCTTTACTGTCATTAACACAGGCTTGCATGATAAGGTTGATACTGTCAGCACAGTGATTGATGTGGCGATTTGTGATTTCAAGGAATTGCACCCCACAGAAGGCTACAAGAAGATGGCTACTTTGACCTTGCCAAGTTACCGTGTGGAGGACTTGGATGGTCGTCCTGTAGAGGCTAAAATCGAAGACCTTGGGGCTAATTTTGAGTATGATTTACCAAAAGACAAGTTCCGCCAAGCTCGTATCGCTCGCCAAGTGCGCGTGACTATTCCAGTTCACCTAGCGCCACTTTCTTGGACAACCTTCCAATTGCTGGAAGGAGAACAAGAACACCGCGACGGTATTTACCAAAACGGAGTGATTGATACGCCATTTGTAACGGTGAGTATGGATGACAACATTACAGTCTATGACAAGACAACTCACGAAGCTTACGAAGACTTTATCCGCTTCGAAGACCGTGGGGACATCGGAAACGAGTATATCTATTTCCAACCAAAAGGCACAGAGCCAATCTATGCAGAGCTTAAGGGTTACGAGGTCTTGGAAAACACAGCTCGCTACGCTAAGATTTTGCTCAAACATGAATTGACTGTGCCTATCAGTGCCGATAAAAAGCTAGAAGAAGAGCAAAAAGGCATTATCGAGTTTATGAAGCGTGAGGCTGGACGGTCAGAAGAATTGACAAGCATTCCTCTTGAAACTGAGTTGACTGTCTTTGTTGACAATCCACAAATCCGCTTCAAGACTCGCTTTACTAACACTGCTAAAGACCACCGTATCCGTCTCTTGGTCAAGACTCATAACACGCGTCCAAGCAATGATTCCGAAAGCATCTATGAAGTGGTGACACGACCAAACAAACCAGCGGCTTCATGGGAAAATCCTGAAAATCCTCAACACCAACAAGCCTTTGTCAGTCTGTATGACGATGAAAAAGGTGTGACTGTATCCAACAAGGGATTGAATGAATACGAAATCCTTAGAGACGACACCATTGCCGTGACTATTTTGCGTGCATCAGGTGAATTGGGTGACTGGGGCTACTTCCCAACACCAGAAGCTCAGTGCTTGCGTGAGTTTGAAGTCGAATTTGCGATTGAATGCCACCAAGCCCAAGAACGCTTTTCAGCCTATCGTCGTGCTAAAGCCTTGCAGACACCATTTACTAGCCTTCAGCTTGCTAAACAAGAAGGAAGCGTGGCTGCGACTGGTAGCCTCTTGAGCCATTCTGTTCTCAGCATACCGCAAATCTGCCCAACAGCCTTTAAGGTCGCTGAAAATGAAGAAGGCTATGTTCTTCGTTACTACAATATGTGTAGTGAAAATGTACGTGTACCGGAAAGTCAACATCTCTTCCTTGACCTACTTGAACGACCATACCCAGTTCATAGAGGCCTCATTTCACCACAAGAGATTCGTACAGAATTCATCAAAAAAGAAGAAATTTAATTTCAAAAAGTAAACATAAAAAGAAAGGAGGGGCGAAAAGGTAAGAACTAACTGCTGATTCGCCCCTTTTTATGGTAAAAACAATGACCATTGCAACGATTGATATCGGAGGGACTGGGATTAAGTTTGCAAGTCTGACTCCTGATGGGAAAATATTGGATAAGACAAGTATCCCAACACCAGAAAACTTAGAGGATTTAATAGCTTGGCTAGACCAACGCTTGTCAGAACAAGATTATAGTGGGATTGCGATGAGTGTTCCAGGTGCGGTCAATCAAGAGACAGGTGTGATTGATGGCTTCAGTGCCGTGCCCTACATCCACGGCTTTTCTTGGTATGAAGCCCTTGCCCATCATCAGCTGCCTGTCCATCTAGAGAATGATGCCAACTGCGTTGGACTTAGTGAATTGCTAGCTCATACAGAACTTGAAAATGCAGCCTGTGTCGTGATTGGTACAGGGATTGGTGGGGCCATGATTATCAATGGGAGACTTCACCGAGGTCGCCACGGTCTGGGTGGGGAATTTGGCTACATGACAATCCTTGCCCCTGCTGAAAAGCTTAACAACTGGTCGCAACTAGCGTCAACTGGAAATATGGTGCGCTACGTGATTGAAAAATCTGGTCAGACTGACTGGGACGGTCGCAAGATTTATCAAGAGGCCGCAGCAGGAAATGCCCTTTGTCAAGAAGCCATTGAGCGCATGAACTGCAATCTGGCGCAAGGCTTGCTCAATATTCAGTATCTCATCGACCCAGATGTCATTAGTCTGGGAGGATCTATCAGTCAGAATCCCGACTTTATCCAAGGTGTTCAAAAAGCTGTCGATGAATTTGTCGAAACCTACGAAGAATACACGGTCGCACCAGTTATCCAAGCTTGCACCTATCATGCAGATGCCAATCTCTACGGTGCCCTTGTCAACTGGCTACAGGAGGAAAACCAATGGTAAGATTTACAGGAATTAGTGACAAACAAGCGCAAACTATTGAGGTTTTAAACGGTCACATTTCTTTGCCAGATGTAGAGATAGATGTCACTCAGTCTGACCAAGCCTCTATCTCTATCAAGGGTGAGAGTGGTCATTATCAATTGACCTACCGCAAACCTCACCAACTCTATCGCGCCTTGTCCTTGTTGGCAACGGCTCTAGCAGAATCTGACAAGGTCGAGATTGAAGAACAGGCAGCATATGAAGATTTAGCCTATATGGCTGACTGTTCGCGAAATGCGGTGCTGAATGTGGCTTCTGCCAAGCAGATGATTGAGGTCTTGGCTCTCATGGGCTACTCAACCTTTGAGCTTTACATGGAAGACACCTACCAGATTGAGGGGCAGCCTTACTTTGGCTATTTCCGTGGAGCCTACTCAGCTGAGGAATTGCAGGAAATCGAAGCCTATGCCCAGCAGTTTGATATGACCTTTGTGCCTTGCATTCAGACCTTGGCCCACTTGTCAGCCTTCGTTAAATGGGGTGTCAAAGAAGTGCAGGAGCTCCGTGATGTAGAGGACATTCTTCTTATTGGTGAAGAAAAGGTTTATGACCTGATTGACGGAATGTTTGCGACTTTGTCTAAGCTACAAACACGCAAGGTCAATATCGGGATGGACGAAGCTCACTTGGTTGGTTTGGGACGCTACTTGATTCTGAACGGTGTTGTGGATCGTAGTCTCCTCATGTGCCAACACTTGGAGCGCGTGCTGGATATTGCTGACAAATATGGTTTCCACTGCCAGATGTGGAGCGATATGTTCTTCAAGCTCATGTCAGCAGATGGTCAGTACGACCGCGACGTGGAAATTCCAGAGGAAACGCGTGTCTACTTAGACCGTCTCAAAGACCGTGTAACCTTGGTTTACTGGGATTACTACCAGGATAGCGAGGAAAAATATAACCGCAACTTCCGCAACCATCACAAGATTAGTCATGACCTTGCATTTGCAGGAGGAGCTTGGAAGTGGATTGGTTTCACACCCAATAACCATTTCAGCCGTCTTATCGCTCTTGAAGCGAACAAGGCCTGTCGTGCCAATGATATCAAAGAAGTTATCGTGACAGGTTGGGGGGACAATGGTGGTGAGACCGCTCAGTTCTCTATCTTACCAAGCTTGCAAATCTGGGCAGAACTCAGCTATCGCAATGACCTAGACCGTTTGTCTGCTCACTTCCAGACCAATACAGGTCTATCGGTTGAAGATTTTATGCAGATTGACCTTGCCAACCTCTTGCCAGACCTACCAAGCAATCTCAGTGGCATCAATCCCAACCGCTATGTCTTTTATCAGGATGTTCTCTGTCCGATCCTTGACCGACACATGACTCCTGAACAGGACAAGCCACACTTCGCTCAGGCAGCCGAGATTCTTGCTGACATTAAAGAAAAAGCGGGAAACTATGCTTATCTCTTTGAAACTCAGGCCCAGTTGAATGCTATTTTAAGTAGCAAAGTTGATGTGGGACGACGCATTCGCCAAGCCTATCAAGCGGATGACAAAGACAGCTTGAAGCAAATTGCCAGAGAAGAATTGCCAAAACTCAGAAGTGAGGTTGAAAACTTCCACAAGCTCTTTAGCTATCAATGGTTGAAGGAAAACAAGGTCTTTGGCTTGGATACAGTTGATATCCGCATGGGCGGACTCTTGCAACGCATCAAGCGAGCAGAAAGTCGTATCGAGGATTATCTGGCTGGTCAGCTTGACCGCATCGACGAGTTAGAAGTGGAAATCCTGCCATTTACTGATTTTTACGTAGACAAGGACTTCGCAGCCACAACAGCCAACCAGTGGCATACTATTGCGACAGCTTCAACCATCTACACGACCTAAAAACAAGAACACCTTGCCTTGGGCAGAGTGTTTCTCGTGAAACATCCCTTTCTTCAAAAGTACTCCACATAAAATAATTTGTGGAGTTTTTTCTATAATTAGTAGTTTAACCTAACCTTCAAATAGGAGTATACTAATAATGTAATCGTTATCAAGAGTCTAAAAAGGAATTTTTAGATGGATATCAAAATAAAAAAGGGAGGAAATTATGAATAAGTTTTCAAAAACCTTGAGAGACAACTGGATCTTTCTCTTGATGGTTTTGCCAGGGGCACTCTGGTTGATTCTATTCTTCTACATTCCAGTATTTGGGAACGTGGTTGCCTTTAAAGACTACCACATGACCAGTAATGGATTTATAGATAGTATCGTGAATAGTAAATGGGTCGGACTAGATAACTTCAGATTCTTGTTTAGTTCAAAAGACGCCTTTATTATCACACGAAATACTGTCCTCTACAATCTCGGCTTTATCTTTATCGGTTTGATTGTATCTGTAGGGATTGCCATCATCCTTAGTGAACTCCGTTCTAAGAGAATGGTTAAGATTTTCCAAACTTCTATGTTGTTCCCTTACTTCTTGTCTTGGGTTATCATCAGTTTCTTTACAGATGCCTTCCTAAACATTGATAAAGGGGTGTTCAACCATTTCCTAGAGTCTATCGGGATGAAGGAAATCAATTTCTACGCTGACTTGGGTATTTGGCCATATCTCCTACTTTTCCTAGGTATTTGGAAAGGCTTTGGATATAGCAGTGTCATGTACTATGCGACAATCATGGGAATTGATCCAACCTACTACGAAGCAGCGACAGTGGACGGAGCCAGCAAATGGCAACGAATTCGCAATGTAACTATTCCACAGTTGACACCATTGGTAACTGTATTGACCATCCTTGCAGTCGGAAATATCTTCCGTGCAGACTTCGGTCTTTTCTACCAAATCCCCCACAATGCTGGTCAGCTTTATAACGTAACCAACGTCTTGGACGTATATGTTTATAATGGTTTGACTCAGACAGCGGATATCGGGATGGCTTCAGCGGCAGGTCTCTACCAATCAGTTGTCGGCTTGATTCTGGTTATCCTATCAAACTTACTGGCAAGACGAGTTGATCCAAACTCAGCCTTGTTCTAGAAAGGAGGAGAATATGGCAGAAAAGAAAATTAAAAAGAAAAAATTGATAATGTCGGCATTCACTCCTTCAGTAAGAAAGCAGATATCTTCTTCAGTACCATTTCTGGTTTGGTTGCCCTCTCTTGTATCCTACCCTTTGTATTCGTTATCGTTATTTCGGTGACAGATGAAAAGAGTATCCTCCAAAATGGATATAGCTTCTTCCCATCCCAATTTGGATTAGACGGTTTTGAGTTCTTGGCACAGTTTAAGGATAAAATTCTCCAAGCCCTCTTCATCTCAGTCTTTGTAACAGTGGTGGGGACTATCACAAACGTTTTTATCACAACAACTTATGCCTACGCTATTTCACGGACAACCTTTAAGTATCGCAGATTCTTTACGATTTTTGCCCTTCTTAGTATGTTGTTCAACGCTGGTTTGGTACCGGGCTATATCGTGGTAACTCGTTTACTTCAACTTGGTGATACAGTTTGGGCCTTGATTGTTCCAATGCTTCTCTCACCATTTAACATCATCTTGATGCGTTCCTTCTTCAAGAAGACCATTCCAGAAGCTATTCTAGAATCCGCTCGTATCGATGGTGCTAGTGAGGCCCGGATCTTCTTCCAAATCTGTTTGCCATTGTCATTACCAGGTATCGCAACCATCACGCTTTTGACAGCTCTTGGTTTCTGGAATGACTGGTTCAACGCCCTTCTTTACATCAAGAGTGACAACTTGTATCCATTGCAATATTTGCTCATGCAAATCCAGCAAAATATGGACTACATCGCCAAAGCAGTCGGCCTATCTGGTCAACTGGGAGTTGCTCTTCCAAAAGAAACAGGTCGTATGGCCATGGTTGTGGTCGCAACCCTTCCAATCGCGATTTTGTATCCATTCTTCCAACGCTACTTTGTAAAAGGTTTGACTATCGGTGGTGTGAAAGAATAGTACTTGTCGAGAAAAATCATTTCTCATTTCCAAACTTCCCTTGCGTGAAGTTAAAATCATTATATTGTTTATAAGTTTAAAAATAAAAAAGGAGTTTTTGTCATGAAAAACTGGAAAAATATGCTTTTGCATCTGCTAGCGTAGTCGCTTTGGCTGCTGGTCTCGCTGCTTGTGGAAACCTTTCAGGTAACAGTAAAAAAGCTGCTGACTCAGCTTCAGGTGAAAAGACTGTTATCAAAATGTACCAAATCGGGGACAAACCAGATAACTTGGATGAATTGCTAGAAAATGCTAACAAAATCATCGGTGAAAAAGTTGGTGCTAAATTGGATATCCAATATCTTGGATGGGGTGACTATGATAAGAAAATGTCAGTTATCACATCATCTGGTGAAAACTACGATATCGCCTTTGCATCTAACTATGTTGTAAATGCTCAAAAAGGTGCCTATGCTGACTTGACTGACTTGTATAAGAAAGAAGGGGCAGAGCTTTATAAAGCACTTGACCCAGCTTACATCAAAGGTAACAGCATTAACGGTAAAATTTACGCAGTTCCAGTTGCAGCCAACGTTGCATCATCTCAAAACTTCGCCTTCAACGGAACTCTTCTTGCTAAATACGGTATCGATATTTCAGGTGTCACTTCATATGAAACACTTGAACCAGTCTTGAAACAAATCAAAGAAAAAGCTCCAGATGTAGTGCCATTTGCGGTTACTAAGAACTTCATCCCATCTGATAACTTTGACTACCCAGTTCCAAACGGACTTCCATTCGTTATCGACCTTGAAGGAGACACTACTAAGATCGTAAACCGTTACGAAGTACCTCGTTTCAAAGAACACTTGAAGACTCTTCACAAATTCTATGAAGCTGGATATATTCCAAAAGACGTAGCAACAAGCGATACTTCATTTGACCTTCAACAAGATACTTGGTTCGTTCGTGAAGAAACAGTAGGACCAGCTGACTACGGTAACAGCTTGCTTTCACGTGTTGCGAACAAAGATATCCAAATCAAACCAATCACTAACTTCATCAAGAAAAACCAAACAACACAAGTTGCTAACTTTGTCATCTCAAACAACTCTAAGAACAAAGAAAAATCAATGGAAGTGTTGAATCTCTTGAACACTAACGCAGAACTCTTGAACGGTCTTGTTTACGGTCCAGAAGGCAAGAACTGGGAGAAAATTGAAGGAAAAGAAAACCGTGTTAAAGTACTTGATGGCTACAAAGGAAATACTCACATGGGTGGATGGAACACTGGTAACAACTGGATCCTTTACATCAACGAAAACGTTACAGACCAACAAATTGCAGATTCTAAGAAACAATTGGCAGAAGCTAAAGAATCTCCAGCGCTTGGATTCATCTTTAACACTGACAATGTGAAATCTGAAATCTCAGCAATCTCTAACACAATGCAACAATTCGATACAGCTATCAACACTGGTACTGTAGACCCAGATAAAGCTATTCCAGAATTGATGGAAAAATTGAAATCTGAAGGTGCCTACGAAAAAGTATTGAACGAAATGCAAAAACAATACGATGAATTCTTGAAAAACAAAAAATCATAAGATAAATTGATTTCGTGTATTCATTCCTAAAAATGTTGACACCGCCTCCCCAGATATTACTAAAGGAGGTGGTGTTTTTGTACTAATGAACAAAGCTATAAGGATAAAATATGAATATAGATTAATTGAATTAATACCTCTATTAGTTTAATTAAGTAGATTTTTAGAATAAAGTAGCTTATAATAAGAGTACAATGAAAGCGCTTAACATTGTGAAAATTCATCTTGTTCTGATTTAAGAGATCTATAGATATAAATTTTTAAGCAGTCGTATATAGATGTATATCATTTACACAGTTCTATATACTTAAAAATTTATACAATGATCAATTTAAACGAGGTAGGTGAAAAAAATGATAAAAGTTGTTCTTTATTCTTTTTAGGAACAAGAAATTTTACATGAGGTTATTCAAATGAAAAAAACACCCAATCGATGGTTAATTTTGGCAGCAGCCATTTTAACGAATCTATCTCTAGGTGCTGGTTACGCCTGGTCAGTCTTTCAAAAGGCGCTGCTAGAAACCAATGCTAGTCAAGGATGGGTTCAAGCCCAAACTTCTTTGGCCTTTAGTATTTCTTTTGCAATGGTACCTGTTGGTATGATTATTTTCGGTCCTAAGGTTGATTCAGCAGGACCTAAGAAATTTGTATT
This sequence comes from Streptococcus mitis, assembly GCF_000722685.1. GTDB lineage: Bacteria > Bacillota > Bacilli > Lactobacillales > Streptococcaceae > Streptococcus > Streptococcus mitis_M. The sequence goes on along the minus strand of NZ_JPFV01000015.1, from coordinate 320,629 downwards.
CCTAGGTGGTATTCTCTTCGGTGCTGGTATGTTTGCTACTGGATTTGCTACTTCTCTTCCAGTCCTTTACCTCACTTACGGGGTTGTCCTAGGACTTGGTATTGGTTCAGCTTATGGAGCATCTACTTCAGTTGCCACTAAGTGGTTCCCAGATAAAAAAGGTTTAGCTGGTGGTTTGACAGCAGCAGGTTTCGGGTTAGGCCCGCTCATTATCGGTCCAGTTGCCAAAGCTTTGATTGCTTCTATGGGTGTTTACTCAACATTCAAAGTATTGGGTATCATTCTTCTAATTGTTATTTGCACTTCTTCATTGGTAATGGAGAAAGCTCCTGCAGCAGCGCCGGCATCTGGAACAGCTCAACCAGAAGGTAAAACTTACAAAGAAATGCTTCGTGATGGAAATTACTGGCTTCTATGGTTGATTTACGTTCTTGGTGCTACTGGTGGAATGATGATTATCGGTACTGCAGCATCAATTTCTGACCAGTATAAACTTGTAGGAGAAGCTACACTATTCGTTATGCTGGTATCTATCGCTAATACATTTGGTCGTATCTTCTGGGGTACGGTATCTGATAAGATTGGTCGCTATCCTACTGTTATTGCCATGTTTGGAGCGGTTGCTACTGGTTTGTTGCTCACAGCCTTATTTAAAGGTCCTGGAAGTATCTTGGCCATCCTTGGAATTATGATGGTTGCCTTGTCATTTGGAGGCTTCCTAGGTTCATTCCCAGGAATTACTGCTGAAAACTGGGGAGTTACATACGTAGGGACAAACTATGGATGGATGTTTACTGCTTATGGCGTAGCTGCTATTGCTGGTCCTCAGTTAGGAGCACGTCTTGCACAGGCAAACCAAGGAGATTATACAATGGCCTTCTTTATCGTTATCGGCATGGCTATCCTTGGTATTCTACTCCAACTGTTCTATATGGCTAAAGCTAAAAAAGTTTAAAAATGAATCCTTGGAAAATCCAAGGATTTTTTAAAATATGATTGATACTAAGTGTAGTGTACAAGAAATTTTTTTCTAAATTGAAATATAGCAATTTCCAGTCAAATAAATTGCATTCGTTTTCTTAAGCAGGTATACTAGTATGGATAAATAAAAAATTTAGAAAATTTAAGAATAGAAAAGAGAACAAATCTTATGGCAAAAGATATTCGTGTCTTACTTTACTACCTTTATACTCCAATTGAAAATGCAGAGCAATTTGCTGCAGACCACTTGGCTTTCTGTAAATCAATCGGCCTTAAAGGCCGTATCCTAGTCGCTGACGAGGGAATTAATGGAACAGTTTCAGGTGACTACGAAACAACTCAAAAATATATGGACTACGTTCATAGCCTCCCAGGAATGGAAGACCTCTGGTTCAAGATTGACGAAGAAAGTGAACAAGCCTTCAAGAAGATGTTTGTTCGCTACAAGAAAGAAATTGTCCACCTTGGTTTGGAAGACAATGACTTTGACAACGACATTAACCCACTTGAAACAACAGGTGCTTACCTGTCTCCAAAAGAGTTCAAAGAAGCCCTTCTTGACGAAGATACAGTTGTCCTTGACACACGTAACGATTACGAGTACGACCTAGGACATTTCCGTGGGGCTATCCGCCCAGATATCCGCAACTTCCGTGAGTTGCCACAGTGGGTTCGTGACAACAAAGAAAAATTCATGGACAAGCGCGTCGTGGTTTACTGTACAGGTGGTGTTCGCTGTGAGAAATTCTCAGGCTGGATGGTCCGTGAAGGCTACAAAGATGTTGGCCAATTGCACGGAGGAATCGCAACTTACGGTAAAGACCCAGAAGTTCAAGGTGAGCTTTGGGATGGGAAAATGTACGTCTTTGACGAGCGTATCGCCGTAGATGTTAACCATGTCAACCCAACCATCGTAGGAAAAGACTGGTTTGATGGAACACCATGTGAACGTTATGTCAACTGTGGAAATCCATTCTGTAACCGTCGTATCTTGACATCAGAAGAAAATGAAGACAAGTACCTTCGTGGATGCTCACACGAGTGCCGTGTTCACCCACGTAACCGCTATGTTTCAGAAAATGAATTAACACAAGCTGAAGTTGTCGAGCGCCTAGCCGCTATCGGTGAAAGCTTGGATCAACCAGCTACTGTATAAGATTAAACAGTCCTTAGGGGCTGTTTTTCTATGCTTTTTACTCAAAAATCTAAAGTTTGTTTCTGTATCTTTCAGAAAAATAAGGTATACTATATGTAAACGATTTCAAAGGAGTCCGGTTATGGTGAAAACATTTTTTATTCCAAATAAACAGAGCATTTTAGGAGAACAAGAGATTTTGACTGCCAAGTCTATCTTGGCCTTGGTAGATGGTTTGGAGTCACATAGCTATGATGCTGTCTATCTCCGTCAGCCTCTTAATCGTCTCGAGTATATCGAGTGTGCGATAGTGGGGCAATCACAATTTCTCTTTAAGGTTAGTTATGCTGATGATCAAAAGGCATATCGTATCGATCTTCCTGACCTACTAACGAAGACAGACTGGGAGATTATCAAATCATTTTTAGATGCTTTGCTTGCTTATATAGGAACTGAGATTGAGGGGCTAGATGGTTTTGACTTTGAAGCTTATTTTCAAGCAGGTATTCAAGCTCATCTTGCAGACACTGCGGCTCGTTTTACGATTTGTCAAGGAATTTTTAATCCTGTTTTCTTTAGTTATGAGGACTTGAAAAGCTTTTTAGAGGCAGACGGCTTGGCTCAGTTTGAAGCGCGTGTGCGTGCGGTTCAAGAGACGGATGCTTACTTTGCAAGAGTTTCCTTCTATCAGGATGGAGAAGACCAAGTGCACGGTGTTTACCATCTGGCTCAAGGCGTCAAGACAGTATTACCGAGAGAACCATTTGTTCCTGCAGCCTATATGGAGCAATTGGTGGATAAGGAAGTGCAGTGGGAGATTGACTTGGTTCAAATCACAGGAGACGGCTCTAAACCAGAAGACTATGAAGCCATTGCTCGCTTGAACTATGCAAAATTCCTAGAGTCACTACCATCAGCATCTTACCACCAACTAGATGCCAATCAATTAGAGGTGCAACCCATCCTAGGACAAGATTTTAAAACATTAGCACAAGAAGAGTAAAGTAGAAGCAGGTCAATCGACTTGCTTTTTTGACATAGAAAAAATCCTGCCATGGAAGACAGGATTGCTACTCAATGAAAATCAAAGAGCAAACTAGGAAGCTAGCCGCAGGCTGCTCAAAACACTGTTTTGAGGTTGTAGATAAGACTGACAAAGTCAGGAATATATTTCTACGGTAAGGCGAAGCTGACGTGGTTTGAAGAGATTTTCGAAGAGTATGAAGTTTAAAGAAAGGCCAAGATACGAAGATAATCCCCAATCAGTGCGACTTCAGCTACAAAGAAGAGGAGGATAATGACTCCGTTCACAAGGACAGACAAGAATAATTGATAGAAGGAGTCGGTTTCACTTGCTTGACTTGGTCTTGTAATGATATGGAGACTAGCAAGCAGAATGATTCCAATGCTAATCACACACAAGAGGGCTGTAAATCGTAGGCTATCAAAGAAGGCAAAGAAACTAGCAATAGCAGTGAGGAAGATTGGAATTGCCAAGAGCTGGCTATATTGTTGGAGAACCTTTTCTAGCGTCCAGTCCTTTTCTTGGTGGATAAATCGTCTCACAACGAAACTACCCAAGAGGAATGAAAAGAAGAAGAGTGTTGTTGCTACTAGGATAGAGATAATCGAAAAGAGATTTAACGAAGCAAATTGTTCAGGGAAGTGATTATGCATAGTTGCTATATGTCCATAGTAGGCATGTTTGATGTGGTAGATACTAAAGAAAAAGGAAGATGCAGAAAACAGAATGAGTAAGAGAAAGGCTGTGTAACTGTGTGTGCTACTTGTTTCAAGCTTGCTTGTAGGAGATTTGATCGCTTCCACTAGCCAAGACCAAAAATCAAGCGCTTGCTCTTTCCATCTATCCGTAGATTTTGGAGCTTGGTCGGGGATATAAGGACTTTCTAAGGATTGACTGATAAGAAGTGGCTCTTTCGTGGTTGTTTTTTGCTGAGGAAGTGCCTCTTGGCTTTCTTCAGCTATAGTGACTTTTTCGGTTTCACTAGGAAGGTCTGACTCTTCTTCAGTAGAATAGGATGCCTTCTTTTCTTCTATTTCTGTTCTCGCTTCACCGTCTTCAGGAGTTTCAATTTTCTCTTCTTGCTGGCTTTCCAATTCGACTTCAGCTTGAGAAACTTCCTTCTCTAACTGAGTATTTTTTTCAATTGGCGTATCGAGATCGGCTATAGTTTCTTCAGCCTTGTCTGCAACATCTTGGACTTGTTCATCAGGCTTGTTCTTGCTTGTTGTTTTTACAAAATCATTACTTTCAAACCATTCTTGTTTCATGGTAGAACCTCCTTTTTAGTGGGTTATGTGTCATAGTGGTCGATATAAATAGGTTTATTAAGGTCTGTTAGCTGTAGTTTCAAGACTAATATAATCATCAGCCTTAGCGATGAGTTGACCTTTTGCATCAGTTTTTTCAGTTTTGTAAGGGTTGCTTAATTCGTTGGGGTGGCGTTGACTCTCATCTCTCGATAACTGATAAATAGGACCATGGTGACTCGAGAGGTCTAAGTTAATTTCTTGGCTTTCTTTTTGAGTTAGCATGATACTGAGCGCATTTTTAGAAGATAGTTCTACTTTACCATATACTTTAATATTTTCAGCGTGGAAGTGCTTCTCTGTTGACTCTAGCTGACTATCTGTAAGGTCTGTATCAAAGATATTGACGATATTAGGGGTTGTGAGTTTACTGTTTTTGATACGACTTCCTTCAATTCGGAGGAGATAGCCATTTGTATTGAGAGTTGCATTTTCAAGACTAGCATTTATGATGGTGGTTTGTCTGCGATTGGCTGAGATGTTGATTCCTTTTAGGCTTCTTCCTTTTGGTAATTGGAGAATAACTTCATCAAAACGACTAGAGTAGCTGCTTGCGATATGGAGAATCCCGCCAATTCCAGAAGAGAGAAACGGACTTTTAGACAGTTTCTTATCAGTGAGGCTTAGCGTTTTATCGTTCTGATTTGTGACAAGATCATGGTTAGCAGAAATAGATGGATGATAAGAAATGTGGATTTGATCATCCAAAGAGTCCGTGATGGTCAGCGCGTGTTGGTGGAGCGTAATCTCTAGGTTTTCGACTTCCTTGCCAAAGGACAGTTTTTCCATCCGACTATCATAGACAGGTTCCTTAGACATGGCAAGTAGGCTCTTGATTCCGTCAGATTGGATACCTACAAAAAGCAGGATAAAGCCGATAACGGTAGTCACCACACCAAAAATGAGAAATCCTTTTGTCCATTTACGCATGCTGGTCACCTCTCTTTCCTTTTTTGAGAACAAATTGCACCAGGCGAACAATGAGTAGGCCGAAGAAGCGGGCTACATAGGAACTACCTAGTAAGACTAGTGAAGAAGCACCGATAGCCAGTAAACCAGAACCAAAAATCAAGATAAAGGCTGATTTTGCTTGGGCGAGGACAGTGAAACTTTCAACTAAAAATAGGAATCCGCCGATGATACCAAGTATGGAAACCGCAAAGAAAGCGAAGATGACAGTCAAGGCTGCCACAAGGATTGCGAACAGGGCCACAAGGATTGCGATTCCCAGAGGAATGCCGATAGGTGCTGCAAGGAGGGCCAACAAGGCGATATGCAAAATTTGTCGGTTATTTTTTTGAGCGGGTGCTTCATTGATTTTTTTATCGAGAAGATTGGAGAGAACTTCGTGGGCCGCTTCTTTGGGAGTTCCTAAACTAGCGATGAGTTCTTCTTCTCCCTCGACTCCAGCATCATCAAAGAGTTCCCTGAAATAGTCCATGGCTTCCATGCGGTCAACTTCAGGCAGTTTCTTGAGATAAAGTTCTAGCTGAGTCAGGTATTCAGTTCTTGTCATGGCGGATACTCCCTTCTATGATGCCATTGATGGTGTCTGTATAGAGTGCCCATTCATCTTTTAGGGTCACGAGCTGTTCTATACCACCATTTGTCAAGGAGTAGTATTTGCGCATGCGACCTTGGAACTCTCTAGAATAGGTTGTCAGAAAGCTATTGCCTTCCAATTTTTTGAGAATAGGATAGAGTGTGGATTCTTTGATATTAGCGATCAGCTTAATGGTTTGGCTAATCTCATAACCATAAGAATCATCCTGCTCCAGTACGGCCAAGATGAGAAATTCAATCAAGGCAGAGGATGTTGGAAAGTACATGGGGAACCTCCTTTTCTAATGTGTAAGATTTTTATATATAATTTTTCTACACATACATTGTACATCTAAAAGAAAGCCCTGTCAAGAGAAATGTGTAAAATTTTTATATATAAAAAACTTCTAGCTAAGACTAGAAGTTTAAAGGATTTTATCAGCTCTGTCCACTGTAAAGAGGGCCACAGTCATCAGGATATCGACAAGCAAGAGGGCAGCTACAGCTGGCACCCAAGAGTGGAAAAAATCAAAACTGTAACCAAAGAGGGTTGGCCCAAAGGCTGCTAGGATATAGCCTCCTGTTTGAGAAAGACCAGATAATTGGGCTGTCTTTTCAGGGGCGCTTGTCTTAAGTGAAAAGTTGACCATGAGATAAGGGAAGAGGGCGCTGGTTGCAGTTCCGATGAGAAGATGGCTGGCAAGCCAGTAAAAGAAATTACCGACTGGGAAAAAGAGCATGGAAATGCCAACCACGCCAGCTAGTGAAACCAGAGTGAGCATGAGCTGACGGTTGCGAGTTGACAAGCTGGTTGTTAGACTTGGGATGGTCATTGAAAAAGGAATACTAATCAGAGAGAAGATAGAGGTCAGCAAGCCCGCTTCGTGACTGGATAGACCTGCATGGATGGCCATGGTAGGTAACCAAGTCATAGCGGTGTAAAAGAGCAAGGATTGAAAACCTGCAAAGACAATAACTGCCCAGACCTGTTTGTTATGCATGACCTTTGTTTGGCTTTTTTGTTTGGTTTGTGGAGCCAGTCTGTGATTATAGCGGTGATTTGGCAGCCAGACCAAAAAAGTTGCTAGACAGAGCAGGGTGAGGAGGATGATAAGCCCTTTCCAAGAACTGGCTTGTGTAATAGGTACAGCCAGATAGGAAGCCAGAGCCGTTGCAATCCCCATAGAGGTTACATATAAGGTGGTCAGAAAACCAATCTTCTTTGGTTGATTGGCTTGGATGAGACTAGGAAGCAGAACATTAATGACTGCGATACTTGCCCCAACCATCAAGGTTCCTAGATAGAGCAGGGGTAGATTGATTAGTCGAATGAGAGAACCGATAGTCAAGAAGAAGAGGCTGTAGGTAAAGAGATGTTCTAAGCCAATTTTCTGAGCCAGTCTGGTAGAAAAGAGCGAGAAGAGGGTAAACATAAGGAGAGGAAGGCTGGTCAAGATACCAAGCGAACTAACTTCTACTCCTAGCCCTTGCGAAATATCACCTAAAATAATGGGTAAAATAGTAAAAGGAGTCCGCAAGGAAACACCAATTAGGATAATACCTGGAACAAAAAAGAGTGATTGCTTTTTCATATAATACCTCTTCTAGCTGATTTTAATAACAGCTTATTTTAAGGCTTTTTCCCTATAATGTCAAGTAAGGTTTCTGGCTTTCAAGATAAAAATGGGAAAGTCTTGAAAATTATGATAAAATAGTGGAAGGAAATCTATATATTGGAGAAAAACTGTGTCTGAAAAGCAAAAAATCAGCGTATTGATGTCGGTTTATATCAAGGAAAACCCGACATTTTTAAAGGATGCTATTGAGAGTGTTCAAAATCAGACCCTGAAACCGAGCGAATTGGTTCTGGTTGAGGATGGGCCTTTGACACCTGAGCTCTATCAGGTATTAGAGCAGCTTGAAGCTGAGTCTGATATTCCAGTGAAACGCTATCCTCTTGAGCAGAATCAAGGTTTGGGTCTAGCTCTTCGATACGGTGTTTTACAGTGCCAGTACGATATCATCGCCCGTATGGATACGGATGATATAGCTGTTCCAGACCGTTTTGAGAAACAGGTTCAGCTAATGGAGAAGGACAACCTCGACCTATTAGGTGGACATATTGCAGAGTTTATTGACAATCCTGATGAGATTGTTTCTTACCGTCGTGTTCCAACCCAACATGCAGATATTGTGGCTTATCAAAGGATGAGAAGTGCCTTTAACCACATGACTGTTATGTTTAAGAAGGACATGGTTCTCAAGGCAGGCAACTATGAGGATGGGCTTTATATGGAGGATGACCTCCTCTGGCTCAATATGATTGCTGCAGGAGCCAAGACTGGCAACCTCGATCAAATCTTGTGTCAGGTTCGTGTCGGAGCAGGAATGTTTGAACGTCGTGGGGGACTACGTTACCTCAAACTCTATCGTCAAGCTCGTCAGCGCATGCTGAAGAGAGGACAAATTTCTTACATGGAGTATGCCAAGAGTGTTGCCATTCAAGCAATCGTCGCACTCTGTCCCGGATTTGTCCGACAGTTTATTTTTATGAAACTGTTACGAAAAAGCAAGTAAAAGATTGTAGCAAATCGTAAACTGGATAAAAAGTGTTATAATAACAATATACCTATTCGGCTCTTTTAAGGAGGAGTAAATTTCTATGAATAAAAAACTCACAGATTATGTCATTGATCTGGTGGAAATTTTAAATAAACAACAAAAACAGGTTTTCTGGGGAATATTTGATATTTTGAGTATGGTGGTTTCCATCATTGTATCTTATATCTTATTCTACGGATTGATTAATCCGGCACCTGTTGACTACATTATCTATACGAGTTTGGCCTTCTTGTTTTATCAATTGATGATTGCATTTTGGGGCTTGAACGCTAGTATTAGTCGTTACAGTAAGATTACGGATTTCATGAAAATCTTTTTTGGTGTGACTGCCAGCAGTATCCTGTCATATAGTATCTGCTATGCCTTCTTGCCACTCTTCTCCATCCGTTTCATCATTCTCTTTATCTTGTTGAGTACCTTCTTGATTTTATTGCCACGGATTACTTGGCAGTTAATCTACTCCAGACGCAAAAAAGGAAGTGGTGATGGAGAACACCGCCGTACTTTCTTGATTGGTGCCGGTGATGGTGGAGCTCTCTTTATGGATAGTTACCAACATCCAACTAGTGAATTAGAACTTGTCGGTATTTTGGACAAGGATGCTAAGAAAAAGGGCCAAAAACTTGGTGGAATCCCTGTTTTGGGTTCATATGATGATCTGCCTGAATTGGCTAAACGCCATCAAATCGAGCGTGTTATCGTTGCGATTCCGTCACTTGATCCGTCAGAATATGAGCGTATCTTGCAGATGTGTAATAAGCTGGATGTCAAATGTTACAAGATGCCTAATGTTGAAACTGTTGTTCAAGGACTTCACCAAGCAGGTACTGGGTTCCAAAAAATTGATATCATAGACCTTTTGGGCCGTCAGGAAATTCGTCTTGACGAATCGCGTCTGGGCGCAGAACTGACAGGTAAGACCATATTAGTCACAGGGGCTGGTGGTTCAATCGGTTCTGAAATCTGTCGCCAAGTTAGTCGCTTCAATCCTGAACGCATCGTCTTGCTCGGTCATGGGGAAAACTCAATCTACCTTGTTTATCATGAGCTGATTCGTAAGTTCCAAGGGATTGATTATGTGCCAGTTATCGCAGACATTCAAGACTATGACCGTCTCTTGCAAGTCTTTGAGCAGTACAAGCCAGCTATTGTTTATCATGCGGCTGCTCACAAGCATGTTCCTATGATGGAGCGCAATCCAAAAGAAGCCTTCAAAAACAATATCCGTGGAACCTACAATGTTGCTAAGGCTGTTGATGAAGCCAAAGTACCTAAGATGGTTATGATTTCGACAGATAAGGCGGTTAATCCACCCAATGTTATGGGGGCAACCAAGCGCGTGGCTGAGCTGATTGTCACTGGCTTTAACCAACGTAGCCAATCAATCTACTGTGCAGTTCGTTTTGGAAATGTTCTTGGCAGCCGTGGTAGTGTGATTCCAGTCTTTGAACGTCAGATTGCTGAAGGTGGGCCTGTAACGGTGACAGACTTCCGCATGACCCGTTACTTTATGACCATTCCAGAAGCTAGTCGTCTGGTCATCCATGCTGGTGCTTATGCTAAAGATGGAGAAGTCTTTATCCTTGATATGGGCAAACCAGTCAAAATTTATGACTTGGCTAAGAAAATGGTCCTTCTAAGTGGACACACCGAAAGCGAAATTCCAATCGTTGAAGTTGGAATCCGCCCAGGTGAAAAACTCTACGAAGAACTCTTGGTTTCGACTGAATTGGTTGATAACCAGGTTATGGATAAGATTTTTGTTGGTAAGGTTAATGTTATGCCTCTAGAAGCCATCGATCAAAAAATTGAGGAGTTTCGAACTCTTAGTGGAGATGAGTTGAAGCAAGCCATTATCGCCTTTGCCAATCAAACTACCCACGTTGAATAAAAAAAGAAAAACGCATATTATCAGGCCAGTACTGAAGAGCCTTGGTAATATGCGTTTTGTTATATATAGATTTGCCTTATTTTCTATTAAAATGAGTTATTGCCCAATCTATGTTATTGAAAATACTCCAAAACTTCTAAGGGTTTGTGGGTGATATAATCAGGTTGATAGTTTAGTAGATCTGCCTGCTCTCCAAATCCCCAAGTGACGGCCAATTTCTGAATGCCTGTTTCTTGAGCTCCCTGCATATCAAACTTGGTATCTCCGATGATGATGACTTGTTCAGGGCTTAGTTGATGTGTCTGCAAGGCTTGGCGAATGACATCGGCCTTATGGGGAGCTTCAGGGCTGGAACCATAAATGCCATCAAAGAAATGATAGATTCCCAAATTTTTAGCCATGTCTTGAGCGGTTGGAGTATTTTTTGTCGTGGTGATGTAGAGTGGATAACTGCTTGATAGCTCCTCAAGCAAGTCTACAATCTGAGGGAAGAGTTGAGCTTCATAGATGCCTTTTTCCTTATAGTAAGAACGGTATATCTGCACAGCCTCAGCGATTTGTTCTTTGGGCAGGCAGGTCGCAAAACTACTTTCGAGGGGCGGTCCCATAAAACCACGAATCGTTTTGGCATCAGGGCTAGGCACTCCTAGCTCTTTAAAGGTATGGGTAAAGGCATTGTGAATCCCTATAGAACTGTCAACGAGGGTTCCATCCAGATCGAAAAAGATAGCTGAGATAGAGGTCATAGTTTCTCCTATTTGATAAGCTTATTCTCCGAAAATTTCTTTTTGGAGGCGACGACCAGTTGGGGTAGCAGCAAGTCCACCTTCAGCTGTTTCACGAAAGGCAGTTGGCATGCTTGAACCCACTTGGTACATGGCATCGATAACTTCATCCACAGGGATTTTAGATTCGATACCTGCCAAGGCCATATCTGCTGCGATGAAGGCAAAGCTAGCTCCCATGGCATTACGCTTGACGCAGGGAACTTCAACCAAACCAGCAACAGGGTCACAGATGAGGCCTAGCATATTTTTAATGACAAAGGCAATGGCCTGGCTGGCCTGATAAGGTGTTCCACCTGCAGCCAGAGTCAAGGCGGCGGCACTCATAGCAGAGGCAGAGCCGACTTCGGCCTGACAGCCACCCTCAGCACCTGAGATAGAGGCATTGTTTGCGATGACTAGTCCAAAGGCACCCGCAGCAAAGAGGAAATCTAGTTGTTGCTCGTGGCTGAGGTCTAATTTTTCAATAGCAGCAGTAAGGACGGATGGCAGACAGCCGGCACTTCCTGCGGTCGGAGTGGCACAGACCAAGCCCATTTTAGCATTGTGTTCATTGACTGCGATAGCATTTCGGGCAGCAGAGAGAATCGTGTAATCTGACAGAGTTTTTCCGTTTTTGATGTAGTGATCCAGTTTGGCAGCATCTCCACCTGTCAGACCACTACGAGATTTATTTTCATTGATGCCAAGTTGGACAGAGGCTTTCATGACTTCCAGATTGCGTTCCATGAGAAGGAAGACTTCTTCACGTTCGCGACCGGTCAATTCAAACTCTGTTGTAATCATGAGTTCTGCGACATTTCCTTGAAAGTCCAAATCTGCTTGCTCGACCAATTCTTTGATAGAATAAAACATGCTTCCTCCTATTTAAAGAAATTGACATTGTGGAGATGAGGGATTTTTCGAATTTCTTCGATAGCCTCATCACAGTTGCGACTGTCGACTTCGATAATCATGATAGCTTTTTCACCAGCTTTTTCACGAGTAACATTCATCTGGGCGATATTGATACCATAGCGGGAAAGGGCCTCTGTTACGAGGGCAATCATACCTGGAATATCTTGATGAACGATGATGATAGTCGGTGTATTCATATTGAGAGAGACGGCAAAGCCATTGAGTTCGGTGACCTGAATATTCCCACCACCGATAGAAATACCAGTTACGCTGATGGTCTTGTGGGCGTTTTTGACGGTAATTTTAGTGGTGTTTGGATGAGGAGCATTACTGTCTTTCTGAATGGTCCAGACAATCTTGATGCCACGCTTGTGGGCAATCTCCAGACTATTTGGGATTTCAGGATCATCTGTATCCATGCCTAAAATACCAGCAACAAGGGCTAAGTCTGTTCCGTGACCACGATAGGTCTTGGCAAATGAGTTAAATAGTTGGAATTCGACTTCTGTCGGAGTATCATCAAAAATGGAAGAGACAATCTTCCCAATACGAACAGCACCAGCGGTATGACTACTAGATGGGCCAATCATAACTGGTCCGATGATATCAAAGACAGATTGAAAACGAAGTGATTTCATCAGTTTCCCCTTATAAAAATTCTTATCTCTATTATATCAAAGAATGAAGATCTTGGCTTTAATTGTGGATGAAAACCTTTTTACACTACAAATAGCATAAAAAAGCATCTTTTGTAACAAAAAATAGCTTATTTAGGGAAATAAAAAATAATTTTGTAATATTTCTACATAAAAGTGTCAAGAAACGGTAATATTTAAAGGGTATGATAGAACTATAGAAAGAAGGAGAATTTTCAAATATGAAATCAACAACTAAAAAGATTAAAACAACTCTTGCAGGAGTAGCTGCCTTGTTTGCAGTATTTGCTCCATCATTTGTATCTGCTCAAGAATCATCAACTTACACTGTTAAAGAAGGTGATACACTTTCAGAAATCGCTGAAACTCACAATACAACTGTGGAGAAATTGGCAGAAAACAATCACATTGACAACATTCATTTGATTTATGTTGGTCAAGAGTTGGTTATCGATGGCCCTGTAGCCCCAGTAGCACCAGCTTCAACGACTTATGAAGCTCCAGCAGCTCAAGATGAAACTGTTTCAGCTCCAGTAGTAGAAACTACAGAAGTAGTGGAAGAAGCTCCAGTAGCAAGCGCGCCAGTAGCAGAAGAAACAGTTGCTGCAACTGTAAGCGGATCTGAAGCAGAAGCTAAAGAATGGATCGCTCAAAAAGAATCAGGCGGTAGCTACACAGCTACAAACGGACGTTATATCGGACGTTACCAATTGACAGATTCATACTTGAATGGTGACTACTCAGCTGAAAACCAAGAACGTGTAGCAGATGCCTACGTTGCAGGACGTTACGGTTCATGGACAGCTGCTAAAAACTTCTGGCTTAACAACGGCTGGTATTAAGAAATAACGAACAGAATAATATGAAAAGGTCGAGGAATCCCCTCGACTTTTTTATATTTTCTTCTGTTGGTAATAGGTCTCTACTTCTTTTTTGAGATGAGACAGCATAGAAGTTTCCTCGGTTAGCTCCAGAAGGGAAAACCCTTTTTGGATAAGTCTAGCATCATCCCTACAAATCCCGATACGGACATAGGAGACAGCTAAGCTATCATATTTTTTCTTTTTCTTAGCATCCTCTAGTAAAGTGTAGCAGATTTGCTTACACATGTTTTTATCTTGATGGTATAAGTAAATGGTGGAAAGGTTGAGTAGAATTGTCATTCGCAATTCATATAAATGTTGATAGTTTTTATAGACTTCTAGGCGTTGCAATATTTTTCCAGTGATGAGATGGAGGTATTCAATGGGAAAATTGAAAAGAATGGTATTGAGGATTTTCAGGTCACTCTCATACCAGGTATCTTGTTTTTCAATTTTTTCCCAAAGCTTTTTGATAGTCTGTTTCACTTGGTCTGACAGTTGCTCTGTACCATGTTGACGGAGATAAATAACAACTTCCAGCATATCCCTGATTTCTTCTATAGGTAGGTCGTGGTGGGTCTTGAGATAGTTTTGGCATTTTTGAAATAGTTTTTCGAGTTCACTAGCCCCTAGGATTGAGCTCATATTGAGATAGGTTTGCATAATTTCTGTGTGTTGACTTGGTTGATAAAGTTGACAGATATATTCAAACTCTTCAAAACTCATATTAATTTGCCGTAGAAGAAACTCCATGTTTTCATATTTTGGGGTTGTCTTGCCACTTTCGATTTTTGATAAGCTAGTTCTTGAGAGAACACCCCCACAGACCTCTTCTTGGGTCAGCCCCTTTGACTCACGTATTTCTTTATAGACCTTTCCGAAATCATAACGCATGATTTTCTCCTTTCCGTGAAAAAAGTTAACAAACAATAAAATCTTGTTAAAAATATTGTATCATAGCAGTGTAAAAAGTAAAAAAGAAAACTAAAATAATGTGTGAAAAAAGTTAACGTGATTTTGAAACGAGCTTAATAAGAGGTATGATGTAGGTAGAAAATAAAGATAGGAGGAAAAAGTATGAATAAAAAAGTTTTTCGCTTTCTAGTTGTTCTTGCTTTCTTATTCAGCATTGCTACGGTTTTCCCATGGAAATGACCGATATAATGCGCTAGTTGTAAAAACGAAAGGAATGTGAGTCCAATGGACTATTTAGTGATTACATAAGGTTTTCTGTGAATGTTAATTTTGTTTTAAAGTAGTTATTCGATAAATTTAAATTAAGTATACTTCTGATTTTTAGTTTATCACATTTGGTTTCACAGAAGTTTTAATAAATGATAACATTTAAATGGGTATCCTGTAAATGGAATAATAGAGAAGATATTAGTTATAGTAGATTAACTCTATAAAGTAAATTACTATAAATAACTGAAATCAATCGTTTTCAATATTCGGTTTGAATGATACTTGTTTCTTGTTTTGATACACAATATAAACTTAACGTTGCTTATTTTGTTAGATTTTTTAATAATTATGGAGAATAACATGAAAAAATTAATAACATCGTCTATAGTAGCATTATCATTATTTGGAGCAGTGGCTCCAACACTTGCTAATGCATCTACGATTTCTAATATAATTAGTTCAGATAAGGTGGATGAATTTACTTCCGCAGATATAAATATAATTACAAATTACGGACAGTATTCATATGATAAAAAATTGACAGAAGTTGCTTTGAAATTAGAAAATTATTTTTCGAAAAATGAATATGGAAATCCAGTTTTATACGCAACTAAAGAACAGTTAATGGAAGACTTAGAGATTACTGAGCAGGAAGCCGAAGATATATTATCTATTGCAGAATTAGATGTTAGAAAAACTCAATTTAGAGGGTTTGTCGGTTTGTATATTAATCTTGGACCTAAAATTAGAAGTATGAATGGATGGGCTGCTGCGGCTTTTGCAGGTGGCTATGTTGGTTGGTATGCCAAGGAATTAGTAGCGGCAGGACCGTGGGGAGCTGGTGTTGCTGCGCTTGTAACAGCTTCTGCTGCAGCATTAGTTAAATGGGGTGTTGAAAATGGTGTAACTGTCTTGCATCTAGGAGATCACATACCTGGCATTAGTTTGTCTTATAACGTATATATTCCATAATATGACTCATTTAAAATTTTATATCAAATCTGTTCTTAGTTCATTGGTATTTTTTATCTTTTTAATTCTTTTTATTAAAAATATATATTACTCTGCTGTAAAGATAACTATTGAAGTTATTATGACATTTTCGATAGGTAGTCTTTGTTATTCCATTTTTTGTAAAACAAATCGTGCTGCTTTTCTGCCAATTTCGGTTGTCTTATTTTTGCTGACTCTCTATTTGCTGGGAGGATAGTGTTTTAGCAGGAACTTTGTCAGTTTATACTTTTCTCTTGGAGAAATTATGATGATTGAAATTGCTATGATTGTATTAATTTCGATGGTTGTGGCATTTCTGTATTTTGTAATTACAGAATATTTTAAGAATAGTTATATTGACGGTATACTATTTCTATCATTGCTGATTTCTCATTTGATATGGGATTACTATTTTTTACCCAGTTAAGTCTCAGTGGCATTAAGTGGAGTAAATTTGCTGTCAAGATTTTTCAAAAAAAGAGAAGTCAATAGATTTGCTAGTGGATTATTAAGACGAAAGGTAAAATTGGGATAGTTAAAATGAAACATTTTTTTTGCAGGATTAGGTGAAATAAACTTTATAAATTATCTATTGTATATATGTGTAGGACTAGCCCCTCTTTTTCATATATATGTCATAGGTTCGGAACTGAGTTTTGTGAAAATAGTACTATCTATTTTGGGAGTCCTATTTGTATGTGTTTTAACTATTGCTAGAATTTATAGGAATTTTTTATATAAAGAATAGTTTGGAATGAAAAAGTGTCTTATGCAAGAGGTTGCCAGATTTGACAGCCTCTTTCTTGTCTTCTCCAACCAAGCATGTTATAATGAATACTGCTCAAACGACCTTCAATCGTTAAGCACACACGACCTTCAATCGTGAATAAACGAATAGATGGGAGACTTACCATGAGTGATAACTCTAAAACACGTGTTGTCGTGGGGATGAGTGGTGGTGTTGATTCGTCGGTGACGGCTCTTCTTCTCAAGGAGCAGGGCTACGATGTGATCGGTATCTTCATGAAGAACTGGGATGACACAGATGAAAACGGCGTCTGTACGGCGACCGAAGATTACAAGGATGTGGCTGTGGTGGCAGACCAGATTGGCATTCCCTATTACTCTGTCAATTTTGAAAAAGAGTACTGGGACCGCGTTTTTGAGTATTTCCTAGCGGAATACCGTGCAGGGCGCACGCCAAATCCAGACGTTATGTGCAACAAGGAAATCAAGTTCAAGGCTTTTTTGGACTATGCCATGACCTTGGGCGCAGATTATGTTGCGACTGGGCATTATGCTCGAGTAGCGCGTGATGAGGATGGCACTGTTCACATGCTTCGTGGCGTGGACAATGGCAAGGATCAGACTTATTTCCTCAGCCAACTTTCGCAAGAACAACTTCAAAAAACCATGTTTCCACTGGGACATTTGGAAAAACCTGAAGTTCGCAGACTCGCAGAAGAAGCAGGCCTTGCGACTGCTAAGAAGAAAGACTCGACAGGAATTTGCTTTATCGGAGAAAAGAACTTTAAAAATTTCCTCAGCAACTATCTGCCAGCTCAACCTGGTCGCATGATGACTGTGGATGGTCGCGATATGGGCGAGCATGCCGGCCTTATGTACTATACGATTGGTCAGCGTGGTGGTCTCGGTATCGGTGGGCAACACGGTGGTGACAATGCACCTTGGTTCGTTGTCGGAAAAGACTTGAGCAAGAATATTCTCTATGTAGGACAAGGATTCTACCATGATTCGCTCATGTCAACCAGCCTAGAGGCTAGTCAAGTCCACTTTACTCGTGACATGCCAGAGGAGTTTACGCTCGAATGTACGGCTAAATTCCGCTATCGTCAGCCTGATTCTAAGGTGACCGTCCATGTCAAAGGAGACAAGGCAGAGGTCATCTTTGCAGAACCGCAACGAGCCATTACACCAGGACAGGCCGTTGTCTTTTACGATGGCGAAGAGTGTCTAGGTGGTGGTTTGATTGACAATGCTTACCGCGATGGACAAGTTTGTCAGTACATTTAGATTGACAAATTGTCTCAATTTGCTACAATAATAAAAGCAATAGAAATGATGGTCAAAGCTCATGGATGTTGCAGGCTTTTTTGTCCTGCACTTCTTTGGAGTTTTGACTGTTTTTGTGTCGTTTAAGGGAAAGGACAAAAATGACTCAGCAAGACTTTCGGACAAAAGTAGGAGATACGATTTTTGGTGTTCGGGCGACAGCTTTGATTGTCCAAAATCGCAAGCTCCTAGTTACCAAAGACAAGGGAAAGTATTACACTATTGGTGGTGCTATTCAAGTAAATGAAAGAACGGAGGACGCGGTAGTCCGTGAAGTGAGGGAAGAACTGGGTGTCAAAGCTCAAGCTGGGCAACTAGCTTTTGTAGTTGAAAATCGTTTTGAACAGGACGGTGTTTCCTATCACAACATCGAGTTTCATTACTTAGTGGATTTGCTTGAAGATGCCCCATTGACCATGCAGGAAGATGAAAAATCGCAGCCCTGTGAATGGATTGACATAGACAAGCTTGAGGGTATCAATCTAGTCCCAGCCTTTTTAAAAACAGCCTTACCAGATTGGGACGGCCAACTAAGACACATTCATCTTGAGGAATAGGAGAGAAATATGACTTATAATTTTACAGAAGAATACGATATTATTGTAATTGGTGCAGGACACGCTGGGGTCGAGGCTTCCTTGGCCGCTAGCCGTATGGGCTGTAAGGTCCTGCTTGCGACTATCAACATTGAAATGCTGGCTTTCATGCCTTGTAATCCCTCTATCGGTGGTTCTGCCAAGGGGATTGTCGTGCGTGAAGTTGATGCCCTAGGTGGCGAGATGGCCAAAACCATTGACAAGACTTACATCCAGATGAAGATGCTCAACACAGGGAAGGGGCCAGCTGTCCGTGCCCTTCGTGCGCAGGCTGACAAGGAGCTTTACTCTAAGGAAATGCGCAAGACAGTTGAAAATCAAGAGAATCTGACCCTTCGTCAGACCATGATTGATGAGATTTTGGTGGAAGATGGCAAGGTTGTCGGTGTTCGTACAGCAACCCATCAAGAGTATGCTGCCAAGGCTGTTATCGTGACGACAGGGACAGCCCTCCGTGGGGAAATTATCATCGGAGACCTTAAGTATTCATCAGGTCCTAACCACAGCCTAGCTTCTATTAACCTTGCTGACAATCTCAAGGAATTAGGACTCGAAATTGGTCGTTTCAAGACAGGAACCCCTCCACGTGTCAAGGCTTCTTCTATCAACTACGATGTGACCGAGATTCAGCCAGGGGACGAAGCGCCAAATCACTTCTCATACACTTCACGTGATGAGGATTATGTCAAGGACCAAGTGCCATGCTGGTTGACCTACACCAATGGAACCAGTCATGAGATTATTCAAAACAACCTTCACCGTGCGCCTATGTTTACAGGTGTGGTCAAGGGAGTGGGGCCTCGTTACTGTCCATCTATTGAAGACAAGATTGTGCGCTTTGTGGACAAGGAACGCCACCAACTTTTCCTTGAGCCAGAAGGGCGCAATACAGAGGAAGTCTATGTTCAAGGACTTTCAACCAGTCTGCCAGAGGATGTCCAGCGTGAGCTGGTTCATTCTATCAAAGGGTTGGAAAATGCAGAGATGATGCGAACAGGTTATGCCATTGAGTACGACATGGTCTTGCCACACCAGTTGCGTGCGACTCTGGAAACCAAGAAAATCTCAGGACTTTTCACTGCTGGTCAGACCAATGGAACTTCAGGTTATGAAGAAGCTGCTGGCCAAGGGATTATCGCGGGTATCAATGCGGCTCTGAAAATCCAAGGCAAGCCTGAGTTGATTTTGAAGCGCAGTGACGGTTATATCGGGGTGATGATTGATGACTTGGTGACCAAGGGAACCATTGAACCCTACCGTCTCTTGACCAGCCGTGCGGAATACCGCCTCATTCTCCGCCATGACAATGCTGATATGCGTTTGACAGAGATGGGACGCGAGATTGGCCTTGTGGACGATGAACGTTGGTCTCGTTTTGAAATCAAGAAAAATCAATTTGACAATGAGATGAAACGCCTAGACAGCATCAAACTCAAGCCAGTCAAGGAAACCAATACCAAGGTTGAGGAGATGGGCTTCAAGCCGTTGACCGATGCAGTGACAGCCAAGGAATTCCTTCGCCGTCCAGAAGTTTCTTACCAAGATGTGGTGGCCTTCATTGGGCCAGCTGCTGAGGACTTGGATGACAAGATTATCGAATTGATTGAAACAGAAATCAAGTACGAAGGCTATATTTCCAAAGCTATGGATCAGGTAGCCAAGATGAAACGCATGGAAGAAAAACGCATTCCAGCCAATATCGACTGGGATGACATTGATTCTATCGCAACCGAAGCTCGTCAGAAGTTTAAACTCATCAATCCAGAAACCATCGGCCAAGCCAGCCGTATTTCGGGAGTAAACCCAGCAGATATTTCTATTTTGATGGTGTATCTTGAAGGTAAAAATCGTAGTATTTCTAAAAATCAAGAAAAGAAAGCATAGAGAAAAACAGCTCCGAAAAATCGGGGCTGTTTTGTTGACTTGTACTCAATGAAAATCAAAGAGCAAACTAGGAAGCTAGCCGAAGACTGTACTTGAGTACGGCAAGGCGAAGCTGACGTGGTTTGAAGAGATTTTCGAAGAGTATTATTCTTCATCTGGTGTGAGGATCATCGGGATGATGATCGGTTCACGTTCTGTATTTTCATAGAGGAAGGGACGAATAGCGTTGACAATGGCACCATTGACAGATTGCACGCTAGCATCCTTGTTTTTCAGTGCGATACGAATTGCATTGAATAGGATACGCTGGCTTTGGCGAATCAAGTCGCCAGACTCTCTCATGTAGACAAAGCCTCGACTGAGGATGTCTGGACCAGACAGAATCATCTGCGATTTGAAGTCAACAGTTGCGACTGCCAGAACGACACCGTCTTCAGATAGATCACGACGATCTTTAAGGACAGCAGCACCGATTTCACCGATACGATTTCCATCGACATAGATATCTTGAGCGTTGAAATGACCTGCGATACGAGCTGAGTCAGCAGTGAGGGCAAGCACATCACCATTGCTCATAATAAAGATATTGTCCTTCTCAACACCAGTATCCACTGCTAGTCCAGCGTGGACTTTTTGCATGCGGTATTCACCGTGGACAGGCATGAAGTATTTTGGCTTAATCAAGCGGAGCATGAGTTTTTGCTCTTGCTGGCCACCGTGTCCAGATGTATGGATATTGTTAACCTTACCGTGGATAACTTCAACACCAGCTTCAGAAATGATGTTGATCAGCTTGTTGACGCTAGTAGTGTTTCCAGGGATTGGACTTGAAGAGAAGATAACCGTATCGCCTGGTTGGAGTTGTACCTGACGGTGGGTTCCGTTGGCGATACGAGAGAGGGCCGCCATAGGTTCACCCTGACTACCCGTACAGAGGATGAGAACTTCTCCTGCAGGATAATCTTTGATTTCATTTGGCTCGATAAAGGTTCCCTTAGGAGCTTTGATGTAGCCAAGCTCGATTCCGTTGACAATGGCCTTTTCCATAGAGCGACCAAAGACCGCAATCTTACGTCCAGTCTTAACAGCGGCTTCTGTTGCTTGCTGGAGACGGAAGATATTTGAGGCAAAGGATGCAAAGATGATACGTCCTTCAATGCCTTGGATAATCTTCATGATGGACTGACCAACGACTTTTTCAGAGTTGGTAAAGGTTGGCACTTCTGCATTTGTCGAGTCAGACAGGAGACAGAGCACGCCTTCTTCGCCAAGGGCAGCCATACGGTGCAAGTCCGCAGGTTCTCCAACTGGAGTAAAGTCGAACTTGAAGTCACCTGTACAGACAATTTTCCCTTGAGGAGTATGAATGACAATTCCTAAAGGCTCTGGAATAGAGTGAGTCGTTCTAAAGAAGGTTGCCTTGAGATTTTTAAAGGTCAACTCAGTGTTGTGGTTGATTTCGTAAAGTTTGGCGTTGCGCAAGAGGCCGTGTTCTTCGAGTTTCCCACGGATCAAAGCCAAGGCAAGCGGTCCAGCATAGATAGGGACATTTGCTTGCTTTAGTAGGAAAGGAATCCCACCAATGTGGTCCTCGTGTCCGTGTGTAATCAAAACAGCCTTGACGCGGTCGATATTGTCCACGATGTAAGAATAATCAGGAATGACGTAGTCGATACCCAGCAAGTCATCCTCTGGGAATTTAATCCCAGCATCGACGATGATAATCTCATCTTGGTATTCAATTCCGTAAGTATTTTTCCCGATTTCTCCCAGACCACCGATGGCAAAAACGCCGACTTCTTCAGGTTTAAGAGTATAGGCCATATTAGAACTCCGTAATTTCGAAGGCGCCAGTTTCTTTTTCGTAATTTAGCAATTTGTCAGACAAGAGTTCGATATACTCGATATTGTACTCTGGGCGATTTTCTTCGACAAGTTGACGAGCAGCGATACGACCCTCAAGTTCTGAGCTGGCATCGATGTCTAGGTAAAGTGCGCGTGTTGTTTCGCGACGTGGGCTACGTTCTTTTGTTTCTTGATAAAAAACTTTGTAAATCATATAGTTCCTTTCTATTTACAGGTCAGCTTATTCCAAACTTTTAGCAGATATTTGCTTGATTTCATTCCATTTTTTGTCTAGATTGACCTTGATTCGTTACAATTATTTCAATTATACCACAAAATGAAAAATTAGTAAAAGACGGGAACGAGAAAGTCATAGAGTTACTCATTAGGAAGCGTTTGCAAAAATAAAGAAAGTATGTTATCTTGATAATGGGAGTGGAATTTATCGTTTGTCATAATTCCCTATAGTTTTTAAGTCAAGGAGGTTGCCCTATGTATAACTTATTTGCTTTTGCTATCGGAGTCCGCTTGGTGGCTTTTATTGTTTTTGTTGTTTGTGTTTATGCGGGGAATCTTCTATTTGCCAAAATGGAACGACGACAAAGCAAGCTCTTGTGGAAGATTAGTTTTGTGACTCTCTACTCTCTTTTTCTCCTACTCGTGACCTATGTCGTTTGGTTTGTATTTTACTTTGGATTAAATGCTTAGATGCCCTGCTTATGCTGGGGCATTTTTGTTTGTGGGCAAAGAAAATTCCCATGTGCCAGCTTTTGTAGTATAATAGTAAGCAGACAAAAAGATAGGAATGTGTTATGAAAGTATTAGCTTTTGATACGTCTAGCAAGGCTCTTTCTCTCGCTATTTTAGAGGACAAGCAGGTTCTTGCCGAGACGACGATTAATATTAAGAAAAATCACAGTATTACCCTCATGCCTGCCATCGATTTTTTGATGGCAAGTTTGGATTGGACGCCCAAGGATTTGGACCGAATCGTGGTGGCGGAAGGACCAGGTAGCTACACGGGCTTGCGAATTGCGGTAGCCACTGCCAAGACTTTGGCTCATACCCTGAACATCGAGTTGGTTGGTATGTCGAGTCTCTTGGCTCTGGTGCCATATCAACAAGAAGGCTTGTTTGTCCCTTTAATGGATGCGCGTCGCAATAATGTTTATGCAGGATTTTATGAAAATGCCAAACCTGTCATGCCAGAAGCACACCTGCCCTTTGAGCGAGTGATTGAGCTAATCAAGGGTGCTAGTCAGGTAACCTTTGTCGGAGAAGTTTGTCCTTTTATTGAGCAGATTCAAGAACACTTGCCAAGGACTAATTATAAAGAAACATTGCCTAATGCAGCCAATCTAGCTCTTTTGGCCTGGGACAAGGAAGCAGACTCCTTGCATGATTTTGTGCCGAATTACCTCAAACGAGTCGAAGCTGAGGAAAACTGGCTCAAGAACCACACCGAGTCTGGCGAGTCTTATATTAAACGTCTATGATAGAAATCAAACGAATCCAACAACAGCCTGACCTGGCTCGAGCCATCTACGCTGTTATGGTAGATGTTTACTCAGTCAGTCCTTGGACGCTGGAACAAATCCAAGCAGACCTGTCCCAAGATCAGACTTGGTATGCTCTGGCTTATGATGGGGCAGAAGTGATTGGCTTTTTAGCTGTGCAGGAAAATCTATTTGAAGCAGAAGTCCTGCAAATCGCTGTCAAACAAATCTATCAGGGTCAGGGAATTGCGTCAGCCTTGTTTGCTCAATTGCCGACAGACAAGGAGATTTTCCTCGAAGTTAGAAAGTCGAACCACCGAGCGCAAGCATTTTACAAGAAAGAAAAAATGGCAGTCATCGCTGAGCGAAAGGCTTATTACCATGATCCAGTCGAGGACGCCATCATCATGAAGAGAGAAATAGATGAAGGATAGATATATTTTAGCATTTGAGACATCCTGTGATGAGACCAGTGTTGCCGTCTTGAAAAACGACGACCAGCTCTTGTCCAATGTCATTGCTAGTCAAATTGAGAGCCACAAACGTTTTGGGGGCGTAGTGCCTGAAGTAGCCAGTCGTCACCATGTCGAGGTCATTACAGCCTGTATCGAGGAGGCACTAGCAGAAGCAGGGATTACCGAAGAGGACGTGACAGCTGTGGCGGTTACCTATGGACCGGGCTTGGTCGGAGCCTTACTAGTAGGTTTATCAGCTGCTAAGGCCTTTGCTTGGGCTCATGGACTTCCGCTGATCCCTGTTAACCACATGGCTGGTCACCTCATGGCCGCTCAGAGTGTGGAGCCTTTGGAGTTTCCCTTGCTAGCCCTCTTGGTCAGCGGTGGACACACAGAGTTGGTTTATGTTTCTGAGGCTGGTGATTACAAGATTGTTGGGGAAACGCGAGATGACGCAGTTGGTGAGGCTTATGATAAGGTCGGCCGTGTCATGGGCTTGACCTATCCAGCAGGTCGCGAGATTGACGAGCTGGCTCATCAGGGGCAGGATATTTATGATTTCCCACGTGCCATGATTAAGGAAGATAATCTGGAGTTTTCATTCTCTGGTTTGAAATCCGCCTTTATCAATCTTCATCACAATGCCGAGCAAAAGGGAGAAAATCTGTCCACAGAGGATTTGTGTGCTTCCTTCCAAGCAGCAGTTATGGACATTCTCATGGCTAAAACCAAGAAGGCTTTGGAGAAATATCCTGTTAAAACCCTAGTTGTGGCAGGTGGTGTGGCAGCCAATAAAGGTCTCAGAGAACGCTTAGTAGCCGAAATCACAGATGTCAAGGTCATCATTCCCCCACTTCGCCTTTGCGGAGACAATGCAGGCATGATTGCCTATGCCAGCGTCAGCGAGTGGAACAAAGAAAACTTTGCAAACTGGGACCTCAATGCCAAACCAAGCCTCGCTTTTGATATCATGGAATAAGGAGTCAGCTTAAGGCTGGCTTTTTTGATCCCTTAAATGTCAGAATATTTTGATAAATAAATATAAATAATGATATACTATATAAAAAATAGGAGGTGGTAATATGATCGAGAGAATGGAATTGGGAGAATTTTACAAGGAATTGCGCTTGGCGAGAAAGCTCAAGCAGTCAGATGTGGCTTGTGCTGGACTAACAGCTTCTCAGTTGTCTAAGTTTGAACTAGGGCAGTCTATGCTGTCTGCGGATAAGCTCATATTAGCTATCCAAGGGATTAATATGAATTTTGATGAGTTTGGGCACAAGCTCAACAACTATCAAGAATCCCCACATATGCGAATTGGTAGAAGGGTTGTGGATCGCTTTGCCTATCAAGATATCGCTGGTTTAGAGCAACTATTAGAGGAGGTCAAGCAAGGACAGATGGCAGAGACCTATCGTCGTTTGAATGCCATTGTGATTAAAAATGCCATCCATTCCTTAAATAAGAACTATCCATTGGTAAAAGAAGATAGCGAGTTTTTGACCATCTATCTCTATGCTATTGAGTCTTGGACCTGGTTTGAACTCTATCTTTTTTGCAATACAATGCCTTTCTTGAGTAATCAAGATTTGATATTTTTATCAACCTCTTTACTTGAAAAATCCAAGGAATTTAAAGAGTTAGTACACAATCGATTGTATATGAAGCAAGGACTATTAAATATCTTATCAGAGCTCATGGAGCGAAAACTTTTCTCCTACATCCCAATCTTTGAAACTGAGTTGGAGAGTATGCTGCGTCCGTATGATGTTTTTGAAAAAGTATCGTGGCAATTTTTAAAGAAAATGAGTATTTTTCTTCAAACCAAAGGAAGCAATCAAAAAGAGATTGAACACTTTATCCAATCTCTGCAAGTATTAGAAAATCCACAATTGATGGCCCTTTTTGAATTGCGTTTGCAGCAATTCAAAGAACTTATTGATTAGTTAGAAATGGCAAAATGATAATAATATCAGCAACGACTGTCAATAATGTTAAAATTTGTTTTTTCATAGTTGCTCCACTCCTTAATTAGTAATAACTTTATTATACCAGTGAAATAATCAAATCTACTAAAATCGCAAATGTGAAATTTCTATAAGAAAAAATATCAAATATGCGATTTTCTAAAATACGCCAATTTTCGTGTTATAGTGTTCTTGTAAAGTACTTGAAGCAAATCCTAGGTCGCATAAGTGGTTTATAAATGGAGAAAGATTTTCCTATAATCAAAGTTCAAACTAGCAATTGATATTAGGAAATGATGGTTTATATTTATGTCATATTACTTATTGGGAAGGAGTAACTAATATGAAAGCTAAATTTATATTAAAAACGGGAATTATTCTAACTAGCTTTGTTTTCTTAAATACAGTGGCATTGAACACAACCACTGTGCTTGCTAATAGTCCTTCTGTTGAAGAAGCAGAATCCAGTGCTCGAATTCAAGATAGAACTGTTGTCTTAACTTATGATCCAGTGGATGACTCAGATAACTATTGGGTTTATAAATACAGAGCAGCACCTTACGATTTTTACTATAATACAAAAACTAATAAATGGAAGACTGTTCAATATATTTCGACTTGGGAACATACTGCAAATGTTATAGTGGATGGTTGGGCTAAATATGGTCCTTGGCGTCCTAGATAAAATGAGGTAAACGATGGAAAAACAGAGTCAGTTACAAATGTTAATTCATTCCCTGTACAATAATAAAGAAATTAGCTTGACGGAAGACTTTAGGAAGCAATTGCTGGAAACAGCAAAACAGTTTTCTAGTACTAGTGAAGATTTGTTAGCTGCACGTCTTTCTTTTGCCGTCTCTAAAGAATTGTTGGACTTTAAAGGTGAAGCACCGACAGAGTTGTTGGATTTAGCAAAAATTGTCCAACAGAAAGAAGCCAAATACAAGCAGGGAATAGTGTGGTCTGGCATTTTTAAGATATGATTTATTATAAAATACGGTATTAACATCGCATAATGGATGAATCTGAATATGAGCAAGGCTTGGAGTTCAATATTAAACCAAGTCTTGTTTTCTATACACTGGAACTTTAAAAGGAGTTGTGATGAAAGTATTTCTTCAAAATAGAAATTTTAGGCAATTAACCATCAACCAGTGGATTTCAACGGTTGGGGATACGATTTTTTATCTGGCCTTTTTGAATTATGTGGCAGATGCATCTTTTGCCCCTTTGGCGATTTTACTGATCACGATTTCAGAAACCCTTCCTCAAGTTCTGCAAATCTTTCTGGGAGTTTTGGCGGATTTTCAACATCATCGTGTCCTAAAATATACAATGATTAGTTTTGCAAAATTTTTGCTTTACTCTATCGTTTC
Organism: Streptococcus mitis; assembly: GCF_000722685.1. Classification (GTDB taxonomy): domain Bacteria; phylum Bacillota; class Bacilli; order Lactobacillales; family Streptococcaceae; genus Streptococcus; species Streptococcus mitis_M. Next base: position 293,056 of record NZ_JPFV01000015.1, on the reverse strand, counting down.
TTTATCACTTTCAGGGCAGTCCTTTTCCTTGTTATTAGTAGCATTTATTTGTCTGATTAACCTCTTATCTGACACATTGAGTTATTTTTCAGGCGCCATGCTCACTCCGATTTTCATTAGAATTATTGGGCAAGACCATCTGGCAGAAGCTATTGGATTTAAACAGTCAACTGTTAGTTTAGTGAAAACAATCAGTAATATTCTAGGAGGAGTCTTACTAGGTATTCTATCTATCCAGTCTATTTCCTTACTGAATGCTCTGACCTTTTTAATCGCATTTTTAGGTATTCTTTTCATAAAAACAGACCTCTTGAAAGTAGAAAAAACGATTAGCTATCAAGAAGGACTCTCTGTAAAATCCTTTTGCCAGCATCTGCTCCAATCATCAAAATTGATATGGAATATGAATAAGGTGCTCTTGGTTTTGTTTATTATCTCTATTAGTCAAGCAGTGATAAATGTTACAGTTCCTGTTTCTACTCTGTTTTTGAGGAATCAGCCCTTTTTGAATTTACAAACAGGTCAATCTCTTGCCTTGTTATCCACCCTTGAATTGTCAGCCCTTATTGTCGGAAGCCTTGTGAGTGGCTATCTGAAGAATACAATCTCCATAAAACTAGCCCTATATGCCTCGCTTATTATCCAATTACTCCTTTTAGTTGGCTTTGTGGCAGTTCGTTTTGACTGGATTCTTATCTTTAGTGCCTTGGATGCCTTTTTCGCAGGTATCCTCTCTCCTCGATTACAGGAACTCATTTTTAAACAAATACCTGAGGAGTCAATGGGAGCAGTTCAATCCTCTATCGGTGCCATTACAGTTGTTTTACCTAGCTTATTTACAATAGCTTTGGTAACCATTGCTACTAGCTTTGGAACTCTGGCAGTTAGCTTTGTTTTATTGCTATTTCTTCTAGCTGCCTTTATCATACTCTTGAATATCCGTGAAAACATTTAGCGAAGAATGTGTATATTATATGTTTGAGACTGGATTCCAGTCTGTTTATGATGGCTACAATCAGCAGACTGTTAAATTTTTGAGAAAGTTGCTTGACATTTCAGACCAATCGGTTTATAATTAAAAAATGTAGAGATAAATACATGAGAAAAGAAGAAAAAACAAGACTACGAAGAGAGAAAATCATTACCGCTGCTTTGTTTGAATTTGCTACAAAAGGCTATCAAGGTTTTGTCATCAATGAACTTTGTAAAGTGGATGGTATTTCCAAAGGAGTTTTGTATCATAATTTTTCAGGGAAATCAGACCTCTATCTAACTTGTTTTCAGGAGAGTTTTGAGAAAGCTTTGGCAGTGTTTCTGGGGGTGGAAGGTCAAGTGCCCTCCTTAGCTGATTATATGGAAAGACGTCACCAATTTTATCAGCAATACCCAGAACATAGCCACATTTTCTTTGAGGCAATGATTGCGACACCAGAAGAATTGGAAGCAGACATTGCACCACAGAAAGCTATCTTTTTGGACTTGAATGAACAAGTTTGTCAAAAACTTATATCAGAATCCAAACTGAAAGAGCATATTGATGAGAAACGAGCTATGGACTATCTGCGATTGATTCAGGATATGTTTCGTTCCTATTATTTAACTGTTTCGTCAGATAGCAGTTTGCCTGACTTGGTTTCAGGATATGAACATCAATTATCACAGGTTTTGGATATGATGATTTATGGAATACTAGAGGAAGATTACTCTAAAAAAGGAGAAAAATAATGTCGAAAATTTGGAAATGGTTGTTACTAATTGCGGGTATTTTTGCAGTTTTTGTAGGTTTTAATATGTTTGCACATCCTCTTATTAGCTTGGCTTCCATGACTTTCTGGTTTGCACTTGTATTTGCAGTTCAAGGGATTTCTGAGATTGTACAATACTTCAAATCAGAAGAAAAGCATGGCTGGAATTTATTTGGAGGAATTGTTACCCTCATCCTCGCTCTTACCTTGTTCTCAGGTAGCTTTATTGAAATGGTAACATTTGTACCATTTATCATTTCTTTATGGGCCTTGACAAATGGTATTACAAAAACTATCGTTGGTTTCAAGGTTCGTAAGACGGATAAATCGGTAGGTACCCCTCTAGTTTGGATGGGGATTTTAGGAATCGTAGCAGGTTTAATCATGATGGGACACCCATTGATGACCGGTCTCTATATTAGTTACACCATTGCCTTTGTCTTTATTTATCAAGGTATTGTGGCAATTGTTCAATTCTTCAAGATTAAATAAGAATAAAATGGAGTCTGTCTGATTACAATCAGCAGACTTTTTTCTCTTTCCTGAATGTGTTATAATAGTCCATGCTATGGCTGGAGCCTTTTCAGCCTACTTATACTCTTCGAAAATCTCTTCAAACTGCGTCAGCTTCTATCTGCAACCTCAAAACAATGTTTTGAGCAACCTGTGGCCAGCTTTCTAGTTTGCTCTTTGATTTTCATTGAGTATTATTAAGACAATATGAGGAGAAAGATGAAAGAAAAAGGATTTTGGGAGGGGGCGCAGGCAGCTATGCCAACGGCCCTTGGTTATGTCAGTATCGGGCTGGCCTGTGGAATTATTGGTGCGCCCTATGTGACACCTGTTGAGATGGGCTTGATGAGCCTCTTTGTTTATGCTGGGAGTGCCCAGTTTGCCATGTTGGCACTGATTGCGGTTCAAGCACCTGTAGCAGCTATTGCTATGACGGTCTTTTTGATCAATTTACGTCTCTTTTTGTTGAGTTTGCATGCGTCAACCTATTTCCGTCATACCAGTCTTTGGCACAATATCGGTATGTCTAGTATCTTGACGGATGAGACTTATGGCGTTTTGATGGGCGAATTGGCCCATACAGACAAGGTCAATCCTATGTGGATGCACGGAAACAATCTCAACAGCTATGTGGCTTGGTTTGTGGGAACAGTTGTCGGAACGGCTCTGGGTGGCCTGTTGCCAAATCCAGAAATCTTTGGCTTGGATTTTGCCCTGGTTGGGATGTTTATCGGAATTTTTGCTTCGCAATTCCAGATTATGCAAAGACGGATTCCTGTCCGCAATCTACTCATTATCCTAGCAGTTGTTGCGGTGTCCTTCTTTTTGCTCTTGACAGTGGTGTCTCAGTCACTAGCTGTTCTGTTTGCGACGCTACTTGGTTGTACAATGGGGGTGGTTTTAGATGGTCAGTAAGTATCTTTTATTAGCAGTTATTTTCTCTGGTCTTGTGACTTGGATTCCCCGTATGATTCCCTTCATCTTGGTTAAGTATAAGGGCTTGCCTGCGATTGTTGAGCGTTTTTTGAAGTTCTTGCCCGTTTCTATTATCTTTGCCTTGATTCTTTCAAGTGTAGTGACAGGCAAGGTTGGGAGTCTTCCTCAAATTAAATGGCTAGACTTCTTGGCAGTCTTTCCAACAGCTTGGGTAGCCTTTCGCTACCGCAATCTAGTCGGAACAGTTCTCTTTGGAGTTGTCTTGATTGCTGTCCTGCGTTTACTATTTTAAATGGGCTATAAAGAAAATCTATCACAGAGATAAATATCATATAATGGCATAATTACTTTTTTTCTGTTAAGATTATAAGGTATTCTATTTTGGAGGAAATGACATGAAAAAAATCGTTAAATACTCATCTCTTGCTGCCCTAGGGCTTGTTGCTGCAGGTGTGCTAGCAGCTTGCTCAGGTGGTGCGAAAAAAGAAGGAGAAGCAGTTAGCAAGAAAGAAATTATCGTTGCAACAAATGCTTCACCAAAACCATTCAACTATGAAGAAAATGGTGAATTGACTGGTTACGAAATTGAAGTGGTTCGCGCTATCTTTAAAGATTCTGACAAGTATGATGTCAAGTTTGAGAAGACTGAGTGGTCAGGTGTCTTTGCAGGCCTTGATGCTGACCGTTACCAAATGGCCGTTAATAACATCAGCTACACCAAAGAACGTGCTGAAAAATACCTTTATGCAGCCCCAACTGCTAAAAACCCTAACGTTCTTGTAGTGAAAAAAGATGACTCTAGCATCAAGTCTCTTGATGATATCGGTGGAAAATCAACAGAAGTTGTCCAAGGGACAACATCTGCTAAACAGTTGGAAGACTATAACAAACAACACTCAGATAATCCAACTGTTCTTAACTACACTAGAGCAGACTTCCAACAAATTATGGGACGCTTGAGCGATGGCCAATTTGACTACAAGATTTTTGATAAAATCGGTGTTGAAACAGTTATCAAGAACCAAGGTTTGGACAACTTGAAAGTTATTGAACTTCCAAGCGACCAACAACCTTACGTTTACCCACTTCTTGCCAAAGGTCAAGATGAGTTGAAAACATTTGTAGACAAACGTATCCAAGAACTCTACAAAGACGGAACTCTTGAAAAATTGTCTAAACAATTCTTCGGAGACACTTACCTACCAGCAGAAGCTGATATTAAATAATTTCTTGAAGTCATCCATTCTGCATAAGGTGGATGATTTCTCGGTTTTTAGGGATATAGCTTTAAACTATATATCTGACTATCTAATAACAATTTGTGAAATCAAACAAATTGTGAGATACTAGTACGGTATTATTTTTAAGGAGAAAGAATCATGAAAATTAAAAAATGGCTTGGTGTAGCAGCCCTTGCTACAGTCGCAGGTTTGACTCTTGCAGCTTGCGGAAACTCAGAAAAGAAAGCAGACAATGCAACAACTATCAAAATCGCAACTGTTAACCGTAGCGGTTCTGAAGAAAAACGTTGGGATAAAATCCAAGAATTGGTTAAAAAAGACGGTATCACTTTAGAATTTACAGAGTTCACAGACTACTCACAACCAAACAAGGCAACTGCTGATGGCGAAGTGGACTTGAACGCTTTCCAACACTATAACTTCTTGAACAACTGGAACAAAGAAAACGGAAAAGATCTTGTAGCGATTGCAGATACTTACATCTCTCCAATCCGCCTTTACTCAGGTTTGAATGGAAGCGACAACAAGTACACTAAAGTAGAAGACATCCCAGCAAACGGAGAAATCGCTGTACCGAATGATGCTACAAACGAAAGCCGTGCACTTTACTTGCTTCAATCAGCTGGCTTGATTAAATTGGACGTTTCTGGAACTGCCCTTGCAACAGTTGCTAACATCAAAGAAAATCCAAAGAACTTGAAAATCACTGAATTGGACGCTAGCCAAACAGCTCGTTCATTGTCATCAGTTGACGCTGCCGTTGTAAACAATACCTTCGTTACAGAAGCAAAATTGGACTACAAGAAAGCACTTTTCAAAGAACAAGCTGATGAAAACTCAAAACAATGGTACAACATCATCGTTGCGAAAAAAGATTGGGAAACATCACCAAAAGCTGATGCTATCAAGAAAGTGATCGCAGCTTACCACACAGATGACGTGAAAAAAGTTATCGAAGAAACATCAGACGGTTTGGATCAACCAGTTTGGTAATAAGAAACAGGGAGGTGGGAGAGAAAATTCCACCTCTTGCTTTTGTATAGAGCATGGATTGTAAAGAAAACTATAGGTTCATAGAAAGGTAGAGAGAATATGGTTTTTCCTAGCGAACAAGAACAGATTGAAAAATTTGAAAAGGATCATGTAGCACAGCATTATTTTGAGGTTTTGCGTACCTTGATTTCTAAGAAATCAGTCTTTGCCCAGCAGGTCGGACTTAAGGAAGTCGCAAACTATCTGGGTGAGATTTTCAAGCGTGTTGGGGCTGAAGTGGAGATTGATGAGACTTACACGGCGCCCTTTGTCATGGCGCATTTCAAGAGTTCACGTCCAGATGCAAAGACTTTGATTTTCTATAACCACTATGACACTGTGCCAGCGGATGGGGATCAGGTCTGGACCGAGGATCCTTTTACTCTTTCGGTCCGCAATGGTTTTATGTATGGGCGTGGGGTTGACGACGACAAGGGTCATATCACAGCTCGTTTGAGTGCTTTGAGAAAATATATGCAGCACCATGATGACCTACCTGTCAATATCAGTTTTATCATGGAGGGAGCTGAGGAATCTGCTTCGACAGACCTAGATAAGTATCTGGAAAAACATGCTGATAAACTCCGTGGTGCAGATTTGTTGGTCTGGGAACAAGGGACCAAAAATGCCTTGGAGCAGTTAGAAATTTCTGGTGGAAACAAGGGGATTGTGACCTTTGATGCCAAAGTAAAAAGTGCGGATGTGGATATCCACTCGAGTTATGGTGGGGTTGTGGAATCGGCTCCTTGGTACCTCCTTCAAGCCTTACAGTCTCTTCGCGCTGCAGATGGCCGTATCTTGGTTGAAGGTTTGTACGAAGAAGTACAAGAGCCAAACGAACGAGAATTGGCTTTGGTGGATACTTATGCTCAACGAAATCCAGGAGAAATTAGCCAGATTTATGGTTTGGAATTGCCTCTCTTACAAGAGGACCGCGCAGCCTTCCTAAAACGTTTCTTTTTCGAGCCAGCTCTTAATATCGAAGGGATTCAGTCAGGATATCAAGGGCAAGGCGTTAAAACGATTTTGCCAGCAGCAGCCAGTGCCAAGTTAGAAGTTCGTTTGGTTCCTGGCCTAGAACCGCATGATGTTCTGGAAAAAATTCGGAAACAGCTAGACAAAAATGGCTTTGATAAGGTAGAATTATACTATACCTTGGGAGAGATGAGCTATCGAAGCGATATGAGCGCGCCAGCAATTCTCAATGTGATCGAGTTGGCTAAGAAATTCTATCCACAGGGCGTGTCTGTCTTACCGACTACAGCTGGGACAGGACCTATGCATACGGTCTTTGATGCCCTAGAGGTGCCAATGGTGGCCTTCGGTCTAGGAAATGCCAATAGCCGAGACCACGGTGGAGATGAAAATGTGCGAATCGCCGATTACTACACCCATATTGAATTAGTAGAGGAGCTGATTAGAAGCTATGAGTAGAGATATTATCAAGTTAGATCAGATCGATGTGACTTTTCACCAAAAGAAGAGAACCATCACAGCGGTCAAGGATGTGACTATTCACATCCAAGAAGGGGATATCTACGGAATCGTTGGATATTCTGGAGCAGGGAAGTCAACCCTTGTACGGGTGATTAATCTCTTACAAAAACCATCTGCAGGGAAAATTACCATTGACGATGATGTGATTTTTGATGGCAAGGTGACCTTGACGGCAGAGCAGTTGCGTCGTAAACGTCAAGATATCGGGATGATTTTCCAGCATTTTAACCTGATGAGCCAAAAGACAGCAGAGGAGAATGTAGCCTTTGCCCTCAAACACTCTGGACTTAGCAAGGAAGAAAAGAAGGCTAAAGTAGCCAAGTTGTTGGACTTGGTTGGCTTGGCAGACCGTGCTGAAAACTACCCTTCACAATTATCTGGAGGGCAAAAACAGCGTGTGGCCATTGCGCGTGCCTTGGCAAATGATCCAAAAATCTTGATTTCAGACGAGTCAACTTCTGCCCTTGATCCTAAGACAACCAAGCAGATTTTGGCCTTGTTACAAGATTTGAACCAAAAATTAGGATTGACAGTTGTCTTGATTACGCATGAAATGCAGATTGTCAAAGACATTGCCAACCGTGTAGCAGTTATGCAAGATGGTCATTTGATTGAAGAGGGTAGTGTCCTTGAAATCTTCTCAGACCCTAAACAACCTTTGACTCAGGACTTTATCTCAACAGCCACAGGGATTGATGAAGCTATGGTCAAGATTGAGAAGCAAGAAATCGTGCAACATTTGTCTGAAAACAGTCTCTTGGTACAGCTCAAGTATGCAGGGGCTTCAACAGACGAACCACTTTTGAATGAATTGTATAAACATTACCAAGTAACGGCCAATATCCTCTATGGGAATATCGAAATCCTCGATGGTACACCTGTTGGAGAATTGGTTGTGGTCTTGTCAGGTGAAAAAGCAGCGTTGGCAGGTGCCCAAGAAGCCATTCGTCAAGCAGGTGTGCAACTAAAAGTATTGAAGGGAGGACAGTAAGATGGAATCATTGATTCAAACCTATTTACCAAATGTCTATAAAATGGGCTGGGCTGGTCAAGCAGGCTGGGGAACAGCCATCTACCTAACCCTCTATATGACAGTTCTTTCCTTCATTATCGGAGGTTTCTTGGGGCTTGTTGCAGGGCTCTTCCTTGTCTTGACAGCGCCAGGTGGTGTCTTGGAAAATAAGGTCGTTTTCTGGATTTTGGATAAAATCACCTCTATTTTCCGTGCGGTTCCATTTATCATTCTCTTGGCAGTCTTGTCACCCTTCTCTCATCTAATCGTAGGAACAAGCATTGGTCCAAATGCGGCTATCGTACCGCTATCTTTTGCAGTCTTTGCCTTCTTTGCCCGTCAGGTACAGGTGGTCTTGGCTGAGCTAGATGGTGGTGTCATTGAGGCGGCTCAAGCTAGCGGAGCGACATTCTGGGATATCGTAGGTGTTTACCTATCAGAAGGCCTTCCAGATTTGATTCGTGTGACGACTGTGACCTTGATTTCCCTTGTTGGTGAAACAGCCATGGCCGGTGCGGTTGGAGCTGGTGGTATTGGTAACGTAGCCATCGCTTATGGATTTAACCGCTACAATCACGATGTGACCATTTTGGCAACCATCATTATCATTTTGATTATCTTTACAATCCAATTCTTGGGAGATTTCTTGACCAAGAAATTGAGTCATAAATAAAAAAGAGCCGTGTGGCTCTTTTTTAGTAATCAGATTTTTTGTGCCAATTTTTTACTCAAGGCTTGTCCAATCAAAGCACCCACTAGGGCTCCGATGGCAATACTTGCGATAAATAGAAGGACGGTTCCAGGGTTTGGTGCGACCATGATACGGTCGATATATTCTTGCGATTTTCCTCTTGCCAGAAGGGTAGCCATATAGGCTTTGGGAGTAATCCACATAAGCAAGATTGGTCCTGATGTGCTAAAGGCAAAAATAACGAAAGAAAGGAAATTCTTTGTTTGGTCCTTGTATTTTCCTAAATGAGCTATTCCATCTGCTAGGAGGCCACAGATAATTCCAGGAAGGAAGGCACCAGCACCGTGTTTAGTTCCCAAGAAAAAGAGGGCCATGACAAGGCCGATAGTGGTAATGGCTCCAAAGCGCGGAACTTTTGCGACCAGGATCATATAGACGCTGCCACCTACAAGGGCAGTAAAGGCAGGCGCATAAAACATATTTCCAGTTTGGTCAAGGAGATTGCCCAAAAGGACACCAATCCCCATGCAGAGGAAGTAAAGAACTGCAAAAAGCAGTGTAGTTAAGATAGATTTTTTCATGAATTGTCTCCTGATAAATTTTTCATAATTCTCATTGTACCACGGTTTGATGGGATTGTAAATGGATAGTCTATGTGTTTGAAAACGCTTGAAATATGCTATAATAGTTTCATAGTTATTTTTAGGGGGATATCATGGGGAGATTTTTAGACTTTGTCTTTAATCGTTTCTTTTTAGGGATGATTGCGACAACCTTCTTTTGGATATTAACATTGGCAGGAGGGATTATTCTTGGTCTAGCGCCGGCTAGTGCCACCTTGATGAGCTTGTATGCAGAACATGGTTATAGCTTTCGGGAATACAGTTTGAAGGAGGCTTGGTCTCTTTACAAGCAAAATTTTGTATCAAGCAACCTGATTTTCTATAGCTTTTTAGGGGTGGATCTAGTTTTGGTCTATGGCCTGTATCTCTTGGTGCAATTGCCTCACCAGACCATCGTTCATTTGATTGCTACCTTTTTAAATTTCTTAGTAGTATTCCTGCTCTTTTTGGCCTACACAGTGTCTTTGAAGCTACAAGTTTATTTTGACTTGTCCTACCGAAATAGTCTCAAACTATCCTTGATTGGCATCTTTATAAATCTAGTAGCTGTGGTAAAGGTTCTCCTTGGGACAGTGCTACTTGTGGCAATTGGTTACTATATGCCTGCCCTGCTTTTCTTTGTAGGAATTGGGATGTGGCATTTCTTTATCAGTGATATGTTGGAACCGGTCTATGAAAGTATCCATAAAAAATTGGCGACAAAATAGAATGAAGCAGTTTTGGCTACATACGCTTCTAAGAACCTACAGTTCAGTTATGATGATTATTATTGCGAGTTTTGCAATTTTACTCTCCTATGCTGACTGGGATTCACGGGAAAAGGAAGCTCAGAGGGTAGCCCAGCGTGTAACCACTCGAACAGTCGAAGAGGTGGAATATTATTACCGCGAGTCAGCCCAGCTAGCGCAAGACTTAGTAGCCAATCAAGACCGTATACAAGGGGTTTATAAGTACTTTAGCCTGTCAACTTCTGAGTATTTTTATTGGCTGTTGGAGCATCAAGCGACTTCGTCAACTTCTATTTCTCTGTATGAAAATATCGATGATCTGTATGTTCAGAATGACTATATAACGGGTGTTGCAATCGCCTTGCAGGACTTTAAAGAAGTTTATGTTTCGAGCAGAAATGAGAGAGGTGGTCATACGATACTTGCGGAAGGCTTTAAACCAGAGGCCAATAGTTTTGGAGTGCCTATTTTAGATCCAGCGACGGATCAATCGATAGGTGTTGTTTATATCTCCTTGGATCCAGAAATCTTATACCATGCTGTGGACAATACCCGAGGTCATATCCCGATGGCTGTGACTGTGACATCGCCTTTTGATACGGAGATTTTTCATATTGGTGAGAGGGTCAATAGGGAGCATGAGAACTGGTTTGTTGGTGTGACCTCTCATGGCTATCAGGTTCAGGTGGCAGTTCCCAAAAACTTTGTTTTACAAGGAACAGTGACTAGCTCTGCTTTGATTGTGGGCTTGAGCCTTCTTTTTATTGTTATTCTTTATCTGACTTTGAGGCAGACCTTTGCTAATTACCAAAAGCAGGTAGTGGATTTGGTCGATTCCATTCAGGCTATTGCCCAAGGGGAAGAAGGTCTTCGCATTGATACGCTTGAAAAGGATCAGGAATTGCTCCTAATCGCAGAGACGACCAATGATATGTTGGATCGATTGGAAAAGAACATCCATGATATTTACCAGTTAGAGCTTAGTCAAAAAGATGCTAATATGCGAGCCCTACAAGCTCAAATCAATCCTCATTTTATGTATAATACGCTGGAATTTTTACGTATGTACGCAGTCATGCAAAGTCAAGATGAGTTGGCAGATATCATTTATGAATTCAGTAGTCTCTTGCGTAACAATATTTCCGACGAAAGAGAAACTCTTCTCAAACAGGAATTAGAATTTTGCCGTAAATACAGTTATCTTTGCATGGTTCGCTATCCTAAATCTATTGCCTATGGTTTCAAGATAGACCCAGAGTTAGAGAATATGAAGATTCCCAAATTTACCTTGCAACCGCTGGTAGAAAATTATTTCGCTCATGGTGTTGACCACAGACGGACAGATAATGTGATTAGCATTAAAGCTCTTAAACGAGATGGTTTTGTGGAAATTTTAGTGGTAGATAATGGCCGTGGAATGTCGGTTGAAAAACTGGCAAGTATTCGAGAAAAATTAAGGCAGAGACATTTTGAACACCAAGCCAGCTATAGTGCCCAAAGGCAGTCTATCGGGATTGTCAATGTCCATGAGCGTTTTGTGCTCTATTTTGGGGATCGCTATGCTATTACTATAGATTCTGCAGAGCAAGTAGGTGTTCAGTATCGTATTACAATTAAAGATGAGTAGAAAGGGAGAAAATGTATAAAGTATTATTAGTAGATGATGAGTACATGGTGACAGAAGGTCTGAAACGTTTGATTCCCTTTGATAAGTGGGATATGGAGGTCGTCGCAACAGCCAGTCATGCCGATGAAGCCCTAGAATATGTTCAGGAAAATCCTATCGATGTGGTCATTTCCGATGTCAATATGCCCGACAAAACAGGACTTGACATGATTCGGGAAATGAAAGAGATTTTACCAGATGCTGCCTATATCCTGCTTTCAGGTTATCAGGAGTTTGATTATGTCAAAAGAGCAATGAACCTTAGTGTGGTGGACTATCTGGTCAAGCCTGTTGATAAGGTAGAGTTGGGAAATCTGCTGGAGAAGATTGCAGGTCAGCTTAGGGAGAGAGGAAAGAAAAGTCAGACCCTCAGTCAAGATTTAGATGAGGCTGGATTTGTTAGTTATTTAGGTGGTAAGGAGAATTGGTGGATAGGTTTATCCAAGGAAAAACAAGGCTCTTTCACCATTCCCTACTATGTATTGGGTCAAGACTGGCAGATTTTCATTTCTGATCAACCCCTAGATGGTTTAGTCGTTACTCCCTTTGAAGCTCCCTATCAAGAACACTTTGAACGCTGGAAGCTGAATGCTGAGAAAGCCCTCTTTTACGGCTCTGTAAATTTAAAACAGTCTGAGAGTCTCTTTGCCTATTACGAACCGATTTATAGGGTTATCATTCAGGGGGATCTCAACCAAATCGTAGAAGAGTTGAACCTCTTGGAGAAGGTAGTTCTTGAAAATACACCTCGTGTTCCGATTACCAAGCAGCTTTTTATCCAATTTGTCATGGATGTCTTTCACTTGTTTGAACATCTAAAAGCTGATGATTTAACGGATATTGTCAAAACGATTCATGCTATTCAATCCTTTGATGAATTGGTTCCTTATATTAAGGAAACTCTGACCCGCTTTTTTGGGCAATATCGAATGAATGAAAATGTGGTTAGTGTGCTAGAAGTCATTGGGCGTGATTATCAGAAAGAACTTTCGCTCAAGGATATCAGTAAGGATCTCTTTATCAATCCTGTTTATCTGGGGCAGTTGATTAAGCGAGAAACCAATTCGACTTTCGCAGAATTACTAAACAAACAACGCATTAAGGCTGCCCAACAGCTCTTGCTTTCGACTAGTGACAGTATCGAAGATATTTGTTATGCTGTTGGTTACAGTAACGTGGGATATTTCTATAAAGTGTTCCGAAAATTGTGCGGAAAATCGCCAAAAGCCTACCGAAAACAGGTAGAAACTATACTATAAGATTTGTATTCCCTTACAAAAGGTGCTATAATATCAATAATAATATCAGGAGGTTCTATCATGAAAAAGAAACCGATTTATCTATGGGTCTTGCTAATCTTGTCTGCTCTTATTTCAGCTATGTCTCTGTTTGGAATGTTGAGTCCCTTGCCTAGTAAAGAAGCCCTTCGTGCCGCTCAGAAACAAGTTGCAGGGGTCAGTGCTCAGCAATTAGAAGACAACATCAATTACACCTATAGAGTAGCAGAATCAACTCATTCTATTTTTAATATGGCCTTGATTGTGCTATCTGCTATTTTAGTGGTAGTAGCGATTGTATTCCTTATTCGTAAGAATTTGCAATATGCAAACTATACTTACGTTGGCTATGTTTTGTTAGCTATTATTGGTTCGATTTATGGCTATGTGACTTTACAAGACACTGTGCAGTTAGTTCACGATGAGACCATGCGTTTAGGGATAAGTGTTATTTCACAAGCCGTTAGCATTTTCTATATCGTCATAAATGTTCTTTTCCTAGCCCTTGTCTTCTATAAGATGTGGCGTCAACAAAAAGCCTTGGCAGAAGAGGAAACAGAAGATCTTGCCTAAGTATTGACAAAAAATAACTATCAAGTTACAATCTTGGTAGTTATTTTTCGATTATAGATAAAATCATGGAGGTACATATGAAGACAATTTCTTTAGTTTATATCAGTTTGAGTGGCAATACTGAGAGTTTTGTGACGCGCTTGAAAGACTATCTCTTGTCCCAGTACGAGGAGATTGAGGTCCAAAAGATTCATATCAAAGATTTGGTCAAGGAAGGTCACGATTTCTATGAAATGGACCACCCTTACATCGCCTTTCTACCGACCTACCTAGAAGGTGGGAATGGCCTTGATAACGGAGATGTCGAGATTTTGACAACACCAGTGGGGGATTTTATCTCCTATGGTGACAATGCTAGTAAGTGTTTTGGCGTAGTTGGTTCAGGAAATCGTAACTTTAATAACCAATACTGCCTGACAGCCAAGCAATACAGTCAACGTTTTGGTTTCCCTGTATTGGCTGACTTTGAAATGCGAGGTATGCTGGGAGATATCAAACGTGTTGCAGCGATTGTCGCAGATTTGTATGAGTTGGAAAAGGAGAATTAAAGTCAATATAAGAGGCGGTTGGGATTTGCTAACTGCTTTTAGAATGTAAAAAAGCACACTCTTAAGTGCGCTTTGTCGATTATCCTGCTTTTCCGATTGCGAGTGCATAGATAAAGAAGATGGCGAAACCAAAGAGGAAAATCAATCCTGCAATGGCAAGGTGCTTGAGCCAAGAAGGAAGATGTTTGTTTTCACGCGTTACCAAGGCGTAATTCAAAAGAGCGAAGAATGGTGTTGTCAGGAAAGAACCAATCATGGCAAAGCGGAGCATGGTTGAAACCTGACCAGCGAAGAATTTGATAATGATGATACCGATGATAGCAGTGATGGTCATCCAGATGTTCAAAGATTTACGATTGTCTTCTTTTTGACTGATTAGCAGTCGGAGAGATTCCTGATTGACGCGAGAATAGCCATCGATAACAGTGATAACTGTTCCAAAGATACACAGGAAGGCAATAAAGGTAATCAAGTAACGGGACCATTCGCCAAGAACAGAGGCATACATGCCCACGAATTGAGAGATGTATTTGGCTGAAGCAACTTCAACTGCTTGCCCTGTAGGATATTGAATCAATGCTCCCAGTGCTACAAAGAACACAGCTAGGATGGCTGTTCCAATGTAACCAACGTTAAAGTCAAATAGAGCGTCCTCTGTGTTAAAGTTGACGGTCTTTTTCTTTTCAGCAGACCAAAGTGAATTGATAGCTGAAATTTCAATAGGAGCTGGCATCCATCCTAAGAGGGAAACGATGAAGGGTAGAGCTGCCATTTGCCAAGGTGTTTTCTCGACAAAATTAGAACTGTATTCTGGATGTTTGACCGTCGCGATGATAACTGCAAGAACAGTTGCAATGGTCAAAGCTGACATGATCCATTTTGCCATGCCGTCTAAGAGTTTGTAGCCTCCAAAGAGTAGCATAGCCCAAATGATGGCAACGAGAATGAGAGACCACTGAGTAATGCTAAGACCGATCATTGGGAAGGCGCTGGCGATGATAGCTGAGCACAGAATGGCGACACCAGCTGTGTTGACCATAGCCGAAAAGACATTTAGGATAAAGAAAATCCAGAGATAGAGTTTTCCTTTTTCGGCATAACCTTCAACCAAAGTCTTTCCGGTATCAGCTGTGTATTCAGCACCAAAACGGAAAAATGGATATTTAAAGACATTGGCTAAGATGACCAAGAGGAGTAGCGACCATCCATAAGAACCACCAGCTTGAGTAGAAGATACAATGTGAGAACCTCCAACAGCGGCAGAAGCCATTAGGATTCCAGGCCCCATTGCTTTTAGTTTACTTGTCCAGGTTGATTGATTTAACGAAATAGCTTGCGACATGATAAATACCTCTTTTTGAATTTTCAGAATAATCTGGATATGTAATCTATATTCTACAAAAAACTTTGGGAAAATGCAAGAATATTTTGAAAAAAGATAGAAAATTACAGAAAATTTACAAAGAAGATCTGAAAACAACTGCTATGATAGTAAGGTACAGCAGGGTGAATAAAAACCGAGAAGTTTCTTTCTCGGTTTTGCTTATTATGAGGTTCCTATTTTCTATGCTCCAAGAGTTGATTGATATGGTCTACTTTTTTTGATGCTCTTTTATAGGAAATAGTCCAAATGATGAGGTAGACAATCGCAAACTCGATAATGAGTTGGAGATAGAAAATCCAGTGGAAGGGGAACCAACCTGCTAGGGTTGCTAATGGGATAAAGCCTACTAGCATGAGGAAAAAATGAGTCAGAGTAGCACGGAGCAAGCTCCAGTCACGGCTGAATAATCGCTTTCCAAAGTTGAAGAGAATACCGATAGCCGCCCAGATAAGAGTACAGTAGAGCAAGATCAGGGCATCGTGAACCTGATGCTGAGCCATCACTTGGCCGATGATAGAGTAGGGATTTAGCGGTGCGTAGGTATTTGGGGAATACATAAGTGAAAAGATGATAGAGAGGATGAGGCCGATAAGAACACCAGCAGTTGCGTCGTGGAAAATTTGTTTTTTCATAGTTCTAATTTCTCCTTGATGGTTTTTAGGTAACGGCGTGAAGAGTAGGTGAAGCTTTCGTTTTTCAAGAAAATTTCTACCAGACCGTTGGGCGTGAGCTTGAGATGAGAGATGGAGTTGATATTGATGATTTCTGATTGGGAAATTTGGATAAAATTGCTTGGCAGAATTTCAAGGACTTGATAGAGCCGTAAATCAATATTGTAGGTCTGGCTCGCCGTTTCTGCTAGAACCTTCCGATTCTCGATATAGAAGCGTTGTATCTTACCAATCTTAACGAGATAGACCTGATTATCAATCTTTCCTTTGATTGTTTCTGTTCGGTCCAGATTTTCTGCGAACTCGATGACTTTCTGGATTTTATCTGTCGGCTGAGGTGCTTGGACAATCAGTCTTTCCTCTTCGTAAGTTTCACTAATCTGTAGTTCTACTTTCATAAATTTCTCTCCTTTTCAGTTATACAAGGTTGTGATCACTTCCTGTATATCTTTATTAAACACTATTTTATAGCCTATGGCAAGGGAGTTTGTCTATGTGGAGGGATTTGGTTCCTATGTGGTGCTTGTTTTTCTGTCCTATCTGAAATATGGTATAATAGCACTAATCAATTTCTAGGAAAATAGATACAGAAAGGGGCTGAAAGATGTCTCATATTATTGAATTGCCAGAGGTGCTGGCAAACCAGATTGCAGCTGGGGAGGTCATTGAACGTCCTGCCAGTGTGGTCAAAGAGTTGGTAGAAAATGCCATTGATGCTGGCTCTAGTCAGATTATCATTGAGATTGAGGAAGCTGGTCTCAAGAAGATTCAAATCACAGATAATGGTCATGGAATTGCCCACGATGAGGTGGAATTGGCCCTGCGTCGCCATGCGACCAGTAAGATAAAAAATCAAGCAGATCTCTTTCGGATTCGGACGCTTGGTTTTCGTGGTGAAGCCCTACCTTCTATAGCGTCTGTTAGTGTCTTAACTCTTTTGACTACGGTGGATGGCGCAAGTCACGGGACTAAGCTCGTCGCACGTGGGGGAGAAGTAGAAGAAATTATCCCAGCGACCAGTCCTGTGGGAACCAAGGTTTGTGTGGAGGACCTCTTTTTCAACACGCCTGCCCGCCTCAAGTATATGAAGAGCCAGCAAGCGGAGCTGTCTCATATCATTGATATTGTCAACCGTCTGGGCTTGGCCCATCCTGAGATTTCTTTCAGCTTGATTAGTGATGGCAAGGAAATGACGCGGACAGCTGGGACTGGTCAACTGCGTCAAGCTATTGCAGGGATTTACGGTTTGGCGAGTGCCAAGAAGATGATTGAAATTGAGAATTCTGACCTAGATTTCGAAATTTCAGGTTTTGTGTCCTTGCCTGAGTTAACTCGGGCCAATCGCAATTATATCAGTCTCTTCATCAATGGCCGTTATATCAAGAACTTTTTACTCAATCGTGCTATTCTTGACGGTTATGGCAGTAAGCTCATGGTGGGGCGTTTTCCACTGGCTGTCATTCACATCCATATCGATCCTTATCTAGCGGATGTCAATGTCCATCCGACTAAGCAAGAGGTGCGGATTTCCAAGGAAAAAGAACTGATGACCCTGGTCTCAGAAGCTATTTCCAACAGTCTCAAGGAGCAAACTTTGATACCAGATGCCTTGGAAAATCTTGCCAAGTCGACCGTGCGCAATCGTGAGAAGGTGGAGCAGACCATTCTCCCACTCAAAGAAAATACGCTCTACTATGAGAATACTGAGCCGACAAGACCTAGTCAAGCTGAGGTGGCTGATTATCAGGTAGAATTGACTGATGAAGGACAGGATTTAACTTTATTTGCCAAGGAAACCTTGGACCAGCTGACCAAGCCCGCAAAACTGCATTTTGCAGAGAGAAAGCCTGCTAACTATGACCAATTAGACCATCCGGAGTTAGACCTAGCTAGTCTTGATAAGGCTTATGACAAACTGGAGCGAGAAGAATCTTCAAGCTTCCCAGAGTTGGAATTTTTCGGGCAAATGCATGGAACCTATCTCTTTGCCCAAGGGCGAGATGGACTTTACATCATAGACCAACATGCGGCGCAGGAACGGGTCAAGTACGAGGAGTATCGTGAAAGCATTGGTGATGTTGACCAGAGCCAGCAGCAACTTCTAGTGCCTTACATCTTTGAGTTTCCTGCGGATGATGCTCTGCGTCTCAAGGAAAGAATGACACATTTGGAGGAAGTGGGCGTCTTTCTAGCAGAGTACGGAGAAAATCAATTTATCCTGCGTGAACATCCTATTTGGATGGCAGAGGAGGAAATTGAGTCAGGCATCTATGAAATGTGCGACATGCTCCTTTTAACCAAGGAAGTTTCTATCAAGAAATACCGAGCAGAGCTAGCTATCATGATGTCCTGCAAGCGATCTATCAAGGCCAACCATCGTATCGATGACCACTCAGCTAGACAGCTGCTCTATCAGCTTTCTCAATGTGACAATCCCTATAACTGTCCCCATGGACGCCCTGTTTTGGTTCATTTCACCAAGTCGGATATGGAAAAGATGTTCCGACGCATTCAGGAAAATCACACCAGTCTCCGTGAGTTAGGGAAATATTAAACTAAAAGGAAAACTATGTACGAATATTTAAAAGGAATCATCACCAAAATCACTGCCAAATACATTGTTCTTGAAGTCAACGGTATCGGTTATATTTTGCATGTAGCCAATCCCTATGCCTACTCAGGACAGGTCAACCAAGAAGCTCAAATTTATATGCATCAAGTTGTACGTGAGGATGCTCATCTGCTTTATGGATTTCGCTCAGAAGACGAGAAAAAGCTCTTTCTCAGTCTGATTTCGGTATCTGGGATTGGTCCTGTATCAGCTCTGGCTATTATCGCTGCTGATGACAATGCTGGCTTGGTTCAAGCTATCGAAACCAAGAATATTACCTACTTGACCAAGTTCCCTAAAATTGGAAAGAAAACAGCCCAGCAGATGGTGCTGGACTTGGAAGGCAAGGTAGTAGTTGCAGGAGATGAACTTCCTGCTAAGGTCGCAGTGCAAGCCCACGCTGAAAACCAAGAACTGGAAGAAGCTATGGAGGCCATGTTGGCACTGGGCTACAAGGCAACCGAGCTTAAGAAAATCAAGAAATTCTTTGAAGGAACGACAGATACAGCTGAGAACTATATCAAGTCAGCCCTTAAAATGTTGGTCAAATAGGAGCAGAGCATGACAAAACGTTGTTCTTGGGTCAAGATGAGCAATCTTCTCTATATCACCTATCATGATGAAGAGTGGGGCCAGCCCCTCCATGATGATCAAGCATTGTTTGAGTTATTGTGTATGGAAACCTATCAGGCAGGCCTGTCTTGGGAAACGGTGCTCAACAAACGCCAAGCTTTCCGTCAAGCCTTTCATGGCTATCAAATTCAAGCGGTGGCAGACATGACCGACACCGAGTTGGAAGCCTTGCTGGAGAATCCAGCCATCATTCGGAATAGAGCCAAGATTTTTGCTACTCGGACTAACGCCCAAGCATTTCTACGACTACAGGCAGAATATGGCTCTTTTGATGCCTATCTTTGGTCTTTTGTTGAGGGGAAAACGATCGTTAACGATGTTCCCGATTACCGCCAAGCCCCTGCTAAAACACCCTTGTCTGAGAAATTAGCCAAAGATCTCAAAAAACGAGGTTTCAAGTTCACAGGCCCAGTCGCTGTCTTGTCTTTTCTACAAGCAGCAGGGCTAGTTGATGACCATGAGAATGATTGTGAGTGGAAAAGCGGTCACTAGTGTGTACAGGTAACTAGCATATCTGAGAATATATAAAAAGCTGAGAAATTTTTCCCAGCTTTTTATATATACTATTAGATTGGTTAGAGTGAAGTCAGAAAAGTGATTCCACCTAAAATAACACCAGCTGAATTTGGAATGATGAGTATCCAATCCTTCTTAGGTTCCTTTGTCCATCCATAAATAACCCAGATTAAGCAAGATATTGCAGCTGATAAAGGTTGAAATGGTTGAGCTTTATTTCCCTGTAAATTAGCGATAATTTGAGGTATGTAGGCAATAAATACTATAATTCCAATAAAGGCACCAATAGAACCTACGATTCGATTAATTTTTTGTTTTGTCATATACACCTCCTTTAAAAGGATATCATAGAAATTAGCGAAATGCAATAAATTCAAATACAAATTGTAATGAAAACTAATACAAAAACACAAAAATAGAGAAACTATTTATTTTTTGTTATAGTCAAAGCGAATGACTTGTTCCTGTGCATCTACATGAGCATGGACCCCAAAGGGTACAATTGCTCTTGGAGTTGCGTGGCCGACATTTAGATTATAGATAATCGGGATATTGCTGTCAATGATATTCAATAGTGCCTTTTTATAGTCGTCATAGAAAGTTTCATCCATAGGTTTTCCGACTAAGAGTCCATTGATGGCCTCGAATATACCAGTTTCCTTTAAAGTCTGCAACATCTTTTTGAAGTCTTCTGGTTCAGGCTTTTCTTCGCTTGTTTCTAGCAAGAGGATTTTTCCTTCCCAGTCTGACAAGTCAGGGAAAAGTTTGTATTTTTGACAGAGCTCCGTGCTATCTGTGTATCGAGAGTTGTCAAAGATATCGTAGAGGGATTCGAGGCAACCACCGAGGATTTTCCCCTCGAACTGGGCATTTCCCCGCAACAGCTCGAAACCGGTATTTGCATGACTGACACGAGGTGTCCCCAAAGCCTTGGAACTAAAATCAGTTCGTTCCTCATACCAAACATTGCTAGGGCGGATTTCTGAGATTCTTCCTGTCTCAATCAATTCTTTGAAGTAGTGAAGGCTATAGGCTAGCATTTCTTTGTCTAATTCACAAATGTCTGCTAAGAAGGATTGACCATAAAAAGTCTTGATTCCTAGTTTATGCAACATGAGATGGTTCATGGTTGTATCCGAGAAACCAAGAAAAATCTTTTGTTTGATAACTTTTTCTAGTTGGTCATTTTCAAAAAGGTAGGGCAACAAACGATAGGTATCATCCCCACCGATGGCGCATAGGATCATGTCGATGCTATCGTCCGAAAAGGCCTGCATCAAATCCTCCGCACGGGCTTCAGGATGGTCCTTGATAAAGTCTAATCCTTTTAACGAATGGGGCAAAAAGATAGGATTGAGTCCCAAATCCTTGAGACGTTGGACACCCAAGTCCACTTCGTGTTTGACAAAGTCTTCACCGATAATGCCACTAGATAAACTAACAATACCAATAGTAGAAACCATATCTCATCCTCCTAGAAATAGATTGAGCCTATTTTATCACAAAAGATAAGAGAAAGCTATGTGGGATGTCAGAAGAATACTTTTAAATCAGGAAAGTAGTAAAAAAGCAACCGCACCTGCAGTTGCTTTTATCATTCTCTTAATAGCGTGTTGGTCCTGCACTTGCGCTGCGGATGTTCAAGCGTTTCTTGAGATAGAAGCGAAGGGCTAGGAGAACTGCTCCGATAATAGCTAGTGGCAATGGAGCAAGTACTGGGTTAAGGCTAGCTGGTAGGAAGCTTGTTGCAAAGAAGACAAGCAACCAAAGGAACATAGAAGCTAGGATAACCAGTACAGATTTCCAGAAAGGTGGACGTTGGCTGCGGTCCATATCTGGTCCATAGTATTGGTAAACAAAGTAGTACATCAAGTAGAAGGCAAAACCACCAACCAGTCCAACTAGCAGAAGGGTAATCAAACCGTAACCGATAGCCTGATCTGCTGAGAAGAAGGTTGTGAGGGCGCTGACGAGGGCAAAGAGGCTAGTGATGAAAAGAGCCGAGTCCATAATCATGAGTTTTGGATCATCATTTTCTTTTGGATGCTCTTTTTCGTACTGCTCCTTGACAGAGAAGCTATGAGCCCAGTGGGTCGGTGCGCCATAGAGGGAACGAGCAGTAGTGCCTTTGGCTTGCTCTTCAAGGATTTGGGGAATAACTTCCTCAAAAATAGTCTTGATTTCAGCGTCAGTTTTCCCATCTTTGATGAATTGTTGGGTAGCGATGTGGACAAACTCTTGGTTTTTCTTGGTTAATTTTTGTAGATTAATCTGAGACATAGGAACTCCTCTTAGAACCATTTTTTATGGATGAGATAGAGAGTGAGCGAGACACTCATAGCAAAGGCGATAAAGACGATTAACCAGAAGGCATTTGGCTCGCCGTTTAGGGGGATTTCATTATCCTTAAAGTTCATCCCGTAGGCAGAGAAGACCATGGTTGGGATGGACATGACGATGGTCACAAGGGCCAAGGTTTTCATGATGTTGTTCTGGTTGTTGGAAATGATAGAGGCAAAGGTTTCTGTCATGGAATGAAGGACATTTCCGTAAATGTCTGCCATCTCGATGGCCTGTTGGGTTTCAATCAGGGTATCTTCAAGTAGGTCTTCGTCCTCAAGGTATTTCTTGATATTGCTGGTTGAGCTGGTCAATTTCTTAATCACACGCTCATTTGTTTTGAGGGAAGCCTTGAAATAGACGATGGTTTTTTCCAATTCCATGAGCTCAATCAATTCTTCGTTACGAGTTGATTGATGCAGTTGACTTTCGATTTGTTCACTCTTACGGTCAATCGAACGAAGGGCTGTTAGGTAAAGCTCTGCATTGCGATAGAGAATCTGGAAGATAAAACGTGAGCGCATGAAGGTATAGAAATTACGCAAGCGACGGTTGATAAAGACATCGAGGACCGGTAATGGTTCCAAACAAGTAGTGATAATGGTTTCCTCAGTGATGATAATACCAAGCGGGATGGTGACGTAGTAGGTGCGGTTATTTCTTTCTTCTGTGACCGGCACGTCCACGATGATCAAAGTATACTCATCTTCGATGGTAATACGAGACATTTCTTCCGCATCGAGTGGTGCACGAAGGTCGGCAATATCGATATCGAAGGCGTTGGCGATTTCGAGTGATTCATTTTGAGTCGGATTAACGAGATTGATCCAAGTACCCGGTTCAAGCGTATCGATCTCTTTAAATTCAGTTGTTGTAGAGAGAAAAACTTGTTTCATATCCCTTATCCTTTCTCATTTTTCAGATTTTTTCACACCGTACTATTATACTACAAATTCAGCCTTTTGGGTAATAGAATCTCACTTTTTTTGGTATAATGGTAAGCAATAATGGACTAGAAAGAACAAAGATGCAAGATAAAATTGTCATTCATGGGGCGCGTGCCCATAATTTAAAAAATATTGACGTGGAAATTCCACGAGACAAGTTGGTTGTCGTGACCGGCTTGTCAGGTTCAGGGAAATCCAGTCTGGCCTTTGATACCCTCTATGCGGAGGGTCAACGTCGCTATGTGGAGAGTTTGTCAGCCTACGCTCGTCAATTCTTGGGGAATATGGAGAAGCCTGATGTAGATGCTATTGATGGTCTCAGCCCCGCTATTTCCATCGACCAGAAAACGACTAGTAAAAATCCTCGCTCGACGGTGGGAACAACGACTGAAATCAATGACTATCTGCGTCTCCTCTACGCGCGTGTGGGGACGCCTTACTGTATCAACGGGCATGGAGCTATCAAGGCTTCTTCTGTGGAGCAAATTGTGGATAAGGTTTTGGAATTGCCTGAACGCCAGCGCTTGCAGATTTTGGCCCCTGTCATCCGCAAGAAAAAAGGCCAACATAAGAGTGTTATCGAGAAGGTTCAGAAAGATGGGTATGTCCGTGTCCGTGTGGATGGGGAAGTCTATGATGTGACCGAAGTGCCAGAGTTGTCTAAGAGTAAGCAACACAATATCGATGTCGTGGTTGACCGTATTGTCATCAAGGAGGGTATCCGTAGTCGTCTCTTTGATTCCATTGAGGCTGCCCTTCGTATTGCAGAAGGTTATGTCATTATCGACACTATGGACGACTCTGAGTTGTTGTTCTCTGAGCATTATGCCTGTCCAGTTTGTGGCTTTACTGTTCCAGAGTTAGAGCCGCGTCTCTTCTCCTTCAATGCTCCTTTTGGTTCTTGTAGTGAGTGTGATGGCTTGGGCATCAAGCTGGAGGTGGATACTGATTTGGTAGTACCAGATGCCAGCAAAACCTTACGTGAGGGAGCCTTGGCTCCTTGGAATCCCATCTCATCCAACTACTATCCAAACATGCTAGAGCAGGCTATGACAGCTTTTGGAGTGGATATGGATAAGCCTTTTGAGGACTTGTCAGAAGAAGATAAGAACTTGATTCTCTACGGCTCAGATGGTAAGGAATTCCATTTCCACTATGAGAATGAATTTGGTGGCGTGCGCGATATCGATATTCCTTTTGAGGGAGTTGTTAATAATATCAAACGTCGCTACCATGAAACTAATAGTGACTACACTCGCACCCAGATGCGCCTTTACATGAATGAGCTGACCTGCGGAACCTGTCATGGTTACCGTCTCAATGACCAGGCCTTGTCTGTCCGTGTTGGTGGTGACCAAGGGCCGCATATCGGAGAAATTTCAGACCTGTCTATCGCAGACCACTTGGAGTTGGTGAGCCAGTTAACCTTGTCTGAAAATGAAGCCATCATTGCTCGTCCCATTCTCAAGGAAATCAAGGACCGTTTGACCTTCCTTAATAACGTGGGTCTTAACTATCTGACTCTGTCTCGTTCAGCAGGAACCCTTTCAGGTGGGGAAAGTCAGCGTATTCGTTTGGCAACACAAATTGGTTCCAACCTATCAGGCGTCCTCTATATCCTAGATGAGCCATCGATTGGGCTCCACCAGAGGGATAATGATCGCCTGATTGCCAGTCTCAAAAAGATGCGTGATTTGGGTAATACTCTCATAGTAGTGGAACATGATGAAGATACCATGCGCGAGGCGGATTATCTGATTGACGTTGGTCCCGGTGCCGGTGTTTTTGGTGGGGAGATTGTCGCTGCAGGTACGCCTAAACAGGTAGCTCGTAATAGTAAGTCTATCACAGGTCAGTACTTGTCAGGCAAACGTGCCATTCCAGTACCAGAAGAACGCCGTGTTGGTAATGGTCGTTTTATCGAGGTGACGGGAGCGCGTGAGAACAACCTGCAAAATGTCACAGCTCGCTTCCCACTAGGAAAATTCATCGCAGTGACAGGGGTGTCGGGCTCAGGGAAATCGACCCTAATCAATAGCATTCTCAAAAAAGCTATTGCCCAGAAGCTCAACCGCAATTCAGACAAACCTGGTAAGTTTAAAACGATTACAGGGATTGAGCATGTAGACCGCTTGATTGATATTGATCAGAGCCCTATCGGACGAACGCCGAGGTCCAACCCAGCTACCTATACAGGAGTTTTTGACGATATACGTGACCTTTTTGCCCAGACAAATGAGGCTAAGATTCGTGGTTACAAAAAGGGACGTTTCAGTTTCAATGTTAAGGGAGGTCGCTGTGAAGCCTGCTCAGGTGACGGGATCATCAAGATTGAGATGCACTTCTTGCCAGATGTTTATGTGTCTTGTGAGGTCTGCCACGGAACCCGCTACAACAGTGAAACCCTAGAAGTTCACTACAAGGAAAAAAATATTTCACAGGTCTTGGACATGACGGTCAACGATGCGGTGGAATTCTTCCAACATATTCCGAAAATTCAACGTAAACTTCAGACTATCAAGGATGTGGGACTGGGCTATGTGACGCTAGGTCAACCAGCTACCACTCTTTCTGGGGGAGAAGCCCAGCGTATGAAGCTGGCTAGCGAACTCCACAAACGCTCGACAGGCAAGTCATTCTATATTTTGGATGAGCCGACGACAGGGCTTCATACTGAGGATATCGCTCGCTTGCTCAAGGTTTTAGCTCGCTTTGTTGACGATGGCAATACAGTCCTTGTTATCGAGCACAATTTAGACGTTATCAAGACAGCAGACCATATTATTGACTTGGGACCTGAGGGCGGTGTCGGCGGTGGAACTATCATCGCAACAGGAACTCCAGAAGAAGTAGCGGCCAATGAAGCCAGCTACACAGGACATTATTTGAAAGGAAAGTTACATCATGAATAAACGCGTACAAGCATTTCTAACTAAAATGCAAGAAAAAGAACTAGATGGCATTATCATCAACAATCTTAAAAACGTCTATTACTTGACTGGTTTTTGGGGTTCAAATGGAACAGTATTCATCAGCCGTGACCGTCAGGTCTTGGTGACAGACTCTCGCTATATCATTGCAGCTAAGCAAGAAACCAGTGGGTTTGAGATTGTGGCTGACCGCGATGAATTAGCTGTTATTGCAGGCATTGTTAAGGATATGGGCTTGTCTCGCATCGGTTTTGAGGACGAGATTTCGGTCTCTTATTATCACCGTATGCAGGCAGCTTTTGAAGGAATTGGCTTGCTTCCACAAACTCAGTTTGTCGAAGGTCTTCGAATGATTAAGGATGAAGCGGAGATTGCAGCGATTCGCAAGGCTTGTTCTATCTCAGACCAAGCTTTCCGCGATGCGCTTGACTTTATTAAGCCAGGAAAGACTGAAATTGAGATTGCCAACTTCCTTGACTTCCGTATGCGTGAGTTGGGAGCTTCAGGCCTATCATTTGATACTATTTTAGCAAGTGGCATCAACTCTTCGAAACCTCATGCCCATCCTATGCACAAACCAGTGGAGCTAGGAGAAGCCATTACAATGGACTTCGGTTGCCTTTATGACCACTATGTCAGTGATATGACACGGACTATCTATCTAGGGCATGTTAGCGACGAGCAAGCAGAGATTTACAATACGGTTTTGAAAGCCAACCAAGCCTTGATTGACCAGGCTAAGGCAGGATTAGGTTTCCGAGACTTTGACAAAATTCCTCGTGATATTATCATCGAAGCAGGCTATGGCGACTACTTTACACACGGTATTGGTCACGGTATTGGACTGGACATCCATGAAGAACCTTACTTTAGCCAGACTTCTACAGAAACTATTAAGGCAGGTATGGCATTGACAGATGAGCCAGGTATCTATATCGAAGGCAAATATGGGGTTCGTATCGAGGATGATATCTTGATTACAGAAACAGGTTGTGAATTGTTGACCCTAGCTCCAAAAGAGTTGATAGTCATTTAGTTATTTGTCAAGAAAAAAGTACGAAAATGACGGAAAAAGTCAAAAAAATTTAAAAATAGGTCGCAAGTCGGATGTTTTTTATGGTATAATAGACTAAACTGATAGTAACATGTAGCGAAAGGGGTAGGTACATGATTAAAATTTATACAGTCTCAAGTTGTACTAGCTGTAAAAAAGCAAAAACCTGGCTCAATGCCCACCAGTTAAGTTATAAAGAACAAAACCTTGGTAAAGAAGGAATTACGAGAGAAGAATTACTGGATATTCTGACCAAAACAGATAACGGAATAGCCAGCATCGTCTCATCTAAAAATCGCTATGCCAAAGCCCTTGGAGTGGATATTGAAGATTTGAGTGTCAATGAAGTTCTCAATCTGATTATGGAAACACCGAGAATTTTAAAGAGCCCAATCCTTGTAGATGAAAAACGCCTGCAAGTTGGCTACAAGGAAGACGATATTCGTGCCTTCCTACCACGCTCTGTCCGTAATGTAGAAAATGCAGAAGCACGTTTGCGTGCAGCTCTATAAACATCAAGGCTGGGAGCAATTCTCAGTCTTGTTCTGTTTTAATTTGAAAAAGAAAGAAGAGAGAAATGAAAAAAATTGTTCTTGTTAGTCTAGCTTTCCTTTTTGTCCTGGCTGGTTGTGGGCAGAAAAAAGAAACTGCAACAGCTACAAAAACAGAAAAGGATACTATTCAGTCAGCATTGCCAATTATTGAAAATGCTGAGAAGAATACAGTTGTAACTAAGACTTTGGTCTTGCCCAAGTCAGATGATGGTAGCCAGCAAACCCAAACCATTACTTATAAAGACAAAACTTTTTTGAGCCTAACTATTCAACAAAAGCGTCCAGTCTCAGATGAGCTGAAGACTTATATTGACCAACATGGAGTGGAAGAAACTCAAAAAGCTCTTCTCGAGGCGGAAGAGAAAGATGAATCCATCATAGAAGCTCGTAAATTGGCAGGCTTTAAGCTTGAAACCAAATTATTAAGTGCAACAGAACTTCAAACAACGACCAGTTATGATTTTCAAGTTTTGGATGTCAAGAAGGCTTCTCAGACTGAGTATCTGAAGAACATTGGTTTAGAAAATCTCTTGAAGAATGAACCAAGCAAATATATTTCAGATAGATTGGCAAATGGCGCGACAGAACAATAGAAAATCCAAATAAATAGACTGCCTGAATTGTAGAAGGTAAGGAATTATGCTATAATGGTACTATTCTAAGGAAAGAGGGTGTTAGAATGGGATTTACTGAAGAAACAGTACGTTTTAAATTGGACGATTCCAATAAAAAAGAAATTAGCGAAACTCTGACTGATGTTTATGCTTCGTTGAACGATAAGGGCTACAACCCAATCAACCAAATCGTAGGTTACGTATTGAGTGGAGACCCTGCCTACGTTCCTCGTTATAATAATGCACGAAATCAAATCCGTAAATATGAGCGCGATGAAATCGTTGAAGAATTGGTCCGCTACTACCTTAAAGGACAAGGAGTCGATCTATAACCTATGAGAATTATGGGATTGGACGTCGGTTCAAAAACGGTAGGGGTGGCCATTAGCGATCCGCTTGGTTTTACAGCTCAAGGACTTGAAATCATCCAAATCAATGAGGAGCAAGGTCAATTTGGTTTTGACCGCGTTAAGGAGTTGGTTGATACTTACAAGGTGGAACGATTTGTAGTGGGCTTGCCTAAAAACATGAACAATACAAGCGGACCGCGCGTGGAAGCTAGTCAAGCATACGGAGCAAAGCTAGAAGAGCTTTTTGGTTTACCAGTAGATTATCAGGATGAACGCTTGACAACAGTTGCCGCAGAGCGCATGTTGATTGAACAAGCAGATATCAGTCGCAACAAGCGTAAGAAAGTCATTGATAAGTTAGCAGCTCAGCTGATTTTACAAAATTATTTAGATAGAAAATTTTAATATAAAGGAGAGGCTATGTCACACGATCATAACCACGACCACGAAGAACGTGAATTAATTACACTAGTAGATGAGCAAGGAAACGAAACCTTGTTTGAAATCCTTTTGACCATTGACGGAAAAGAAGAATTTGGTAAAAACTATGTTCTTCTAGTACCAGTTAACGCAGAAGAAGACGAAGACGGACAAGTTGAAATCCAAGCTTACTCATTCATCGAAAACGAAGATGGAACAGAAGGCGAATTGCAACCAATCCCAGAAGACTCAGAAGACGAATGGAACATGATTGAGGAAGTCTTCAATAGTTTTATGGAGGAGTAAAAATATCCGGGGGATATTTTTACCCCAACTCCTAGAAATTGGAAGAGTTGGAACGTCCGAGGGACGTTTTTAGCCCAGTTCCTTAAAATAAGAGAGAACTGGTAAGTCCGGGGGACGTGTTTAGCCCTGCGCTAGAAAATAGAAACGTAGGTATATCCAGTGGATGTTTTACCCCACGTTAATATTTATAGTAGCTAGTTATTAGCTAACCAGGTAAGAGGTCGGGACGAAAATCCTGACCTCGTTTTTTGTTAGTCATCATACTTTGATGCGGTAATTGATTAGACTTTTATCAAGGAGATGTATATGTTTGAAGTCGAAGAATGGCTCCATAGTCGGATTGGTTTGAATTTTCGATCAGGTTTGGGCCGAATGCAGCAAGCGGTGGATTTGTTAGGAAATCCTGAGCAGTCTTACCCTATTATCCACGTAACAGGAACTAATGGAAAAGGATCTACCATTGCTTTTATGAGGGAGTTATTTATGGGGCATGGCAAAAAAGTTGCGACCTTTACCTCCCCTCATATCGTCTCTATCAATGATCGAATCTGCATTAACGGGCAACCAATAGCTGATGCAGACTTCATCCGTTTGGTTGATCAGGTCAAGGAGATGGAAAAAACGCTTCTGCAAACCCATGATCAGTTGTCCTTTTTTGAATTGCTGACCTTGATTGCTTTTCTTTATTTTAGGGAGCAAGAGGTGGATTTGGTTTTATTAGAAGTGGGAATTGGTGGCTTATTTGATACGACTAATGTGGTAACTGGAGAGATCGCTGTCATCACTTCCATCGGACTTGACCATCAGGAGACTCTGGGCGATAGTCTAAAAGCAATCGCAGAGCAGAAAGCCGGTATTTTTAAGGCTGGTAAGAAGGCAGTGATTGCGAAATTGCCTCCAGAAGCTAGGCTTGTCTGTCAGAAAAAAGCTGAATCTTTAGCTGTTGACCTTTATCAGGCAGGTCAAGATTTTTCAATGCTAAAGGGTGATTTTTCAAGTTCTTTGGGGAATTTTCCACATCTGAAAATAGGATTGGAAGGAGCCTATCAGCAGGAAAATGCGGCCTTGGCGCTACAAGCATTTCTTCTCTTTATGAGAGAAGGGAAGGATATTGTTGATGGGCAGGCTATAAGGCAGGCATTGGAGAAGACCCATTGGGCTGGCCGTTTGGAGCGTATTCGTCCGCAGATTTACTTGGATGGTGCTCATAACCTCCCTGCCTTGACTCGCTTGGTTGAGTTTATCAAAGAAAAAGAGCAGGAAGACTATCGTCCTCAAATCCTCTTTGGAGCCTTGAAACGCAAGGATTATCAAGGAATGTTGGGCTATCTGACTGAAAATTTACCTCAGGTGGAACTCAAGGTGACCGGCTTTGACTATCAAGGGGCTCTTGAGGAGACAGATGTAATAGGTTACGATGTGATTTTTTCTTACCGAGAATTTATTAGCAGTTTTGAAGCAAGGGCAGACGCGCAGGACTTGTTGTTCATTACAGGGTCTCTCTATTTTATATCAGAAGTACGGAGTCACCTACAGGAGCATGAGCAGATAAATTGACCTCCTTTTTTGAACTTGTTATACTAGGGGAACTGCCAGTTAGAAGAAAATTGCTCTAAATTGGTAGAAGAAAGGAAGTTCATCATGAAATTAAAAACATTCACACTTTCTCTTGCTTCTCTAGCAAGTCTTAGTCTCTTAGTAGCTTGTTCACAGAGAGCTCAACAGGTTCAACAACCAGCAGCTCAACAGCAAACACAACAAACTCAGCAATCGCAACCTGCTGATTCATCTTCAACAGAAAATAGCAACCAGGCAGCAACAAGTTCTTCACAAAATACAGTTACAGCCCAACCGACTAATATTGATGGAACTTATACTGGTCAGGATGACGGAGACCGTATCACTTTAGTGGTAACTGGAACTACTGGTACATGGACTGAGCTCGAATCTGACGGGGATCAGAAAGTCAAACAGGTTACATTTGATGCAACAAATCAACGCATGATTATTGGCGATGATGCTAAAATTTACACTGTAAACGGTAATCAAATCGTTGTAGATGATATGGATAGAGACCCATCGGATCAAATCGTTTTATCAAAATAGACTAGGAGGAGACCGGATTTTTCGGTCTCTTTTGCTTTTAGTCAGAAAAATGATCATAAATACTTGCCTTCTGTCGAATACCTGAGTTATACTAGTATCAATTACCTGTTTTTAGCATTCAAAATATCAAGGAGGGGATATGAAATATAGGAAATTCCAATTGTTGATGTCCAAGTATGGCTTTAGTCTTTCGATTATGCTACTTGAACTTTCTCTTGTTTTTGGTCTCTTTCTTTATTTAGGGCGCATGGCCCCTATTTTATGGATTATTGTCTTGATCTTTATGAGTATGGCAACTATTGTCGCAATTGTTAATCGCTCCATGGCGCCTGAAAGCAAAGTAATGTGGCTAGTGGTGACTTTTGTTCCTGTCATTGGCCCCCTGCTCTATCTGATGTTTGGTGAAAGGCGATTGTCCAAAAAAGAAATCAAGCAGTTGGACAGACTTGGTTCCATGCATTTTCGGGAGGATAACAGTAAAGCACTCCGCCAGAAATTGAAGGAAGATGATAAGGCAGCTTACGGAGTTATCAAATCTTTGTTGAGTATGGATAGCAATGCTGATGTGTATGATCGAACCGACTCACAATTCTTTTCTTCAGGTGAAAGCATGTGGCAACATATGCTGGAAGATCTCAAGAAAGCTGAAAAGTTTATCTTTTTAGAGTATTATATTGTTGAAGAAGGTCTGATGTGGAATAGTATACTAGATATACTAGAGCAAAAGGCAGCTCAGGGTGTCGAGGTCAAGATGCTCTATGATGATATCGGTTGTATGGCGACTTTACCTGGAGACTATACTATTCAGCTTCGTAGTCGAGGAATTGAGGTCCATAAGTTTAATAAGGTGATTCCTCGTTTGACAGTAGCTTATAATAATCGGGACCATCGTAAAATCCTTGTCATAGATGGTCAGGTAGCCTATACAGGAGGGATTAACTTAGCCGATGAGTACATCAATCATGTAGAACGCTTTGGTTATTGGAAGGATAGTGGGATTCGCTTAGATGGCCCTGGTGTCAAGGCTCTAACCCGTCTCTTTTTGATGACTTGGTACATCAATCGTGGGGAAATCAGCGATTTTGACCAGTATCACTTGGAAAATCAGCCTTGTTCTGGCCAAGGGCTCTGCATTCCTTACGGTAGTGGACCCAAGCCCATCTTCCGTACCCAGGTAGGGAAAAAAGTCTATCAAAGTTTGATTAATCAGGCCACTGATTCAGTCTATATTACAACGCCCTATTTGATTATTGACTATGACTTAACAGAGAGTATTAAAAATGCAGCTATGAGGGGTGTTGATATCCGCATTGTAACACCTTTCATTCCAGATAAAAAATTAATCCAACTCATTACAAGAGGAGCTTATTCGGATTTATTATCGGCAGGAGTAAGAATTTTTGAGTATAGTCCAGGCTTCATCCACAGTAAACAAATCTTAGTGGATAAGGACTTTGCTGCAGTTGGAACCATTAACTTAGATTACAGAAGTTTACTTCACCACTATGAAAATGCAGTTTTGCTATATAAAACGAAATCAATCACAGAGATTCAAAAAGATTTTGAGGAGATTTTTTCAGTATCGCAAGAAATTTTTGCTCATACGATAAAAAATAGCTGGTATCAAAAATTGATTAAGGAAATTGCCCAGTTATTTGCCCCAATCTTATAAGAAATCTAGGACTTAGGACACAAACCAGTCCTATTTTTCTTGCCTTTTACGAATAAGAAGATGTAGGAGGAAAGATGCTAACTCAGAAAGAATTGGATTATATCATGATATTTAAACAGACACATTTACATCGATTTCGAGAAATTGAAACCTTTGTGAAACTATGTAAAAAATCACTCAAACAGCCATCGCAAGCTGACAATTCTAGGTCTTTTTGATATACTAAGACAGATAAATTGAATAGGAGAAACGACATGGCTGTATATGGCAGAATCGAAGAAGTATCCGAAACGATACAGAGTAATGAAATTGAAAATAGACTGGATAGGAACCTTGAATCGAACCTGGAAAAAGAAGAGCGCCTAGCTTTCCCGTTTTTCAGCCTTATCATTGGAAGTACGATTGCGACGATTTTTTCTGTGGTACTTCCTTTACTTTTAGATATGGTAAGTCCCTCTCAGGCTCAGGACCTGTATATAGGCTGGGCATTGCATCAGGGAGGACAGCTTTACAGTAGCTATTATGCTAGTCAAGGCATTCTTTATTATTTACTACTTTACATTACCCAAGGAGGCATTCTTTTTGCCTTGGTAGAATGGCTAGCCCTCTTAGGAGGGGGTTATTTCCTTTTTTCTGCAACTGACTATCTGACAGGACAAAGGGATCAAGCTAAGCAACTCCTAACGATATTTTATCTTTTGGTATCTGGTCTTGGTTTTGGAGGAGGCTATGCTACGATTTTAGCTCTTCCATTCTTATTTGCAGGCTTTTCTTTAGTAGCGCGTTATCTATCAAATCCTAACCATGACAAGGGATTTCTACGTTTGGGGATTTTCTTAGCTCTATCATTTTTCATAGAGCCCCTTACAAGCCTTCTCTTTACTGTAGTAGTAATGATAGGTTTATTTGTCTTTAATGTTGGACATGGACGCTTTATACATGGGATTTATCAATTTTTTGCGGCAGCACTTGGTTTCTCTCTCCTATTTTATCCTTTAGGCTACTATGTCATCATTTCAGGAGGTTTTGGAGAGGCTTTAAGTAGATTTTTGTATCCATTTACTTCCATGCGTATTTTTGCTAATCCCCAGTTAGTAGAGAATGCTTTATTTTATGGTCTATTAACCTTTGGATTAGGAGCTTTCATTCTTATTTTTCTCGGTTTGTTCCAATCTAAAGCATCTAGATTATATGTCATCTCAGTACCAGCTAGCTTTGTTTTCTTATTTGTACTAGCCTTGTTGCTTTTTTCTCAAGAACCTCTTCACGGTTCGCGTTGGATTCTAATCCTTCCATTTTTACTCCTTCTTTTGATAACCAGTATTCGTGGGGAATACTCGGGAAGAATAGCACGTCGTCGGAGAAGAGAGGAAGTTCCAACTTTATGGAAAAAATTTATGAAGGGAAAACTCTACCTACCGATTCTAGTAGTGGTTTATCTAATTGCAGTTCCTTTTGTAGCTCGTTTTGTCTTGCATCCAGCTTCGTATGAAGAACAACATCAAGTAGTAGATAGAGTCAAACAAGAGACAAGTGAGGGGGACCAAATCTATATCTGGGATTCTCATGTTCAGATCTATAAGGAAAGCCAGCGTTTGGCTGGATCCATGTTCCCATCGCCTCTTCTTTACACGGGTACAGAAGAAAACAAAACTACCTTGATCAATGACTTGAAAGAAAAACAACCCAAGATAATTGTGGTGAATGACAAGGTGGAAGTCTGGTCTGAAGTAGAAACAATCTTGAAAGAAAATTACCAACAAGTAAAGACCGATTACTCAGAGTTTAAAGTTTATAAAATTAAATAAGAAAATCAATATCTTGTGTATTTTTAAAATCTTTATGATTTTTACCACAAGATATTGATTTTTCTTTTTAGAGTGGTATAATATTTTTTAGATATCACATTTTAGAAAAGAGCATGCATATGATTGCATTAGAAGAGAAAATTACAACTTTACCAACTCTCTTCGTTGAAAAACGAGATGGGAGACGTGTTGTATTTGATGTGGACAAGATTGACAAGGCTCTCCACAAGGCTGCAGACAAGGTTATGGATGTGACCCCTTTGGTTGAAAAACGCCTAAATGCTCTGACTGAGCGTATTGTCACAGAAATTCATAGTCGCTTTCCAAAAGGAGTTAAGATTTATGAAATCCAAAATATCGTAGAACATGAACTCCTTGAAGCCAAAGAATATGCGCTAGCTGAGGAATACATCACTTATCGGACACAGAGGGATTTTGAGCGCTCAAAAGCAACAGATATTAACTTTAGTATCCATAAGCTTCTCAACAAAGACCAGGCAGTTGTCAATGAAAATGCTAATAAAGACAGTGATGTCTTTAACACCCAGCGCGATTTGACAGCAGGCATTGTTGGGAAATCAATCGGACTGCAAATGCTTCCTAAGCATGTAGCCAATGCCCACCAAAAGGGGGATATCCACTATCATGATTTGGACTACAGCCCCTATACACCTATGACCAACTGCTGTTTGATTGATTTCAAGGGTATGCTGGACAATGGTTTTAAGATTGGAAATGCAGAGGTAGAGAGTCCTAAATCTATCCAGACTGCAACAGCCCAGATTTCCCAAATCATCGCCAACGTTGCTTCTAGCCAGTACGGAGGTTGTTCAGCTGACCGCATCGATGAAGTTTTGGCGCCTTATGCAGAGAAGAATTACCAAAAACACCTCAAGGATGCAGAAGAATGGGTTTTGCCTGAAAAACGGGAAGATTACGCTTGGAAGAAAACGCAAAAGGACATCTACGATGCCATGCAATCTTTAGAGTATGAAATCAATACTCTCTTCACTTCAAACGGACAAACACCTTTTACTTCGCTAGGTTTTGGTCTAGGAACCAATCGTTTTGAGCGAGAAATTCAAAAGGCTATTTTAAACATTCGCATTAAGGGTCTTGGTTCAGAACATCGTACAGCTATCTTCCCTAAACTTATCTTCACGCTTAAAAGAGGACTCAACTTAGAGGAAGGGACTCCCAACTACGACATCAAACAGTTGGCTCTTGAGTGTGCGACCAAGCGGATGTACCCAGATGTCTTGTCCTATGATAAGATTATCGAACTGACAGGTTCCTTCAAGGTGCCTATGGGTTGTCGTTCTTTCCTCCAAGGATGGAAGGATGAAAATGGTGTAGAAGTCAATTCAGGCCGTATGAATCTGGGTGTTGTGACGGTTAACCTACCTCGTATCGCCCTTGAATCTGAAGGAGATATGAACAAGTTCTGGGAAATCTTCAACGAGCGTATGAATATCGCAGAAGATGCTCTGGTTTATCGCGTCGAACGGACCAAGGAAGCTACACCAGCAAATGCTCCTATCCTCTATCAGTACGGTGCTTTTGGCCATCGTCTAGGTAAAGAAGAAAGTGTTGACCAGCTCTTTAAGAATCGTCGTGCGACAGTTTCGCTGGGCTATATCGGCTTGTATGAAGTAGCGACAGTTTTCTTTGGTAACAGCTGGGAAAA
This sequence comes from Streptococcus mitis, assembly GCF_000722685.1. Classification (GTDB taxonomy): domain Bacteria; phylum Bacillota; class Bacilli; order Lactobacillales; family Streptococcaceae; genus Streptococcus; species Streptococcus mitis_M. The sequence goes on along the minus strand of NZ_JPFV01000015.1, from coordinate 256,371 downwards.
CAATCCAGATGCTAAGGAATTCACGCTAGACATCATTCGCGATATGAAACGCCGTGTAGAAGAGTGGTCTGACCAATATGGCTACCATTTCTCTATCTACTCAACACCGTCTGAAAGTTTGACAGACCGTTTCTGCCGACTAGATACAGAGAAATTCGGCTCTATTCCTGATATTACAGATAAGGAATACTACACCAATTCTTTCCATTACGATGTTCGTAAAAATCCAACACCGTTTGAAAAACTGGATTTTGAAAAAGTCTATCCAGAAGCAGGTGCATCAGGTGGTTTCATCCATTATTGTGAGTATCCAGTCCTCCAGCAAAATCCAAAGGCCTTGGAAGCTGTGTGGGATTATGCTTATGACCGTGTGGGTTATTTGGGGACCAATACTCCAATTGACCGTTGCTACAAGTGTGATTTTGAAGGGGATTTTGAACCAACTGATAGAGGGTTTGCTTGTCCAAACTGTGGCAATAGTGACCCTAAAACAGTAGACGTTGTTAAACGGACTTGTGGCTATTTAGGCAATCCTCAAGCGAGACCGATGGTCAATGGGCGTCACAAGGAAATAGCAGCGCGTGTCAAACATATGAATGGTTCAACGATTAAAATAGCTGGGCATCAAGTAACAAATTAGAAAGAAATGAAATGGGAAAATATCAATTAGATGATAAGGGGCGCGCACAAGTGACCCGTTATCACGAGAAACACTCTAAAGGTGGAGCTGGTAAGAAAGAACGTTTGCTTAGCCTCAGAGAACAATTTTTAAACAAGAATAAGAAAAAATAAAAGTGAGAGTCAGCTCTCGCTTTTCTCATAGTGGGAGGTAAGGATGGAATTACGCAGACCAAGATTAGCAGATAAAGAAACAGTTTTAGAGATGATGGCAGAGTTTGAAAAGAGCCAATCAGCCCATGATGGAGGATTTTGGGATACAGAGAACTTTGTGTATGAAGAGTGGTTGGAAACAAATATGCAAAAAGAGATGGGAATAAACTTGCCTGAAAATCGTGTTCCTTCTATTCAATTTGTATCATTTGATGATGTAGGTCGTGCTCTAGGATTTTTGAATCTGCGATTGATACTGAATGAGGGGTTGCTGAATTATGCTGGCCACATTGGCTACTCCATCCGTCCTTCTGAAAAAGGCAAAGGTTATGCGAAAGAAACTCTTTGTCAGGGCTTGCAAGTTGCTAAGGAAAAGAATATTAAGAAAGCTCTTGTAACCTGTAGCGTGAATAATCCTGCCAGCAGAGCAGTCATTCTAGCAAATGGTGGGCTCCTTGAGGATGTTCGTAATGGAGTCGAGCGTTATTGGATAGAGGTAGCGAATGAATAATCCAAAACCACAAGAATGGAAAAGCGAGGAACTCAGTCAAGGTCGGATTATTGATTACAAGGCCTTTAACTTTGTGGACGGCGAAGGCGTGCGCAACTCTCTCTATGTATCAGGCTGCATGTTTCACTGCGAGGGGTGTTATAATGTAGCGACCTGGTCCTTCAATGCCGGAATTCCTTATACAGCAGAATTAGAAGAACAGATTATGGAAGATCTCGCTCAACCCTATGTTCAAGGATTGACCTTGCTGGGAGGAGAACCCTTCCTTAATACAGGAATCCTCTTGCCACTCGTTAAGCGGATTCGGAAGGAATTGTCAGATAAAGATATCTGGTCCTGGACGGGCTATACATGGGAAGAAATGATGTTGGAAACTCCAGACAAATTGGAACTCTTATCGCTAATTGACATCCTTGTAGATGGACGATATGATCGAACTAAGAGAAATCTCATGCTCCAGTTTCGAGGTTCGTCCAATCAACGAATTATCGATGTGCAAAAATCCCTCAAAGGTGGGCAAGTAGTGATTTGGGACAAGCTCAATGACGGAAAAGAAAGCTATGAACAGGTGAAGAGAGAGTAACTTTTTTCCATAGAATATTTAAATAAATGACCTATCAAAAAAGAAAACATTTTCATGTTAAAAATTTTAAAAAACAGCAACGAATCCCTTGCAATCGCAGGGGCTTTGTGTTATTCTATTATGGTGCTGTAAATTACAGTCTTAGCTTTGATGCAAGAGGTTGCGACACGCTCGGTTGCATTGCCACGCAACACCGCGTCGGTTTTCTTGTGGAGCTAGCCTATTATCTTAAATAGACGAAAAGGAGAAAAAGATGGCAAACAAAAAAATCCGTATCCGTTTGAAAGCTTACGAACACCGTACGCTTGATACAGCGGCTGCAAAAATCGTAGAATCAGCTACTCGTACAGGTGCACAAGTTGCGGGTCCAATCCCACTTCCAACTGAACGTAGCCTCTACACAATCATTCGTGCGACTCACAAATATAAAGACTCTCGCGAACAATTTGAAATGCGTACACACAAACGTTTGATCGATATCGTTAACCCAACTCAAAAAACAGTTGATGCTTTGATGAAATTGGATCTTCCAAGTGGTGTAAACGTAGAAATCAAACTTTAATCTAAAGCTTGATACCTTGAGCATAAAAAACGCTCGTTAAAAACTTTTTGAATAAAAAATATAGAAAAGGAACTATTTTCTCATGACAAAAGGAATCTTAGGGAAAAAAGTGGGAATGACTCAAATCTTCACTGAAGCTGGCGAATTGATCCCTGTAACAGTTATTGAAGCAACTCCAAACGTTGTTCTTCAAGTTAAAACTGTTGAAACAGACGGATACAACGCTATCCAAGTTGGTTTCGATGACAAACGCGAAGTATTGAGCAACAAACCTGCTAAAGGACATGTAGCGAAAGCTAACACGGCTCCTAAGCGCTTCATTCGTGAATTCAAAAACGTTGAAGGCTTGGAAGTTGGTGCTGAAATTACAGTTGAAACATTCGCAGCTGGAGACGTTGTTGACGTAACTGGTACTTCTAAAGGTAAAGGTTTCCAAGGTGTTATCAAGCGCCACGGACAATCACGTGGACCAATGGCTCACGGTTCTCGTTACCACCGTCGTCCAGGTTCAATGGGACCTGTTGCACCTAACCGCGTATTCAAAGGTAAAAACCTTGCAGGACGTATGGGTGGCGACCGCGTAACAATTCAAAACCTTGAAGTTGTACAAGTTGTTCCAGAAAAGAACGTTATCCTTATCAAAGGTAACGTACCAGGTGCTAAGAAATCTCTTATCACTATCAAATCAGCAGTTAAAGCTGGTAAATAATAAAGAAAGGGGAAATCAGTCACAATGGCAAACGTAACATTATTTGACCAAACTGGTAAAGAAGCTGGCCAAGTTGTTCTTAACGATGCAGTATTTGGTATTGAACCAAATGAATCAGTTGTGTTTGATGTGATCATCAGCCAACGCGCAAGCCTTCGTCAAGGAACACACGCTGTTAAAAACCGCTCTGCAGTATCAGGTGGTGGACGCAAACCATGGCGTCAAAAAGGAACTGGACGTGCTCGTCAAGGTTCTATCCGCTCACCACAATGGCGTGGTGGTGGTGTTGTCTTCGGACCAACTCCACGTTCATATGGCTACAAACTTCCACAAAAAGTTCGTCGCCTAGCTCTTAAATCAGTTTACTCTGAAAAAGTTGCTGAAAACAAATTCGTAGCTGTAGACGCTCTTTCATTTACAGCTCCAAAAACTGCTGAATTTGCAAAAGTTCTTGCAGCATTGAGCATCGATTCTAAAGTTCTTGTTATCCTTGAAGAAGGAAATGAATTCGCAGCTCTTTCAGCTCGTAACCTTCCAAACGTGAAAGTTGCAACTGCTACAACTGCAAGTGTTCTTGACATCGCAAATAGCGACAAACTTCTTGTCACACAAGCAGCTATCTCTAAAATCGAGGAGGTTCTTGCATAATGAATTTGTATGATGTTATCAAAAAACCTGTCATCACTGAAAGCTCAATGGCTCAACTTGAAGCAGGGAAATATGTATTTGAAGTTGACACTCGTGCACACAAACTTTTGATCAAGCAAGCTGTTGAAGCTGCTTTCGAAGGTGTTAAAGTTGCAAATGTTAACACAATCAACGTAAAACCAAAAGCTAAACGTGTTGGACGTTACACTGGTTTTACTAACAAAACTAAAAAAGCTATCATCACACTTACAGCTGATTCTAAAGCAATCGAGTTGTTTGCTGCTGAAGCTGAATAATCTAAGGAGGAAATATCGTGGGAATTCGTGTTTATAAACCAACAACAAACGGTCGCCGTAATATGACTTCTTTGGATTTCGCTGAAATCACAACAAGCACTCCTGAAAAATCATTGCTTGTTGCATTGAAGAGTAAGGCTGGTCGTAACAACAACGGTCGTATCACAGTTCGTCACCAAGGTGGTGGACACAAACGTTTCTACCGTTTGGTTGACTTCAAACGTAACAAAGACAACGTTGAAGCAGTTGTTAAAACAATCGAGTACGATCCAAACCGTTCTGCAAACATCGCTCTTGTACACTACACTGACGGTGTGAAAGCATACATCATCGCTCCAAAAGGTCTTGAAGTAGGTCAACGTATCGTTTCAGGTCCAGAAGCAGATATCAAAGTCGGAAACGCTCTTCCACTTGCTAACATCCCAGTTGGTACTTTGATCCACAACATCGAGTTGAAACCAGGTCGTGGTGGTGAATTGGTACGTGCTGCTGGAGCATCTGCTCAAGTATTGGGTTCTGAAGGTAAATACGTTCTTGTTCGTCTTCAATCAGGTGAAGTTCGTATGATTCTTGGAACTTGTCGTGCTACAGTTGGTGTTGTCGGAAACGAACAACACGGACTTGTAAACCTTGGTAAAGCAGGACGTAGCCGTTGGAAAGGTATCCGCCCAACAGTTCGTGGTTCTGTAATGAACCCTAACGATCACCCACACGGTGGTGGTGAAGGTAAAGCACCAGTTGGTCGTAAAGCACCATCTACTCCATGGGGCAAACCTGCTCTTGGTCTTAAAACTCGTAACAAGAAAGCGAAATCTGACAAACTTATCGTTCGTCGTCGCAACGAGAAATAATATTAAACTAGTAGCTTAAGCAACTAGTAAATCCGCCAGCTCGGTAGCGCTCCATAGGAGCGCAAGCCGCTGTGGTACAACATTTAAAGGAGAAAATATAAAAATGGGACGCAGTCTTAAAAAAGGACCTTTCGTCGATGAGCATTTGATGAAAAAAGTTGAAGCTCAAGCTAACGACGAAAAGAAAAAAGTTATTAAAACTTGGTCACGTCGTTCAACGATCTTCCCAAGTTTCATTGGTTACACTATTGCAGTTTATGACGGACGTAAACACGTACCTGTTTACATCCAAGAAGACATGGTAGGTCACAAACTTGGTGAATTTGCACCAACTCGTACTTACAAAGGTCACGCTGCAGACGACAAGAAAACACGTAGAAAATAAGGAGAACATAAATGGCAGAAATTACTTCAGCTAAAGCAATGGCTCGTACAGTACGTGTTTCACCTCGTAAATCACGTCTTGTTCTTGATAACATCCGTGGTAAAAGCGTAGCCGATGCAATCGCAATTTTGACATTCACTCCAAACAAAGCTGCTGAAATCATCTTGAAAGTTTTGAACTCAGCTGTAGCTAACGCTGAAAACAACTTTGGTTTGGATAAAGCTAACTTGGTAGTATCTGAAGCATTCGCAAACGAAGGACCAACTATGAAACGTTTCCGTCCACGTGCGAAAGGTTCAGCTTCACCAATCAACAAACGTACAGCTCACATCACTGTAGCTGTTGCAGAAAAATAAGGAGGTAAAATCGTGGGTCAAAAAGTACATCCAATTGGTATGCGTGTCGGCATCATCCGTGATTGGGATGCCAAATGGTATGCTGAAAAAGAATACGCGGATTACCTTCATGAAGATCTTGCAATCCGTAAATTCGTTCAAAAAGAACTTGCTGACGCAGCAGTTTCAACTATTGAAATCGAACGCGCAGTAAACAAAGTTAACGTTTCACTTCACACTGCTAAACCAGGTATGGTAATCGGTAAAGGTGGTGCTAACGTTGATGCACTCCGTGCAAAACTTAACAAATTGACTGGAAAACAAGTACACATCAACATCATCGAAATCAAACAACCTGATTTGGATGCTCACCTTGTAGGTGAAGGTATTGCTCGTCAATTGGAGCAACGTGTTGCTTTCCGTCGTGCACAAAAACAAGCAATCCAACGTGCAATGCGTGCTGGAGCTAAAGGAATCAAAACTCAAGTATCAGGTCGTTTGAACGGTGCAGATATCGCCCGTGCTGAAGGATACTCTGAAGGAACTGTTCCACTTCACACACTTCGTGCAGATATCGATTACGCTTGGGAAGAAGCAGATACTACATACGGTAAACTTGGTGTTAAAGTATGGATCTACCGTGGTGAAGTTCTTCCAGCTCGCAAAAACACTAAAGGAGGTAAATAACCAATGTTAGTACCTAAACGTGTTAAACACCGTCGTGAATTCCGTGGAAAAATGCGCGGTGAAGCAAAAGGTGGAAAAGAAGTAGCATTCGGTGAATACGGTCTTCAAGCTACAACTAGCCACTGGATCACTAACCGCCAAATCGAAGCTGCTCGTATCGCCATGACTCGTTACATGAAACGTGGTGGTAAAGTTTGGATTAAAATCTTCCCACACAAATCATACACTGCTAAAGCTATCGGTGTGCGTATGGGATCTGGTAAAGGGGCACCTGAAGGTTGGGTAGCACCAGTTAAACGTGGTAAAGTGATGTTCGAAATCGCTGGTGTATCTGAAGAGATCGCTCGCGAAGCGCTTCGTCTTGCTAGCCACAAATTGCCAGTTAAATGTAAATTCGTAAAACGTGAAGCAGAATAAGGAGAAGGCATGAAACTTAATGAAGTAAAAGAATTTGTTAAAGAACTTCGTGGTCTTTCTCAAGAAGAACTCGCGAAGCGCGAAAACGAATTGAAAAAAGAATTGTTTGAACTTCGTTTCCAAGCTGCTACTGGTCAATTGGAACAAACAGCTCGCTTGAAAGAAGTTAAAAAACAAATCGCTCGTATCAAAACAGTTCAATCTGAAGCGAAATAATAGACTAGGGAAGGAGAAATTTCAATGGAACGCAATAATCGTAAAGTTCTTGTTGGACGTGTTGTATCTGACAAAATGGACAAGACAATCACAGTTGTAGTTGAAACAAAACGTAACCACCCAGTCTATGGTAAACGTATTAACTACTCTAAAAAATACAAAGCTCATGATGAAAACAATGTTGCCAAAGAAGGCGATATCGTACGTATCATGGAAACTCGTCCGCTTTCAGCTACAAAACGTTTCCGTCTTGTAGAAGTTGTTGAAGAAGCGGTCATCATCTAATCAAACCTGAAAGGAGAAAACTGAAATGATTCAAACAGAAACTCGTTTGAAAGTCGCAGACAACAGCGGTGCTCGCGAAATCTTGACTATCAAAGTTCTTGGTGGTTCAGGACGTAAATTTGCAAACATCGGTGATGTTATTGTGGCATCTGTAAAACAAGCTACTCCTGGTGGTGCGGTTAAAAAAGGTGACGTTGTTAAAGCAGTTATCGTTCGTACTAAATCAGGTGCTCGTCGTGCTGATGGTTCATACATCAAATTTGACGAAAACGCAGCAGTTATCATCCGTGAAGACAAAACTCCTCGCGGAACACGTATCTTTGGCCCAGTCGCACGTGAATTGCGTGAAGGTGGCTTCATGAAGATCGTGTCACTTGCTCCAGAAGTACTTTAATTTTTAGAAACAAACTAGTCCCCTAGCTTTAAGCTAGGGTGCCCTTATGGGCGTAAGAAAAATCAAGGAGAAACCTAATGTTTGTAAAAAAAGGCGACAAAGTTCGCGTAATCGCTGGTAAAGATAAGGGAACAGAAGCTGTTGTCCTTACTGCCCTTCCAAAAGTAAACAAAGTTATCGTTGAAGGTGTTAACATCGTTAAGAAACACCAACGTCCAACTAACGAGCTTCCTCAAGGTGGTATCATCGAGAAAGAAGCAGCTATCCACGTATCAAACGTTCAAGTTTTGGACAAAAATGGTGTAGCTGGTCGTGTTGGTTACAAATTTGTAGACGGTAAAAAAGTTCGCTACAACAAAAAATCAGGCGAAGTGCTTGATTAATCACGAAGGAAAGGAGAAGTATAATGGCAAATCGTTTAAAAGAAAAATATCTTAATGAAGTAGTTCCTGCTTTGACAGAACAATTCAACTACTCATCAGTGATGGCTGTGCCTAAAGTAGATAAGATCGTTTTGAACATGGGTGTTGGTGAAGCTGTATCAAACGCTAAAAGCCTTGAAAAAGCTGCTGAAGAATTGGCGCTTATCTCAGGTCAAAAACCACTTATCACTAAAGCTAAAAAATCAATCGCCGGCTTCCGTCTTCGTGAAGGTGTTGCGATCGGTGCAAAAGTTACCCTTCGTGGTGAACGTATGTACGAATTCTTGGATAAATTGGTTTCAGTTTCACTTCCACGTGTACGTGACTTCCACGGTGTTCCAACAAAATCATTTGACGGACGCGGAAACTACACACTTGGTGTGAAAGAACAATTGATTTTCCCAGAAATCAACTTTGATGACGTTGACAAAACTCGTGGTCTTGATATCGTTATCGTAACAACTGCTAACACTGACGAAGAGTCACGTGCATTGCTTACAGGCCTTGGAATGCCTTTTGCAAAATAATATAGGAGGTAAATCTAATGGCTAAAAAATCAATGATTGCTAAGAACAAACGTCCAGCGAAGTTCTCTACTCAAGCTTATACTCGTTGTGAAAAATGTGGTCGTCCACATTCAGTTTACCGCAAATTTAAACTTTGCCGTGTTTGCTTCCGTGAATTAGCTTACAAAGGACAAATCCCTGGTGTAACAAAAGCATCTTGGTAATTTAAGATATCAAGGGTGTCAAAACTCCAAGTGAAAATAGGAAACTTGACGAAGAAACTAAAGTTTCTAGGAAAGTTTATCTTTTTCACACAGAGTTTAGCCCGGGTTCAGTTGGGCTTGCCAATTTGAACACGAGCTACAGCTTTGGCAAAAAAGATCAATTTTCTTTGGAGCATCGCTCCTGCATCAAATTGCCTATTTTTGCTCTTGCTGTTACGCTCTTTGTATCATGTATTAACTAGCAAGTGCAACTTGCAAACTACTAGTAAGAGGAGAAAAACAAAATGGTTATGACTGACCCAATCGCAGACTTCCTAACTCGTATTCGTAACGCTAACCAAGCTAAACACGAAGTACTTGAAGTACCTGCATCAAACATCAAAAAAGGAATTGCTGAAATCCTTAAACGCGAAGGTTTTGTAAAAAACGTTGAAATCATCGAAGATGACAAACAAGGCATCATCCGTGTATTCCTTAAATACGGACCAAACGGTGAAAAAGTTATCACTAATTTGAAACGTGTTTCTAAACCAGGACTTCGTGTCTACAAAAAACGTGAAGACCTTCCAAAAGTTCTTAACGGACTTGGAATTGCTATCCTTTCAACTTCTGAAGGTTTGCTTACTGATAAAGAAGCACGCCAAAAGAATGTTGGTGGAGAAGTTATCGCTTACGTTTGGTAATATTTAGCTCCGAATTTCTTTGTGACTCTTCGTTATCGTCTCTTGCCTAACCCAAAGTTATGCCTGCGAGACGATGCCTAGATTCACTTTGAAATTGAAACCTAAATGTTCCTTTAAATCGAGAAATCGATTTAACCCCGTGAAAACTGGCCGTTATGGCCTGACAATTTAACAGGAGAAAATAAACATGTCACGTATTGGTAATAAAGTTATCGTGTTGCCTGCTGGTGTTGAACTCACTAACAATGACAACGTTGTAACTGTAAAAGGACCTAAAGGAGAACTTACTCGTGAGTTCTCAAAAGATATTGAAATCCGTGTGGAAGGTACTGAAGTAACTCTTCACCGTCCAAACGATTCAAAAGAAATGAAAACTATCCACGGAACTACTCGTGCCCTTTTGAACAACATGGTTGTTGGTGTATCAGAAGGATTCAAGAAAGAACTTGAAATGCGCGGGGTTGGTTACCGTGCACAACTTCAAGGATCTAAACTTGTTTTGGCTGTTGGTAAATCTCATCCAGACGAAGTTGAAGCTCCAGAAGGAATTACTTTTGAACTTCCAAACCCAACAACAATCGTTGTTAGCGGAATTTCAAAAGAAGTAGTTGGTCAAACAGCTGCTTACGTACGTAGCCTTCGTTCACCAGAACCATATAAAGGTAAAGGTATCCGTTACGTTGGTGAATTCGTTCGCCGTAAAGAAGGTAAAACAGGTAAATAATGTTGAGTGGTTGAGTCTCAACCACCAACCTATTTTCCAACTTTGTGCATAGCACACGATTTAAAACTAAAGAGGTGAAAACTGTGATTTCAAAACCAGATAAAAACAAACTCCGCCAAAAACGCCACCGTCGCGTTCGCGGAAAACTCTCTGGAACTGCTGATCGCCCACGTTTGAACGTATTCCGTTCTAATACAGGCATCTACGCTCAAGTGATTGATGACGTAGCGGGTGTAACGCTCGCAAGTGCTTCAACTCTTGACAAAGAAGTTTCAAAAGGAACTAAAACTGAACAAGCCGTTGCTGTCGGTAAACTCGTTGCAGAACGTGCAAACGCTAAAGGTATTTCAGAAGTGGTGTTCGACCGCGGTGGATATCTATATCACGGACGTGTGAAAGCTTTGGCTGATGCAGCTCGTGAAAACGGATTGAAATTCTAATAGGAGGACACTAGAAAATGGCATTTAAAGACAATGCAGTTGAATTAGAAGAACGCGTAGTTGCTGTCAACCGTGTTACAAAAGTTGTTAAAGGTGGACGTCGTCTTCGTTTCGCAGCTCTTGTTGTTGTTGGTGACCACAACGGTCGCGTAGGATTTGGTACTGGTAAAGCTCAAGAAGTTCCAGAAGCAATCCGTAAAGCAGTAGATGATGCTAAGAAAAACTTGATCGAAGTTCCTATGGTTGGAACAACAATCCCACACGAAGTTCTTTCAGAATTCGGTGGAGCTAAAGTATTGTTGAAACCTGCTGTAGAAGGTTCTGGAGTTGCCGCTGGTGGTGCAGTTCGTGCCGTTGTGGAATTGGCAGGTGTGGCAGATATTACATCTAAATCACTTGGTTCTAACACTCCAATCAACATTGTTCGTGCAACTGTTGAAGGTTTGAAACAATTGAAACGCGCTGAAGAAGTTGCTGCCCTTCGTGGTATTTCAGTTTCTGATTTGGCATAAGAAAGGGGATAAAATGGCTCAAATTAAAATTACTTTGACTAAGTCTCCAATCGGACGCATTCCATCACAACGTAAAACTGTTGTAGCACTTGGACTTGGCAAATTGAACAGCTCTGTTATTAAAGAAGATAACGCTGCTATCCGTGGTATGATCACTGCAGTATCTCACTTGGTAACAGTTGAAGAAGTAAACTAATGAATTTTTAGGGGATGTGCACTATACCATCCCCTAAAACTAGATATAGTCATCTATGATGACGTCGTATAGGCGAGTTGATGGGGGAGACAACCTTTTCTCCCTTATCGGCGCTAGCATTTTACAAAAGAGGAGAAAATAAAAATGAAACTTCATGAATTGAAACCTGCAGAAGGTTCTCGTAAAGTACGTAACCGCGTTGGTCGTGGTACTTCATCAGGTAACGGTAAAACATCTGGTCGTGGTCAAAAGGGTCAAAAAGCTCGTAGCGGTGGCGGAGTTCGCCTTGGTTTTGAAGGTGGACAAACTCCATTGTTCCGTCGTCTTCCAAAACGTGGATTTACTAACATCAACGCTAAAGAATACGCAATTGTGAACCTTGACCAATTGAACGTCTTTGAAGATGGTGCTGAAGTTACTCCAGTTGTTCTTATCGAAGCAGGAATTGTTAAAGCTGAAAAATCAGGTATTAAAATTCTTGGTAATGGTGAGTTGACTAAGAAATTGACTGTGAAAGCAGCTAAATTCTCTAAATCAGCTGAAGAAGCTATCACTGCTAAAGGTGGTTCAGTAGAAGTCATCTAAGAGAGGTGACCTATGTTTTTTAAATTATTAAGAGAAGCTCTTAAAGTCAAGCAGGTTCGATCAAAAATTTTATTTACAATTTTTATCGTTTTGGTCTTTCGTATCGGAACTAGCATTACAGTTCCCGGTGTGAATGCCAATAGCTTGAATGCTTTAAGTGGATTATCCTTCTTAAACATGTTGAGCTTGGTGTCAGGGAATGCCATGAAAAACTTTTCAGTTTTTGCTCTTGGTGTCAGTCCCTACATTACGGCCTCTATCGTTGTCCAACTCTTGCAAATGGATATTTTACCCAAGTTTGTAGAGTGGGGTAAACAAGGGGAAGTAGGTCGAAGAAAATTGAATCAAGCTACTCGTTATATTGCTCTAGTTCTCGCTTTTGTGCAATCTATCGGGATCACAGCTGGTTTTAATACTTTGGCTGGAGCTCAATTGTTGAAAACAGCTCTTACTCCACAAGTCTTTATCATGATTGGTATCATCTTAACAGCTGGTAGCATGATTGTGACTTGGTTGGGGGAGCAAATTACAGATAAGGGATACGGAAATGGTGTTTCTATGATCATCTTTGCCGGGATTGTTTCCTCAATCCCAGAGATGATTCAGGGCATCTATGTGGACTACTTTGTGAACGTCCCAAGTAGCCGTATTAACTCATCTATCATTTTCGTAATCATTTTGATTATTACTGTATTGTTGATCATTTACTTTACAACTTATGTTCAACAAGCAGAATACAAAATTCCAATCCAATATACTAAGGTTGCACAAGGTGCTCCATCTAGCTCTTACCTTCCTTTGAAGGTCAACCCTGCTGGAGTTATCCCTGTTATCTTCGCAAGTTCGATTACTGCGGCGCCAGCAGCTATTCTACAGTTTTTAAGCGCTACAGGTCATGATTGGGCTTGGGTAAGAACAGCACAAGAAATGCTGGCAACAACTTCACCAACTGGTATCGCCATGTATGCTTTATTGATTATTCTCTTTACATTCTTCTATACGTTTGTACAGATTAATCCTGAAAAAGCGGCAGAAAACCTACAAAAGAGCGGTGCCTATATCCACGGAGTTCGTCCTGGTAAAGGTACAGAAGAATATATGTCTAAACTTCTTCGTCGTCTTGCAACGGTTGGTTCTCTCTTCCTTGGTGTGATTTCTATTTTACCGATCGTAGCAAAAGATATTTTCGGACTTTCAGAAGCAGTTGCTTTTGGAGGAACCAGTCTTTTGATCATTATCTCTACAGGTATTGAAGGAATCAAACAATTGGAAGGTTACCTATTGAAACGTAAATATGTTGGTTTCATGGACAGAACAGAATAAAAGTATTTACGGAATCAGTAAATGCTGAGGGAGTGGAGGTTTAAACTCTGACATTTGTGAGAGTTTTGTCTCCCCTCTTCTATTTTGTTTTTAAATAGGGGTGAAAAGACTTTTTGCTTCTATTTAAAAATAAAATAAGGAGATCAAATCATGAATCTTTTGATTATGGGCTTACCTGGTGCAGGTAAGGGAACTCAAGCAGCAAAAATCGTAGAACAATTCCATGTTGCACATATCTCAACGGGTGATATGTTCCGCGCTGCTATGGCAAATCAAACTGAAATGGGTGTTCTTGCTAAGTCATACATTGACAAGGGTGAATTGGTTCCTGACGAAGTTACAAATGGAATCGTAAAAGAACGTCTTTCACAAGATGATATTAAAGAAACAGGATTCTTGTTGGATGGTTACCCACGTACAATTGAACAAGCTCATGCTTTGGACAAAACATTGGCTGAACTTGGCATTGAACTAGAAGGTGTCATCAACATTGAAGTGGATCCAGATAGCCTCTTGGAACGTTTGAGTGGTCGTATCATTCACCGCGTAACTGGAGAAACTTTCCACAAGGTCTTTAACCCACCGGTTGACTATAAAGAAGAAGATTACTACCAACGTGAAGATGATAAGCCTGAGACAGTAAAACGTCGTTTGGATGTGAATATTGCTCAAGGGGAACCAATCATTGCTCACTACCGTGCCAAAGGTTTGGTTCATGACATCGAAGGTAATCAAGATATCAATGATGTTTTCTCAGATATCGAAAAAGTATTGACAAATTTGAAATAAAGCGCTTTTCACACTTGCAAAAATCAGCTACAAATGTTATACTGAGATAGTCTGACTTATAATTGTTGTCTCTGTGTCTAGAGGCATCGAATCGAAATTTATGGAGGTGCTTTTGCGTGGCAAAAGACGATGTGATTGAAGTTGAAGGCAAAGTAGTTGATACAATGCCGAATGCAATGTTTACGGTTGAACTTGAAAATGGACATCAGATTTTAGCAACAGTTTCTGGTAAAATTCGTAAAAACTATATTCGTATTTTAGCGGGAGATCGTGTTACTGTCGAAATGAGTCCATATGACTTGACACGTGGACGTATCACTTACCGCTTTAAATAATCGAAAAACTTGGAGGGATAAGAAATGAAAGTAAGACCATCGGTCAAACCAATTTGCGAATACTGTAAAGTTATTCGTCGTAATGGTCGTGTTATGGTAATTTGCCCAGCAAATCCAAAACACAAACAACGTCAAGGATAAGATAGAAAGGAGAAAACATGGCTCGTATTGCTGGAGTTGACATTCCAAATGACAAACGCGTAGTAATCTCATTGACTTATGTTTATGGTATCGGACTTGCAACATCTAAGAAAATTTTGGCTGCTGCTGGAATCTCAGAAGATGTTCGTGTACGTGATCTTACATCAGATCAAGAAGATGCTATCCGTCGTGAAGTGGATGCAATCAAAGTTGAAGGTGACCTTCGTCGTGAAGTAAACTTGAACATCAAACGTTTGATGGAAATCGGTTCATACCGTGGTATCCGTCACCGTCGTGGACTTCCTGTCCGTGGACAAAACACTAAAAACAACGCTCGCACTCGTAAAGGTAAAGCTGTTGCGATCGCTGGTAAGAAAAAATAATATAGGAGGTAAAAGTCTTGGCTAAACCAACACGTAAACGTCGTGTGAAAAAGAATATCGAATCTGGTATTGCTCATATTCACGCTACATTTAATAACACTATTGTTATGATTACTGATGTGCATGGTAATGCAATTGCTTGGTCATCAGCTGGTGCTCTTGGTTTCAAAGGTTCTCGTAAATCTACACCATTCGCTGCTCAAATGGCTTCTGAAGCTGCTGCTAAATCTGCACAAGAACACGGTCTTAAATCAGTTGAAGTTACTGTAAAAGGTCCAGGTTCTGGTCGTGAGTCAGCTATTCGTGCGCTTGCTGCCGCTGGTCTTGAAGTAACAGCAATTCGTGATGTGACTCCAGTGCCACACAATGGTGCTCGTCCTCCAAAACGTCGCCGTGTATAATCATCGCATTACACTGCTTTTCGTTTAAGAGGGAGTAACTAAATGATCGAGTTTGAAAAACCAAATATAACAAAAATTGATGAAAATAAAGATTATGGCAAGTTTGTAATCGAACCACTTGAACGTGGCTACGGTACAACTCTTGGTAACTCTCTTCGTCGTGTACTTCTAGCTTCTCTACCAGGAGCAGCTGTGACATCTATTAACATTGATGGTGTGTTACATGAGTTTGACACAGTTCCAGGTGTTCGTGAAGACGTGATGCAAATCATTCTGAACATTAAAGGAATTGCAGTGAAATCGTACGTTGAAGACGAAAAAATCATCGAACTGGATGTTGAAGGTCCTGCTGAAGTAACAGCTGGTGACATTTTGACAGATAGCGATATTGAAATTGTAAATCCAGATCATTATCTCTTTACAATCGGTGAAGGTTCTTCTCTAAAAGCGACTATGACTGTTAACAGTGGTCGTGGATATGTACCTGCAGATGAAAATAAAAAGGATAATGCACCAGTTGGGACACTTGCTGTAGATTCTATTTATACACCAGTTACCAAAGTCAACTATCAAGTTGAACCTGCTCGTGTAGGTAGCAATGATGGATTTGACAAACTAACCCTTGAAATCTTGACAAATGGAACAATTATTCCAGAAGATGCTTTAGGGCTTTCAGCACGTATTTTGACAGAACATCTTGATTTGTTTACAAATCTTACTGAGATTGCTAAGTCAACTGAAGTGATGAAAGAAGCTGATACTGAATCTGACGACCGTATTTTGGATCGTACGATTGAGGAACTGGACTTGTCTGTGCGTTCATACAACTGTTTGAAACGTGCCGGTATCAATACTGTGCATGATTTGACAGAAAAATCTGAAGCAGAGATGATGAAAGTACGAAATCTTGGACGCAAGAGTTTGGAAGAAGTGAAACTCAAACTCATTGATTTGGGTCTTGGATTAAAAGATAAATAAAGGAGGAATACATGGCTTACCGTAAACTAGGACGCACTAGCTCACAACGTAAAGCAATGCTTCGCGATTTGACAACTGACCTTTTGATCAACGAATCAATCGTGACAACTGAAGCTCGTGCTAAAGAAATCCGTAAAACTGTTGAAAAAATGATTACTCTAGGTAAACGTGGTGATTTACATGCACGTCGTCAAGCAGCTGCTTTTGTACGTAATGAAATCGCATCTGAAAACTATGATGAAGCAACTGATAAGTACACTTCTACTACAGCACTTCAAAAATTGTTCTCAGAAATCGCACCTCGTTATGCTGAACGTAACGGTGGATACACTCGTATCCTTAAAACTGAACCACGTCGTGGTGATGCAGCGCCAATGGCGATCATCGAATTAGTATAAAATCATCAATTTTGTTGAGTGTTATGATGATGGAGTCTTGTGCTCTTAGTCTAGCTCTGGTCTACCGCTAGGATTTCGGTCCTAGCGGGAACACTCATCATAAGTTGGGATAGTAGACGCTTGTTTACGAAATTGTTTTTTTCTTAAGAACAACTTCGTAAGCAGGCGTTTTTGAGTATTTTAGTTAGAATTATGCTATACTATTTGAAAAGAATCCTGTTTAATGTTCAGGTTTCCTATTAAAAGAAGAATTGGAGTTTGCTTATGAAAGCGATTATAACTGTTGTTGGTAAAGATAAATCTGGAATTGTTGCAGGTGTTTCTGGTAAAATTGCAGAATTGGGTTTGAATATCGATGATATCTCTCAAACTGTCTTGGATGAATATTTCACAATGATGGCTGTCGTCTCTAGTGATGAAAAGCAAGATTTTACTTATCTGCGAAATGAGTTTGAAACTTTTGGGCAAACTTTGAATGTGAAAATCAATATTCAGAGTGCAGCTATTTTCGAAGCTATGTATAATATCTAGGAGGTTATTATGGATATTAGACAAGTTACTGAAACCATTGCCATGATTGAGGAGCAAAACTTTGATATCAGAACTATTACCATGGGGATTTCCCTATTGGACTGTATCGATCCAGATATCAATCATGCTGCAGAGAAAATTTATCAAAAGATCACGACTAAGGCAGCTAATTTAGTGACTGTTGGTGATGAAATTGCAGCGGAGTTGGGAATTCCAATCGTTAATAAGCGTGTATCGGTGACTCCTATTTCTCTGATTGGGGCGGCGACAGATGCGACAGACTATGTGGTTCTGGCAAAAGCACTTGATAAGGCTGCGAAAGAGATTGGTGTGGACTTTATTGGTGGTTTTTCAGCCTTGGTACAAAAGGGTTATCAAAAGGGAGATGAGATTCTCATCAATTCTATTCCTCGCGCTTTGGCTGAAACGGACAAGGTATGCTCGTCAGTCAATATCGGTTCAACCAAGTCTGGTATTAATATGACGGCTGTGGCAGATATGGGACGAGTTATCAAGGAAACGGCAAATCTGTCTGATATGGGGGCAGCTAAACTGGTTGTATTTGCTAATGCTGTTGAGGACAATCCATTTATGGCGGGTGCCTTTCATGGTGTTGGGGAAGCAGATGTTATCATCAATGTCGGAGTTTCTGGTCCTGGTGTGGTGAAACGTGCCTTGGAAAAAGTTCGTGGACAGAGCTTTGATGTAGTAGCCGAAACCGTTAAGAAAACTGCTTTTAAAATCACTCGGATTGGTCAATTGGTTGGTCAAATGGCCAGTGAGAGACTAGGTGTGGAGTTTGGTATTGTGGACTTGAGTTTGGCGCCAACTCCTGCGGTTGGAGATTCTGTTGCACGTGTCCTTGAAGAAATGGGGCTAGAAACAGTTGGTACGCATGGAACGACGGCTGCCTTGGCACTCTTGAACGACCAAGTTAAGAAGGGGGG
The DNA here is from genome assembly GCF_000722685.1 of Streptococcus mitis. Classification (GTDB taxonomy): domain Bacteria; phylum Bacillota; class Bacilli; order Lactobacillales; family Streptococcaceae; genus Streptococcus; species Streptococcus mitis_M. The sequence continues at coordinate 238,143 of NZ_JPFV01000015.1, read as the reverse complement.
AGTTATGGCCTGCAACCAAGTCGGTGGTTTGTCTGGTGCCTTTATCCCTGTTTCTGAGGATGAGGGAATGATTGCTGCAGTGCAAAATGGCTCTCTTAATTTGGAAAAACTAGAAGCCATGACGGCTATCTGTTCTGTTGGCTTGGATATGATTGCCATTCCAGAAGATACTCCTGCTGAAACCATTTCGGCAATGATTGCGGATGAGGCTGCAATTGGTGTTATCAACATGAAAACAACAGCTGTTCGTATCATTCCTAAAGGAAAAGAAGGTGACATGATTGAGTTTGGTGGTCTTCTTGGTACAGCTCCAGTTATGAAGGTCAATGGAGCTTCATCTGTTGATTTCATCTCTCGTGGAGGACAAATCCCAGCACCAATTCATAGTTTTAAAAATTAAGAAATAGGAGAAAATGATGAAAAAAGAAATGAAACATGCTTTAGTAGCTTTAGGACTGTCGACTTTACTAGTCCCAACTTTTGCCAGTCAAGTAGTTTATGCGCAGGAAGAAAGCCATGAAACTACCACTAGTGTGAGTCCAGAAAAGATTAATAAAATGATTGAGGAAACGAAAAATGATTTACAAAATTTTAAAGAGAAAGTAAAACATCGTCTCTTTGAACAGATTGACAAAGGAGAATGGGATAAAGTTGCTATTTCCAAAAGCGATGTAATCTCTATCAGAGATAAATTGGTAGAAGAACTTGATAATATGTTAAAAGATTCCGTGGGACAGTTAGAGAACATAAGGAAGTATAGTTTAGAAATTAATACGCCTTTGGAAGAGTTATCAAATATTTTATCAGATTTTAAAAAATCTAAAAAAATCTACATTAATGGTGATGGAGAAAAAGGTAATTTTTTTGATTATAGAATGAAGTATGGTGTTGCTAAACTTGCTATATTAAAGAAAATGAATCTTGTAATTTCTCAAGTAAATAATGATTTGCATTATACAGAATTAGAGAAAAAAGAAATGTTAGCTAGAGTTTCAAGATACTATGATTTTCATGCACCTGGTTTAAATGTTGATAGTGATAAGTATTTATCATTAGATAATAATAAAGATGATATAAACACTTATATTAAGAAAGTTTCTCTATTTTTATCTAACAATCATTATCCGATTTCTACAGTACCTAAAGAAAAGAATATCCGAGAAATCAATGCTGTTGCCTTTATGGAGAAGACAGCTATTAGTAATGATGATACACTTTCGAAAGCAGAAAAGATTTCTATGTTTAGTAAGATTGATGATATAGTTGAAGAAGGGATACATAAAATCAAGAAGGAAGCTGGTCTTTTACATGAGGAGGAACCTGAATTCGTACACATGCTATCCCCTGAAGAGTTATCTGTCTTTACTAAGCGTATCGAAGATGTTTACCAAGGCAAAGCTAAGCCTAAGGTGACAAAAGAAGAGGCTATTCAAGCAGTTTCTACTGGGACTTCATCCTCAGTTTTAACTTCATCTCAAGCTACTGTTACCTCTAATGGAGAAACTAAGAAAAATCATCAAGCAAGTAAGTGGTTTAAAGAGTCTGGCAAATGGTACTATAATGACCTTTCTGGTAACCTTGTAAGAAATCGTTGGGTAGGCCGTTATTATCTAAAAGCAGATGCTTCAATGGCTGCAAGTGAATGGATTTATGATGAAGACTATAAGAGCTGGTTTTATGTAGATTCAACTGGTAGTTATGTGGAGAAAGCTTGGCAGGGCGAGTACTACCTAAAGCGTGGCGGTTATATGGCTAAGAGTGAGTGGGTATTTGATTCTCAGTATGATAGTTGGTATTATCTGAACCAAGATGGTAAGTACGCTCGTAACCAATGGATTAAGGATGGGGATAAGTGGTATTACTTGTTAGCTGATGGGAAATTGGCAAAAAATATGACCATTAATGGCTATAAAGTAAACGAAAAAGGTGAATGGGTATAATTTTTTAAGTTCTATTTAAGGTTAGGTGTGTATACTATAATCATTAAATAAAGACCTCCTAATATTATTTGAAACAGATAACTCTGATTTAGTTTGAATTTGATTTTCATCTAATATCTTTATTTAATAGAACTCCTAAACTTTTTCATAATAATCTCCTGCAAAAGTCGCCTGTCTGGGTGGCTTTTGTTTTATCATCCATGATATAATAGAAGCAAACGGAGGACGGAAAATGGTAAAAGTACGATTGTATTTGGTACGTCATGGCAAGACCATGTTTAACACGATTGGTCGCGCGCAAGGTTGGAGCGATACTCCCTTAACAGCTGAAGGTGAACGAGGGATTCAAGAATTAGGAATCGGTTTGCGAGAATCTGGTCTGCAGTTTGAGCGCGCTTATTCGAGTGATTCTGGGCGCACCATTCAGACAATGGGAATCATCCTTGATGAACTTGGCTTGCAGGGGAAAATCCCTTATCGCATGGACAAGCGTATCAGAGAATGGTGTTTTGGTAGCTTTGACGGAGCTTATGATGGTGATCTTTTCATGGGCATTATTCCTCGTATCTTTAATGTGAACCACGTTCACCAATTATCTTATGCTGAACTGGCTGAGGGCTTGGTAGAAGTTGATACAGCTGGTTGGGCTGAAGGCTGGGAAAAACTCAGTGGTCGAATCAAGGAAGGTTTTGAAGCGATTGCCAAAGAAATGGAAGAACAAGGTGGGGGCAATGCTCTCGTTGTCAGCCATGGAATGACCATTGGAACCATTGTTTATCTGATTAATGGTATGCATCCGCATGGTCTCGATAATGGTAGCGTGACGATCCTTGAATATGAGGACGGTCAGTTTAGCGTAGAAGTTGTCGGTGACCGTAGTTACCGAGAACTAGGACGGGAGAAGATGGAGGAAGTCTCTATTTAATACTCTTCGAAAATCTCTTCAAACCGCGTCAAAGTCGTCTTGCCGTAGATATATGTAACTGACTTCGTCAGTCTTATCTACAACCTCAAAGCAGTGCTTTGAGCAGCTTCCTAGTTTGATCTTTGATTTTCATTGAGTATAATCAGTACATACTTACTTGCTATGAACTAGGGATTTGATAGGAATATCAAGATAAGAAAAAACAGCCGAGGGTAATCCTTTCGGCTGTTTTTGATGGGGAAACTAAAGTGTAATGCTATTGCTTTTAGAGATTTTCATGAACAAGAGCAAGGAACCTACTGTTAGAATAGTTAGGATAGTTGACAAGGCTGCGGCTACACCGTAATTCCCTCTGAGAACCTCTGTATAAATAGCTACAGTCATTGTTCTTGTTTTGACATTGTAGAGGAGGATAGAAGTAGAAAGTTCTGAAATCATTGTAACCCAAGATAGGATAGCTCCAGAAATAATACCAGATAGCATCATTGGAGTTGTAATCTTGGCAAAGGTATTGAGACGGCTACTTCCTAAGCTCTCAGCGGCTTCTTCAATACTTGGTGCTATTTGTTGCAAGCTAGCAACAGATGAGCGAATAGTATAAGGCAATCTTCTGACAGATAGGGACATGATCAAGATGAAAGCTGTCCCTGTAATCATAAGAAATCCACTTCCAAATAGGCCAGTATTGAAGGAAGAAATGAAGGCAATCCCTAGAACGGTTCCTGGTACAATATAAGGGACCATACTGAGGCTGTCAATTAGGTTTGTAAACAAATTCCGTTTTCTAACGGCTAGGTAGGAGATAAATGTTGCGAATAGGACAACTAGAACTAAGGCAATCAAAGGGATACGAATGGTATTGAAAATAGCAGACCCCATACGATTGAAAGCCACCTTGTAACTGTTTAGAGAATAACCTTTGACAAATACCATACCTGATGTTTTTAGGAAAGAAGTATAAATCAAGTAGACTTGAGGTAGAACAGAGAACAAGATAATTCCGTAGACTGTTGCATAAATGGTAGCCATTTTTCCTTTTGTAGTTTTTTTAGGCTCAATTGGATGGAGCGAATTCATACTGAAACTGTAGCGGTTTGAAATGTATTTTTGGATAAGGAAAATCGCCAAGGCAATGATAATCGCCATAATTGCTAAAGCAGATGCAAAAGCAGAATTTCCTCCAACCTCGCTAATAAATTGAGTATAAATCAGGACAGGGAAAGTCCGATATCCTTCACCAATCAACATAGGCGTTCCAAAGTCTGAGAATGCTCTCATAAATACAAGCAAGGCAGCTGCTAGTAAGGTTGGAACTAGGAGAGGCAAAACAACCGTTACGATACGCTTAAATCCGAAGGACCCCATGCTTTCAGCGGCTTCAAGTAGAGAATTGTCAATACTTTTCATTGTCCCAGCAACGTATAGAAATACCAGTGGGAATAGTTGTAGTGTAAAGACAAGTACAATTCCTTTGAATCCGTAAATATCGATAGCTGGAAGATGAAGGGCATTTGTCAGGAATTTAGTGATGACCCCATTTCGTCCCAGTAAGAGGATCCAGGAGTAGGCTCCCACGAAAGGAGCTGACATGGAAGCAATGATAATCAATATTTGTAAGAATTTCTTTCCCTTGAAGTCGTATATGGAAAAAAGATAAGCTAATAAGGTTCCAACGACTAAGGAAGTGACAGTAGCCGTAATGGAAACTTTGAAACTGTTGACAAGTGTCTCAGAATAGTAGGCCTTGCTAAAGAAGGTTACAAAATTAGCTAGAGAGAATTGTCCGTCATGTATGAGTGCTTGCTTGAGTACCGTTACAATCGGATAGACAAGAAAGACAAGATAGGAAAGAAAGATGAAGAAAGAGGAGACTGTCCAGATGTTTAGCTTTTTACGTTCCATGGCTGACTCCTTTTATCAGGTTTTGTGCACCATCTGCAGAAAAGACATTTAATTTTTGAGTATTGATTCGTAGGCGGATACGATCACCCTTTTGTAAATCTTCTTCAAAAGTTGATTCTTCACTGACTTGAATTTTTGATGCAAAGCCTGTCTCGATGAAATATTCAGTATTTAGTCCAAGATAGACACTATCACTAATGATTCCTTCAATATCTCCAGACTCATCTTTGATAAACTCTTCAGGACGAATGCTTACATGAATAGCCTGTTCCTCTGCGTGGTCAAGAGTTGGCATACGAAGAGAATAGCCGTCTGAAAAGACGATATAAGCACCGTCGCTCCGTTTTTCGAGATTGGCAGGGATAATATTTGTGCGTCCGATAAAGGTTGCTACAAATTCATTAGCTGGTTTATGATAGAGTTCTTTTGGTCGGCCGATTTGTTGAATAACGCCATCTTTCATAACAGCGATTTGATCTGAAATGGCCATAGCTTCTTCTTGATCGTGGGTTACATATACAGTGGTAATGCCTACTTCGTGTTGGATTTCTCTAATAGCTTGACGCATATCCAAGCGTAGTTTTGCATCGAGGTTACTAAGGGGCTCGTCCATGAGGAGAACACTTGGATTAACAGCTAGTGCACGTGCTAGAGCGACGCGTTGTTGTTGTCCACCACTGAGTTTATCAGGTTTTCGATCTGCATACTGAGCAATTTGCATGAGTTCAAGATATTTATTGGTTTGTTGAATTAATTCCTCTTTTGGAACTTTCTTTTGCTTAAGACCAAAAGCAACATTGTCTCGAACAGTCAAATGAGGGAAAATAGCGTAGTTTTGGAACACCATCCCGATATTACGTTTGCTTGGTTCCATATTATTGATTTTAGTATCATCAAAGTAAAACTCTCCACCTTCAATACTATTGAAACCAGCAATCATACGAAGAAGGGTTGTTTTCCCGCAACCTGAAGGTCCCAAGAGAGTGAAGAGACTTCCTTTGGGAATTGTAACATTCAAGTTTTCAATAACAGGGATGTCGTGGTAGATTTTTTTTGCGTTAATAATTTTGATCTCACTCATAGTGAACCTCTTTTACTGTTTAGATTGGATGTCTGTAAATACTTCGTTGTATTTTTTAACGATATCTGATTTATTCTTAATGACATAATCATAATCTTCAGTGAGTGTTTTGATTTTGTCAATTGGTTTCATATTTTCGCTTGTTTTAGCATTTTTACGCACAGGGCGGTTAGTAGTGGTTGTACCAAGTGTATCTTGTACTTCTTGAGAGATAATAAAATCGATAAATTTCTTGGCATTTTCCATATTTTTCGCTTTTTTAACGATAGCAGCACTAGCAGGTAGGAAGACTGTTCCTTCTTTTGGATAGACAACCTTGATGTTAGCACCGTCATTTAAGAGTTTAACTGCCGGATCTTCATAAGAGAGTCCCACAGCCATTTCTCCATCAGCAACTGCTTTGTAGACACCTGATGAGCTTGAACCGATTTTACCGTCAATAAGTGTGAAGAGATCTTTTACATAGCCCCAAGCTTTATCATCTTTGTAGCCACCTTGTGCTTGTAGCATATTAGTTAATTGAGCAAAAGCGCTAGAAGAATTGGCTGGGTCGGCAGTTGCAATTTTCCCTTTTAATTCAGGTTTAAGAAGATCGCTATATCCTTCAATGTTCATGCCTTTAGTTAAGTCAGGATTGACGATTAAAACACTACCATCTAGTGTATAAGGCGTAGAGTAGCCAGTTGTGTTTTGATATTCTTTGATAACATTATCATTTTCTTTTGAAGTATAGTTTTCAAATAGTTCTCCGTGGGTTGCATATTGTGTATAAGAACCACCAAAGATGACATCGGCTACAGGAGCTTCTTTTTCTGATTCTAGTTTTTTGAAAAGTTCTCCGGTACCAGCTTGAATCAGCTCTACTTTGATACCATATTTTTCTTCAAAGGCAGGAATGGTTGCTCCGATTAAGCCCTCTGAGTTTGGTGAATAAACGACTAGCGAACCGCCGTCTCCTTTATCAGATGAACCGCCATCGGCAGATTCATTAGAAGAACAAGCAGCAAGACCAAAAAGAGCTAGTCCGCAAGCAGCATAATACATCCATTTCTTTTTCATGATGGATACCTCCGTTATGTTATTTAAGTTTATTTTAAAACAATGTAAGCGTTTTTTAAACCGATAATTCTATTCTATTAGAGTAAAATTCTCTACAAAAACGGAAGTAATCTTTTTAATTTTATAGTAGGGTTTGATAGTTAATTATTGAGTATCAAATGTTATTTTTTAGATTGGATATCTGTAAAAATATCATTGTACTTTTTAAGAATAGCGGATTTGTTCTTGATGACATAATCTGAATCTTCAGTAGCAACATTGATTTCTGTCATAGCCTTCATATTTTTATTGGTTTTAGCATTTTTACGAATAGGTCGGATTGTAGTTTCGGTTCCTAGCTTATCTTGGATTTCTTGTGAAAGGAGGAAATCGATAAACTTCTTGGCATTTTCCATGTGTTTGGCGTTTTTGACGATAGCTGCATTACCAGGTAAAAATACGGTTCCTTCTTTTGGATAAATGACTTTTACATCAACTCCATCATTTAAGAGTTTTAAGGCAGGATCTTCATAGGTTAGTCCTACAGCCATTTCTCCATCGGCGACAGCTTTGTAAACATTTGAAGAGCTAGATGCAATCTTTCCATCTACTAGGGTAAAGAGATTTTTCACATAGGTCCAAGCTTGTTCATTTTCGTATCCACCTTGGTCTACAAGCATATTTGTTAATTGAGCAAAGGCGCTTGAAGCGTTACTTGGATCAGCAGTAGCGATTTTTCCTTTTAATTTGGGATTGAGTAAATCATTGTAGCCTTCGATTTTAATATCTTTTGTAAGGGCTGAATTGGCAATGATAACACTGACATCCAGTGTGTAAGGGGTGTAAAATCCAGTTTTATTTTGATATTCAGGGATTATCTGGTCGTTTTCTTGAGAAATATAAGGTTCAAAAAGTTTTTCGTTAGAAGAGAAGAGGGCGTAGGAGCCTCCGAAAATGACATCGGCTACTGGGGATTCTCTTTCGGCCTCAGCTTTTTTGAATAATTCACCAGTGCTGGCTTGTACTAAATCAACCTTAATACCATATTTTTCTTCGAAGGTAGGGATTGTTTCTTCGATAAGATCTTCAGGGTTAGGTGAGTATACAACCAAAGTGTTATCTGAATCTTTTCCAGAGCTAGTTTCTGCTTCTATAGTTGAAGAACATCCTGATAAAGTAAGAAATATCCAGCCACAAGAGAGAAAGAATAGTAGTTTTTTCATAATAATCTCCTTTTTTACGAACGTTTCAACTCTACAACTTGAATAACATTTATAATTTGTAGAGTCCTATAGAATATAATAAAAACCTTAAAGAAATCTAAAATAGAAAATAGGAAATGAGTTCCTAGAGTATGGATGCGTGAACTGTGGATAGGATTTCGATGGTAAGTATAAAATAAAAAGATTGCTACAATAGAGTTGAGCAATCCTTTTACATCAATGATTCTTATCCATAAGTTTTAATTCTTTTGGAGAAATATGGAGATACTTTTTAAAAACTTTGGCAAAATATTTATAGTCTGAAAATCCAACTTGTTCAGAGATATCGCTTAAGGGGGAGTTGGGGGATTCAGCCATTTTATCTATAGCTTGCTTGAGGCGGTAGCGTAAGATATATTCATTTAACGTCATTGGGAAGTCTTCTTTGATGACCTTATATAGATAACTTTCGCTATATCCTAGATTCTCTGCAATGGTAGAAATGGTAAAGTGCATGCAGTAGTGTTGATGCACAAATTCCAGAATTTGCTGAATGATTTGGTTTTGTGTATCAATTTGTTGGATAGAGGAGAGTAAAGTTTGATATTCTTCTAAAAAAGGAGTTTCTTGATAGGTGCTAACTTGTAATCGCAAAACAATGTTTTGAAGACATTCTGTCAATTCCTTTGTGTCAATTGGTTTGGATAAGAAATCAACTGCCCCATATTGCATGGCTTTTTTTGCATTTTGAAAATCGTTATAACCAGATAAGATAACTTTTTCATAAGAAAGAGTACGAGTGGCTTCGAACATCATAAAAGCATCCATAATTGGCATTGTGATGTCTGTTAAGACAATATGAGGTTCTTTTTCTTGGATGAGTTTCATTCCCTCTTGACCGTGACTGGCAGTTCCTACAACTTGGATGCCTAAGGCAGAGTAGTCTACGGCAATCTCTAGCCATTTTCGAATGAGGTGTTCATCTTCTACGATAATGAGCTTAAACATGAGTTAGTCCTTTCGTTACAAATTTGACCCAAGTTTCTCCTTGACGATTGACTCCTAAATCTAGCTGAACATCAGGAAAGAAATTGCTCAATCGTTTGTAGCTGTTAACAATGCCATGCTGGGTATGAGGGCTATCTAAAGAGTCTAAAATAGCGATTCGCTCTTGTTTTGTGAGTCCTCCGGCATTATCCTTGACCCAAAAAGTCAGAGAATCTGTTTCCAAGGTAATTTGGATATCAATATGAAGATCAATACGGTATTGCATCCCATATTTTATAGCATTTTCTACTAGGGGAAGCAAGAAAAGTTTAGGGATAGGCTGATTATCGACAGTTTCTGGGCAGACAATATCATAGGAAAAGTGCTCGAAACGAATTTTATGAATAATAAGGTAATCCTCTATAATCTTTAAATCTTGACAAATGGTTGTTTCTTTTTCTAAATCGGTGATACTGTAGCGAAGAATGCGCGTGAGATTTTGGATTAGGTCTTGTGTGAGATTTGCATCCATTAAAGAAGTGATTTTAATCGTTTCAAGTGTATTGTAGAGAAAATGAGGATTGAACTGAGCTTCCAGCATTTTTCTTTCAAAAATCCACTTTTCTTTTTCGATGGTCAACATTTTCTGATGAAGTTGATCTAATTCATACAACATATTATTAATTTTTTCGGCCATAAATTCAAACTCATCACCTGTTTGTAGATAAAGCCTTTTTTCTTCTTGTTTGGGAATTTCTTGAAGTTGGTAAACTAAACTTTCAATAGGAACAGCGTTGTGTGTAGCAATCTTATGAGCAATTCGTCTTGCTTGCCAGAAGTAGAGGAAGAATATACATAAGGTGAGAATAGAGGCTAGGCCGAGTAAGCTAGGAATAGGAAAGAAGGATTGAAAAGTATAGATTGAAAAAATAGCACCGACTTTTTCTTTTTGAACAATAAGCGGTTCATTCGCATACCAGTGGGTGCGAGAGTGTAGGAGTTTCTCATCAATTTTTTCAAGAGTAGAACGAGTAAACTGATTTGTATTGTTGGAAAACATATTTCCAAAGCTATCGGTAATGATGTATTTAGAATTTATCATTGGGAAACTTGAGATGAAATCATTCTCATTTACGAAAGCAATAGTATAGGCTTTAACTCGTTGGTTTTGAAGTAGTGGTTTGATAAAGAGTGTGTAGTGTTGCTTGTCTGAAGATAGTGCAATTTTTTCTGTAACTTTATCTTGAGAAGGATTTTGAATGAGCAGTTTTAGATAGTAGGGTGATAAAATACTTTCTTGATGATTTCGATTGGTACTAAATAGTAATTCACCTGTATCACTTAGGATAATGAGGTCAGAACTAAGTTTTAATTTAGCTTTTGTCTCGTAAAATAAGCTAAATACTTCTCGCTCTGTGTGTTTGCCGTCCAAAAATCCAGGAATCATTTTATAGTTCATAGTGGTCAGGAGCTCATTATTTGCTTCTTTCATCTCTTGAACTTGTTTGACAATCTGTCTCGTGTCTTTGGAGAGTTGTTGCTTTTGTAAAAAATAGGAAAAACCAAAAAGTAAAATGAGTAGTAAAAGAGAGGTCACAAAGGCTGCGATAGAGCTTCTATGGAGAATTTCTTTTTGGAGAGATTTTTTAAAGGAATGAGACATCTGCTACCTCCTTGGAAGGGTTTTCTGTTATAAGTATAGCAGTTTAAAAATTCTAGAGCAAGGTAAAATAGAAAAGTATAGAATAGAACGAGACCAAATTCCCTCAAAAATGGTATAATAGTAACATCACAAAATTGGAGAGAGACCATGAGTTTTTACAATCATAAAGAAATTGAACCTAAGTGGCAAGGCTACTGGGCAGAACATCATACATTTAAGACAGGAACAGACGCATCAAAACCGAAGTTTTATGCTCTTGATATGTTCCCTTATCCGTCTGGAGCGGGTCTACACGTAGGACACCCAGAAGGCTATACAGCGACAGATATCCTCAGTCGTTACAAACGTGCGCAAGGCTACAATGTCCTTCATCCAATGGGTTGGGATGCTTTTGGTTTGCCTGCAGAGCAATACGCTATGGATACAGGTAATGACCCAGCAGAATTTACAGCTGAGAACATTGCTAACTTCAAACGCCAAATCAATGCGCTTGGATTTTCTTACGACTGGGATCGTGAAGTCAACACCACAGATCCAAACTATTACAAGTGGACGCAATGGATTTTTACTAAGCTTTACGAAAAAGGCTTGGCCTATGAAGCGGAAGTGCCAGTAAACTGGGTTGAGGAATTGGGAACAGCCATCGCCAATGAAGAAGTTCTTCCTGACGGAACTTCTGAGCGTGGAGGTTATCCAGTTGTCCGTAAACCAATGCGTCAATGGATGCTTAAAATCACGGCCTATGCAGAGCGTCTGCTTAATGACTTGGATGAACTAGATTGGCCAGAGTCTATCAAGGACATGCAACGCAACTGGATTGGGAAATCAACTGGTGCAAATGTAACCTTCAAGGTTAAGGGAACTGATAAGGAATTTACTGTCTTTACCACTCGTCCTGATACCCTTTTCGGTGCGACTTTCACAGTCTTGGCTCCTGAGCATGACTTGGTTGACGCTATCACAAGCCCAGAGCAAGCAGATGCAGTAGCAGACTACAAACACCAAGCTAGCCTCAAGTCTGACTTGGCTCGTACAGACCTTGCTAAAGAAAAAACAGGGGTTTGGACTGGTGCTTATGCAGTCAACCCTGTCAATGGTAAGGAAATTCCAATCTGGATTGCTGACTATGTTCTTGCTAGCTATGGGACAGGTGCGGTAATGGCTGTTCCTGCTCATGACCAACGTGACTGGGAATTTGCCAAACAATTTGACCTTCCAATCGTAGAGGTTCTGGAAGGTGGAAATGTTGAAGAAGCTGCCTACACAGAAGATGGCCTTCACGTTAATTCAGACTTCCTAGATGGACTCAACAAAGAAGAAGCGATTGCTAAGATCGTGGCTTGGTTGGAAGAAAAAGGCTGTGGACAAGAGAAGGTTACCTATCGTCTTCGCGATTGGCTCTTTAGCCGTCAACGTTACTGGGGTGAGCCAATTCCTATCATTCATTGGGAAGACGGAACTTCAACAGCTGTTCCTGAAAATGAATTGCCACTTGTCTTGCCTGTAACCAAGGATATCCGTCCCTCAGGTACTGGTGAAAGTCCACTAGCTAACTTGACAGACTGGCTTGAAGTGACTCGTGAAGATGGTGTCAAGGGTCGTCGTGAAACCAATACCATGCCACAATGGGCTGGTTCAAGCTGGTACTACCTCCGATATATTGACCCACATAACACTGAGAAATTAGCTGACGAGGACCTTCTCAAACAATGGTTGCCAGTAGATATCTACGTGGGTGGTGCAGAGCATGCTGTTCTTCACTTGCTTTACGCTCGTTTCTGGCATAAATTCCTCTATGACCTCGGTGTTGTTCCAACTAAGGAACCATTCCAAAAACTCTTTAACCAAGGGATGATCTTGGGAACAAGCTACCGTGATCACCGTGGCGCTCTTGTGGCAACCGATAAGGTTGAAAAACGTGACGGTTCTTTCTTCCATGTGGAAACAGGGGAAGAGTTGGAGCAAGCGCCAGCCAAGATGTCTAAATCGCTCAAGAACGTTGTTAACCCAGACGACGTGGTGGAACAATACGGTGCTGACACCCTTCGTGTCTATGAAATGTTCATGGGGCCACTTGATGCTTCAATCGCTTGGTCAGAAGAAGGTCTGGAAGGAAGCCGTAAATTCCTAGACCGTGTTTACCGTTTGATTACAAGCAAAGAAATCCTTGCGGAAAATAATGGCGCTCTTGACAAGGTTTACAACGAAACCGTTAAAGCTGTCACTGAACAAATTGAGTCCCTCAAATTCAACACAGCTATTGCCCAACTTATGGTCTTTGTCAATGCAGCTAACAAGGAAGACAAGCTCTATGTTGACTATGCCAAAGGATTTATCCAATTGATTGCTCCATTTGCACCTCACTTGGCAGAAGAACTTTGGCAAACTGTTGCAGCAACAGGTGAATCCATCTCTTACGTAGCTTGGCCAACATGGGACGAAAGTAAACTAGTTGAAGACGAAATCGAAATTGTTGTCCAAATCAAAGGAAAAGTTCGTGCCAAACTCATGGTCGCTAAAGACCTATCACGCGAAGAATTGCAAGAGATTGCTCTAGCTGATGAAAAAGTCAAAGCAGAAATTGACGGTAAGGAAATCGTGAAAGTGATTAGTGTACCGAATAAATTAGTTAATATCGTTGTGAAATAAGATAGGAATCCTTCAGAGTAGAATCTGGAGGATTTTTTGAATGAAAATATAATTCTGTTTCCACCATCTCACCACTTAACCTCTCATTTTAACCACTTATCTCAAAAGTCGATTTTTCTTTCATACTTTTTGTTAAACTGATGAGGTAAAGAGGAGGAAATAAGTATGATTTTACAAGCTAAACATTTGACTAAATGGTACGGCAATCATATGGCTGTTGACGATATTCAGTTAGAGTTTGAAAAAGGGAGTTTTAATGCTATTTTGGGTCCCAATGGTGCAGGAAAATCAACCACCATTTCCATGTTAATCGGTTTGAAAAAGCCGACAAAAGGTCAGATTCGATATGCGCCAAATACGAAAATAGGAGTTGTTTTTCAAGCTAGTGTACTGGATGAGATGTTGACGGTTAGAGAAAATCTTACGATTCGTGCTCAACAGTATAAGGAGATTGCAGCAAGTCGTGTGGATGATTTGATCCATCAACTGGGTTTGACTGCTTTCCAGAAGCAACTATATGGGACTTTGTCAGGTGGGCAAAAACGTAGGGTTGATATTGCGCGTGCTCTTCTTTCACAGCCAGATATTCTTTTCTTAGATGAACCAACGACAGGTCTAGATATTCAGACTCGCAAAGCCATTTGGGATTTACTATCTCGACTACAAAAGGATGAAGGGATGACTATTATCTTAACGACTCATTATCTGGATGAAGCGGATGAAGCAAATCAGATCTATATCGTTGATCATGGGAAAGTGATTGCGCAAGGTTCTGCGACGGCTATTAAAAGTCAGTATGCATCTAATATCCTAAAAATTCGTTTTAAAGAAATGAAGGATTTAGAAAAGTTGTTACAGACTGGAATGACAGTAAAGGAAGAAAATGAGTTGGAATATCTTTTTTATCCAAGGACATCACTGGAAGCTATTGAATATTTGGCAAAAGTACGAGAAGAAATTGATTCTTTTGAATTTCGTCCAGGTACCATGGATGATGCCTTTATTGCACTTACAGGAAGAGAGGTTCGCTAATGTTAGCTTTATTGAAACGGAATTTTATCTTATATTTTCGTAATCGTTCCGGAGTATTTTTTTCATTATTGGGGGCACTGATTTCCTTCCTCCTTTATATCATTTTTTTGCAGAAGAACTTGACAGATGCTTGGTCCCAACTCCCTGATAATACGAACCTTTTAAATAACTGGCTGATGGGTGGGACCTTGGCTGTGACTGGGATTACAACCAGTTTTACGGCTCTTACACAAATGGTACAGGATCGTGAAAATCAAGTGGATCAAGATCTCTTCTTGACAGATTTAGGTAGCTGGGGGTTACAGGTGTCCTATCTAATCAGTAGTATTGCCATCTCTTTTGTCATGCAGGTGTTTATGTTTGCTGTTATGGGGCTTTATTTTAAAGAGAGTCCAGTTATCAGTCATTTACCAGAAATTGCTTTGATTATGTTGTTAAGTAGTCTGCTTTCAAGTTTGATAAATATTCTCTTGATTTATCGTTTTCAATCTGTAGATAGTCTTGGTAAACTGGCAACTATAGTAGGAACTGCTTCTGGATTTTTAGTAGGAACTTATGTCCCTATTGGAGTTTTACCTGATTTTGCACAGATTATCATGAAGTGTACCCCTGCAACTTATATTGCTTCTCTCTATAGACAAATTTTAATGAAAGAACCATTAGGGACTGCATTTACAGGAAATAGCAGCTTGTTAAAGGAATTTCAAGCAAAAATGGGAATCCAAATCAACTGGCAAGAACTATTGACAAAGGAAGAGACATACTTTATAGTGGTTATTATCAGTTTCGTCGCTATTCTTCTTTGGCTTTTATTTGTTAAAGTGTTTAGCAGGAGAAAATAAAAGTATATTGGAGAGAAAATGAAGATTCGTTTTGAAATGAAGACAGAGTTTTCCGAAAAGGACCCACAGATTGTAATTCAGGCAGCTCAGTTAACTGACCAAGCAAGGGAAATCATGGAGTATTTAGAACAATTTTCAACGACCAATCAGGTGACCATTCCTATTCGAACGGATGATTATCTGGTCATGGTGAAGATTGAGGATCTTATTCTAGCTGATATTGACAAGAATTTATTAACCATTTATACGGTAGATGGGATTTATAAAACTAAGGAAACATTGATAAATTTTCAGAATCGGATTAATCGGCGTAACTTTATACAGATATCACGCCATTCAATTATAAACATTGACCACTTAGAATCGTTATCAGATAGTTTTTCAGGGAACATGATGGCTAAAATGACTCGGGGCATCAAATCTAGTGTGAGTCGGAAATACGTTAAGTCCTTAATGAATTATCTAGGTTTATAGGAGAAAATCATGAAACGATTAATTGATTATTTTGTATCGGGAATGCGTACGGCTTCCTTCTTTTATTTGAGTATGATGGTGTTGACTCAGTTTTATCCAGGTATTACCTATCCTGCACCAATGGCAAAAAATATTCTAGCTCTTTTTTTAATGGGTGGAATTATGGGGGTATTGACTTTAATACTTGAAAAGCTAGAGTTTCTTGCTTTTAGTATACGTGTAGGAGTTCATTTATTAGTGACAGCTACTATCTTAGTATTGACCTCTCTATTTTTTGGCTGGAGTTCAGCCTTGTGGAGTCCCTTGCTTTGGTTCTTTTTCTTGTTAATTTATGGATTGATATGGTTGTATCAAATCTGGCAAACTCATAAACTCACCCAACGAATTAATCAAGCCTTAGAGGATAAAAGACAGAAAACGGGTCACTAATATAGTGTTGAGGATGAAGTTTTAAGACAGTGCTAGTTTCCAAAGAGAACAATTTGTGATATAGTATTTTCAGCGTAAAACAAGGAGAAGAAAGATGCCAGTAAATGAATATGGTCAGATGATTGGTGAGTCAATGGAAGGTTATACACCAGGTAAACTGCCTTCTATTGATTTCTTAGAAGGGCGTTATGCTCGAATAGAGGCTCTCTCGGTAGAAAAACATGCGAGGGATTTGCTAGCTGTTTATGGCCCTGATACGCCTCAGGAGATGTGGACCTACCTCTTTCAGGAGCCAGTGGCAGATATGGAGGAGTTGGTTAGCCTTTTAAATCAGATGTTGGCTCGTAAGGACCGTTTTTACTATGCGATTATAGACAAGGAAACTGGTAAGGCTTTGGGAACTTTTTCTCTCATGCGAATTGATCAGAATAACCGAGTAATAGAAGTGGGAGCTGTCACTTTTTCTCCAGAGCTCAGGGGGACACGGATAGGGACAGAAGCTCAGTATCTCTTGGCTCGCTATGTCTTTGAAGAGCTTAACTATCGTCGCTATGAGTGGAAATGCGATGCCTTAAATCTGCCATCCAGACGAGCAGCGGAACGTTTGGGATTTATTTATGAAGGAACCTTCCGTCAGGCAGTGGTTTATAAGGGGCGTACGAGGGATACGGATTGGTTGTCTATGATTGATAAGGACTGGCCAAAAGTCAAAACGCGTTTGGAAACGTGGTTGACTCCTGAAAATTTTGACCAAAATGGACGACAGTACAAGAGTTTGAGAGAACTCTAAGAGGAGTTGAGATGATCACTATTAAAAAGCAAGAAATCGTCAAGATCGAGGATGTTTTGCATCTCTATCAGGCTGTCGGTTGGACAAATTATAAAAATCAACCTCAGATGCTGGAGCAGGCCTTATCTCATTCATTAGTGATTTATGTGGCGCTTGATGGCGATGCTGTAGTGGGCTTGATTCGTTTGGTTGGAGATGGTTTTTCATCAATTTTTGTCCAGGATTTGATTGTTTTGCCTAGCTATCAGCGTCAAGGGATTGGTAGATCCTTGATGAAGGAGGCTTTAGAAGATTACAAAGATGCCTATCAAGTCCAGCTGGTGACAGAACAGACAGAAAAAAACGTGGGATTTTATCGTTCTTTGGGTTTTGAAGCCTTATCTACCTATGATTGTATAGGAATGACTTGGATAAACAGAGAAAAATAATAAAACTTGTTTGTTCTTAAGCAAAGTTTAAGGCTAGTCTAGTATTATATAGTCATTAAATAAAGACCTCCTAACTTTATTTAATGAAATCCTAAAACTTTTTTTCATCATAATCTCCTAATAAAGTCACCCAATCAGGTGGCTTTTTTGTGGGGTGAGGTGATGGTGATAGAATTTTTTTGTAATACT
The DNA here is from genome assembly GCF_000722685.1 of Streptococcus mitis. Taxonomy (GTDB): domain Bacteria; phylum Bacillota; class Bacilli; order Lactobacillales; family Streptococcaceae; genus Streptococcus; species Streptococcus mitis_M. The sequence goes on along the minus strand of NZ_JPFV01000015.1, from coordinate 220,572 downwards.
CTTTGAAAATCAAATTCAAACCACGTCAACGTCACCTTGCCGTACTCAAGTACAGCCTGCGGCTAGTTTCCTAGTTTGCTCTTTGATTTTCATTGAGTATAAAATAGTAAAATCTGAGAAAAGTTAAGCTAGTTTTAAGCTTCGTCTTGTATCATATAGTTATTAAATAAAGACCTCCTAACTTTATTTAATAAAATCCTAAACTTTTCTTTTTCATAATAATCTCCCTTAACTCCCCCCAATCAGGTGGAGTTTTTTGGCTCTATTTCAGGCTTTTGGGGACTATTCTAAAAATCATTTTCCGATATTTTTCGGATTTTGGTCGGGGAATTGTCGGGGATTTTTTAGCGAATATGACTAAGAAATAGGTCTGTTGTCGCTTCAGCAAGTTCAACCTCACTTTGAATTTAAGTGACTGTTAATTGAAGGACTAGAACTACTTTAATAATGTTCTTGGTTGTCGAGGATTGAGTCATCATATTGTTGTACAGCGGTTAAAGCTTGAAAAGCCGAGAATATAAACTTTTGACAAATTTTGTGAACTATGGGATAATAAAAAGGAATTGAGTACTAGTTCTATATCATAGGCTAGAAAAGATCCCAAGCTCACGTCCAAATAAGCTTGGGGTCTTTTTGACACTATTTGTCCTTGTTTAGCCATTTATTGACTAAGCGAAGGATGACACCGACCACAATTGGTCCGATGATAGTTTTGAGTACTAATTCCATCATGGGCTATCTCACCTCCTTTCGCAGGCGGTGTAGAAGTGCCGTATGATATTATACCACATAAGTGCTAAAGTCGGGAGTTACCCAATCGGGTGGCTTTTTTGTTTGTGGCTTGGATTTTTGATATAATAGAGCCATGAGTAGAATTTTAGATAATGAGATAATGGGGGATGAGGAGTTAGTAGAACGTACGCTCCGTCCTCAGTACTTACGTGAATATATTGGGCAGGACAAGGTCAAGGACCAGCTCCAAATCTTTATTGAGGCTGCCAAAATGCGGGATGAAGCGCTGGATCATGTCCTCTTATTTGGGCCTCCAGGTTTGGGAAAAACGACCATGGCTTTTGTTATGGCCAACGAACTAGGTGTCAATCTCAAGCAGACTTCGGGTCCAGTCATTGAAAAAGCCGGAGATCTGGTAGCGATTTTGAATGACTTAGAGCCTGGGGATGTCCTTTTTATTGATGAGATTCATCGCTTGCCCATGTCGGTGGAGGAGGTGCTTTATAGTGCCATGGAGGACTTCTATATTGATATCATGATTGGGGCTGGTGAAGGTAGTCGCAGTGTTCATTTGGAGTTGCCACCTTTTACCTTGATTGGTGCGACGACTCGGGCTGGTATGCTCTCAAATCCGCTACGGGCACGTTTTGGAATTACAGGTCATATGGAGTATTATGCTCATGCTGATTTGACGGAAATTGTTGAGCGGACGGCAGATATTTTTGAGATGGAAATCACCCATGAGGCAGCGTCTGAGTTGGCTCTACGTAGCCGTGGAACCCCTCGTATTGCCAATCGTCTCCTCAAGCGCGTGCGCGATTTTGCCCAGATTATGGGGGATGGGGTTATCGATGATGTTATTACGGATAAGGCTTTGACTATGCTGGATGTTGACCATGAAGGTTTGGACTATGTGGACCAAAAAATTCTCCGGACCATGATTGAGATGTACGGTGGTGGCCCTGTCGGCTTAGGAACTCTTTCTGTTAATATTGCCGAGGAGCGCGAGACTGTCGAAGACATGTATGAGCCTTACTTGATTCAAAAAGGTTTTATCATGCGGACACGTTCTGGACGGGTGGCGACTGCTAAGGCATATGATCATTTGGGGTATGAGTACAATGAAAAATAAGCAAGAAATTCTAGAGGCTTTTAGAAAAAATTCAGATATGATGGCTATTCTGACTATCATCCGAAATCTGGAGTTGACAGATTCCTGGCTGGCAGCAGGTTCTGTCAGAAATTTCATCTGGAATCTCTTGTCAGACAAATCCCCTTTTGACTGTGAAACAGATGTGGATGTAATTTTCTTTAATCCAGATATTTCTTATGAAGAAACCTTATTACTGGAGAAAAAGCTGAGAGAGGACTTTTCTCAGTACCAGTGGGAATTGAAAAATCAAGTCTATATGCACCAGCATAGCCCTCATACTGCTCCCTATAGCAGCTCTTGTGATGCTATGAGTAAGTATCCAGAACGGTGTACGGCAGTTGGACTGCGCTTGAATGAAGAATCCGATTTTGAACTCTATGCACCTTATGGTTTGGAGGATATTTTGAATTTTCAAGTTCGTCCAACTCCTCATTTTTTAGAGAATGAAGACCGAATGAAGCTCTATCAAACACGATTATCCAAGAAAAATTGGCAGGAAAAATGGAAAAATTTGATTTTTAAAAATACTTAAGAAAACTTTAAGCTAGGAAGTGTATACTAAGTCCATAAGTTAAGAAGACCTTAACTTAAACTCCTAAAACTTTTTCATAATAATCTCCCTATAAAAATAGAGTCGCCCAATCAGGCGGCTTATTTTTTTGAAAAATGGGCTTTGTGCCTGAGAATAAATAGCTTAGTGATAGAAGAAAATGGGGAAATATGGTATAATGAAACGATAGATTTTTGAATAGGAATAAGATCATGTTTGGATTTTTTAAGAAAGATAAGGCTGTGGAAGTAGAGGTTCCGACACAGGTTCCTGCTCATATCGGCATCATCATGGATGGTAATGGCCGTTGGGCTAAAAAACGTATGCAACCGCGAGTCTTCGGACACAAGGCGGGCATGGAAGCATTGCAAACTGTGACCAAGGCAGCTAACAAACTAGGCGTTAAGGTTATTACAGTTTATGCCTTTTCTACGGAAAATTGGACCCGTCCAGATCAGGAAGTCAAGTTTATCATGAACTTGCCAGTAGAGTTTTATGATAATTATGTCCCGGAATTGCATGCGAATAATGTTAAGATTCAAATGATTGGGGAAACGGAGCGCCTGCCTAAGCAAACCTTTGAAGCTCTGACTAAAGCTGAGGAATTGACTAAGAACAACACAGGTTTGATTCTGAATTTTGCCCTCAACTATGGTGGACGTGCTGAGATTACACAGGCTCTTAAGTTGATTTCTCAGGATGTTTTAGATGCCAAAATCATCCCAGACGACATCACAGAGGAATTGATTGGCAACTATCTCTTTACCCAGCATTTACCTAAGAACTTACGAGATCCGGACTTGATTATCCGGACTAGTGGAGAATTGCGTTTGAGTAATTTTCTTCCATGGCAGGGGGCCTATAGTGAGCTCTATTTTACGGACACCTTGTGGCCTGATTTTGATGAGGTAGCCTTGCAGGAAGCTATTCTTGCCTACAATCGTCGTCATCGCCGATTTGGAGGAGTTTAGGAGGAGATATGACAAAGGATTTACAAAAAAGAACCTTGTTCGCAGGGATTGCCCTAGCTATTTTCCTACCAATTTTAATGATTGGGGGCCTTTTGCTTCAGATCGCCATCGGAATCATAGCCATGCTAGCAATGCATGAACTTTTGAAGATGAGAGGTTTAGAGACCATGACTATGGAGGGGCTCTTGACCCTCTTTGCAACCTTTGCCTTGACCATTCCCTTGGAGAATTACCTGACTTTTTTACCAGTTGATGGGAATGTGGTTGCTTATAGTGTGTTGATTTCAATTATGTTAGGAACAACTGTTTTTAGCAAGTCCTATACGATTGAGGATGCTGTTTTCCCTCTTGCTATGAGTTTTTATGTGGGCTTTGGTTTTAATGCTCTATTAGATGCTAGAATTGCAGGTTTAGATAAGGCACTATTAGCTTTATGTATCGTCTGGGCGACAGACAGTGGTGCCTATCTTGTTGGGATGAACTATGGTAAACGAAAATTAGCTCCGACAGTTTCTCCAAATAAAACCTTTGAGGGTGCCTTGGGTGGTATTTTAGGTGCTATTTTAGTAACCATCATCTTTATGATAGTTGACAGTACAGTTGCTCTGCCGTATGGAATTTACAAGATGTCCGTCTTTGCTATTTTCTTCAGCATTGCTGGACAATTTGGTGACTTACTAGAAAGTTCGATCAAGCGTCACTTTGGTGTTAAGGATTCTGGGAAATTTATCCCTGGACATGGTGGTGTTTTGGATCGTTTCGATAGTATGTTGCTTGTATTTCCAATCATGCACTTGTTTGGACTCTTTTAATCAAAAGACGGAGGAAATACTATGCTCGGAATTTTAACCTTTATTCTGGTTTTCGGAATTATTGTGGTGGTGCACGAGTTCGGGCACTTCTACTTTGCCAAGAAATCAGGAATTCTAGTGCGTGAATTTGCCATTGGCATGGGACCTAAGATCTTTGCTCACATTGGCAAGGATGGGACGGCCTACACTATTCGAATCTTGCCTCTGGGAGGCTACGTTCGCATGGCCGGTTGGGGTGATGATACAACTGAAATCAAGACAGGAACTCCTGTCAGTTTGACCCTTGCTGATGATGGTAAAGTTAAACGCATCAATCTCTCAGGTAAAAAATTGGATCAAACAGCTCTTCCTATGCAGGTGACCCAATTTGACTTTGAAGATAAGCTCTTTATCAAGGGCTTGGTTCTGGAAGAAGAAAAAACATTTGCAGTGAATCACGATGCAACGGTTGTGGAAGCAGATGGAACTGAGGTTCGAATTGCTCCTTTGGATGTGCAATATCAAAATGCGACTATCTGGGAGAAACTGATTACCAACTTTGGAGGCCCTATGAACAACTTTATCTTAGGTGTCGTTGTTTTTTGGATTTTAATCTTCATGCAGGGTGGTGTCAGAGATGTTGATACCAATCAGTTCCATATCATGCCCCAAGGGGCCTTGGCTAATGTAGGAGTGCCAGAAACGGCCCAGATTACCAAGATTGGCTCACATGAGGTTAGCAACTGGGAAAGTTTGATTCAGGCTGTGGAATCAGAAACCAAAGATAAGACAGCCCCGACCTTGGATGTGACTATTTCTGAAAAGGGGATTGACAAACAAGTCACTGTTACTCCTGAAGAAAGTCAAGGCCGTTACCTTCTAGGTGTTCAACCAGGAATTAAGTCAGATTTTCTATCTATGTTTGTAGGTGGTTTTACAACTGCTGCTGACTCGGCCCTCCGAATTCTCTCAGCACTGAAAAATTTGATTTTCCAACCGGATTTGAACAAGCTGGGTGGACCTGTTGCCATTTTTAAGGCAAGTAGTGATGCTGCTAAAAATGGAATTGAGAATGTCTTGTACTTTTTGGCAGTGATTTCCATCAATATCGGGATTTTTAATCTTATTCCGATTCCAGCTCTGGATGGTGGTAAGATTGTGCTCAATATCCTAGAAGCTATCCGCCGCAAACCATTGAAACAAGAAATTGAAACCTATGTCACCTTGGCCGGAGTGGTCATCATGGTTGTCTTGATGATTGCTGTGACCTGGAATGACATTATGCGACTCTTTTTTAGATAATCGAGGAATATTATGAAACAAAGTAAAATGCCTATCCCAACGCTTCGCGAAATGCCAAGCGATGCTCAAGTTATCAGCCATGCTCTTATGTTGCGAGCTGGTTATGTTCGTCAAGTTTCTGCAGGTGTTTATTCTTACCTACCACTTGCCAACCGTGTGATTGAAAAAGCCAAAAACATCATGCGCCAAGAATTCGACAAGATTGGTGCCGTTGAGATGTTGGCTCCTGCCCTTCTCAGTGCAGAATTGTGGCGCGAATCAGGTCGTTACGAAACTTATGGTGAAGACCTTTACAAACTAAAAAACCGTGAAAAATCAGACTTTATCCTAGGTCCAACTCACGAAGAAACCTTTACAGCTATTGTCCGTGATTCTGTTAAGTCTTACAAGCAATTGCCACTTAACCTTTATCAAATCCAACCTAAGTATCGTGATGAAAAACGTCCACGTAATGGACTTCTCCGTACACGTGAGTTCATCATGAAAGATGCCTACAGCTTCCACGCTAACTATGATAGCTTGGATAGTGTTTATGATGAGTACAAGGCTGCTTATGAGCGTATTTTCACTCGTAGTGGTTTAGACTTCAAGGCTATCATTGGTGACGGTGGAGCCATGGGTGGTAAGGACAGCCAAGAATTTATGGCCATTACACCTGCTCGTACTGACCTTGACCGCTGGGTTGTCTTGGACAAGTCAGTTGCCTCATTTGATGAGATTCCTGCAGAAGTGCAAGAAGAAATCAAGGCAGAATTGCTCAAATGGATGGTTTCTGGTGAAGATACCATTGCTTACTCAAGTGAATCTAGCTATGCGGCTAACTTAGAAATGGCAACAAACGAGTACAAACCAAGCAACCGTGTTGTCGCTGAAGAAGAAGTAACTCGTGTTGCAACTCCAGATGTTAAATCAATTGATGAAGTTGCAGCCTTCCTCAACGTTCCAGAAGAACAAACGATTAAAACTCTATTCTACATGGCAGATAGTGAGCTTGTTGCAGCCCTTCTAGTTGGAAATGACCAACTCAACGAAGTTAAGTTGAAAAACCACTTGGGAGCAGATTTCTTTGACGTTGCTAGCGAAGAAGAAGTGACAAATGTTGTTCAAGCAGGATTTGGTTCACTTGGCCCAGTTGGCTTACCAGAGAATGTTAAAATCATTGCAGACCGTAAGGTGCAAGATGTTCGCAATGCAGTTGTGGGTGCTAACGAAGATGGTTACCACTTGACTGGTGTGAACCCAGGTCGTGATTTTACTGCAGAATATGTGGATATCCGTGAAGTTCGTGAGGGTGAAATTTCACCAGACGGACAAGGTGTCCTTAACTTTGCCCGTGGTATCGAAATTGGTCACATCTTCAAACTCGGCACTCGCTATTCAGCAAGCATGGGAGCAGATGTTTTGGATGAAAATGGCCGTGCTGTGCCAATTATCATGGGATGTTACGGTATCGGTGTCAGCCGTCTCCTTTCAGCAGTGATGGAGCAACACGCTCGCCTCTTTGTTAACAAAACGCCAAAAGGTGAATACCGTTACGCTTGGGGAATCAACTTCCCTAAAGAATTGGCACCATTTGATGTGCACTTGATCACTGTCAATGTCAAGGATGAAGAAGCGCAAGCCTTGACAGAAAAGCTTGAAGCAAGCTTGATGGGAGCTGGTTACGAAGTCTTGACAGATGACCGTAACGAACGTGTCGGTGTTAAATTTAGCGATAGCGACTTGATTGGTCTTCCAATCCGTATCACTGTTGGTAAAAAAGCGGCTGATGGCATCGTAGAAGTGAAGATTAAAGCGACTGGTGACACCATCGAAGTTCATGCAGATAACTTACTTGAAACGCTTGAAATCCTCAGCAAGAAATAAAAACTATAATTAGAAGAAAAACAAGGAAAAAATGTAACTAGTTTTTACCTTGTTTTTTCTGTATAATAGGAAAAATGAGTAGATAAAGAGGTAAATGTATGCTAAGATTTCCAAAGGATTTTGTCTGGGGATCCTCTACTTCTGGGCCGCAGACAGAAGGGCGTGTAGCTGGTGACGGTAAGGGAGATAATCTCTGGGATTACTGGTTCCAAGTGGAGCCAAATCGCTACTATAATGGGATTGGTCCAGATAAGACATCGGCCTTTTATGAAAATTGGGAACAGGATATCGAGCTTTTATTAGAGACTGGTCATACGGCCTTTCGGACTTCTATTCAGTGGTCACGGATTTTTCCACAAGGCTGTGGAAAAGTCAACCCTCAAGGTGTGGATTTTTATCGGAAGGTCTTTGAGGCTATTAAGGCTAAGGGGATTCGTCTGTTAGTCAATCTTTATCATTTTGATCTGCCTTTTGCCCTTCAAGAAGATGGTGATGGTTGGGAAAATAAGGCGACTGTCTCAGCCTATGAAGACTATGCTCGTTTTTGTTTTGAGACTTATGGAGATTTAGTGGATCAATGGATTACCTTTAACGAGCCCATCGTTCCTGTAGAATTTGGCTATTTTTACGATGCCCATTATCCACATAAGTTGGATGCAGAGGCGGCAGTTAAAGTAGCCTATCATACACAATTGGCCAGCAGTCGGGCGGTCAAGGTCTGTCATGAACTCTTGCCTGATGCTAAGATTGGAATTGTCCTCAACTTGACACCGGCTTATCCACGTAGCCAGCATCCTGCTGATGTCAAGGCTGCTAATATTGCGGACCTTTTTCAGGCCCAATCTTTCTTAGATCCGTCTGTTTTGGGGACTTATCCACAGGAGTTAGTAGAAATCTTACATGAATACGGTCTCTTGCCTGATGCTACAGAGGAGGAGTTGGATCTCATTCGTGACAATACTGTGGACTTCCTTGGTGTCAACTACTATCAACCTTTGCGTGTTATGGCTCCTCGATTTGCTAAGCATCCAGAGAGTCCACTCTTACCAGAACATTTTTACGAGCCTTATGTGATGCCTGGACGTAAAATCAATCCTCACCGTGGCTGGGAGATTTATGAGCAAGGGATTTATGACATCGCCCAAAATATCAAGAAAAATTATGGCAATATCGAGTGGATGTTGACAGAGAATGGTATGGGTGTTGAAGGGGAAGAAAAATTCCGTCAAGATGGAATGATTCAAGATGATTACCGTATTGACTTTGTAAAAGGTCATCTTCGTGAACTTCACCGCGCTATTGAAGATGGAGCCAACTGTAAAGGATACTTAATCTGGACCTTTATTGATTGCTGGTCATGGCTCAATAGTTATAAAAATCGCTATGGTTTGGTTGAATTAGACTTGAAAACGCAAGAACGTCGTCTGAAAAAATCAGGGCACTGGTTCAAGGAGCTAAGCGATAATAATGGATTTTAAAAAAGACTCTGACTGATTGTCCTAATTGGTCAGAGTTTTTTTGGTTACAAAAAAGTTAATTTGAACTATACCAATTTTTACTCTTGACAAGTGAAAGAAACAAGTATATACTGTTTTTGCTGGTTCTATAAAAGAGAAATCAGACTATACCAATTTTAAGGAGAAAGCACAGCTGGTCTGTGTCGTATATACTATGTGTGGAATTGTTGGTGTTGTTGGAAACACAAATGCAACTGATATTTTGATTCAAGGGCTTGAAAAGCTCGAATACCGTGGCTATGATTCTGCGGGAATTTTTGTCCTAGGTGGTGCTGGAAACCATCTAGTCAAGGCGGTTGGTTGTATCGCAGAATTGTCTGCCAAGACAGCTGGTGTGGAGGGAACAACTGGTATTGGACATACTCGTTGGGCTACTCACGGAAAACCAACTGAAGACAATGCTCACCCACATCGCTCTGAGACAGAACGTTTTGTCTTGGTTCACAATGGGGTCATTGAGAACTATCTTGAAATCAAGGAAGAATACCTTGCAGGACACCACTTCAAGGGGCAAACAGATACGGAAATCGCCGTTCACTTGATTGGAAAATTTGCGGAAGAAGACGGTTTGTCAGTTCTTGAAGCCTTCAAAAAAGCCCTTCACATCATCCGTGGTTCTTATGCCTTTGCCTTGGTTGACTCACAAGATCCTGAAGTCATCTACGTGGCCAAAAATAAATCACCACTTTTGATTGGTCTTGGACAAGGCTATAACATGGTCTGCTCAGATGCTATGGCTATGATTCGTGAGACCAACCAATACATGGAAATTCATGACCAAGAGTTGGTAATCGTCAAGGCTGATAGTGTGGAAGTTCAAGACTATGATGGCAATAGTCGTGAACGTGCTAGTTACACTGCGGAGCTTGACTTGTCAGATATCGGTAAGGGAACTTATCCTTACTACATGCTCAAGGAAATCGATGAGCAACCAACGGTTATGCGTAAACTCATCCAAGCCTACACAGATGAGGCTGGTCAAGTAGTGGTAGATCCAGCTATCATTAAGGCCGTTCAAGACGCAGATCGCATCTACATCCTTGCAGCTGGAACATCTTATCACGCAGGATTTGCTTCTAAGAAGATGTTGGAAGAATTGACAGATACGCCAGTTGAACTTGGAATTTCATCTGAGTGGGGCTATGGTATGCCACTTCTTAGCAAGAAACCACTCTTTATCTTTATCAGTCAGTCTGGTGAAACAGCGGATAGTCGTCAGGTTTTGGTCAAGGCTAATGAAATGGGAATCCCAAGCTTGACAGTGACAAACGTCCCAGGCTCAACTCTTTCACGTGAAGCCAACCATACCATGCTTCTTCACGCAGGACCTGAAATTGCCGTGGCATCAACCAAGGCTTATACAGCACAAATTGCAGCCCTTGCCTTCCTGGCAAAAGCAGTAGGAGAAGCAAATGGTAATGCCAAAGCGCAAGCCTTTGACCTGGTTCATGAGTTGTCAATTGTAGCTCAGTCTATCGAATCAACTCTTTCAGAGAAAGAAACCATCGAAGCCAAGGTTCGTGAGCTTCTTGAAACAACTCGCAACGCCTTTTACATCGGACGTGGTCAAGATTACTACGTAGCTATGGAAGCAAGCCTTAAACTCAAAGAGATTTCTTACATCCAGTGTGAAGGTTTTGCGGCAGGAGAACTTAAGCATGGAACTATTGCCTTGATTGAAGAAGGAACGCCTGTCTTGGCTCTCTTGTCAGATCCAGTTCTTGCCAACCATACTCGTGGAAATATCCAAGAAGTGGCAGCCCGTGGTGCTAAAGTCCTCACTATCGCAGAAGAGAATGTTGCTAAAGAGACAGACGACATCGTTCTTACGACCGTCCACCCTTACCTCTCACCAATCTCAATGGTCGTACCAACACAATTGGTCGCTTACTTTGCAACCCTACACCGTGGCCTTGATGTGGATAAACCACGTAACCTTGCTAAATCAGTAACGGTAGAATAATCTAAAAAAGTCTAGTTATCTAGGCTTTTTCTTGTGAGCAAATCGGTTGCTTGTACTCAAGATTCGTGTTAGAATAATTTTTCAAAATGAAGGACAGAGGTAGACAAGGAGAATCGCAATGGTAGAATTGGGAATTTCAACATTTGGGGAAACAACGGAGCTTGAGGGGACTGGGCAGGCTTACAGTCATGCTGAACGCATTCGCCAGTTGGTGGCAGAGATTGATCTGGCTGACAAGGTTGGTTTGGATGTGTATGGAATTGGTGAGCACCATCGAGCGGATTTTGCGGTATCAGCCCCAGAGATCGTCCTGGCAGCTGGGGCAGTCAATACCAAGAAAATCCGTTTAACCAGTGCAGTCAGTATTCTCTCAAGTATGGACCCTATTCGTTTGTTCCAACAATATGCGACCATCGATGCTTTGTCAAATGGACGTGCGGAGATTATGGTTGGAAGGGGTTCTTTCACGGAATCGTTTCCTCTGTTTGGATATGATTTGAAAGACTACGAAGCCCTTTTTGATGAGAAATTAGACTTGCTTCAGTTAGTCAATGAAAAGACCAAGTTAGACTGGCAAGGTCGATTGACCCAAACAATCTCTGGCAAAGAAGTCTATCCTCGTCCAGTTCAGGACAAATTACCCTTGTGGATAGCGACAGGTGGTCATGTTGAATCAACTGTGAAGATTGCTCAGGCTGGTCTACCGATTGTTTATGCCATTATTGGTGGCAATCCGCGTTATTTTAAAAAATTGATTCAGGCTTATCGTGAGATTGGGAGCGAAGCGGGTCATGCCAGTCATGAACTAAAGGTTGGAGTCCATTCTTGGGGTTGGATTGCTGATGATGGCGAGCAAGCGGTGAAAGATTATTTCCATCCTACCAAGCAAGTGGTGGATGCTATTTCCAAAGACCGTCCGCACTGGCAGGAATTGCGTTATGAACAATATTTAGAGCAAGTTGGGCCAAATGGCGCTATGTTTGTGGGCAATCCAGATCAGGTGGCAGAAAAATTGATTCGCATGATTGAGGATTTAGGTTTGGACCGTTTCATGCTCCATCTACCGCTTGGTTCCATGCCTCATGAACAAGTTCTAAGAGCTATTGAACTCTTCGGAACACAAGTAGCACCCAAAATCCAGGCTTACTTTGCCATGAAAGAGGCTTAATAAAAAATACTAATCAGGCTTATTAGGACAATAAATATTGTACAAAAATCAATCCCCCGAGCATTGAGACTCAGGGGATTTTTCTATAGGAGGGCTAGTTTAGTTCTCTTTTTTGTTTTTCAGTAAGAAACCGAGACCTAGAAGGGCAAGGATGCTGATTCCTGCCAACAGGAGTTTGTTATCGTTTTTAGTTCCTGTATTTGGAAGTTCAGCTTGTTTAGCTAGAGGCGCAGGTATATTTTCCTTGCTAGAGTTGTCTACCGTTTCGTTTTGAACAGCTTGACTTACAGATGATACTTGTGCTTCTTGTGCTGGCTTCTCAGCTTGTGAATCAGTTGTAGCTTGGCTAGGTTTATCTTCTGCATCAGCTACTTTTACATCTGGTTTAGTAGAGTCAGGTCTAGCTTGTGGAGTTGGTTCTTGATGTTCGGGTTTGTCTACTCGGTTTGAAATATTGTCTTGACCATTATTTTGACCTTGTTCTTGTTTTAAGCTGGAAAGGTCAAATTCTGTTTTTTCTTCCACAGCTGGGGCAACGATGGCACCGCCTTGAGAGATTCGAAGAACAGTAGCTGTAAGGGCATTTAATTTCAAGCCTTTTTCGGTCCATTCAAGTCCTTGAGGGTTGGCAATTCCAACTGGCCCTGCTTGGTTCTCATCTGCCAAAACTTCAGCATTTCTGAGGTGGGCAAAGGCAGTTCCCAAATTAAATTCGCGAGCTTTTTCATCCGCATTGACAAAGACTGCGTAGATATCCCCATTTGGAGCAGTGATTTGGTAGCCAATCACTACGTCCTCTTTTGCCACACCATTTTGACCTGGCACAGTGATGAGGTGGACACGGTCCTTGATATCTTTAAGACTCTTGAGTCGGAAGGCATCTGTAGATTGACGAAGGGCAATCAACCCTTTCATATAATCACGACTCTTGACATTTTCAGGATAAGCTTTACTATCTGTAGCCTTAGTCCAGTCAAACTTATTGATAGCATCGCTAGAATCGTAAGAGTCATGGATGAAGTAAGGATAGTCAAACGGGTTGCCATCCTTGTCACGCAACAAGTGAGATTTGTTTGGAACCTTATCCTCTGCGACTGGAGTCTTGTAGGCTGGGTCACGGAATTGTTTGGTACGTCCATATTCCTGACCAGAGTGGATAAATGGAGTTCCTTGAGCTGTTAAGACCATGAGATTTCCAAGTCGCAAACGACGGTGGATTTCAGCATAGTTCTCGGCCTTGCTTGGGTCTTTTTTAATAGACTGAGCGATGATGTCAAAGAGGGTCAAGTTATCATGGGCTGCGATGTATTGGATGACATCTCCAGGGCTGTCTGCTTCAAAGTTGGTTGGTTGAGCAATCAGATTTTTGAAGATAGTGTTGATATCACGCTTGCCACCTGTGATAAAAGCAGGTTGACCTTCGTTTGGATAACCAGACTTGAGGTTGTTACGGATGTCATCTGAGAAGACAGCGACAGTATCGGTATGTTTCATCCAATCTTGGTCAGCAGCTTTAGTAGGCATATTTTCATCGCCGGCATAGGTTCTCCAACCTTCACCCAGCATGATGAGGTTTGGATTGAGGGCGCGTGCAGCCTTGTAAGCTTCTTCGATAGAAGCGGCATCATGGTCTCCCATCATATCGAAACGGAATCCATCCACTTTGTAGGTATCAACTAGATATTTGATAGAATCAACTAGGAGGCGTTTGGTCATATAGTGAGTTGTCCCCAAACGTCCACCACCAAAGCTAGTTCGAGGTGTTCCATCGGCATCCATAAAGTGATAGTAGTTTGGTTCCAAATCTTCAAAGATATCGACTTTGGCTGTATGGTTATACACTACGTCCAGGATAGCTCCCATGCCACGTTTGTGGATTTCGTTGATGAGGTTTTTGAATTCTGCGATTCGTTTTTCTGGATTCTTAGGATCGCTTGAGTACATACCAGTCAAGGAGAAGTAATTTTGAGGGTCATATCCCCAGTTGTAGTTGCTGTTGCTTGAAGCATAGTCAGATAAGCGTTCGTGGTTCTTCAACTCATTGACAAAGTAGTAAGACAAGACTGGAAGGAGCTGGATGTGGGTTACACCCAAGTCTTTGAGGTAGTCTAGTTTTTCGATAAAGGCTTCAAAAGTACCAAATGGCTTAGTCAAATCTTTTGCGATGGCAGGATCTGAAGTGAAATCACGCACATGAGCTTCATAGATGACAGCATCTTCGCGCGATTTGAAGTTGCGAATCTTACCATAAGTCAAGTCTTGAGGTCCTAGTTTAGCTGGATCTACAAAGGCAGCTTTAGCCACTTTATGGGCATTGTCAATCTTAGCATCGTCACTATTCCAAGCAGCGAGGGATTTAGCGTAAGGATCGAGTGCAAGAACAGTTTTACCTTGACGCTCGATTTGGTATTGATAATAGTAGCCAGTGAAATCTGTGATGCCTAGTTTGTTTGTGCTATCTAGAGTTTGTTTCCAAGTTCCTCTTTCCCCTTTTTCAAGAGCGACAGTTCCAACCACTTTTTCAGGGTCATTCTTGTCGTAGACAACAACAGAAACCTTATCAGCACTTGGTGACCAGAGGGTTAAATCAACCTGTTTTCCTTCTTCTTTGAGTTCAGCTCCAAGTTTACCATCATAGCTGTAAGTCTCATCTTTAAGACGCCAGCTTGTTTTGGTAGTGAATTTGTCAGAGTTGTAGCTAACGGTATAAGGATGTTTTGTGTCAGAGAAATCTCCGCTGTAGGTCACTTTCTTACCAGCTTCATCGATTGCAACATCAGTGATAGTTACCTTGTTTCCTAGGTGATTAGTGATGTTGGAGTGTTTGAGGATATCTTCTTTTTTAGCACCGACAAGTGTTGAAAAACTACTTTCAATGCTAGAAGTTCCTACGTGTTGAGCTCCTGTCATGCGGATATCGTGCACATAGTAGGGGTTGGTGTAGATGGTTTCGTCATCATCTTTTAGGAAAATTTGGCTATGATTTTTCAAATCTGTGAACTTATAATCTTCTTTACGGATTTTCACATCGTCTCCTTGTTTCTTTCTGTCTAGTAATAAAAATCCAAGATCTTTAGCTGCATCTTTGAGTGGAATATCGATATAGCGACCATATTTGCCTGTAGCCGTAAAGTCTGTTCCGTTAGGCCATTCACCACTACTTGGATTTTTCACATCTCCCCAGTACCAGAGAGATTTCTTGTCATAGTTGCCATCTGTACGGTAGTAGTTGACGCGAATAGTTCCTGCAGGTTGTGGCTCGTAAGAGAAAACCTTGTGATCTTGGTCTAACCAAGCCTCATTCATCTTTGGTGCCAGTTTTTCTACCGATTTATCGCCGGTTAGATTTTTTCCAGCTGTATTATTGATGAGGAAGCTAATTTTCTTGGCTTGTTCTCCCTTTAATTTGACATCTAGGTAGTAGCCGTAGTCATCTTTTTTGGCATCCTTAAAGGACAAAGCTCCGTTAGGCCAGTTTTCAGAAGGTTTTTCAACATCGTCCCAAGTCCATAGTCCTTGAGCATCCTTGTTTTCTTCAGGAAGTTTTTTGACGTGGATACGGAAGTAATTGTCTTCGATTGGCTCTTCCACCTTAGTTTCAGTCGTTACTGGACTAGTAGAAGTAGTTGGCTCGCTTGAACGATCTTGTCCGGTTTGTGGTGCTGAATCGGCGGGAGTTGCAGCAGGAGTGGTTGCCTCTGTTGCAGGTTTTTTTTCTTTTTTCTCTAGGGAAGCGTTTGCATTTTCAGGCGAAGAAATATCACTTTCGTTCTTACCAGTGCTCGTTACTGTATCAGTAAGAGGTTGGGCAAGGGCAGTAGTAGTTTCACTATTACTTGCGTTAGTGGTTGTAGTATTTTCCTTGGCTGAGATAGTTGGTGTAGCCATAGCAAGTAGGACAAGGCTTGCGCCGATAAGGACAGAACCAGTTCCATTCTTGAGGGAACGGATGCTGTAAACCATTTTTTTCTCAGTGTGAGATGGTGTTTTTCTCATAATCATTCTCCAATCAATAAATTTCTATATCAGTATAGCATGTAGTAAAACAATATGCAAGCGTTTTCTTAAAATTAGGGCAAAAGAAAAATCGCAACAGATTTTCTGTTACGACTCAGCTAGTCTTTCTTTATGAATTTGAGAAGCCAGAAGGTGGAGATGGAGGAATAATTCTGAAGTAGAGAAGTTACGATTGTAGATAATTGGTTTAGGAGAGTTAGTGACAGGAAAGGTAGTGATAACAATATCGTGCGGAATTTGATTGAGAATCGAGAAAGAAATCGTAGATTCTTCCCAAGAATCAAATAGATAGAGATTGTTTCCGTAGTGAGTTAGGGTGTCGATTAGGCTTTGTGCGTGATGGTTATCCAGATGACTAATGACCAAAACACGTATTTTGGGAAGTTTTTGAAGCAGTTGGACTAAAATTCGATGCCCTTGGATAGTGAAGGTGTAGACCATCTCTTGTTGCTTACTTGGCTTACTGTTTAGTCCCATCTCAGTCAGATAATATTGAAATTTGTGTTGACTTACTTCAAATAGTTTTGGAAATTCTGCTTGATAATTGCTTAAAATATGGGATTTCTGTTTGTCGAGAGACTGATTGTTGAGTAAATGGAAGAAATCAGATTGGGCAGTGTAGTGGAGGAGCCAAATCAATTCCTCACGATTTTCAATCTGCAGGTGAAATTCTTTGGCCAGTTCTTCTAGAATTTGGCTCAATAAACGGTAGGATTTTTGGATATGATGAATATCGCCCAGTGCCCCATTATTAGCATTGTCTGTAATTTTAGAAGATTTGATTGGGTTTGAAAATAGTTGTTCCAGTGTTTTCTTTGTAGGTTCAAAATGGAGTTTTTTAGCTATCTTCTTAATATTTTGTTCAAACTGTGTAATTTGCATGAGAGAACTGTAGTGACTGGTTAAAAGAGGAGTAGGATTTTCAATCAAGTATCTCTTATTAAACCGCTCTAGATTGATAGCGAGGGTATATTTGATTTGTCGCAAGCTACTGAGGGTGAGTGAAACTTGTTGGGCGTTCAAAAATAGCTGAATCAAGTGAGTGAGTGATTCTTCAGAAATAGAAGGGAAGGGCCAATCAA
Organism: Streptococcus mitis; assembly: GCF_000722685.1. Taxonomy (GTDB): domain Bacteria; phylum Bacillota; class Bacilli; order Lactobacillales; family Streptococcaceae; genus Streptococcus; species Streptococcus mitis_M. The sequence goes on along the minus strand of NZ_JPFV01000015.1, from coordinate 203,460 downwards.
GAAAGTCGTAACTTTGACTAAAGTAGTCTAGATAAAAGGCGCGAATGTCCTCTTCTGTTCCCTCTATGACTAAAGGGGAAGGTTGTATGCTGATGTTATAGTGTTGTAGAAGTTTCGTATTTAGATGCTGGATGATTTCCTGAACTCGTTCGTAGCTAATCACAAGCTCTAGGCACATTTGGTTAAGTGAGCCTTCCTCCTTGAAAAACAGACGGTTCAAAAAAGAGTAGGTTTCAGATTGTTTAAAAATCTCAATCCTAGGATCCAAGGTGTTTTGGAAGTCAAACTGCAATTGAATACCTTTTTTTCTTGATTGTATCAGGAGGTTTGGAAATAATTGCTCAATCTTAAAAAGGTGTTCTTGTAATTCTTCTATTGAATAATTCAGCTTCTCGGCCAAGACTGAGAGTTCTATCCAATCATGGTGTTTGGTTATTTCTTCCAGTAAGAATAGCAAATCTTGTTCAGTCTTAGAAAGCAAGATATTCATCATAAATCTCCCTATATATTTATACATATATATTAAAAGAAAAGTCTGATAAAGTCAAGAAAAATAGCCTATGATAAAAAAGGAAAAGTTGTAATTTACTATATTCTTAGTGAACTACTAAACTGAAAACGAAGTTTACAAAGTGATCATTGAATTTAATGTTTTATAGGAAAAGATTTTGTCAAAAAATCGTCAATCCCCTTGAAAAATCTAGCTAAATAGGGTATAATATGAGTAATCATTTGTCGTAGGTTTTGTCTGAAATATTGTCCAGACAAGGCTCACAGCAGTTAAATCTTCTGAAAAAGTCAGATTTAGCTGCTCTTTTTGTGCTTTTTTTCAGGATTTCGAGCATTTGTAACAAAGACTTAAAGATTCTGAAAATTCGTCAAGAGGACACGGTGATAGGGGTTTTACAACCATATGACGATTAGAAAGCCTGATTGATAAGGCTTGGAACTTATTTACAAAGGAGAATCATCTTGGCAGGACATGACGTTCAATACGGGAAACATCGTACCCGTCGTAGTTTTTCAAGAATCAAAGAAGTTCTTGACTTACCAAATTTGATTGAAATTCAAACTGACTCATTCAAAGCTTTCCTAGACCACGGTCTTAAGGAAGTATTTGAAGATGTATTGCCAATTTCAAACTTCACAGACACCATGGAGTTGGAATTTGTTGGATATGAAATCAAGGAACCAAAATACACGCTAGAAGAAGCTCGTATCCACGATGCTAGCTACTCAGCACCAATTTTTGTAACTTTCCGCTTGATCAATAAAGAAACAGGCGAAATCAAGACCCAAGAAGTTTTCTTTGGTGATTTCCCAATCATGACAGAAATGGGTACTTTTATCATCAATGGTGGTGAACGTATCATCGTTTCGCAGTTGGTCCGCTCACCAGGTGTTTACTTTAACGATAAAGTTGATAAAAACGGTAAAGTAGGCTACGGTTCAACGGTTATCCCTAACCGTGGAGCTTGGTTGGAACTTGAAAGCGACTCAAAAGATATCGCCTATACTCGTATCGACCGCACTCGTAAGATTCCATTTACAACCTTGGTTCGTGCGCTTGGTTTCTCAGGTGATGATGAAATCTTTGATATCTTTGGTGACAGCGAATTGGTTCGCAACACTGTTGAAAAAGATATCCACAAGAACCCAATGGACTCTCGTACAGACGAAGCCTTGAAAGAAATTTACGAACGCCTTCGCCCAGGTGAGCCTAAGACTGCTGAAAGCTCACGTAGCTTGCTTGTGGCTCGTTTCTTTGATCCACGTCGCTATGACTTGGCAGCAGTTGGTCGTTACAAGATCAATAAAAAACTCAATGTTAAAACACGTTTGCTAAACCAAACCATTGCAGAGCCATTGGTAGATCCTGAAACTGGAGAAATCTTGGTAGAAGCTGGTACAATCATGACTCGTAGCGTGATTGAAAGCATTGAAAGCTATTTGGATGGCGACTTGAACAAGATTGTCTACATTCCAAATGATGCAGCGGTTGTGACTGAGCCAGTTGTTCTTCAAAAATTCAAGGTTGTTGCTCCAACTGATCCAGATCGTGTTGTAACGATCATTGGCAATGCTAATCCAGATGACAAGGTTCGTATCGTTACTCCTGCAGATATCCTTGCTGAAATGAGCTACTTCCTCAACTTGGCGGAAGGGCTTGGTCGTGTAGATGATATCGACCACCTTGGAAACCGTCGTATCCGTGCGGTTGGTGAATTGCTTGCTAACCAAGTACGTCTTGGACTTTCTCGTATGGAACGTAATGTCCGTGAACGTATGTCTGTTCAAGATAACGAAGTCTTGACACCGCAACAAATCATCAATATTCGTCCTGTAACAGCTGCTGTTAAAGAATTCTTTGGTTCATCACAGTTGTCACAGTTCATGGACCAACACAACCCACTTTCTGAGTTATCTCACAAACGCCGTTTATCAGCCTTAGGACCTGGTGGTTTGACTCGTGACCGTGCTGGATATGAAGTCCGTGACGTGCACTACACTCACTACGGTCGTATGTGTCCAATCGAGACACCTGAAGGACCTAACATCGGTTTGATCAATAACTTGTCATCTTACGGACATTTGAACAAGTATGGTTTTGTTCAAACACCATACCGTAAGGTTGACCGTGCAACAGGCGTTGTTACGAACGAAATCGTTTGGTTGACAGCCGATGAAGAAGATGAATTTACTGTAGCACAGGCTAATTCTCGTCTGAATGAAGATGGAACCTTTGCTGAGAAGATTGTCATGGGACGTCATCAAGGGGTCAACCAAGAGTATCCAGCTAATGTTGTTGACTACATGGACGTATCACCAAAACAGGTAGTTGCCGTTGCGACAGCATGTATTCCTTTCTTGGAAAACGATGACTCCAACCGTGCCCTCATGGGAGCCAACATGCAACGTCAGGCTGTGCCGTTGATCAATCCTCAAGCACCTTACGTTGGTACTGGTATGGAATACCAGGCAGCCCACGACTCTGGAGCGGCTGTGATTGCTCAGTATGATGGTAAAGTTACTTACGCAGACGCTGATAAGGTAGAAGTACGCCGTGAAGATGGTTCATTGGACGTTTACCACATCCAAAAATTCCGTCGTTCAAACTCAGGTACTGCCTACAACCAACGCACTCTCGTAAAAGTTGGCGATGTCGTTGAAAAAGGCGATTTCATCGCTGACGGACCTTCTATGGAAAATGGAGAAATGGCGCTTGGGCAAAACCCAATCGTTGCCTACATGACTTGGGAAGGTTACAACTTCGAGGATGCCGTTATCATGAGCGAACGCTTGGTGAAAGACGATGTCTACACATCTGTCCACCTTGAAGAATACGAATCAGAAACGCGCGATACAAAGCTTGGGCCTGAAGAAATTACTCGTGAAATTCCAAACGTTGGTGAAGATGCCCTCAAAGACCTTGACGAAATGGGTATTATCCGTATCGGTGCTGAGGTTAAAGAAGGTGATATCCTTGTAGGTAAAGTAACACCTAAGGGTGAGAAAGACCTTTCGGCTGAAGAACGTCTCTTGCACGCTATCTTCGGAGACAAGTCTCGTGAAGTGCGCGACACTTCTCTTCGTGTACCACACGGTGCCGATGGTGTTGTTCGTGATGTTAAGATCTTTACACGTGCAAATGGAGATGAGTTGCAATCAGGTGTTAACATGCTGGTTCGCGTCTACATCGCTCAAAAACGTAAGATCAAGGTCGGAGATAAGATGGCCGGACGTCACGGAAACAAAGGGGTTGTCTCTCGTATCGTTCCCGTAGAAGATATGCCTTACCTTCCAGACGGAACTCCAGTCGATATCATGTTGAACCCACTTGGGGTGCCATCACGTATGAATATCGGTCAGGTTATGGAGCTCCACCTTGGTATGGCGGCTCGTACTCTTGGTATTCACATCGCAACACCAGTCTTTGACGGAGCAAGTTCTGAAGACCTTTGGTCAACTGTTAAAGAAGCAGGTATGGATAGTGATGCCAAAACGATCCTTTACGATGGCCGTACTGGGGAACCGTTCGATAACCGTGTTTCTGTCGGAGTCATGTACATGATCAAACTCCACCACATGGTTGACGATAAATTGCACGCGCGTTCAGTCGGACCTTACTCAACTGTTACCCAACAACCACTCGGAGGTAAAGCTCAGTTTGGTGGACAACGTTTCGGTGAGATGGAGGTTTGGGCTCTTGAAGCCTACGGTGCATCAAATGTCCTTCAAGAAATCTTGACTTACAAGTCTGACGATATTAACGGACGTTTGAAAGCTTATGAGGCTATTACAAAAGGAAAACCAATTCCAAAACCAGGTGTTCCAGAATCCTTCCGAGTTCTTGTGAAAGAATTGCAATCTCTTGGTCTTGACATGCGTGTCCTTGACGAAGATGACCAAGAAGTGGAACTTCGTGACTTGGATGAAGGAATGGACGAAGATGTCATCCACGTAGATGATCTTGAAAAAGCCCGCGAAAAAGCAGCCCAAGAGGCTAAAGCAGCCTTTGAAGCTGAAGAAGCTGAGAAAGAAGCAAAAGCGGAAGAAACAGAAGAAGCTGCTGAACAAGAATAAGCAGTTCACTTAGAATAGAAAGGGAAGAAATAGTGGTTGATGTAAATCGTTTTAAAAGTATGCAAATCACCCTAGCTTCTCCAAGTAAAGTCCGTTCATGGTCTTATGGAGAAGTCAAAAAACCTGAAACAATCAATTACCGTACCTTGAAACCAGAACGTGAAGGACTCTTTGATGAAGTCATCTTTGGTCCTACAAAAGACTGGGAATGTGCTTGTGGTAAGTACAAACGCATTCGTTACAGAGGGATTGTTTGTGACCGTTGTGGGGTTGAAGTAACGCGTACAAAAGTTCGTCGTGAGCGTATGGGACATATCGAATTGAAAGCTCCTGTATCTCACATCTGGTACTTCAAGGGGATTCCAAGCCGTATGGGCTTGACCCTTGATATGAGTCCTCGTGCACTTGAGGAAGTTATCTACTTTGCAGCTTATGTGGTGATCGATCCCAAGGATACACCACTTGAGCACAAGTCTATCATGACAGAGCGCGAATACCGTGAGCGCTTGCGTGAGTATGGTTATGGATCATTCGTTGCCAAGATGGGTGCCGAAGCCATCCAAGACCTTTTGAAACAAGTAGATCTTGAAAAAGAAATTGCTGAACTCAAAGAAGAGTTGAAAACAGCGACTGGACAAAAACGTATCAAAGGGATTCGTCGTTTGGATGTTTTGGATGCCTTTTACAAGTCTGGAAATAAACCTGAATGGATGATTCTCAATATCCTTCCGGTTATTCCACCAGATCTTCGTCCAATGTTGCAGTTGGACGGTGGCCGTTTTGCCTCATCTGACTTGAACGACCTTTACCGTCGTGTTATCAACCGTAACAACCGTTTGGCTCGCTTGCTTGAGTTGAATGCACCAGGTATCATCGTTCAAAATGAGAAGCGTATGCTTCAAGAAGCAGTTGACGCTTTGATTGACAATGGACGTCGTGGTCGTCCAATCACAGGACCAGGTAGCCGTCCACTGAAATCATTGAGCCACATGCTTAAAGGTAAACAAGGACGTTTCCGTCAAAACTTGCTCGGTAAACGTGTTGACTTCTCAGGACGTTCCGTTATCGCCGTTGGTCCAACGCTTAAGATGTACCAATGTGGTGTGCCACGTGAAATGGCGATTGAGCTCTTTAAACCATTCGTCATGCGTGAAATTGTTGCCCGTGATATCGTGCAAAACGTCAAAGCAGCTAAACGCTTGGTGGAACGCGGAGATGAGCGTATCTGGGATATTCTTGAAGAAGTGATCAAAGAACACCCAGTACTCTTGAACCGCGCACCGACCCTTCACCGTTTGGGTATCCAAGCTTTCGAGCCAGTCTTGATTGATGGTAAGGCTCTTCGATTGCACCCACTTGTCTGTGAAGCCTACAATGCCGACTTTGACGGGGACCAAATGGCCATCCACGTACCGCTTTCAGAAGAAGCTCAAGCAGAAGCTCGTATCCTCATGCTAGCTGCTGAGCACATCTTGAACCCGAAAGATGGTAAACCAGTTGTTACTCCATCTCAGGACATGGTTTTGGGTAACTACTACTTGACCATGGAAGAAGCTGGTCGTGAAGGTGAAGGAATGGTCTTCAAGGACCGTGACGAAGCAGTTATGGCTTACCGCAATGGTTATGTTCACCTCCACTCACGTGTTGGTATTGCAACAGACAGTCTCAACAAACCATGGACAGAAGAGCAAAAACATAAAGTCTTGCTGACAACAGTTGGTAAAATCCTCTTCAACGACATCATGCCAGAGGGTCTACCATACTTGCAAGAACCAAACAATGCCAACTTGACAGAAGGCGTTCCAGCCAAATACTTCTTGCCACTTGGTGGAGATATCAAGGAAGCTATCAGCAATCTTGAACTTAACCCTCCATTCAAGAAGAAAAACCTTGGAAATATCATCGCTGAAATCTTCAAACGTTTCCGTACGACAGAAACTTCTGCCCTACTTGACCGTATGAAGAACCTCGGTTACCACCACTCAACTCTTGCAGGATTGACAGTGGGTATTGCCGATATCCCGGTCGTTGATGACAAGGCTGAAATCATTGAAGAATCACACAAACGTGTAGAACAAATCACTAAACAATTCCGTCGCGGTATGATCACAGACGACGAGCGTTACAATGCCGTTACAGCTGAATGGCGTGCTGCCCGTGAAAAATTAGAGAAACGCTTGATTGCCAACCAAGATCCGAAGAACCCAATCGTTATGATGATGGACTCTGGAGCCCGTGGTAATATCTCAAACTTCTCACAGCTTGCCGGTATGCGTGGTCTGATGGCGGCTCCGAACGGACGTATCATGGAATTGCCAATCCTTTCAAACTTCCGCGAAGGTTTGTCAGTACTCGAAATGTTCTTCTCAACTCACGGTGCGCGTAAAGGTATGACCGATACGGCCCTTAAGACAGCCGACTCAGGTTACTTAACTCGTCGTTTGGTTGACGTTGCCCAAGATGTTATCATCCGTGAGGACGACTGTGGCACAGACCGTGGTCTCTTGATCCGTTCTATCGCAGAAGGAAAAGAGATGATTGAGTCTCTTGAAGAACGTCTCAATGGTCGCTACACTAAGAAAACTGTTAAACACCCAGAAACTGGTGCAGTTATCATCGGTCCAAATGAGTTGATTACAGAAGACAAGGCGCGTGAAATTGTCAATGCTGGTGTGGAAGAAGTGACTATCCGCTCTGTATTTACGTGTAACACTCGTCACGGTGTCTGCCGTCACTGTTATGGTATCAACTTGGCGACTGGTGATGCGGTTGAAGTTGGTGAAGCAGTTGGTACAATCGCTGCCCAATCTATCGGGGAACCTGGTACACAGCTTACAATGCGTACCTTCCACACGGGTGGGGTTGCCTCAAATACCGATATCACTCAGGGTCTTCCTCGTGTCCAAGAAATCTTTGAAGCCCGCAATCCTAAAGGGGAGGCGGTTATCACAGAGGTTAAAGGGCAAGTTACAGCTATCGAAGAAGATGCATCAACTCGTACTAAGAAAGTCTTTGTTAAGGGCGAAACTGGCGAAGGTGAATACGTCGTACCATTTACAGCTCGTATGCGTGTAGAAGTTGGGGACCAAGTAGCGCGTGGTGCTGCTCTTACAGAAGGTTCTATCCAACCAAAACGTCTCCTTGCAGTTCGCGATGTTTTGTCAGTTGAAACTTATCTTCTCGGTGAAGTACAAAAAGTTTACCGTAGCCAAGGGGTAGAAATCGGTGACAAACACATCGAGGTAATGGTTCGTCAAATGATCCGTAAAGTTCGTGTCATGGATCCAGGTGACACAGATCTTCTCATGGGTACCCTCATGGATATCAATGACTTTACAGATGCCAACAAAGATGTCCTTATCGCAGGTGGAGTTCCAGCGACAGGTCGCCCAGTTCTTATGGGAATTACCAAAGCCTCACTTGAAACCAACAGTTTCTTGTCAGCGGCTTCCTTCCAGGAAACAACTCGTGTCCTTACTGACGCGGCCATCCGTGGTAAGAAAGACCATCTCCTTGGACTTAAAGAAAATGTTATCATCGGTAAGATCATCCCAGCAGGTACTGGTATGGCCCGTTACCGTAACCTTGAACCACATGCTATCAACGAAGAAGAATACCTCAATCCTCCAGTAGAGGAAGAAGGGAATGAAGAAACAACAGAAGTAGTTGTGGATACTGCCGTTGAAACTGTGGAAGAAACAGTAGAATAAAAGAGAATGAGAGGGCCTTCGGGTTCTCTTTTTCTTTTCTGAAAATTTCTCCATTTTTTCATGAAATGTGGTAAAATAATACTCAATGAAAATCAAAGAGCAAACTAGGAAACTAGCCGCAGGTTGCTCAAAGCACTGCTTTGAGGTTGTAGATAGAACTGACGAAGTCAGCTCAAAACACTGTTTTGAGGTTGTGGATAGAACTGACGAAGTCAGTAACCATACCTACGGCAAGGCGACGTTGATGTGGTTTGAAGAGATTTTCGAATAGTATAAAAGAAACAAGCTGACAAAGGAGACGGGTATGGAACAAACATTCTTTATCATCAAACCAGATGGTGTAAAAAGAGGATTAGTGGGTGAGGTGTTGAAACGCATCGAACAACGTGGATTGACAATCGAAAAATTGGAGTTGCGTACAAAGGTTTCAGAAGAGTTAATTGACCAGCACTATCAGGATTTGGTTGGTCAAAGTTTTTACCCACCGATTCGTGAATTCATGACTTCAGGCCCAGTTCTTGTGGGTATCATCTCTGGTCCTAAAGTAATTGAAACTTGGCGGACTATGATGGGTGCAACTCGTCCAGAAGAAGCTTTACCAGGCACTATTCGAGGTGATTTTGCAAAAGCTGCTGGAGAAAATGAGGTTATCCAAAATGTTGTACATGGATCAGATTCAGAAGAGTCAGCTAAGCGAGAAATTGCACTTTGGTTTTAAGAGTTGATTGACCAAAGAGATTGGTTAAAAATTCATTTGGATAGAAAGTATAGTCAATTATTTTAAGATATGATGCATGATATCAAACTTTTTAGTTTTTGATATGGTGCGTTTTTTGATTTCAAGTTTAGCCTTTCGTGTTTGTTTAGCGTCTTAAAAAGACATTTGAGAAGATTAGAAACAGTTCTCCCTTTTCTCCTAGTATAATGATTGGTAGGAAGGGAGAGAGAAGATGAAATCAATGAGAATCTTATTTTTGTTAGCTTTAATTCAAATCAGTTTGAGTAGTTGTTTTCTATGGAAGGAATGCATCTTGTCCTTTAAACAAAGTACAGCTTTTTTCATCGGAAGCATGGTCTTCGTTTCAGGAATCTGTGCTGGAGTAAATTATCTTTATACCTGTAAGCAAGAAGTTCATAGTGTCTTAGCTAGTAAGAAGTCAGTGAAGCTTCTTTACAGTATCCTGCTCTTAATTAATTTGTTAGGAGCTGTTCTTGTCCTGTCAGATAACTTGTTCATTAAAAATACGCTGCAGCAAGAATTAGTTGACTTTTTATTGCCATCCTTTTTCTTTCTATTTGGGCTAGATTTGTTGATTTTTTTACCCTTGAAAAAATACATGCGCGATTTGCTTGCTATGCTAGATAGAAAAAAGACAGTGTTGGTGACTATTTTAGCAACACTTCTCTTCTTAAGAAATCCAATGACCATTGTCTCTCTTCTGATTTATATTGGACTGGGCTTGTTTTTTGCAGCCTATCTTGTCCCAAATTCGGTTAAGAAGGAAGTTTCTTTTTATGGTCATATTTTCCGAGATCTTGTATTGGTCATTGCTACGCTCATTTTCTTTTAGAGAAAGTCTGTTTTTATGGATGTTATGATGGTAAGTTTAGCAGAAAAATAGACACAAAAGAAAAGTTTTTGGTATAATAAGAATATGTACACAAAAAATGAAGAAGAGCTACAAGTCTTAGGGGAGCGTTTGGGTCATCTATTAGAAAAGAATGATGTTTTAATTCTAACTGGAGAACTGGGCGCAGGTAAAACGACCTTTACTAAAGGACTTGCTAAGGGATTACAGATTTCCCAGATGATTAAGAGTCCCACTTACACTATCGTAAGAGAGTATGAAGGTCGTATTCCGCTTTACCACCTAGATGTTTATCGAATTGAAGGAGATGCTGATTCTATCGATTTAGATGAGTTTCTCTTTGGTGGCGGGGTGACTGTCATCGAGTGGGGGAATCTTTTAGGTGATGCCTTACCAGATACTTATTTAGAATTGGAAATTTTAAAAGAAGAAGACGGTCGCAGATTACATTTCCAAGCAAAGGGTTTGCGCGCTGAGAAATTGTTAGAGGAGCTTCAACATGGAGTATGAATTGCTCATTAGAGAAGCAGAGTCTAAAGATGCAGCTGAATTAGTGGCCTTTTTAAATCGTGTAAGTTTGGAGACAGATTTTACCAGCCTGGATGGGGAAGGTATTCTATTGACAGATACTGAGATGGAGTTGTTTTTGGACAAACAGGCTCACTCGGAAAATCAAATCACTTTACTTGCCTTGCTGAATGATAAAATTGCTGGTATTGTAAATATTACAGCTGACCAGCGCAAGAGAGTTCGTCATATTGGAGATCTTTTTATTGTGATTGGTAAGAAATATTGGAATAATGGACTGGGAAATTTGTTGCTTGAAGAAGTGATAGAGTGGGCACAAGCAAGTGGCATTTTGCGTCGTCTCCAACTGACTGTCCAAATTCGTAATCAGGCTGCAGTTCATCTTTATCAAAAGCATGGCTTTGTAATTGAAGGTCGCCAAGAGCGTGGAGCATATATAGAAGAAGGGAAATTTATCGATGTTTACTTTATGGGTAAACTGATAGATTAGTAGAAATATGGTTAAAAAAATTATTGGAATGGTATTAGCTTTTCTAGCTGTGACAGTTTTGGGTGTCGGTGTTTTTGCTTATACTATTTATCAGCAAGGTACAGAGACTTTGGCAAAAACCTATAAAAAAATAGGAGAAGAAACCAAGGTTATTGAAGCAACAGAGCCTTTGACCATTCTGTTGATGGGGGTTGATACTGGGAACGTAGAGCGTACAGACCAATGGGCTGGAAATAGTGACAGTATGATTTTGCTGACTGTCAATCCTCACACAAAGAAAACGACGATGATGAGTTTGGAACGTGATATCCTGACTAAAATTCAACGTAAAGATGGTAGTATTGAAGAAGCGAAACTTAATGCAGCTTATGCTGGTGGTGGAGCAGAACTTGCGATAGAAACAATTCAAAAGATGATGAACCTCCATATTGATCGTTATATTATGGTCAATATGCAAGGATTGCAACAATTGGTCGATGCAGTTGGAGGTATTACGGTTAATAATACACTAGGTTTCCCAATCTCTATCAGTGACCAAGAAGAATTTAACACCATTTCTATCGGTGTTGGAGAGCAGACAATAAATGGAGAAGAAGCGCTTGTTTATTCACGCATGCGTTATCAAGACCCAGAAGGAGACTATGGTCGTCAAAAGCGTCAGCGTGAAGTCATTCAAAAAGTTGTTGAAAAAGTTCTTAGTTTAAATAGTATCAGTCACTATCAGTCTATCTTAAAAGCCCTAAGTACTAATATGCAGACTAATATCGATTTATCTGCAAAAAGTATTCCAAGCTTATTGGGCTACAAAGATTCATTTAAAACCATTGAAACACAACAGTTGAAGGGTGAAGGGGAGATGCTACAAGGCGTTTCTTATCAAATTGTTACAAGAAACCATATGTTGGAAATGCAGAATCTTTTGAGACGTTCTTTGGGACAAGAAGAAGTCACTCAGCTTGAAACAAATGTTGTCTTATTTGAAGATTTATTTGGACGAACACCTGTTGGTGACGAAGACAATTAACTTTCTTACTATAAATAAAAAAATCAATCGTGGGAAATTTCCTGCGATTTTTTCAAAAAAACACGAATAGATAGGTAGGAGGAAACATGAAAGCAGAAATTATTGCTGTTGGAACAGAGATTTTGACAGGACAGATTGTCAATACCAATGCTCAGTTTTTATCAGAAAAACTAGCAGAGATTGGGGTAGACGTATATTTTCAGACGGCTGTAGGAGACAATGAAGCTCGTCTCTTGTCTTTGCTTGAAATTGCCAGTCAACGTAGCAGTTTGGTGATTTTGACAGGTGGTTTAGGGCCAACTGAGGACGATTTGACCAAACAAACTCTGGCTAAATTTTTAGGGAAAGAATTAGTCTTCGATCCTCAGGCTCAGGAGAAGTTGGATGTCTTTTTTGCCCAGCGACCAGACTATGCCCGAACACCGAATAACGAAAGACAAGCTCAACTTGTAGAAGGAGCGACTCCGCTGCCCAACGAAACAGGACTGGCTGTGGGGGGGATGTTAGAGGCCGAAGGAGTGACCTACGTCGTCCTTCCAGGTCCACCAAGTGAATTGAAACCCATGGTCTTAAATCAACTTCTACCTAAGTTGATGACAGGGAGCAAGCTGTATTCCCGAGTTCTTCGTTTCTTTGGAATTGGCGAAAGTCAGCTGGTGACCATTTTGGCTGATTTGATTGACAATCAAACAGATCCGACCTTGGCACCTTATGCCAAGACAGGAGAAGTCACTCTACGTCTGTCAACAAAGGTTAGCAGTCAAGAAGAGGCGAATCAAGCGCTGGATATCTTAGAAAACCAAATCTTGGAGTATCAGACCTTTGAAGGAATTTGTTTACGAGAACTTTGCTATGGTTATGGGGAAGAAACTAGTTTAGCTAGCATTGTGGTAGAAGAACTGAAAAAGCAAGGGAAAACCATTACGGCAGCAGAGAGTTTGACGGCAGGACTTTTCCAAGCCACTGTAGCTGATTTTTCGGGTGCTTCAAGTATATTTAAGGGTGGTTTCGTGACCTATAGTTTGGAGGAAAAATCAAAAATGTTGGATATTCCTGCCAAGGATTTGGAAGAACATGGTGTGGTGTCTGAATATACAGCCCAGAAGATGGCTGAGCAGGCACGAAGCAGGACCCAGTCTGATTTTGGCATTAGTTTGACTGGAGTGGCAGGACCAGATAGCCTAGAAGGGCACCCAGCTGGGACAGTTTACATAGGATTGGCGCAAGAGAAAGGAACTGAGGTCATCAAGGTGAATATTGGAGGCAGAAGTCGAGCAGATGTACGTCACATTGCGGTTATGCATGCCTTTAACCTAGTTCGCAAGGCTTTATTAAGTAACTAACTTTTGATATAATAGTAGATAGGTCTAAGGACCATTAGAATGTAGGAGAATAGAATGGCGAAAAAACCAAAAAATTAGAAGAAATTTCAAAAAAATTTGGGGCAGAACGTGAAAAGGCCTTGAATGATGCTCTTAAATTGATCGAGAAAGACTTTGGTAAAGGATCAATCATGCGTTTGGGTGAACGTGCGGAGCAAAAGGTGCAAGTGATGAGCTCAGGTTCTTTAGCTCTTGATATTGCTCTTGGTTCAGGTGGTTATCCTAAGGGACGTATCATCGAAATCTATGGGCCGGAGTCATCTGGTAAGACAACGGTTGCCCTTCATGCAGTTGCACAAGCGCAAAAAGAAGGTGGGATTGCAGCCTTTATCGATGCGGAACATGCCCTCGATCCAGCTTATGCTGCGGCCCTTGGTGTCAATATTGACGAATTGCTCTTGTCTCAACCAGACTCAGGAGAGCAAGGTCTTGAGATTGCAGGAAAATTGATTGACTCAGGAGCCGTGGATCTTGTCGTAGTCGACTCAGTTGCTGCCCTTGTACCTCGTGCGGAAATTGATGGAGATATCGGAGATAGCCACGTTGGTTTGCAGGCTCGTATGATGAGCCAGGCTATGCGTAAACTTGGTGCTTCTATCAATAAAACAAAAACTATTGCCATCTTTATCAACCAATTGCGTGAAAAAGTTGGGGTCATGTTTGGAAATCCAGAAACAACTCCTGGTGGACGTGCTCTGAAATTCTACGCTTCAGTGCGTTTGGATGTTCGTGGAAGCACACAAATCAAGGGAACTGGTGACCAAAAAGACACCAATGTCGGTAAAGAAACTAAGATCAAGGTCGTGAAAAACAAGGTGGCTCCACCATTTAAGGAAGCCTTCGTTGAAATCATGTACGGAGAAGGTATTTCTAAGACTGGTGAACTTTTGAAGATCGCAAGCGATTTGGATATCATCAAAAAAGCAGGAGCTTGGTACTCTTACAAGGATGAGAAAATCGGGCAAGGTTCTGAAAATGCTAAGAAATACTTGGCAGATCACCCAGAAGTCTTTGATGAGATTGACCATCAAGTCCGTGTTCAATTTGGTTTGATTGATGGAGAAGAAGCTGCTGAAAGCAAAAAAGATGAAGCAGTTCAAGCAGATTCTGTGAATGAAGAGGTAACTCTTGACCTAGGCGATGAGCTTGAAATCGAAATTGAAGAATAAGCTGTTAAAGCAGTGGAGGACATCCGCTGCTTTTTCGTTGCTTTGTTCAAGTTTTCAGATTAGTTATGATTTGCTGTTTCTTGTCGCTCCTCTAGAAAGCTGATATAATAGCCTTATGAATAAAAAACGAACAGTGGACCTGATTCATGGCCCGATTCTTTCCTCGCTCTTAAGCTTCGCCTTCCCAATCTTGCTGTCTAATATTTTTCAACAGCTCTATAACACTGCTGATGTCTTGATTGTTGGACGATTTCTTGGTCAAGAATCCTTGGCTGCAGTAGGAGCGACGACAGCGATTTTTGACCTGATTGTAGGTTTTACTCTTGGTGTTGGCAATGGCATGGGAATTGTCATTGCCCGTTATTATGGGGCTCGGGATTTCACTAAAATCAAGGAGGCAGTAGCAGCCACCTGGATTTTAGGTGTTCTTTTGAGTGTTGTAGTGATGCTGCTGGGCTTTCTTGGATTGTATCCACTTTTACAGTACTTGGATACCCCTGCAGAAATTCTTTCCCAGTCCTATCAATATATTTCTATGATTGTGACTTGTGTTGGTGTCAGCTTTGCTTATAATCTCTTTGCAGGTTTGTTGCGATCTATTGGAGACAGTCTGGCTGCGCTTGGTTTTCTGATTTTCTCTGCTCTGGTTAATGTAGCTCTGGATCTCTATTTTATTACGCAATTGCATCTTGGAGTTCAATCGGCGGGACTTGCTACCATCATTTCGCAAGGCTTATCAGCGGTTCTCTGCTTTTATTATATCCGTAAGAGTGTGCCAGAACTTTTGCCTCAACTCAAGCATTTCAAATGGGACAAGGCTTTATACGTTGATCTCTT
The DNA here is from genome assembly GCF_000722685.1 of Streptococcus mitis. Lineage (GTDB taxonomy): Bacteria > Bacillota > Bacilli > Lactobacillales > Streptococcaceae > Streptococcus > Streptococcus mitis_M. The sequence goes on along the minus strand of NZ_JPFV01000015.1, from coordinate 188,147 downwards.
GGAGCAAGGTTTGGCTATGGGCTTGATGAGTTCAATTGTGTCTATCGGCAGTGTGATTTTACAGTCTTCTGTTAATACCTTTGGTGCCGTAATTATTAGTGCCCAGACGGCAGCTCGCCGCATTATGGCCTTTGCCCTTCTTCCTATGACCGCTATTTCTGCTTCGATGACGACCTTTGCTTCTCAGAATCTAGGAGCTAAGCGACCAGACCGCATTGTTCAAGGACTTCGAATCGGCAGTCGTTTAAGTATATTCTGGGCAGTTTTTGTTTGTAGCTTCCTCTTTTTTGCCAGTCCAGCCTTGGTTTCCTTCTTGGCTAGTTCGACAGATGGTTACTTGATAGAAAATGGAAGTCTCTATCTGCAAATCAGTTCAGCCTTTTATCCTATTTTGAGTCTCTTGTTGATTTATCGCAATTGTTTGCAGGGTTTGGGGCAAAAGATCCTTCCTCTGGTTTCCAGCTTTATTGAATTAATAGGGAAAATCGCTTTTGTGGTCTTGATTATTCCTTGGGCAGGCTATAAGGGTGTTATCCTCTGCGAACCCCTTATCTGGGTTGCCATGACCATCCAACTGTACTTCTCACTATTCCGTCATCCTTTGATAAAAGAAGGCAAGGCCATCTTGGTAGCCAAAGTATCATCCTAGCTGTATTTGCTAAATAAAATCTATTTCCTCTAGTGAAAATCGAAAAAACTTGTGTTATAATAAGAAAGATTAAAATGTGAAAAAAGGAGATTCCTAATGGGACGTAAATGGGCCAATATTGTAGCCAAGAAAACGGCTAAAGATGGAGCTAACTCTAAAGTATATGCAAAATTTGGTGTAGAAATCTATGTAGCAGCTAAGAAAGGTGATCCAGACCCAGAATCAAATACTGCTTTGAAATTCGTTATCGATCGTGCTAAACAAGCCCAAGTGCCAAAACACGTTATCGATAAAGCGATTGATAAAGCAAAAGGGAACACAGACGAAACCTTTACAGAAGGACGTTACGAAGGGTTTGGACCAAATGGCTCTATGCTGATCGTTGATACTTTGACTTCTAACGTCAACCGTACAGCAGCCAATGTCCGTGCAGCCTTTGGTAAAAATGGCGGAAACATGGGTGCTTCAGGTTCTGTTTCATACCTCTTCGATAACAAGGGTGTTATCGTATTTGCAGGTGAAGATGCGGACGCAGTCTTTGAGCAATTGCTCGAAGCGGATGTGGATGTGGACGATGTAGAAGCAGAAGAAGGAACAATCACGGTTTATACAGCGCCAACTGACCTTCACAAGGCTATCGTTGCCCTTCGTGAGTCAGGTATCGAAGAATTCCAAGTGACTGAATTGGAAATGATTCCTCAGTCAGAAGTGGAATTGTCAGGCGATGACCTTGAAACCTTTGAAAAACTTTACAGTGTCCTTGAAGACGACGAAGACGTACAAAAAATCTACACAAACGTAGACGGCTTTTAATTTAACCTAGAGGATATGATCCTAAGTGAAAAAATCACTTGGGATTTTTTGAATCAAGAAAATAGTTCTCTAGGAAACTTTTTTCTTGACATCTCTTTTCAAAGTAGTAAAATAGTTCCCATGAAAACTTATTTAGTTCCTAGGAGAACTAAATGCAATGGTTAGAAAGTAGTAAGTATGGATAAGCCGATGTTAGTCTTTAAGCGTTTTGGTCATCAAATTCACCTGATGGTGCAAAAGGAAGCCAAACGTTGTGGTATTGAATTTATGGGTGGACCTCAAGGTCAGGTTATGCGTTTTTTAGATAATCGTGAGAAAAACCAAGACTTGGTCTTGATTAAAGATATCGAGCAGGAACTCAATATTACCAAGTCTGTGGCGAGTAACCTGGTCAAGCGTATGGTGCAAAATGATTTGGTGGAATTGGAGGCGAGTCCTGTCGATAAGCGGGCTAAGTTTGTTCGTCTGACGGACAAATCGCGCTCTCAAATGCAGCAGGTTAAGGCCTTCTTTGAGCGCATTGACAAGCAGTTGATAGAAGACGTAGATGAAGATGAATTACTGATCTTTGAGAAAGTCCTCAGTCAACTACAGGAAAATATCAAGAGAATAGGAGGAGATAATGAAGAAATTAGCAAAACGAATTAGTGGAAAAGAATGGGGGATTGTTTTACTAGCCATTCTCTTTACCTGCTTTCAAGTTTATCTAGAGTTGGAAGTGCCGACCTATATCTCGAAAATTACGGATTTACTAGGAACTCAGGGTAGCAACTTAGATGAGTTATGGCAGCCAGCAAGCATGATGGTGGGAATGTCCTTTCTGGCCTTCTTGTCCGCAGTTGCAGTTGGATTTTTTGCGTCTAGAGTGGCTGCTTCTTATACTAGTAGGCTAAGAAGTGATATTTTTAACCGAGTTTTAGACTACTCGCAGACAGAGATTAAGAAATTCTCTATCCCTAGTCTCTTAACTCGTACCACCAATGATATTACTCAGGTTCAGATGTTGATTACCATGGGCTTGCAAGTGGTTACGCGTGGTCCGATTATGGCTATCTGGGCCATCGGGAAGATTTTAGGCCATTCAGAATACTGGCTCTGGGCCGTTCTTGTGGCAGTGATTGTCAACGTTTTGATGACGATCGTTTTGGTGACGCTAGCCTTTCCAAAACAGTCCTTGATTCAGGGGCTGACAGATAAACTGAACAGTATCACTCGTGAAAGTTTAACAGGTATTCGTGTCGTTCGCGCCTACAATGCAGAGGATTACCAAAATGAAAAATTTGCTGCAGCAAATGATGAGCTGACACGCTTGAATTTGTTTGTTAACCGTCTTATGGCCATTTTAAATCCTATCATGATGGGGATTTCAAGTGGTTTGAGTGTGGCGATTTACTGGATTGGGGCTTATGTAATCAACGATGCTACTCCGACGGCGCGTCTGCCTCTCTTTAGTGATATGGTTGTTTTCATGTCTTATGCCATGCAGGTTGTTATGGGCTTCCTTCTCATGGGGGCGCTCTTCATCGTTCTTCCTCGAACCATGGTCTCTGCCAAGCGGATCAATCAGGTTTTAGATTTGCATTCGTCTATCCAAAATCCTGCTCAAGTGAAGCTTGCTGATGAAAACATCAAAGGTCAGGTCGAGTTTAAGGATGTGACCTTCCGTTATGCGGCAAATTCGGAGGCGGTTGTTGAACATGTTAGCTTTAAAGCAGAAACTGGTCAAACAGTGGCCTTTATTGGTTCAACAGGTTCTGGTAAATCAACTCTGGTCAATCTGATTCCACGTTTCTACGACGTATCAACAGGAGAAATTCTGGTGGACGGTGTCAATGTTCAAGACTATGACTTGAATGATTTGCGCAACAAGGTTGGCTATATTCCACAAAAAGCTGTTCTCTTTTCAGGTGATGTTAAGGGCAATCTAGACTTTGGACACAGTCAAGAAACACCGCTTAGTGAACAAGCTATGTGGCAAGCCTTAGAATTGGCCCAGTCTAAGAACTTTATCGAAGACAAGGAAGCGGGCTTAGAGTCAGAAGTAGCCCAAGGAGGAACCAACTTCTCAGGTGGTCAAAGACAGCGTCTGGCCATTGCGCGTGCCTTAGCCCGGAAACCAGAAATCCTTATCTTTGATGACTCCTTCTCGGCCTTGGACTACAAGACAGACCGAGTATTACGTCAAGAGCTAGCAGAGAAAACAAAATCTATGACCAAGCTTATCGTCGCACAACGTATTTCAACGATTATGGATGCTGATTTGATTTTGGTCTTGGATCAAGGTAAAGTCGTGGGACAAGGCACCCACAAGGAACTTCTAGCTACCAACGAAGTTTACCAAGAAATTGCCTATTCACAACTATCGAAGGAGGAATTGGAACATGGAAAATAAAAAAATGTCTCTTTGGAAACAAAGTAAACCCTATCTTGCAGGTCTCCAGTTTGCCCTTCTGATAGCCTTTCTAGCAACAATCGTATCCAATATCATTACTGTTTATGGCCCAACCCGCATCAAGGAAATGACTAATATCATTGCCAGTGGTCTGGAAACAAGTGTGGATGTCGCTGCGGTTGCAGCTATTGGTAGTTTTTTAGCCGTCATCTATGTGATTGGACTTTTATCAAATTATTTGCAGGCCTTTCTGTTTACATCAGCCATTCAACGTTTTTCAGAGCGTTTGAGAACAGCTATTGCAGATAAAATCAATCGCCTACCATTGAGATATTTTGATGGACACTCTCAAGGGGATACCTTGTCTCGTGTAACCAATGATGTTGACACTGCAGCTCAGTCCCTCAATCAAAGTCTAGGAACAGTTCTTTCATCTAGTTTACTGGTCGTGGCGGTCTTAGTAACCATGTTTGGCATGAACTGGATTTTAGCTTTGGTGACGGTTGTTTCAACTCTCATTGGTTTTGCTTTCGTGTCTGTCTTTATGGGCAAATCACAGGGATTCTTTAAGAGTCAGCAACAGGATTTGGCAGCTGTCAATGGCTATGTGGAAGAAATGTACTCTGGCCATAATGTTGTGACCAGTTACAATGCCATCGAGAGTACAAAAGAAGAGTTTGCGAAATTAAACAATCGTCTGTATGATAGTATCTGGAAATCTCAATTTATTTCAGGGATTATGATGCCGATTATGATGTTTATTGGGAACTTTAGCTATGCCTTGGTGATTATCGTTGGTGCAGCCTTGGCTCTGAATGGGCAGATTAGTATCGGGATTATCGTTGCCTTTATGGCCTACGTTCGTATCTTTTCTCAGCCCCTTTCCCAAATTGCTCAAGGGATTACTAGTCTTCAGCAAGCTAGCGCAGCCATGGGGCGTGTCTTCGAATTCTTAGGTGAAGAGGAAATGGAAGATGAATCCCATAAAGAAAGACAATTAACCGCTATGAAAGGTCAAGTGGTCTTTGATCGAGTTTCCTTTGGTTACACACCAGAGCGAACGATTATCCATGACTTTTCTGCGATTGCTCATGCAGGTCAAAAGGTTGCCATTGTCGGACCGACTGGGGCTGGTAAGACAACCATTGTCAATCTTTTGATGAAGTTCTATGAGATTGATAAGGGAAGTATCCGCATCGATGGCGTGGATACCAAGACTATGAAGCGTTCGGAAGTACACGATGCCTTTTCAATGGTCTTGCAGGACACCTGGCTCTTTGAAGGCACTATCCGAGACAATCTCATCTATAACCAAAAGGATATTAGTGATGAGCGCGTGATTGAAGCCAGCAAGGCTGTAGGGATTCACCATTTTATCATGACCCTACCAGATGGTTACGATACCGTCTTGGATGATACAGTGACCTTGTCTGTCGGACAAAAACAACTCTTGACTATTGCTCGTGCTTTGTTAAAAGATGCGCCACTCCTAATCTTAGATGAAGCGACCTCTTCGGTTGATACCCGTACTGAGGAATTGATTCAGAAAGCCATGGACCGATTGATGGAGGGAAGAACTTCCTTTGTCATCGCCCACCGCTTGTCTACTATCCGAAATGCTGATCTGATTCTTGTCATGAAAGACGGAAATATCATCGAGCAAGGCAATCATGATGAGTTGATGGCACAAGGAGGCTTTTATGCTGACCTCTATAACAGTCAGTTTACAGAAGATGAATCAGAAGAATAAATCGAAAGAAGGCTTGACGGCCTTCTTTTTCTGCACTATACTAGAAGACAAGTGCTTCCCTATAAGCAAAATGTGAGTAAGTGATGAGAAAATATATGAAAAATTATCAAGAATGGTATAACCATATTGCTGGTAAGATTGAAAATAAGCCTATCTTTCTGAGACTGTTAAGAGCTTTCAATCGGTTCATAACCGTAGTTATGTCTATGATTTATCTAACCTTGTTAGCAACTACCAATTTCCAACAAGGACTTGGGAAACAGATCTGGATTTATGTGTTTGTCCCTGCATCAGGTTTTGTGATTTTGTCCCTTCTCCGTAAGAAAGTCAATGCTCCTAGGCCTTATGAAGTTTGGGAAATTATCCCGCTACTAGACAGATATAGTCCTGGTCAGTCTATGCCCAGTCGTCATGTCTTTTCAGCAACCATTATCTCCATGGCTTGCTTGCATGCTAGTTTATCTGTAGGGGTTATCTTGTTGGTCTTGTCAGCCCTCCTTGGTCTCGTGAGAATCTCAGGTGGCGTGCATTATCCCAAGGATGTAGTGGTTGGTTATATTTGTGGTCTTGTGTGGGGTGTGATTTTCTTTCTATTTTGACCTGTAAGTTAAGGTGATCCTAGAACCACTTACGGGGTTAAAGTAACCACTTGCTTTTTTGCTCTTGTTTTCTTATTTTAGCTTTGATATAGTAGAGTCAGAAAGGAGATGGAATGAAGTTACGAATCGAAATTGACATCAATTTAGAGGAAACTGAAATTGTCATCAAGGCAGCGGCCTTGACAGATGAGATTGCGGATTTACAGCGCCTCTTACAAGAGTCCAAGTCTCCTAGGTTGATTTTTTACAAAGGGACGGGTGAATATTATCTGGACTTGTCGGAAATTCTCTTCTTTGAGACAGAAGGGAACAAGATTTACGCCCATACCCAGAAAGATGCCTACGAAGTTCGGCTTAAACTCTATGAGTTAGAGGCTATCCTTCCTCGTTATTTTAGTCGGGTATCCAAGTCAACTATCGTTAATATTCGGCAAATCTATTCGGTGGACAAGTCCTTTTCAGGAACGGGCACCATTTCCTTTTATCAGACCCACAAGGAGGTTCATGTGTCACGGCATTACCAATCCCTCCTAAAAGAAAATCTAAGAAATATGAGGTAAGAACATGAAAAAGAAAGCATTTGGTATTGTGTTGCTTGTACTAGCAGCTTTAATATTAGCACAAGGAAATTTTGGAATCCCTTCTCTAGGAGGGCGCATTTGGCCCTTGATTGGTATTGCTTTTTTTGCCTACCAATCAGTTGGAGCTTTGTTGCGTCGCCACTTAACTTCAGCTTCTTTTACAGCTCTAGTAGCCTTAATGATTGCTAACCACTTTTATGGCATTTTACCGATTCCAAATCAGTCATTGTTCTGGGCAAGTATTTTAATCGTAATGGGTGTCAGCGCACTCACTCATTCTAACAGAACTTGGAATGGGAAAAAATGGTGGTATGATGGTAAAAAGACCATTCTTACAGATAAGGAAGTTGCTTTTGGGACTGGGACTTTCTACAAGCAAGAGCAAGAATTGGTAGAAGATCAAGTAGAAGTTGGTTTTGGCAATGCCAAGATATATTATGACAATGCAGAGATTTTAGGAGATAGCGCAACCCTGAAAGTGGAAGTTGGTTTTGGCAATGCAGTTATCTATGTTCCCCAACATTGGAGAGTTGATTTGAAGGTGGAAACTTTCTGTGGTGTAGCCAAGTCAGATACTTCTCTAGCCCCAACCAGCAAAACATTGATTATCCGTGGAGATGTGGCCTTTGGGAAATTGGGAGTTGTTTACGTTAAATAAAAAAATCTTCCAATTCCCTTGCAAAAATGAAAAAAGTGTGATAACATAGTACGGTATGTGGTGCTAGCACATCCGCTATATTAGATCTAATAGGAGGAAAACACAATGGCTAAAGTATGTTACTTTACAGGTCGTAAGACTGTATCAGGAAACAACCGTTCACACGCGATGAACCAAACAAAACGTGCCGTAAAACCAAACCTTCAAAAAGTTACTGTTCTTATCGATGGTAAACCTAAAAAAGTTTGGGCTTCAGCTCGTGCTTTGAAATCAGGTAAAGTTGAACGCGTTTAATAATAAAAGTAAAGGAGACCTTAGGGTCTTTTTTCTTTTATTACGGGTATAACATCATTTGAATAATAGAGTAAATATCCGCTGAGACAGTATTCTGCTTTTACACTTGGGCTGAAATATGATAAAATAGAGTATCAACTAGTTGAGGTAAAAAGGATGACTGTAAAAATTAATACAAAAGATGGTCAAATCGAACTAACAGATGAAGTGATTGCAACTATCGTAGGTGGTGCAACAACTGAGATTTTTGGTGTGGTCGGTATGGCTAGTAAAAATGCCCTCAAAGATAATTTCCAAGCCCTTCTAGGTAAGGAAAATTATTCCAAAGGTGTTGTTGTAAAGGCAGCCGAAGATGGCAGTATTGCAGTTGATGTATATACCGTGTTGAGCTACGGAACAAAGATTAGCGAAGTGTCAAAAAACATTCAAGAGCGTGTTCGTTTTAGTTTGGAAAACCAACTTGGAATTACTGCTCAGACTGTAAATGTCTACATTCAAAATATCAAAGTTGTAGGAGAATAACCGTGTCAAAAATTACTACTAGCTTATTTCAAGAAATGGTGCAGGCTGCATCAACTCGCTTGAATAAGCAAGCTGAATATGTCAATTCATTAAACGTCTTTCCAGTTCCAGATGGAGATACTGGAACAAACATGGGAATGACCATTGAAAATGGAGCTAAAGAAGTTGCAGACAAGCCAGCTTCTACAGTTGGAGAGGTAGCGAGCATTCTTGCCAAAGGTCTTTTGATGGGTGCGCGTGGGAACTCAGGAGTTATTACGTCTCAGCTTTTCCGTGGATTTTCACAAGCTATCAAGGATAAAGACGAGTTAACAGGTCAAGACTTGGCCCTTGCCTTCCAATCAGGTGTGGAAGTTGCCTATAAGGCAGTTATGAAACCAGTTGAAGGAACGATTTTGACAGTTTCTCGTGGGGCTGCTATCGGTGCTAAGAAAAAAGCTGAGCAAACAGATGACGCTGTTGAAGTCATGCGCACAGCCTTGGAAGGTGCTAAAACAGCTCTAGCTAAAACGCCAGACATGCTTCCAGTATTGAAAGAAGTTGGTGTTGTGGACTCAGGTGGTCAAGGATTGGTTTTCATCTACGAAGGTTTCCTTTCAGCTCTTACTGGCGAATATATTGCATCTGAGGACTTTGTAGCGACTCCTGCTAACATGAGTGAAATGATCAATGCAGAACATCACAAGTCTGTAGCTGGTCACGTAGCGACTGAGGATATCACCTTTGGTTACTGTACTGAAATTATGGTAGCTCTTAAGCAAGGTCCAACCTATGCCAAAGACTTTGACTACGACGAATTCCGTAACTACTTGAATGAACTTGGAGACTCTCTCCTCGTTGTTAACGATGATGAAATTGTCAAAGTCCATGTCCATACAGAAGATCCAGGACTTGTTATGCAAGAAGGTCTCAAATATGGTAGTTTAGTCAAGGTGAAAGTTGACAATATGCGTAACCAACACGAAGCACAGGTTGAGAAAGAAGCTGCCCAAGTTAGCAAACCAGCTGAAGAAAAAGAGTATGCTTTGATTGCTGTGGTGGCTGGTAAAGGTCTAGCAGATATCTTCCGTTCTCAAGGTGTAGATTATGTTATCGAAGGCGGTCAAACTATGAACCCTTCAACAGAAGACTTTATCAAGGCTGTTGAACAGGTCAACGCTCGTAACATCATCTTCCTACCAAACAACAAGAACATCTTCATGGCAGCTCAATCTGCAGCAGAAGTTTTGGAGCAACCAGCAGCAGTGGTAGAAGCTCGTACTCTTCCTCAAGGTTTGACAAGTCTTCTTGCCTTTGATCCAAGCAAGTCCATTGAAGAAAACCAAGAGCGTATGACTGCTGCTCTTAGTGATGTCGTTAGCGGAAGCGTCACAACAGCCGTTCGTGATACAACCATTGATGGCTTAGAAATCCATGAAAATGACAATCTTGGTATGGTAGATGGGAAAATCCTCGTGTCAAACCCTGATATGCACCAAACCTTGACTGAAACATTGAAACATATGTTGGATGAAGATAGTGAAATCGTAACCTTCTATGTCGGTGAAGACGGAAGCGAAGAACTTGCCAATGAGATTGCCCAAGAAATCGCAGAAGAATTTGAAGACGTTGAAGTCGAGATCCACCAAGGTCAACAACCTGTTTACCCATACCTATTTAGTGTGGAATAAGATTAATGAAGAACTGAGAAATCAGTTCTTTTTTATTTGATAGTAAATGAAATCGGTATCTTTTTTAATAAAAACAAAATAACATTCATAAATAAACGTTAAAATAGAAAATTCAGAAAATTTCTTCTTTTCTCTTGAAAAATTTTGAAAAAATGGTATGATAGTAACAAGTTATTTTTAAGAGGAAAGAAAGGGGAACAATGGAGAAAATCAGTTTAGAATCTCCTAAGACGGGGTCGGACCTAGTTTTGGAAACACTTCGTGATTTAGGAATTGATACCATCTTTGGTTATCCTGGTGGTGCGGTCTTGCCTTTTTATGATGCGATATATAATTTTAAAGGCATTCGCCACATTCTAGGACGCCATGAGCAAGGTTGTCTGCATGAAGCTGAAGGTTATGCCAAATCAACTGGAAAGTTGGGTGTTGCTGTCGTCACTAGCGGACCAGGAGCAACAAATGCCATTACAGGGATTGCGGATGCCATGAGTGATAGTGTTCCCCTTCTGGTCTTTACAGGTCAGGTGGCGCGAGCAGGGATTGGGAAGGATGCTTTTCAGGAGGCAGACATCGTGGGAATTACCATGCCAATCACTAAGTACAATTATCAAGTTCGTGAGACAGCTGATATTCCTCGTATTATTACGGAAGCTGTCCATATCGCAACTACAGGCCGTCCAGGGCCAGTTGTCATTGACCTACCTAAAGACGTATCTGCTTTGGAAACAGACTTCATTTATTCACCAGAAGTGAACCTACCAAGCTATCAACCGACTCTTGAGCCAAATGATATGCAAATCAAGAAAATCTTGAAGCAATTATCCAAGGCTAAAAAGCCAGTCTTGCTTGCTGGTGGTGGAATTAGTTATGCTGAGGCTGCGGCAGAATTAAATGAATTTGCAGAACGTTATCAAATTCCAGTGGTAACCAGTCTTTTGGGACAAGGAACGATTGCAACGAGTCACCCACTCTTCCTTGGAATGGGAGGCATGCACGGGTCATTCGCAGCAAATATTGCCATGACGGAAGCTGATTTTATGATTAGTATTGGTTGCCGTTTTGATGACCGCTTGACGGGGAATCCAAAGACTTTTGCTAAGAATGCTAAGGTTGCCCACATTGATATTGATCCTGCCGAGATTGGCAAGATTATCAGTGCAGATATTCCTGTGGTTGGAGATGCTAAGAAAGCCTTGCAAATGTTGCTTGCTGAACCAACAGTTCATAACAATACTGAGAAATGGATTGAGAAAGTTACTAAAGACAAGAACCGCGTTCGTTCTTATGATAAGAAAGAACGTGTGGTTCAACCGCAAGCTGTTATTGAACGAATTGGTGAATTGACGAATGGAGATGCCATTGTGGTAACAGATGTTGGTCAACACCAAATGTGGACAGCCCAGTATTATCCCTACCAAAATGAACGTCAGTTAGTGACTTCAGGTGGTTTGGGAACAATGGGATTTGGAATTCCAGCAGCAATTGGAGCTAAAATTGCTAACCCAGATAAGGAAGTTGTCTTGTTTGTTGGAGATGGTGGTTTCCAAATGACTAACCAGGAATTGGCTATTTTGAACATTTACAAGGTGCCAATCAAGGTGGTTATGCTGAACAACCACTCACTTGGAATGGTTCGCCAATGGCAGGAATCCTTCTATGAAGGTAGAACGTCTGAGTCAGTCTTTGATACCCTTCCTGATTTCCAATTGATGGCACAAGCTTACGGTATTAAAAACTATAAATTTGACAATCCTGAGACCTTGGATCAAGACCTTGAAGTCATTACGGAGGATGTTCCTATGCTAATCGAGGTAGATATTTCTCGTAAGGAACAGGTGTTACCAATGGTACCAGCTGGTAAGAGTAATCATGAGATGTTGGGGGTGAAGTTCCATGCGTAGAATGTTAACAGCAAAACTACAAAATCGTTCAGGAGTCCTCAATCGCTTTACTGGCGTTCTGTCTCGTCGTCAGGTTAATATTGAAAGCATCTCTGTTGGAGCAACAGAAGATCCGAATGTATCACGCATCACCATTATTATTGATGTAGCTTCACATGATGAAGTGGAGCAAATCATCAAGCAACTCAATCGTCAGATTGATGTGATTCGCATTCGAGATATTACAGACAAGCCTCATTTGGAGCGCGAGGTGATTTTGGTTAAGATGTCAGCGCCAGCTGAGAAGCGAGCTGAGATTCTAGCTATTATTCAACCTTTCCGTGCAACAGTTGTAGACGTAGCACCAAGCTCGATTACCATTCAGATGACAGGAAATGCTGAAAAGAGTGAAGCTCTATTGCGAGTTATTCGACCATATGGTATTCGTAATATTGCTCGAACTGGTGCAACTGGATTTACCCGTGATTAAAAATCCAACTTAAATTTGTTAAACCAGCCTAAAAGGTAATAAATAATAGAAAAGAGAGAAAAAACTATGGCAGTTCAAATGGAATACGAAAAAGATGTTAAAGTAGCAGCACTTGACGGTAAAAAAATCGCCGTTATCGGTTATGGTTCACAAGGACATGCGCATGCGCAAAACTTGCGTGATTCAGGTCGCGATGTCATCATCGGTGTACGTCCAGGTAAATCTTTTGACAAAGCAAAAGAAGATGGATTTGACACTTACACAGTAGCAGAAGGTACTAAATTGGCTGACGTTATCATGATTTTGGCACCAGACGAAATCCAACAAGAATTGTACGAAGCAGAAATCGCTCCAAACTTGGAAGCTGGGAATGCAGTTGGATTTGCTCACGGTTTCAACATTCACTTTGAGTTTATCAAAGTTCCTGCGGATGTAGATGTTTTCATGTGTGCACCTAAAGGACCAGGACACTTGGTACGTCGTACTTATGAAGAAGGATTTGGTGTTCCAGCTCTTTATGCAGTATATCAAGATGCAACAGGAAATGCTAAAAACATTGCTATGGACTGGTGTAAAGGTGTTGGAGCAGCACGTGTAGGTCTTCTTGAAACAACTTACAAAGAAGAAACTGAAGAAGATTTGTTTGGTGAACAAGCTGTACTTTGTGGTGGTTTGACTGCCCTTATCGAAGCAGGTTTCGAAGTCTTGACAGAAGCAGGTTACGCTCCAGAATTGGCTTACTTTGAAGTTCTTCACGAAATGAAATTGATCGTTGACTTGATCTACGAAGGTGGATTCAAGAAAATGCGTCAATCTATTTCAAACACTGCTGAGTACGGTGACTATGTATCAGGTCCACGTGTGATTACTGAGCAAGTTAAAGAAAACATGAAAGCTGTCTTGGCAGACATCCAAAATGGTAAATTTGCAAATGACTTCGTAAATGACTACAAAGCTGGACGTCCAAAATTGACTGCTTACCGTGAACAAGCAGCTAACCTTGAAATTGAAAAAGTTGGTGCAGAATTGCGTAAAGCAATGCCTTTCGTTGGTAAAAACGACGATGATGCATTCAAAATCTATAACTAATTGATAGAAATTAAGGTGAAGGCGAGTTGGGGGACTAACTCGCTTTTATAATCAATTCATCTCTCTTTTAAGAGGATGGATTGTGATAGTATGAAATAGTCTAGGAGAAAATGATGTTAAGTTCAAAAGATATCATCAAGGCTCATAAAGTCTTGAACGGTGTGGTTGTGAATACCCCACTGGATTACGACCATTATTTATCGGAGAAGTATGGTGCTAAGATTTATTTGAAAAAAGAAAATGCCCAGCGTGTTCGTTCTTTTAAGATACGTGGTGCTTATTATGCCATTTCCCAACTCAGCAAGGAAGAGCGTGAACGTGGGGTAGTCTGTGCTTCTGCGGGAAATCATGCGCAGGGAGTTGCCTATACTTGTAATGAAATGAAGATTCCTGCTACTATCTTTATGCCCATTACCACTCCGCAACAAAAGATTGGTCAAGTTCGCTTTTTTGGTGGGGATTTCGTAACCATTAAACTAGTTGGAGATACCTTTGATGCCTCAGCTAAAGCAGCTCAAGAATTTACAGTCTCTGAAAATCGTACCTTTATTGATCCTTTTGATGATGCCCATGTTCAAGCTGGTCAAGGGACCGTTGCTTATGAGATTTTAGAAGAGGCTCGAAAAGAATCGATTGATTTTGATGCTGTTTTGGTTCCTGTTGGAGGTGGCGGTCTTATTGCTGGGGTTTCTACCTATATCAAAGAAACAAATCCAGAGATTGAAGTCATCGGAGTAGAGGCTAATGGGGCACGTTCCATGAAGGCTGCTTTTGAAGCTGGTGGGCCTGTCAAACTTAAAGAAATTGACAAATTTGCAGATGGTATTGCTGTACAAAAGGTAGGTCAGTTGACCTATGAGGCAACTCGTCAACATGTTCAAACTTTGGTAGGTGTCGATGAGGGATTGATTTCTGAAACTTTGATTGATCTCTACTCTAAGCAAGGGATTGTCGCAGAGCCTGCTGGAGCAGCTAGTATCGCCTCTCTAGAGGTTTTAGCTGAATATATCAAGGGGAAAACCATTTGTTGTATCATTTCTGGAGGAAATAATGATATCAACCGTATGCCAGAAATGGAAGAACGTGCCTTGATTTATGATGGCATCAAGCATTACTTTGTGGTCAATTTTCCACAGCGTCCAGGAGCTTTGCGTGAGTTTGTAAATGATATCTTGGGGCCAAATGATGATATCACACGTTTTGAGTATATCAAACGAGCTAGCAAGGGTACAGGGCCTGTATTGATTGGGATTGCCTTAGCAGATAAGCATGATTATGCAGGATTGATTCGTCGAATGGAAGGTTTTGATCCATCTTATATTAACTTAAATGGTAATGAAACGCTCTACAATATGCTTGTCTGAGGACTAATAAAAAAATATCATATTATTTGCACAACTGATGTATAGGTGTTATAATGAGGGTGAAGAAAGGGGGCGATTCCTATGGACTTAGGAAATCTATCGTGCTATTTCTACTACAACTCACTATAGCACCTATTATTTTTTATTTCAGTTTATAATAATAAAGAAGAATGACTTGTTATATAGGGTTATTTTTTAGAATACCATATTTTATATATATCTAATTTTAAGTTTGATTAAATATAATAGGAATTAGAAAAAATAATCAATGCTTATAAGGTAGATTTGGTGAGTTGATTGAATATAGTATATGATAGCAGTAATATGAGGCGAGTAGAACATTTGGAATACTAGGAAGTGCTATTCTAAATGCTGATTATAATAGCGGTGTGTTATAAGAATATGCAAAATTTGATGAGATAAGTCAATTGTACCGGTTAAAAAAGTTAAATAGTAACAGGAAGGTAACCAAAGGAAATAGAAAGGACAAAATAGATATGAGATAGTCCGAAAAGGAAGATTCTCTTTGACAAACTTATAGATTAAAATGAAGATATAGAATATGACTCCTGTTTATCCTATTGAGAAACTGGTATTTTTTCTCGGTGAATATTTTTGCGAATTTTAAGTTTAATAATTCAATTGTTTTTGGGGCGCTTACTAATTGGTTATAGCAACTAAAAACCTATATATTATCGGCTTTAAAAAAGAAGTAAGAAAAAACTAAATCATTTGTTTTATTGAATATATGTTTTTTTATTGACAAAAGACATAAAAACGTATAGAATAATATATCGTAAAGAAGAAAATAGGAGAAGGACATGGCTAAGTCAAACTTTGAAAAAGTAGAATCAGTTGTTGGCTGGGTTCGTGATAAGAAAATCACAGGCTACCGTATCTCTAAAGAAACGAATGCGCGTGAAATGTCTATCATTGCTCTAGCGCAGGGTCGTGCAAAAGTAAAAATATTTCATTTGAAACAGCTCTAGGTTTAATTGATTTCTATGAAAAAAATCATGAAAAATTTGAAGATTAATCTTTGGATAATGGCGGATTCTTGAATTGGGTCTGCCTTTTCATTTTGATACTCAATGAAAATCAAAGAGCAAACTAGGAAGCTAGCCGTAGGCTGTACTTGAGTACGGCAAGGCGAAGCTGACGTGGTTTGAATTTGATTTTCGAAGAGTATGAGGACAGCAAAAAGACTGCACGATTGATGCAGCCTTTTCTTTTTATTTGAGATAACGTTGAAGGAACTCTTTTGTTCGGTCTTCTTTAGGATTGGTGAAGAGGTCTTCTGGCTTACCTTCTTCCGCAATGACACCCTTATCCATAAAGATAACACGGTGAGAGACATCACGAGCGAATTCCATCTCGTGAGTCACTACAATCATAGTCAAGCCTTCTTGGGCCAGTTCCTGCATGATTTTAAGGACTTCTCCAACCATTTCTGGATCGAGAGCTGATGTTGGTTCGTCAAAGAGAATAGCGTCTGGATTCATGGAGAGGGCACGAGCGATAGCCACACGTTGTTTTTGACCGCCTGAGAGTTGTTTGGGTTTGGCTTGCCAGTAGCGTTCTCCCATGCCGACTTTTTCTAGGTTTTCTTTGGCGATCTTTTCAGCTTCTGTACGTTCGCGTTTAAGGACAGTTGTCTGAGCGACTATTGTGTTTTCAAGCACGTTGAGATTTTCAAAGAGGTTAAAGGATTGGAACACCATCCCTAGTTTTTCACGGTATTGCGTGAGGTCATAGCCTTTTTCGAGGACGTTTTGTCCATGATAAAGGATTTGTCCATCAGTTGGCGTTTCAAGTAGGTTAATGGAGCGTAGGAAGGTCGATTTTCCGCTTCCAGAGCTTCCGATGATAGAGATGACTTCTCCCTTGTGGACAGTCAGAGAAATGTCTTTTAGCACTTCGTTTTGTCCATAGGATTTTTTGAGGTGTTTAATTTCAAGGATTGCTTGTGTCATTATTTCAAATCCTCCGTTTGCATTTGGTTAGCACCTGTAGTATAGGTATCCATGTCCATTCGGCGTTCGATGAAGCGTAGGATACGTGTTACGGTGAAGGTGAGGACAAAGTAAATCACTGCGATGATTGTAAATGTCTGGAAGTATTGATATGTTTGAGTTGCCACGGTATTTCCTGAGAAATAAAGTTCGACAACAGAGATAACGTTCAATACAGATGTATCTTTGATATTGATGACAAATTCATTACCCGTTGCTGGTAGGATGTTACGAACTACCTGAGGGAGGACAATCTTACGCATGGTTTGGTTATGAGTCATACCAAGAGCAGTCGCGGCTTCAAATTGTCCCTTGTCAACTGCTAGGATACCACCACGGACGATTTCAGTCATGTAGGCACCGGTGTTGATTGAAACGATGAAGATAGCGGCCAGTGTACGGTCCAGATTGATACCAAAAGCTTGGGCAGTTCCGTAGTAGATAACCATCGATTGAACAATCATAGGTGTACCACGGAAAATTTCAATGTAGACATTGAGGATCCAGCCGACTAGTTTTTGTAGGCTGTAAATGGCTTTATTCTCAGATAGAGGAGCAGTACGGAAGACACCGATGGCAAGACCAATAATGAGACCTATGATGGTTCCGACGATAGAGATTAAAAGAGTGACACCAGCACCACGCAAGAGTTGTTGCCAGTTTTCAGAAAGAATTTTAGCGGCTTGGCTAAAGAAACTACTGCTAGTCTCTTCAGTTGTTGTAGCTTCGGCAGGTTGTTCCTTGATCATACGATCCATCAAGGCAACTTGGTCATCTTTTGAAATAGTTTCGATGCTGGCATTGATTTGGCTAATACGATTGTCATCTTTACGAAGTCCAATGGCGATAGCCGTATCTTCTTCCCCAGTTTTGAAACCTGGTTCTACTTGGACCATCTTGAACTTAGAGTTAGCAGCTTCAGCAGTCAGCGCTTCTGGGCGTTCAGAAACATAGGCATCGATGACACCGGCCTCAAGAGCTTGGCGCATTTGAGCGAAGTCTCCCATGGCTGTTTCTTTTTTAGCACCTGAGATTTGTGCAATCAAGTCGTAGAGGTAGACACCTTGTTGAGAAGTGATTTTCGCACCATTAAAGTCATCTAAAGATTTAGCATTTGCGTAGGCAGAATCTTTTTTGACTAGTAGAACTGGTTCGCTAGTGTAGTAACTGCTTGAAAAGGCAATTTCTTGTTTGCGTTCTGCAGTTGGACTCATACCTGCGATAATCATGTCAATCTTACCAGAAGTGAGGGCAGGGACTAGACCTTCCCACTTGGTTTTAACAACCAAAGGTTCTTTGCCTAAGTCCTTAGCGATTTTCTTGGCGATTTGAACATCGTATCCGTTGGCATACTGGTTAGTCCCATCGATTTTGACAGCTCCATTGCTATCATCATCCTGAGTCCAGTTAAAGGGAGCATATGCTGCTTCCATCCCGATGCGTAAATATTCATCGGCTTGAGCAACATTGACAAGTCCCAGCATCAGCAAGAGACTTGTGAAAATAGATAAGTATATTTTTCTCATGATTTCTCCTATTTCTAATCTATTAAAAAATAACTGTCTCCTATTTTATCGAAAAAAACTCTATTTTTCAATATAGGTAAGCCCTTACTTATGAAAAAATGATATAATGATAACAAAGATAAAAAGGGGGCTTAGTTGATGAAAAAAACTTTTTTCTTACTAGTGTTAGGCTTGTTTTGCCTTTTGCCATTCTCTGTTTTTGCCATTGATTTCAAGATAAACTCTTATCAAGGGGATTTGTATATTCATGCAGACAATACAGCGGAATTTAGACAGAAGATAGTTTACCAGTTTGAGGAGGACTTTAAGGGCCAAATCGTGGGACTTGGACGTGCTGGCAAGATGCCTAGTGAATTTGAGATTGATCCTCATCCAAAAGTTCAGGCCTCAAAAAATGGTGCTGAACTGACAGATATTACTAGCGAAGTAGCAGAAGAAGCGAATGGTTATACTGTGAAAGTCTATAATCCAGGTCAGGAGGGTGACATAGTTGAAGTTGACCTCACCTGGAACTTAAAAAATTTGCTTTTCCTATATGATGATATCGCTGAATTAAATTGGCAACCTTTAACAGATAGTTCAGGGGCTATTGGAAAGTTTGAATTTCATGTAAGGGGAGAGAAGGGGGCTGAAAAACTCTTTTTCCATACAGGCAAACTTTTTAGAGAGGGAACGATTGAAAAGAGTAGCCTTGATTATATTATTCGTTTGGATAATCTTCCAGCTAAGCGTGGAGTTGAATTGCATGCCTACTGGCCTCGGACCGATTTTGCTAGCGCTAGGGATCAGGGATTGAAAGGGAATCGTTTAGAAGAGTTTAATAAGATAGAAGAATCGATTGTTAAAGAAAAAGAGCAAAGTAAACAACTTGTTACTTGGGTCTTCCCTTCCATACTTTCTATTTCCTTGTTATTGAGTGTCTGCTTCTATTTCATCTATAGAAGAAAAACCACTCCTTCAGTCAAATATGCCAAAAATCATCGTCTCTATGAACCACCAATGGAATTAGAACCTATGGTTTTATCAGAGGCTGTCTACTCGACCTCCTTGGAGGAAGTGAGTCCTCTAACCAAAGGAGCAGGTAAATTCACCTTTGACCAACTTATTCAAGCTACCTTATTAGATGTGATAGACCGTGGGAATGTCTCTATTATTTCAGAAGGAGATGCAGTTGGTTTGAGGCTGGTAAAAGAAGATGGTTTGTCAAATTTTGAGAAAGAATGT
The DNA here is from genome assembly GCF_000722685.1 of Streptococcus mitis. Taxonomy (GTDB): domain Bacteria; phylum Bacillota; class Bacilli; order Lactobacillales; family Streptococcaceae; genus Streptococcus; species Streptococcus mitis_M. The sequence continues at coordinate 168,634 of NZ_JPFV01000015.1, read as the reverse complement.
CTAAATCTGGCCTTTTCAGGCAAAAAAGAAGCAGCTCTTTCCAATTTGTTTGCGGATTACAAGGTATCTGATAGTCTTTATCGTAGAGCAAAAGTCTCTGATGAAAAACGGATTCAAGCAAAGGGGCGTCAGCTCAAATCATCTTTTGAAGAGGTATTGAAAGAGATGCAAGAAGGAGTGAGAAATCGAGTTTCCTTCTGGGGGCTTCCAGATTACTATCGACCTTTAACTGGTGGGGAAAAGGCCTTGCAAGTGGGTATGGGTGTCTTGACTATCTTGCCCCTATTTATCGGATTTGGTTTGTTCTTGTATAGTTTGGATGTTCATGCTTATTTTTATCTGCCCTTGCCAATACTTGGTTTTCTAGGTTTAGTTTTGGCTGTTTTCTATTATTGGAAGCTTCGATTAGATGATCGTGATGGTGTCCTAAATGAAGCAGGAGCAGAAGTCTACTATCTCTGGACCAGTTTTGAAAATATGTTGCGGGAGATTGCACGATTGGAACAGGCTGAGCTGGAAAGTATTGTGGTCTGGAATCGCCTCTTGGTCTATGCGACCTTATTTGGCTATGCGGACAAGGTCAGTCATTTGATGAAGGTTCATCACATCCAAGTAGAAAGTCCAGATATCAATCTCTATGTAGCTTATGGCTGGCATAATATGTTTTATCATTCAACAGCACAAATGAGCCACTATGCTAGTGTCGCAAATACAGCAAGTACCTACTCCGTATCTTCTGGAAGTGGAAGTTCTGGCGGTGGCTTCTCTGGCGGCGGCGGTGGTGGCAGTATCGGTGCCTTTTAAAGAGAGCTATCACAGGCTGAAAAAATATGCTATAATGGAAGATAGAAAAAAGGAGTAATCTATGTATCTTATTGAAATTTTAAAATCTATCTTCTTCGGGATTGTTGAAGGAATTACGGAATGGTTGCCGATTTCTAGTACAGGTCACTTGATTTTAGCAGAGGAATTTATCCAATATCAAAATCAAAACGAAGCCTTTATGTCCATGTTTAATGTCGTGATTCAGCTAGGTGCGATTTTAGCGGTTATGGTCATTTACTTTAATAAGCTCAATCCTTTCAAACCGACTAAGGACAAGCAGGAAGTTCGTAAGACTTGGAGACTATGGTTGAAGGTCTTGGTTGCAACTTTACCTTTGCTTGCCGTATTTAAGTTTGATGATTGGTTTGATACCCATTTCCATAACATGGTTTCTGTTGCTCTCATGTTGATTATCTATGGGATTGCCTTTATATATTTGGAAAAGCGCAATAAAGCGCGTGCTATCGAGCCAAGTGTGACAGAGTTAGATAAACTTCCTTATACGACAGCCTTCTATATCGGTCTCTTCCAGGTTCTTGCCCTTTTACCAGGGACAAGCCGTTCTGGGGCAACGATTGTCGGTGGTTTGTTGAATGGAACCAGTCGTTCTGTTGTAACGGAATTCACCTTCTATCTTGGAATTCCAGTTATGTTTGGAGCTAGTGCCTTAAAGATTTTCAAATTTGTAAAAGCAGGACAACTCTTGGACTTCGGGCAATTGTTCTTGCTCTTGGTTGCGATGGGAGTAGCCTTTGCAGTCAGTATGGTCGCTATTCGTTTCTTGACCAGCTATGTGAAAAAACACGACTTTACCCTTTTTGGTAAATACCGTATCGTGCTTGGTAGTATCTTGCTACTTTATAGCTTTGTCCGTTTATTTGTATAAGTTGAAAATAGAATAAAATAGGATAGTTCGCCAAAAAAATATTTGGAAAACTATCCTATTTTTATAATTGTTTAGTTTATATTTTATTGCGTTATTCTGTCGTCTTGCCCTCCGTTTGTCCACAGGTTTAAACGTAAACTAAAAGATGGTATTTAATTTGATTGACTTAAAATTTCTTGAATTAAAGATTCATCAAAAATATCCAGTCCGATAGATTGAAGCATAAATTGTAAAAAATAAATCCGATCGACAATTTTTTCGGAAGAATTTTCAAAAATACTCCCTTCAACCCAAAAGTTAGTCAAAAGCAAGATTGTCTCGGCCGCTTCATTAGGGAAGGGGATGGGGTGGATGGACTGATCTTCTATTCCTTTTTTTATAATATCTGCAATAAGGGGAGTTCCTATACGCAGATTGTAACGGATAATAGTCAGCATGAACTCCGCATCAAGAGGTGCGTGATTCAACATTTCGTAGTTAGTTTTCTGACTTTTTAAACTAAACTGAAAGGTTTCTTTGAGCTGTTCTCTTCCAGTTAAATGACTGGTGGATTCAAGCCAGTCTAGCAATTCCTTTTCCATCAATTGATAACGCTGTTTTAAAACTGCAAAAAAATTTCATCTTTTGATTGAAAATGGTGATAAATGGCCCCTTTTGAAATGCTAGCTGTTTGCGCTATGTTTTGTACACTTGTTTTTTCATAGCCATTGTGAATAAAAAGCTGTGAAGCTGTTGATAAAATTTTTTCAATCATTGCTTGAGATTTTTCTGTTTTTGCGACCATTAAGTTCCTTCTCTCTGTTTTATTAAATTTATTTTATCAAAAAAAGAAGAAAAGGTAATATTTGAGCAGTCTAACAAGTCTCATTCTTAAGAAAACCACTCTACTTTTTTAATTTTGCTTCTATACGTTTGATGTGATACAAGTTTGAGAGAACTGTAATCCCACCGATGGTCATTATTCCTAAACCATTCCAAGGACTAAACAAAGTAGTGATGAGCCCGCCAGTAATTGTAGCATACTCACATTTCACTCCCAAACGAGAATGTCGGATACCGCTCTCTCCTTGTGTTAATCGATAAAACTGTTCTTTTTGCTGTATTCTTTGCTTTTTAATGGCTTCGTGATGACGTATTTGTTGTTGATGTACTCGTTGATCTTGTTTTGCAATATAATCGATTGTTTTTTCTAGCATAGATTTTTTCATGTTAAATCCCTTTAAAAAACCGACTATTCGGTATTTTATATTTTTTAGTTTAACAAATAAAAATGAAGGTGTCAACACTTACCACTTATGAGAAAAAGTTTTTTACTAGGAACTATTTGAAATCTGTCTCACATTCTTAGTTTTAAGTGTTGGAGTTAATACTTAATTAAAACCAAGTGCGCTTTTTGATCAATAAAATGTCAAAAAATATTGTAGTCCAAGTATATGCGTGGGAATGTTCCTTCTCTTATAGATATTATTTTTTAGGGAAGTGATGAAATATTTCTTGAAAATTATAGAATTTATCCCAGTAAAAATGCGGTAGGAATTCAAACTAAACTATATTTTTCAAGAACATTCAGTTTTCTAGCAAGAGAGTGGTGAGGGAAAGAAGTTTTCTTGAATTAGGATTTTTTAGAGTCTAAAATGTGAATAAGGCTGGCACAGCCTGTTGAATGCTGGTCAGCAATTTAAGGTAGTTCCTCGAACTATTTTAGTAATTAGCTATCACGCTCTGAACATTATTTCTAAAACAGAATGAGGCTGAAACGCTGTTGTTCCAACCTCATTTGATTCAAACTAATGAAGCTCCCCTCAAGGGTTTAAAATCCAGTCACGGTAATCCCCAACAGGCGGACACCTCTTTCTTTCTCGCTTAATTCTTCATAGAGTTGCAGGGCAATTTGGCTTATCTGACTAGCATCCTGTGTTTTTTGAGCGAGACTTTTTCGTTTAGTAAGAGTTGAAAAGTCCTCGTAGCGGATTTTCAGAATGACAATTTTTCCAGCTTTTTCTTGCTGACTGAGATTGAGCGCGACTCTTTCTGATAGAAGAGTCAGCTCTTTTTTGATGTCTTCTTCGGCACGGAGTATCTTTCCATAGGTTTTCTCTTTCCCGATTGATTTACGGATACGATTGGATCTGACTGGGGAATTGTGGATACCACGAGCCTTTCGATAAAGGTCATAGCCCAGTCTTCCAAAACGGTCTATTAGGGTCACTTCAGGAACTTCAAGTAGATCAGCGCCGGTAAAAACGCTCATTTGATGAAGACGTTCCACCGTCTTTTTTCCTACTCCATGAAACTTGGAAATATCCATTTGTTTGAGAAAATCCTCAGCTTGGTCAGGTAGAATCACTGTCAAACCATGAGGTTTTTGATAATCGCTAGCCATTTTAGCTAAGAATTTGTTGTAGGAAACACCGGCAGAAGCAGTTAAATGAAGTTCTTGCCATATATCCTCTTGAATGAGGCGAGCGATTTTGACTGCTGACTTAATCCCCAGTTTATTTTCTGTTACATCCAAATAGGCTTCGTCAATGCTCATGGGTTCAATCAAATCTGTATAGCGCTTAAAAATAGCTCGAATCTGGAGGCCTACAGACTTGTATTTCTCATAATTCCCTGAGATAAAGACGGCCTGAGGACAACGTTCATAAGCTTCCTTGGAACTCATGGCAGAATGAACACCAAAAGCTCGTGCCTCATAGCTACAGGTAGAAACGACTCCCCGTCCACCTGTTTGCCGAGGGTCGCTTCCTATAATGACAGGTTTTCCTCTGAGTTTAGGATTGTCCCTGATTTCCACCGCAGCAAAAAAGGCATCCATGTCAATATGGATGATTTTTCTTGATAAATCATTCAATAAGGGAAAAATCAACATGCTTAGCACCTTTTTTACAGCTTATTTTCTTTTATTATACCCTTTTTTCTGAAAAAGGAAAAAAGGGTATATTTTTTCAAAAATATAATACAGTTTAGGGCGAAATATAGACTGTTTTAGAAAAGAAAGTGTAAAAACAGGGGTTTGTCACTTGTTGAAATCGGTTACTGTGTGGTATACTTGTCTCATGAATGTAACAGATGACTGTTACTAGAAAGAAAAAAGAGGACATTAACATGGTTGTTAAGACAGTTGTTGAAGCACAAGATATTTTTGACAAAGCTTGGGAAGGCTTCAAAGGCGTAGATTGGAAAGAAAAAGCAAGTGTATCACGCTTCGTACAAGCTAACTACACACCTTACGATGGAGACGAAAGCTTCCTTGCAGGACCAACAGAACGTTCACTTCACATCAAAAAAATTGTAGAAGAAACTAAGGCTCACTACGAAGAAACTCGTTTCCCAATGGACACTCGTCCAACATCTATCGCTGATATCCCTGCAGGATTTATCGACAAAGAAAACGAAGTTATCTATGGTATCCAAAACGATGAACTCTTCAAATTGAACTTCATGCCAAAAGGTGGTATCCGTATGGCTGAAACTACTTTGAAAGAAAATGGATACGAACCAGATCCAGCTGTTCACGAAATTTTTACTAAATACGTAACAACAGTTAACGACGGTATCTTCCGCGCTTACACTTCAAATATCCGTCGTGCTCGTCACGCTCACACTGTAACTGGTCTTCCAGATGCTTACTCACGTGGACGTATCATCGGTGTTTACGCACGTCTTGCTCTTTACGGTGCAGACTACTTGATGCAAGAAAAAGTAAACGACTGGAATGCAATTAAAGAAATTGATGAAGAAACAATCCGTCTTCGTGAAGAAGTAAACCTTCAATACCAAGCATTGCAACAAGTTGTTCGCTTGGGTGACCTTTACGGTGTTGACGTTCGCAAACCAGCGATGAACGTCAAAGAAGCTATCCAATGGGTGAACATCGCCTTCATGGCTGTCTGCCGTGTTATCAACGGTGCTGCAACATCTCTAGGACGTGTGCCAATCGTGCTTGACATCTTTGCAGAACGTGATCTTGCTCGTGGTACATTTACTGAATCAGAAATCCAAGAATTCGTTGATGATTTCGTTATGAAACTTCGTACAGTTAAATTTGCTCGTACTAAAGCTTACGACCAATTGTACTCAGGTGACCCAACATTTATCACAACTTCTATGGCTGGTATGGGTAACGACGGTCGTCACCGTGTTACTAAGATGGACTATCGTTTCTTGAACACTCTTGACAATATCGGTAACTCTCCAGAACCAAACTTGACAGTTCTTTGGACTGACAAATTGCCATACAACTTCCGTCGCTACTGTATGCATATGAGCCACAAACACTCTTCTATCCAATACGAAGGTGTAACAACAATGGCTAAAGATGGATACGGTGAAATGAGCTGTATCTCATGCTGTGTGTCTCCACTTGACCCAGAAAATGAAGAACAACGCCACAATATCCAGTACTTCGGTGCTCGTGTAAACGTATTGAAAGCCCTTCTTACTGGTTTGAACGGTGGTTACGACGATGTTCACAAAGACTACAAAGTATTTGACATCGAACCAATCCGTGACGAAGTTCTTGAATTCGAATCAGTTAAAGCTAACTTTGAAAAATCTCTTGACTGGTTGACTGACACTTACGTAGATGCTTTGAACATCATCCACTACATGACTGATAAGTACAACTACGAAGCTGTTCAAATGGCCTTCTTGCCAACTAAACAACGTGCAAACATGGGATTTGGTATCTGTGGATTTGCGAACACTGTTGATACATTGTCAGCTATCAAATACGCTACAGTTAAACCAATCCGTGATGAAAATGGCTACATCTACGATTACGAAACAATCGGTGAATACCCACGTTGGGGTGAAGATGATCCACGTTCAAACGAATTGGCAGAATGGTTGATTGAAGCTTACACAACTCGTCTACGTAGCCACAAACTTTACAAAGACGCAGAAGCTACTGTATCACTTTTGACAATCACATCTAACGTTGCTTACTCTAAACAAACTGGTAACTCACCAGTACACAAAGGTGTATACCTCAACGAAGATGGTTCTGTGAACTTGTCTAAACTTGAATTCTTCTCACCAGGTGCTAACCCATCTAACAAAGCTAAAGGTGGATGGTTGCAAAACTTGAACTCACTTGCTAGCCTTGACTTCGGTTATGCCGCTGACGGTATCTCATTGACAACTCAAGTATCACCTCGTGCTCTTGGTAAGACTCGTGATGAACAAGTTGATAACTTGGTAACAATCCTTGATGGTTACTTCGAAAACGGTGGACAACACGTTAACTTGAACGTTATGGACTTGAACGATGTTTACGAAAAGATCATGTCAGGAGAAGACGTTATCGTACGTATCTCTGGATACTGTGTAAACACTAAATACCTCACTCCAGAACAAAAAACTGAATTGACACAACGTGTCTTCCACGAAGTTCTTTCAATGGATGATGCATTGGATGCATTGAGCTAATTAAGTTTTTGAATAATGAAATAAGTAACCCTCGGTCAGTTGGCTGAGGGTTGTTTTTGGGGTTTTAAATGCCTTAAGTCAGGTACTGAAATGTCTGACCGAGATTCAAAGATACTTGTTGACTTGCGATGGGGATTTGAAAATAATACTCAATGAAAATCAAAGAGTAAACTAGGAAGCTAGCCGCAGGTTGCTCAAAGCACTGCTTTGAGGTTGTAGATAAGACTGACGAAGTCAGCTCAAAACACTGTTTTGAGGTTGCAGATAGAACTGACGAAGTCAGTAACCATACCTACGGCAAGGCGAAGCTGACGTGGTTTGAAGAGATTTTCGAAGAGTATGAAAATAAAAACACCACACTTTGTAAGAAACAAGGTGTGGCTTTATTTTATCTCTTAGACCAGGTCCTCTTCATAAAGAGAAGTAGGATTGGGTAAATCTCCAAGCGACCTGCAATCATTGCAAAGGAGAGGAGAATTTTTGAGATAGGACTAAAGATTGAGAAACTAGAAGTGGTTCCTAGAATAGGCCCGATATTATTGAAACAGCTAAAGACAGCGCTGGTCACAACCAGGAAATCATTGCTATCTAGGCTGACAATAAAGATGAGTACTAGTAAAATCATAGCATAGATGACAAAGTACTTGAGAATCTTATGCTGGGTATCTTTGTCAATCACCGTTTTATTAACATGGAGGGTCAACACACGGTGGGGAGATAGAATTGACAAAATTTGGTTTTTGGCAATTTTTGAAAGGATGAGGCCTCGAATAACCTTGAGTCCACCTGCGGTTGATCCAGCAGAGCCACCGATTCCCATGAGAAAGAGGAGGATAAACTGGGAGAAGAGGGGCCAATTGGTAATATCTCCGTATCCAAAACCAGTTGTTGTAATGATGTTGGAAACCTGGAAGAAGGCCATTTCAAAGCTCTTGGAAAATCCTGGGTAGAGGTAGAGAGTGTTGAGGCTGATTAAGCCTGTAGAAATCATTACGATGAATAAGTAAGCTCGAAGTTCTTCATCTCCAAAGAAGGCTTTGATGCGACGGAGCATGAGGTAGTAGTAGAGATTGAAATTTACCCCAAAAACCAAAACCCCGATACTAACCAGATAGGTAATCAGTGAGCTACCATAGTGGGCAATTCCGTCGTTATAGACGGTAAATCCTCCTGTACCCGCTGTTCCCATGGCAATGACAAAACTATCAAATAGGGGCATACCTGCCAGATAGTAGATGATGACAAAGAGGGAAAAGAGGGCTAGATAAAGGAGATAGAGAATCTGAGCAGTGTTTTTGAGTTTGGATACAACCTTACCGAAAACAGGGCCAGGGACCTCAGCCTTCATCACCTCTAGGTGGCTATTTTTAGCATTATCCATAATAGCAAGTGCAAAAACCAGTACTCCCATCCCTCCAATCAAGTGGGTAAAACTTCGCCAGAAGAGGAGGGAACGACTGAGAACCGAAACGTCGTTCAGAATAGTTGCTCCAGTAGTTGTAAAGCCAGAACTAATCTCAAAAAAGGCATCGATAAGGCTGGGAATTTGTCCAGCAAAGACGAAGGGGAGACCGCCAAAGAAAGACCAAAGAATCCAACAGAGGGCAACGATTAAGATTCCCTCCTTGGCGTAAATCCGTTGATTTTTTGGTTTTTGTAAAACTCCTGAACCACCTAGTAATACGAGAATCCCAATCGTTGTAAAGAGAGATGTAAAGACTTGGCTTGATTCATGGTAGTAGATGGCAATCACAACAGGAACCAAGAGGAGAACAGCTTCAATCAAAAGTAACTTTGAAAGGAGGTAACGAATCATACTTTTATTCATTTCTTACCTCGCGATCAAGTCATAAATCTTGGTGATGTTTGGCAACAAGGTTGTTACTAGGAGCTTGTCTCCGACTTCCAACCTATCCTCCCCAGTTGGGAAAATAGTCTTGCCCTTTCGAATGATGGCTGCAATAAGAACCCCTTTTTTCAATTTCAGTTGAGAAAGAGGTTTGGCAGTCATTTTATTGGCTTCCTTGATATGGAATTGCAGGGTTTCGATTTGACCGTTGGCTAGATGGTGCATGGCTTGAAGGTCTGAATATTGGGCATTAACACGTCCACGAATAAAGTGCATGATTGTATCTACAGCGATGATTTTCGGAGTGATAATGCTTGAGAAATCAGGCGCATGAATAATTTCAAGGAGACTAGTTCTGTTAACCTTGCTAATATTTTTTTGCACCCCGACACTATCCAGGAACATAGAAGTAATAATATTCTCTTCGTCAACTCCTGTTAGGGTTGCTACTGCATCATAGTTTTGGGCACTTTCTTCTAACAAGATATCTTTTGCTGTCCCATCTCCTTGAACGATGTAGAGATTAGGGAATTTCTCACTAAAGAAACGTGCCCTTTCAGGGTTAATCTCGATGACTTTGGTATCGATCCGACTGTCTTTGAGAATCCCTAGTAGATAATAGGCAATTCTACCTGCTCCAACTATGAGAAGGCTCTTTACAGCACGAGATTTGAAATAATTATGAAAGAGCATCATATCAACACGGTTACCGGTGACAAAGATTCTATCTTTATCCTGTATGGTCATATCACCACTTGGGATGATAATTTGATGCTCTCTCTCTATCGCACAGACAATGACATTGCCAAATTTTTTCCGAAAATCAGAAATGGGCATTTGGCAAAGACCGCTAGTGGATCTGACGATAAATTCCATGAGGCTAACGCGTCCACCAGCAAAGCGTTCGACAGATAGGGCGTTGGGGAAGTCAATGATATTGGCGATAGCGCGGGCGGCCAAGAGCTCAGGGTTAACGATAAGAGAAAAACCGAGAATATTCTTTTCTTTGAAATAAGAATTAGAGTATTCAGGATTCCTCACCCGAACGATGGTTTCTTTAGCCCCCATTTTTTTAGCTAGAACGGCTGCAATCATGTTTACTTCATCGTACTCAGTCAGGGCGATAAAGATGTCACAATCTTGGACACTGGCTTGCTCAAGAATGGCAAAATCAGCTCCGTTGCCAAGGATACCCATGATATCAAAGCGATTGACAATATGATTGAGGACTGCTTCGTCTTGCTCAATCAGCAAAACATCATGCTTTTCTGCAACCAAGGAGCGACAGAGGGCAAAACCAACTTTACCCCCTCCGACAAGGATAATTTTCATATTAAAACCTACTTTTTCATGATGTAACTATCATACCTTTTTTCAAGAAAAAATGCACCTACTAGCTAATAACCAGAGCTTTTAGTAGGAAATTTGCTATAAGATAAAACTATACCCTAACCAATTAAAATAGCTATTAGCGACTTTCTCTGAAATATGGTATGATAAAGGATATACAAGGAGATAAAATGAATAATAATTTACTGGTATTACAATCAGACTTTGGTCTGGTTGATGGTGCGGTATCGGCTATGATTGGAGTGGCTTTAGAAGAATCTCCAACCATAAAAATCCATCACTTGACGCACGATATCACGCCTTATAATATTTTTGAGGGGAGCTACCGTCTCTTTCAGACGGTGGATTATTGGCCTGAGGGAACGACTTTTGTATCGGTTGTCGATCCAGGTGTCGGATCAAAACGTAAGAGTGTGGTTGCCAAGACTGCAAAAAATCAATACATTGTCACGCCAGATAATGGGACTCTTTCTTTTATCAAGAAACACGTTGGCATTGTAGCTATTCGTGAAATTTCAGAGGTAGCCAATAGACGTCAAAACACAGAGCATTCTTATACCTTCCACGGTCGTGATGTTTATGCTTATACTGGAGCTAAATTAGCCAGTGGTCACATTACATTTGAGGAAGTGGGACCAGAGCTCAGTGTGGATCAGATTGTGGAGCTTCCAGTCGTAGAGACCATTGTTGAAGACCATTTGGTGAAGGGAGCTATTGATATTCTGGATGTGCGTTTCGGCTCGCTTTGGACCTCTATCACACGAGAAGAGTTTTACAAACTGGAACCAGAATTTGGTGACCGTTTTGAAGTGACTATCTATCACGCTGATATGCTGGTCTATCAAAATCAGGTTGTCTATGGCAAATCATTTGCAGATGTGAGAATTGGGCAACCCATCCTTTACATCAACTCTCTCTATCGTTTAGGTTTGGCTATCAACCAAGGTTCTTTTGCCAAGGCCTATAATGTGGGTGTCGGTTCATCTTGGACCATTGAAATAAAGAAAATAGAATCATAAAATAGGAGAATATAGATGAAAAATCAATCAATTAAACAAGTTGTTGCTATCGGTGTTGGAGCTGCGCTCTTTGTTGTTATCGGGATGATTAGTATTCCGACACCCGTTCCAAATACAAGTATCCAGCTTCAGTATGCGGTACAGAGCCTCTTGTCTATCATTTTTGGCCCTCTAGTGGGATTACTTGTTGGTTTAATTGGGCATGCAGTGAAGGACTCTCTTGCTGGCTATGGTCTGTGGTGGACTTGGATTATTGCTAGTGGTCTCTTTGGTCTAGCTGTAGGACTCTTTAGAAAATACATTCGAGTAACACAAGGTGTTTTTGGGGTGAAGGATATTGTCTTCTTTAACCTCATTCAGATTGTTGCAAATGCTCTTGTTTGGGGTGTCTTGGCACCACTTGGAGACGTTGTGATTTATCAAGAAGCGGCAGAAAAAGTATTTGCCCAAGGGATTGTTGCGGGAATTGCTAATGCTGTAACTATAGCTATCGCAGGTACCCTTCTCTTGCTAGCTTATTCACGTACGCAAACTCGTTCAGGAAGTTTGAAAAAGGATTAACATAAGGGAAAAGGCTGGACAACCAGTCTTTTTCGATGTTTATAGATTAGTTAGGCAAGCAAGCTAGGCTAGGATTCTTTTTGACGCTAAGATTTTAAGAGAAGAGTCTCCAAGAAGGGGGTAATTTATGATAAAATAGAAGTCTAAGAAGCGAATGAAGAGAGTAAGATGAAAGAAGCTATAATTGAGTGGAAGGATTTCTCTTTCCAGTATGAAACGCAACAGGAACCGACTTTGCAAGGGGTGGATTTGACTATTTACAAGGGAGAGAAAGTCTTAATTGTTGGCCCATCTGGGTCAGGTAAATCTACCTTGGGTCAGTGTTTGAATGGGATTATTCCCAATATTTACAAGGGGCATACGTCTGGAGAATTTTTGATCAAGGGTCAAGCAGCCTTTGATATGAGCATCTATGATAAGTCTCATCTGGTTAGCACAGTTTTGCAGGATACAGATGGGCAGTTTATTGGCTTGTCTGTGGCAGAAGATTTAGCTTTTGCTCTGGAAAATGATGTGACAGTTCTAGAAGAGATGAAAAATCGTGTTCATAAATGGGCTGAAAAGCTGGATCTTCTCCCTTTACTAGCTCAGCGTCCCCAGGATTTGTCAGGTGGACAAAAGCAACGTGTCAGTTTGGCTGGTGTCTTGATTGATGAAAGTCCCATTCTATTGTTTGATGAGCCACTCGCCAATCTTGATCCCAAGTCAGGTCAGGATATTATCGAATTGATTGACCAGATTCATAAGGAGGAGGGGGCGACGACCCTTATTATTGAGCACCGTTTGGAGGATGTTCTGCATCGCCCTGTTGATCGGATTGTCTTGATAAACGATGGTCGTATCCTCTTTAATGGTGGCCCTGATCAGTTACTGGCGACTGATTTATTGACACAAAATGGCATTAGAGAACCTCTTTATCTCACCACTCTCCGTCAATTGGGTGTGGATTTAAATAAGGAAGAACAATTAGCAGATCTGGATAACTTGTCCATCTCAAAAGGTCAGGTTCAGTTGCAGACTGAATTGGTAAAAGAGACGCCAGAATTGCAGTCACTCTTTAGACTAGAGGATGTGTCTTTTTCTTATGATGATAGACCGATTTTAAAGTCCCTACATTTGGATATTAAAAAGGGTGAAAAGATTGCCATTGTCGGAAAAAATGGAGCTGGGAAATCAACCCTAGCCAAGGCCTTAAGTAGTTTTATCCAGACTGAAGGCCGCTATCTTTGGGAAGGACAGGATATAAAAGGAGATTCTGTTGCAGAGCGGGCAGAACGAGTAGGCTATGTGCTACAAAATCCCAATCAAATGATTTCAACCAATATGATTTTTGATGAGGTGGCTCTGGGGCTACGTTTGAGAGGTGTGGACGAGCAGGAAATTGAAACGAGAGTCTATGAAACCTTGAAAATCTGTGGTCTTTATGAATTCCGCAATTGGCCCATTTCTGCCCTGTCATTTGGTCAGAAAAAACGTGTCACCATTGCATCGATTTTGGTCTTGGGAGCTGAAATCATCCTCTTAGATGAACCGACTGCGGGTCAAGACCAGAAGAACTATACTGAGATTATGGAATTTCTCGAGAAGTTGCATCAAAAAGGGCACACGATTGTTATGATTACTCATGATATGCAATTGATGCTGGATTATTCAGACCGAGCCCTTGTCATGGTAGATGGGGAATTGATTGCCGATACCGATCCAGCTAGTCTTTTGAGCAATCCCGAGCTGTTAGTAAAAACTAATCTAAAAGAAACTTCAATCTTCAACTTGGCCAAGAAACTCGACGTGGATCCACTTGCTTTAACGGCATTTTACAAGGAAAGGAGAGAAGGATGCAAGCTAAATTAATCGGTTACCAGCATAGAGATACTGTGATTCATCGCTTGTCAGGAGCTGGGAAACTTCTCTTTTTCATACTCGTGTCATTGGCGGCCATGATTAGCTATGATACCAGACTGCTTGTTCTGATTGCCGTCTTTTCAGTCTTTCTCCTCTATTTGTCAGAAATCCGCTTTAAAGATGTTTCTTTTGTAGCCGTTTTTGCGACGGTATTTGCCGTTTTAAACGTCTTGATGGTCTATCTCTTTTCTCCCGAGTATGGGGTTGGACTTTACGGAGAGAGAAGTGTGATTTGGCAGGGAATCGGAGTCTACACTCTGACCAGCCAAGAGCTCTTTTATCTGCTAAATCTGGCCATTAAGTACCTTTGCACCATTCCTCTGGCTATTATCTTTTTAATGACAACCCATCCTAGTCAGTTTGCTTCCAGTTTAAATCAAATTGGTGTGTCTTACAAGATTGCCTATTCAGTCAGCCTGACCTTGCGCTATATTCCAGATTTGCAGGAAGAATTCTTTACCATCAAGATGTCGCAGGAAGCGCGTGGGATGGAATTATCCAAGAAAGCTTCTCTCATGCAACGAATCAAAGGCAATCTGCTCATTATCACTCCCTTGATTTTTAGCTCGTTAGAACGCATTGATACCATCGCTACAGCTATGGAGCTTCGACGCTTTGGGAAAGAGAAAAAACGGACTTGGTATAGTTATCAGGCCTTGAAAAAAGGAGATTATATTACCTTGCTCTTGGCAACCTTGTTTTTAGTAGCTAGTTTACTACTTATCTTGCAGAATCAGGGACGATTTTACAACCCTTGGAAATAGTATTGTCAAAGTTTTTATTAAAGAAGTAAAGAGAAATTATTCTATAACTTTTTATTGATAGATTGTATGAGAAATAAAGTTAATAATTGTATGCTTGAAATTTTTGACAAAACATGAATTAGTTTGCATATTTTATAGTAGAATTTACACTACAAAATCAAAGTTATTCAAATTTAATCATTTTCAACTAAGTTCAGTGTCATAATGTAGAGACGACATAAAATAGTAAAAGTACTTATTTAAATCGTGTTAACTTCATTTTGTGTAAACATGGGAAAATGTTGAATGTATATGATGACTGGAGATGATTTATAATGATTAGTTTAGAGCTGTTGTCTGAAGCAAGTAGTCTAGATGTCTATTTTTTTGAAAAAGAGAATCGAGAGTATTTTGAGCGGAATTTACCTCCTAGACCAGCTAACTATTTTGATTTAGAAGGTTTTAAAGAAATTACAAGGGAATTGTTAACGGAACAAACTAATCGGGATGTCTACATGCATCTTATCAGAGATGCACAAGGCGTTATGGTTGGAAGAGTTAATTTAAGTGTTTTAGGGAAAGATAGAAAAACAGCAGAACTTGGATATAGGATTGGAGAAAATGTTACTAATTTAGGATATGCAAGCGAAGCGGTTAACCTCGTTTTAGCAAAGGCCTTTACTACTTATGGTTTACATAGGATTATCGCAGGGACGGCAACGGACAATCTGGCCTCTCAGAGAGTGCTTTTAAAAAACGGTTTCACCTTTAGTAGAATTATAGAGAATGACTTTCAAATGCATAACGAGTGGATTCATACGGCAGTGTTTGAGATAACGAGGCCATAATATCATCATTCCCAGTCCACAGATAGGTATAAAAGAGTAAGCAATTTTTGCAGATATTTAAGAATTTTCTCCTATAAACCCTTGGAAATAGCTTGAAAAAATTGAAAAAATCAAGTCGTTTCTATTGACAATGATTCTGAAAGTGTTATACTAAGAAAGTAGTTTCGCTGATTTACTTCAAACCTGTTGTGAGGTAAGTTAACGATGCCTTAACCACGCTGTTTGCTGAGCTTGACTCCGGGCAGTGTGGCTATTTTTTTGCAATGGTGAAAGGAAGCAAGTCATGACAAATCACATTGTATTATTTGAACCCCAAATTCCACAAAATACAGGCAATATCGCGCGTACTTGCGCTGCGACTAATTCTCCCCTCCACATCATCAAGCCCATGGGATTTCCTATTGACGACCGCAAGATGAAGCGTGCGGGATTGGATTATTGGGATAAGCTAGAGATTTATTTTTACGAGAGTTTGGAAGATTTTATGTCTCAGATGAAGGGAAAACTCTATCTGATCTCAAAATTTGCTGAGAAAGTGTATTCTGAGGTGGATTTATCGACTAACGAAGACCATTATTTTCTCTTTGGACGCGAAGACAAGGGCTTGCCTGAGGACTTTATGCGAGAACATCCTGAGAAAGCTCTCCGTATTCCTATGAATGATGAACATGTCCGCAGTCTCAATGTGTCTAATACCGTCTGCATGATTGTCTATGAGGCTCTCCGCCAGCAGAACTTTGCAGGTCTTGAGCTTGTTCATACCTATGAAGTGGATAAATTGAAATAAAAAATGAAAATGAAAATGAACAAAATGCTTGCGCTTGCAAGCGTTTTTTGTTATGATAAAAGAGTCTTCAGGGCAGGGTGAAATTCCCGACCGGCGGTGACTTTAACTAGGAAATGATCTTTTCCTTTTATACTTTGTTGACAAGCTTTGCCTAACCAGAAGTTATGCCTACAGCTTGTCGCCTAGTCTAAAAGAAAAATCTCTATTTCCTTGTCTTTAAAGAAGTCCGCGAGCGCAAGCTGATGTGGTGAGATTCCACAACCGACAGTATAGTCTGGATGGGAGAAGACGAAAGAATAGCTTTGTCTGTTCTGATGGATTTATAGCCAAACTGTAACCGTTTGCTTAACGGAGTAAGTGGGAATTTTTAGGATATAAAAAGTGAGGATAGATAGAGGAATCCTTTTCAACTTCTTCTAATTTTATAGAAAATTGGAGGAACCTGTTATGACAAACACACGTCGACTTTCGACCATTGCGATTTTATCAGCCATTTCATTTGTGCTGATGTACTTTGACTTTCCGCTTTTGCCAGCGGCATCCTTCCTCAAGATCGAATTTAGTATCTTGCCGGTCCTTGTGGGCTTGGTGGTCATGGATTTGCCTGCTGCTCTAGGAATTCTCTTGCTTCGCTCACTCTTGAAATTGCTTCTTAACAGCCAGGGAGTGAATACTTACATTGGCTTGCCAATGAATATCGTAGCTTTGGGAGTTTTTGTCATTGTATTTGCATTGATTTGGAAAAAGGAACGGACAACCCTTCGTTTCCTACTAGGCTCTCTAGCTGGGACTGTTGGTTTAACCGTGGCAATGTTGGTTCTCAACTATGTTTACGCTGTTCCTTTGTACGCTAAGTTTGCTAACTTTGATATTGGAAAAATTTTGGGACTTTCCAACTACCTAATGACCATGGTATTACCTTTTAACTTGATTGAGGGTGTAATCTTTTCCGTTTCATTCTGGTTGTTGTATGTCCTCTTGAAACCAACCTTAAAACATTATGAGAGATAAACAAACATTTTTAATGAAGGGCAGTTTTGCCCTTTTACTTTTCGTTATTCTTGGCTATATGGTCAAATTTTACCCTGAAATGTTGGTCAATTTTGACCAATCGATTCAGACTGGCATTCGAGGAGACTTACCAGATTACTTGACTCTTCTTTTCCGAGCTATTACACGCTTGATTGATATCCCAGTGATTATCACTTGGGTTGTCATTACAGCCTTTGTCTTTTATCGTAAGCGATGGAAGATAGAAAGTTTCTTCATGCTGGGAAATCTGGCTTTAGCAGGACTTTTAATCGTGACTTTTAAAAACATCTACCAGCGCCCACGACCAGCTATTTTACACTTGGTTGAGGAGAAGGGATTTTCCTTCCCAAGTGGTCATTCTCTGGCTGTAACCTTGATGGTCGGCTCTCTGATTGTCATTCTCAGTCAACGGATGAAAAATCCGGTCTGGAGAAAAATCATGCAAATTGTGCTAGGTCTCTACCTAGTCAGTGTGCTGGTATCAAGGGTCTATCTGGGAGTTCATTATCCATCAGATGTCCTTGCCAGTCTCTGTGTGGGCTTGGGAGTCTTGTTTATCGAATTTCCCTTCTATGACAAGCTACGCTTCCAATGGCGATTTAAAGGCAAGCAGAAGTGAGTATCAAATTCCCTTGAGGAGAAAGAAATGAAAGTCAATATAGCAGATCTTCATCCGACTCAACTATACTTATCAGAAAAGAAGTTGCAAAATATTCAGATGCTTTACCAGTCGGCAGAAACAAACCAAGTCGATCCAATCAGTATTCTTGTGTGCGGAGATTACTTGTTGATTACAGATGGGCATCACAGGGCTTATCAGGCTTTATTGGCGAGTCGGGATACGATTTCTGCTGAGTTTGATAGAGACGGCGGTGATGAACTATATCATCTCTATGCGCAAGCTTGTGAGGAAAGAAAGATTTACTCTGTTCTGGATTTAAAAAATCATATCTTAGCTCAAGATGAGTATGAAGCAAAATGGTATAACTGGTGTGATGGTTTTAATCAAGCAGCAACTCTTTTGTTGAAAAGGAAAGCAGATGAAACAGACCCTACAAATAGATAATTCACTGCGTCTTGTTCCTTATTATAAGGTCAATCATTGTGAAGAAGCTTTTGCTTGGTATCAGGATGTGAACTTGGTTCACCTCGTAGATGGTGTGAAGAGACCTTATAGTCAAGAAACTTTGGAAGCTATGTATTCCCATTTGGATCAGCATGGTGAACTTTTTTGGATTGAAGTCAAGGAGAAGGGAGAATGGTTTCCAATTGGGGATGTTACACTATCTCAGGATAATCTCCCTATTGTGATTGGGAATCCCGCTTACCAACATCGAGGGCTTGGGAAAAAGGTTCTAAGTACTTTGATTGAATTGGCTCGAGTAAAAGGATGGAAAGAATTGAGAGTCAAGGAAATCTACACCTACAATCATGCTTCTAGGAGGTGTTTCAAGTCGCTTGGATTTGTGGAAGATGGAACAACAGAAAAAGGAATGAGTTTTGTACTGAAATTAGTCTAATCTAACTTGTTTTTTAACTAAAAATCTGATAAACTAAGTAGTAATTGAATAGGAATCCGCAAGACTAGTAACTCAAAGGAAGTATATCAGGGAGGAGAGCCGTGACTGCAAGCTCTCTATATGAAAGCTGGGTGAATTCACTTGCGCATGGATTTAGAAATGAAGGTCTGACTTGTCAGATGAAAACGGATGGTACCGCGTGTCAACGCTCCGAGTGGAGTTTTTGGCATGTGGTTTTCTTTTTATCTACGAGAGACTGATGGAGGAATTATGTCAACTATTGAAGAACAATTAAAAGCGCTTCGCGAAGAAACGCTGGCTAGCTTGAAGCAGATTACTGCTGAAAATGAAAAAGAGATGCAAGATTTGCGTGTCTCAGTCCTTGGGAAAAAGGGTTCTCTTACTGAAATCCTCAAAGGGATGAAAGATGTCTCTGCTGAGATGCGTCCAATTATCGGGAAACACGTCAATGAAGCTCGTGATGTCTTGACAGCTGCTTTTGAAGAAACAGCTAAGCTCTTGGAAGAAAAGAAAGTTACAGCTCAATTAGCAAGCGAGAGTATCGATGTGACGCTTCCAGGTCGTCCAGTTGCGACTGGTCACCGTCACGTTTTGACACAAACCAGTGAAGAAATCGAAGATATCTTCATTGGGATGGGTTACCAAGTCGTGGATGGTTTTGAAGTGGAGCAAGACTACTATAACTTTGAACGTATGAACCTTCCAAAAGACCACCCAGCCCGTGATATGCAGGATACTTTCTATATCACAGAAGAAATCTTACTCCGTACTCACACGTCTCCAGTTCAAGCGCGTGCTATGGATGCCCATGATTTCTCTAAAGGTCCTTTGAAAATGATCTCACCAGGGCGTGTGTTCCGTCGTGATACGGACGATGCGACCCACAGTCACCAGTTCCACCAAATTGAAGGTTTGGTTGTTGGAAAAAATATCTCAATGGCTGATCTTCAAGGAACCCTTCAGTTGATTGTGCAAAAAATGTTCGGTGAAGAGCGTCAAATTCGTTTGCGCCCCTCTTACTTTCCATTCACAGAGCCATCTGTTGAGGTGGATGTTTCTTGCTTCAAGTGTGGTGGAGAAGGCTGTAATGTATGTAAGAAAACAGGTTGGATCGAAATTATGGGTGCCGGTATGGTTCATCCACGTGTCCTTGAAATGAGTGGTATCGATGCAACTGTTTACTCTGGCTTTGCCTTTGGTCTTGGACAAGAACGTGTCGCTATGCTTCGTTACGGAATCAACGATATCCGTGGATTCTACCAAGGAGATGTCCGCTTCTCAGAACAGTTTAAATAAGATTGAAACATGTAATGCAGTCCTAGTCAGGTAAATGGTAAGGGCTGACTCGAAGAAAAAGAAAGGAATTGAAAAGGTCTTACTTGGTGGGATCTTACAATCAGAATTATGCTTGTATCTTATAAATGGTTAAAAGAATTGGTGGACATTGATGTGCCATCACAAGAGTTGGCTGAAAAAATGTCAACTACAGGGATCGAGGTAGAAGGTGTCGAATCACCTGCTGCTGGTCTCTCAAAAATTGTCGTCGGTGAGGTCTTGTCTTGCGAAGATGTGCCAGAAACTCACCTCCATGTTTGTCAGGTTAACGTTGGCGAAGAAGAAGCCCGTCAAATCGTTTGTGGTGCCCCAAATGTGCGTGCTGGTATCAAGGTTATGGTGGCTCTTCCAGGAGCTCGCATCGCTGACAATTACAAGATCAAAAAAGGGAAAATCCGCGGTCTTGAGTCACTTGGGATGATCTGTTCGCTTGGCGAATTGGGGATTTCTGACTCCGTTGTACCTAAGGAATTTGCAGATGGTATCCAAATCTTGCCAGAAAATGCCGTTCCTGGGGATGAAGTCTTCTCATATCTAGACTTGGATGATGAAATCATCGAACTTTCTATCACACCTAACCGTGCAGATGCCCTTTCTATGCGTGGAGTGGCTCACGAAGTAGCAGCTCTCTATGATAAGGCAGTCAACTTTAAAGAATTTACTCTTTCAGAAACTGACCAAGCTGCAGCAGATGCTCTTTCTGTGGGCATTGAGACAAACAAGGCGCCTTACTATGTAGCTCGTATCTTGGACAATGTGACCATCGCACCAAGTCCACAATGGTTGCAAAACCTTCTCATGAACGAAGGAATCCGTCCAATCAATAACGTAGTGGACGTGACTAACTACATCCTGCTCTACTTTGGTCAACCAATGCACGCCTTTGACTTGGATACCTTTGAAGGGAGTGACATCCGTGTACGTGAAGCGCGTGCTGGTGAAAAATTAGTGACCTTGGACGGTGAAGAACGTGACTTGGAAACAAATGACCTAGTCATCACTGTAGCAGACAAGCCAGTTGCTCTTGCAGGTGTTATGGGTGGTCAAACAACAGAAATCTCTGAAAAATCTCGTCGTGTTGTCCTTGAAGCTGCTGTTTTCAATGGCAAATCTATCCGTAAGACCAGCGGTCGTCTTAACCTTCGTTCTGAGTCATCTTCTCGCTTTGAAAAAGGTATCAATGTGGCAACAGTTAATGAAGCACTTGATGCGGCAGCTAGTATGATTGCCGAACTTTCTGGTGCGACGGTGCGTAAAGGCATCGTTTCAGCGGGTGAACTTGATACCTCTGATGTGGAAGTTTATTCAACTCTTGCTGATGTTAACCGTGTCCTTGGTACAGAACTTTCTTACGCGGATGTAGAAGACGTCTTCCGTCGTCTTGGCTTTGGTCTTTCTGGAAATGCAGACAGCTTTACAGTCAGCGTCCCACGTCGTCGCTGGGATATCACTATTGAGGCAGACCTCTTTGAAGAAATTGCTCGTATCTATGGTTATGACCGCTTGCCAACCAGCCTTCCAAAAGACGATGGTACAGCTGGTGAATTGACAGTTACACAAAAACTCCGCCGTCAAGTTCGTACGATTGCTGAAGGAGCAGGTTTGACAGAAATCATCACCTATGCTCTAACAACTCCTGAAAAAGCAGTTGAGTTTACGGCTCAACCAAGTAACCTTACTGAACTCATGTGGCCAATGACAGTGGACCGTTCTGTCCTCCGTCAAAATATGATTTCTGGTATCCTTGATACCGTTGCCTACAACGTAGCTCGTAAGAATAAAAACTTGGCCCTTTATGAGATTGGAAAGGTCTTTGAACAAACAGGTAATCCAAAAGAAGAACTTCCAAATGAAATCAACAGCTTTGCCTTTGCCTTGACAGGCTTGGTTGCTGAAAAAGATTTCCAAACAGCAGCAGTTCCAGTTGATTTCTTCTATGCTAAAGGAATCCTTGAAGCCCTCTTTACTCGCTTGGGACTTGAAGTGACCTATACAGCTACAGCTGAAATTGCAAGTCTTCACCCAGGTCGTACAGCTATGATTTCACTTGGTGACCAAGTTCTTGGTTTCCTTGGCCAAGTGCATCCAGTCACTGCTAAGGCTTACGATATTCCAGAAACGTATGTGGCTGAGCTCAACCTTTCAGCCATCGAAGCAGCGCTTCAACCAGCTGCTCCATTTGTGGAAATCACGAAATTCCCAGCAGTCAGTCGTGACGTTGCCCTTCTCCTCAAGGCAGAAGTGACTCACCAAGAAGTTGTGGATGCTATCCAAGCTGCAGGCGTGAAACGTTTGACAGATATCAAACTCTTCGACGTCTTCTCAGGTGAGAAATTGGGACTTGGAATGAAGTCAATGGCTTATAGCTTGACCTTCCAAAATTCAGAAGATAGCTTGACTGATGAAGAAGTCGCACGCTATATGGAAAAAATCCAAGCATCACTTGAAGAAAAAGTCAACGCAGAAGTGCGTTAAGTTATTAGAATTTGAAATGAAAGTTTAGACTTAAACATAAAAAACGAATAAAACTAGTTTTCTAGACAGTTAGAATTCTATTTTGTTCGTTTTTTGTTTTTAAATCTTAGGTCTTGTTAGTGTGAATGAAGCTGTTCTTATATACTTTCTTGATTTCGCTTTTATAACTGTTTAAGACTACAGTAGATTGAAATAAACTGCGAACAAATCTATTGGGGAATTCAAACAAGTTTATAGCAATGTTTTAGAAGTTTCAATGTGCTGTTTCAACTTCGGCATGAAATAAAATCTAAGTGTATTTTTATTTTTCTGTCTAATAAATCAAAATACTTGATTTATTAGCATAATAATGATAAAATCAAGATAAAAACAGTGCATAGGGCATGCTTTTAGTTAATATATATATATATTAACTAGTATTGCCGTTTTCACTAGTTTAATAAATTATAAAGGAGTCTTTATAGATGGAAAATAATAATTCTATGAGTCGAGTAGAACGCTCACGTCGTGAAAAGGTAACTCGTTACTCTGTCAGAAAAGTAAGTTTTGGTGCGGCCAGTGTAGCGGTTGCAGCATTTTTCATGTTTTTGGGAAATGGTGCAGTGTATGCAGCAGAACCAAACGTAACAGCAACAGATTCTGCCCTAGCAGCTACTCCAGCAAATAATCAGTTGGATGAAAATTCTGGTGCCAGTGACTCGACTGCTCCGAAGGGTCAAGCAGACACAACTACTCCAGCACCTGCTGATGCAAGCTCAACATCAGTAGAGTCATCTACTGTTTCGAAAGCTCAAGCAGACACAACTACTTCAAAACCTGCTGATGCTACTCCAGCGCCAGTAGTATCATCTACTACTTCAACAACAGAAGAAAAATCAGCAGAAAAAAACACTGAGGCATCATCTGCAGAAGCAAATAGCGTAGAAAACAAAGAACAAACAACAGTAAAAGCTGAAGAGCCATCTGCGACATCAGTAGCAACAACAAAACCTGCAGAAGAAACTGCAACAACAGAAAGCAGCAAGTCAAAAGTACGTAAAAGACGTGCTGCAGACTCTGCCCCAACAGTGGCTGCAGCCGATGAAGACACAAATGCAAATCAGACTTATGAAGCTCCAGAAGATGGTGCAAGTGTAGACGATTTGGCGACTAAATTAAAAGCTTTGCCTGAAACAGTAGAGAATGAGAAAAAACTTGATAAAATAGACGAGGTTGGTGCTACCAAAAATATAACTCCAGGTCAAGTGAGTGACTTAGATGAATTTGGCGGTTGGAAGGCAGTCAATGGCGGAAAATTCGGTGTTGCAAGAAAGACAGCTAACGGGGTATTTCCTATTGAGACTGTGAATACGGTTAGAACTAATGGTGGCAAAGATAAGACGTGGTTGAATGAATCTTCTTTTGACCGTTCAAATAGTTATGCACTATTCCTAGGGTTGGTGAGGACTGCTGCTACAAGTAATGAAAGAGTAGATGATGGTAGTTTATATACTCAAGGAATAGAAAACTCAAATAAAGGTAAGGGATTGGAAAACTACAGGGGAATTGAAAAAACATTTAAAAACTATTCTCTTTCGACCGGTTCTGATGTTACTATATCTTTCCGTACAGGTTTTACTGGAGATATTGATGGTCATAAAGCAGGTTATAAGGTTGAGGTAATAACAAAAACAGTTGATGGAATTAATAATACAATTTATAATCAATCTTTTTATCCACAAAATTCTAATAATAACCAACCAACGATAAATGATGAGAACAAAATAGTTACTCCAGTTAAAGTGGGAGGAAATGCATTTTTTGAAACTGATAGATCTCAAACTGAAAATAAGAAAGACGAATTGACTAAGAAATTGGAAGAGGAGTCAAATAAGGGAAGATTAGGAACTTCTCATGGAACTTTTACTAGTAAAAAGATTAGTTTAGCTCCTGGTGTAACAGAATATACTGTGCGCATTAGTGCAGCGGATAATAGCAAATTGGGGATGGGATTTCAAGTTCCCTGGAAGCAGTATGCTCTACCAGTTGTTGGAAATGGGTTTGCAGTTACTCAGGATACTAGCAAAGTAGCCAAGGACTTAGCTACAAAAGTTTATGATAAATTAACCGAACAAAAAGAAAAAGACACAAAATGGTCTACTCCAGAAACCAAAGCAGTCTATGAGGCAAAATTGCAAAAAATTAAAGATGCACTGAATTCTGACACTAGTACTACAGCTAGCTACAAAACAGTAGCAGAAGATGCTGTAGCGCAGCAGAAAAAGTTGAATGAAAAGGAGCAAATTAAAAAGAAAGCAAACGATGCTGTAACTGCTAAGTTGACTGAAAAAGAGCAAAGTATTGAAGATAATGGTCACTTGTCGCCAACTGAAAAGTCTAGGGCTAAGGAGCAGGCAAGAGAGGAAGCTAGCAAAGCGAACCGTGCTATTACAGGTGCTGATTCTCAAACAGCGGTCACAACAGCTCAAACTACAGGAGAAGCCGACATTCAGAAGGTGAACCCAGTAGGGAAAGACAAAGCTAAAGCCGCAGTAGATGCAGCATTGGCAGAAAAAGACAAAGCCATCGACGCTAACGACAAACTTTCAGATGCAGAAAAATCAGCAGCGAAAGACGAAGCTAAGAAAGCAGCCGACGAAGCTAAGAAAGCCATCGATGCAGCCGCAGACCAATCTGGAGTAGACGCTAAAGCAACTGAAGGAACAGAAGCAGTAGCCGCAGTCAACCCAGTAGGAAAAGACAAAGCTAAAGCCGCAGTAGATGCAGCATTGGCAGAAAAAGACAAAGCCATCGACGCTAACGACAAACTTTCAGATGCAGAAAAATCAGCAGCGAAAGACGAAGCTAAGAAAGCAGCCGACGAAGCTAAGAAAGCCATCGATGCAGCCGCAGACCAATCTGGAGTAGACGCTAAAGCAACTGAAGGAACAGAAGCAGTAGCCGCAGTCAACCCAGTAGGAAAAGACAAAGCTAAAGCCGCAGTAGATGCAGCATTGGCAGAAAAAGACAAAGCCATCGACGCTAACGACAAACTTTCAGATGCAGAAAAATCAGCAGCGAAAGACGAAGCTAAGAAAGCAGCCGACGAAGCTAAGAAAGCCATCGATGCAGCCGCAGACCAATCTGGAGTAGACGCTAAAGCAACTGAAGGAACAGAAGCAGTAGCCGCAGTCAACCCAGTAGGAAAAGACAAAGCTAAAGCCGCAGTAGATGCAGCATTGGCAGAAAAAGACAAAGCCATCGACGCTAACGACAAACTTTCAGATGCAGAAAAATCAGCAGCGAAAGACGAAGCTAAGAAAGCAGCCGACGAAGCTAAGAAAGCCATCGATGCAGCCGCAGACCAATCTGGAGTAGACGCTAAAGAAACTGCTGGAACAGGGGCAGTAGCCGCAGTCAACCCAGTAGGAAAAGATAATGCGAAAGCCGCAGTAGCCGCAGCCTTAGCCGCAAAAGAAAACGCGATTGAAGGGAACAGCAAACTTTCAGAAGCAGAAAAAACAGCAGCGAAAGCACAAGTAGCAGCTGAAGCTAAGAAAGCAATCGAAGCAATAGAAAAAGCTACAACTGAAGCAGATGTAGAAGCAGCGAAAGAAGCAGGAAAAGCAGAAATCGCTAAAGTAGCACCAGCAACAACAGATTACAAGGCTAAAGCCAAAGCAGAAGTAGAAGCTGAATTAGCTAAGAAATTAGCTGAACTTGAGAATGCAACTGATTTAACAGAAGCAGAAAAAGTAGCGGCAAAAGCACAAGTAGTCAACAAAGCTAAGGAAGCAATTGAAGCGATTCAAAAAGCAGCAACAGAAGCAGATGTAGACCAAGCGATTCGTAACTTTGTTTACCGTATTTCAGCAGTTATTCGTGAGCAAGAAGAATATGATTTATCAAAATTGTTTGTAAATGGTTCTGTAACTGTTAAGCAAGGTGAATCTTTAACAGATAAAGATGTTTTATCAAAACTAAACTTACCAAGCGGTGTAGAAATTGTTAAGGTTGAAAAACCTACAACATCAGCATTAGGTACAGTGATGGCTAAAGTAACAGTTAAATTAGCAGACGGAAGCGTAGAAGAAATTAACGTACCTGTTGAAGTGATTGTTTCACAAAATCATGGAAATGAAGGAAATGGAGCAAATAACGGAGCTACTAACACTGACGCAAAAGCAGATAAAGCGAAGTTAGAAGGTGCTATCCATCAATTAGATGAATTGATCATTAAAGAATCGGCTAAGCTTGATGCAGAAACTGCAAAAGAAGCGAATGACTTATTAGCAGATGCTAAGAAAGTATTTGCTAATGCAGACGCAAGTCAAGCAGAAGTGGATGCAATGGTTAAACGTATCGAAGACTTCATGGCGAAAGTTGCTCCATTAACGGATCATGCAAATACAGCTAACGATCAATCTGCTCAAACACCAGCTGTAGTTCCAGCTAACAACCAATCTGCGCAAACAACAGTTGTAGCTCCAGCTACTACTCAAGCAGCAGCTAATGCTAGCCAAATATTATCAGCACAAGCAAATGCGCGTAAAGCGGCTAAAGAATTGCCAAATACAGGTACAGCAGATTCTACTGTAGCTATGGTAGCAGCAGCTGCAAGTGCATTACTTGGTCTCGGTCTTGCAGGCCGTCGTCGTAAAGAAGACGAAGAAGCTTAATTGGTAGATTATTTGATAATTATCAGATGATAAGTCCGATTTTCAAAGTTTAAACAAGTACCTCTCACAAGAAAATCTCCTAGCAGGAAAACCTGCTAGGAGATTTTTGATACAGGTAAATTGATCAGTGAATCTAAATCCTAAATTTCATGAGGTAATGAGGTAATGAGAGGTTTAGGCCAACTCAATTTCAAAAAATTTTTAGGTTTAGGAATGACTATTCATATAGAGATAGGTAATTCTTCAAAGATGGTAGTCATATAGAGGAAGATAGTTGTTAAGTAATGTTTTAATTGATAATAGTTGCTATTTGATGATGTTTTATGTCAAAGTAAATAGATAGGATTTTTATTTTTGACAAATGATAACATATGATGTAATGATTTTTAGGGAAAAGCTATTTGGAATAAAGGAGTTACTCAAATAACAATTCAGGATCAAAAACTGACAGTTGAGGAGCGGAGGTGATAAATCGGAATTTACTACTGTATAATGGATTTATCACTAATACTCTTCGAAAATCTCTTCAAACCACGTCAGCTTCGCCTTGCCGTATATATGTGACTGACTTCGTCAGTCTTATCTACAACCTCAAAACAGTGTTTTGAGCAACCTACGGCTAGCTTCCTAGTTTGCTCTTTGATTTTCATTGAGTATAAAAGTGCTCCAGGCCATATTTTACATAGCATTAGTCTTATAAAAATGGACGGAAAGCATTGTAAAGGCTATCAAAAAGGAGTATAATGAGTGAAAGACATTTCGGAGGTTAAAGATGCTAGAAGTAAGAAGTCTAGAGAAAAGTTTTGGATCCAAGCAAGTTTTGTTTGGTATTGACTTTCAAGCGCGACCAGGTCGTATTTTGGGACTAGTCGGGAAAAACGGTGCTGGAAAGACAACGATTTTCCACAGTATTTTGAAGTTTTTAGAATATCAAGGAGAAATCAGTCTGGATGGTCAGGATATTCGTCAGGAAACCTATGCTCAGATTGGCTATCTACCTGAAGAACGCAGTCTCATGCCTAAATTGACAGTCCTTGAACAAGTTCGTTACTTGGCGACTCTAAAGGGCATGGATGCCAAGGAGGTCAAGGAAAAACTCCCTCAATGGATGAAGAGGTTGGAAGTGAAAGGGAAGCTGACAGATAAAATTAAGAGTCTGTCAAAAGGAAATCAGCAGAAGATTCAGCTCATCATTACTCTGATTCATGAGCCAGATTTGATTATTTTGGATGAGCCTTTCAGTGGATTGGACCCAGTCAATACAGAATTGCTCAAACAAGTCATTTTTCAGGAAAAAGAGCGCGGAGCAACCATTATTTTCTCTGACCATGTCATGACCAACGTTGAGGAACTGTGTGACGATATTCTCATGATCCGAGATGGCCGTGTGGTCTTGCATGGACCAGTTCAGGATGTCCGCAATCAATACGGGAAAACACGTCTCTTTGTTTCAAGTGAACGAAGCAAGGAAGAATTGGAAAAACTTCCTCATGTCAAACAGGTGAGCTTGACCAAGCAAGGCAGTTGGAAATTGATTTTGGAGGATGAGAGCGCTGGAAGGGAACTTTTCCCAATCTTGACTCAGGGGCAGTATATCGCAACCTTTGATCAACAAGCGCCAACAATCGATGAAATCTTTAAACTAGAATCAGGGGTGGAAGTATGAGAAATATGTGGGTTGTAATCAAGGAAACCTATCTTCGACATGTCAAATCGTGGAGTTTCTTCTTTATGGTGATTTCACCGTTCCTCTTTTTAGGAATCTCTGTAGGAATTGCCTATCTCCAAGGCTCTTCAATGGCTAAAAATGATAAAGTGGCAGTAGTGACAACAGTACCGTCTGTAGCAGAAGGGCTGAAGAATGTAAATGGTGTTAACTTTGACTATAAAGACGAAGCAAGTGCCAAAGAAGCGATTAAAGATGAAAAATTAAAAGGCTATCTGACTATTGATCAAGAAGATAGTGTTCTAAAGGCAGTTTATCATGGCGAAACATCGCTTGAAAATGGAATTAAATTTGCAGTTACAGGTACACTCAATGAACTGCAAAATCAGCTTAATCGTTCAACGGCCTCCTTGTCTCAAGAGCAGGAAAAACGCTTAGCACAGACAGTTCAATTCACAGAAAAGATTGATGAAGCCAAGGAAAATAAAAAGTTTATTCAAACAATTACAGCAGGCGCCTTAGGATTCTTTCTTTATATGATTCTGATTACCTATGCGGGTGTGACGGCTCAGGAAGTTGCCAGTGAAAAAGGCACCAAAATTATGGAAGTCGTCTTTTCTAGCATAAGGGCTAGTCACTATTTCTATGCGCGGATGATGGCTCTATTTCTAGTGATTTTAACGCATATTGGGATTTATGTTGTAGGTGGTCTCGCTGCTATTCTGTTCTTTAAAGATTTGCCATTCTTGGCTCAGTCTGGTATTTTGGATCACTTGGGAGATGCTATCTCACTGAATACCTTGCTCTTTATTTTGGTTAGTCTCTTTATGTACGTCGTCTTGGCGGCCTTTCTAGGTTCTATGGTTTCTCGTCCGGAGGACGCAGGAAAAGCCTTGTCGCCTTTGATGATTTTGATTATGGGTGGTTTTTTTGGAGTGACAGCTCTAGGTGCAGCCGGTGATAATCTTATCTTGAAGATTGGTTCTTATATTCCCTTTATTTCGACCTTCTTTATGCCATTTAGAACCATTAATGGCTATGCAGGGGGAGTAGAAGCATGGATTTCACTTGCGATTACAGTGATTTTTGCAGTGGTAGCAACAGGATTTATCGGACGTATGTATGCTAGTCTCGTTCTGCAAACAGATGATTTAGGTCCTTGGAAAACCTTTAAACGTGCCTTATCTTATAAATAGAAGAGCCTCGTGAAAGCGAGGTTTTCGAGAGACAAAAAGAGTGGAATTTAGAAAAATATTTTTCATATCTATTGACTTTTAGGGGTGAAATTTGGTATTATAGTAGGCGGTATTGTTTACCCCATTTGAAAGGCCCCGGAACCTTCCAAATACTTTTCGATGGGAAGGAACACCCATCACCGTAAACAAAAATCGAACTATATATAGGAGAAATCATGAACAAAACAACATTTATGGCTAAACCAGGCCAAGTTGAACGTAAATGGTACGTAGTTGACGCAACTGATGTACCACTTGGACGTCTTTCTGCAGTAGTTGCTAGCGTACTTCGCGGAAAAAACAAACCAACATTTACACCACACACTGATACAGGTGACTTTGTGATTGTTATCAATGCTGAAAAAGTTAAATTGACTGGTAAAAAAGCAACTGATAAAATCTACTACACTCACTCAAACCACCCAGGTGGATTGAAACAAATCTCTGCAGGTGAACTTCGTTCTAAAAATGCAGTACGTTTGATCGAGAAATCAGTTAAAGGTATGCTTCCACACAATACACTTGGACGCGCTCAAGGTATGAAGTTGAAAGTATTTGTTGGAGCTGAGCACACTCACGCTGCACAACAACCAGAAGTTCTTGACATTTCAGGACTTATCTAAGGAAAGGAACAATAAAGTATGTCACAAGCACAATATGCAGGTACTGGACGTCGTAAAAACGCTGTTGCACGCGTTCGCCTTGTTCCAGGAACTGGTAAAATCACTGTTAACAAAAAAGATGTTGAAGAGTACATCCCACACGCTGACCTTCGTCTTGTAATCAACCAACCATTCGCAGTTACTTCAACTGCAGGTTCATACGACGTTTTCGTTAACGTTGTAGGTGGTGGATACGCTGGTCAATCAGGAGCTATCCGTCACGGTATCGCTCGTGCCCTTCTTCAAGTAGACCCAGACTTCCGCGATTCATTGAAACGCGCAGGACTTCTTACACGTGACTCACGTAAAGTTGAACGTAAGAAACCAGGTCTTAAGAAAGCTCGTAAAGCATCACAATTCTCAAAACGTTAATCAATACGATTATATCAACGTTTCAAAGCACTCAAAGGTTTGCCCTATGGGTGCTTTTTTCTATACTTTCTAAAAAAGTTTGCCCTAAAATTTGCCCTAAAATTACCCTACTTATTTTTAAGATGTTGGTAGGCAACTTGTCCAGCAGATAATGGAACTATGTTTGAAGTATTAACATAAGTCTTAGTTGTAACGGTATCGCTATGAGTTAATGATTCAGAAATGGCTTCTAAGCTCATTCCTGCTTTTTTAGCAAGTGTCGCTCCTGTATGTCGTAATTTATGAGGTGTAGCGTGTTTTAACTTTGGGTGTCGTCTTTTAACAGAGTTCATTTTGTTATTGAGATAATCAACGTGTAGAGGGCTATTTACATTACCTTTCGTATCTATATAGGTAAAGACTAGTTGATCGGATGTTTGCATTATACCAAATTTCGCTAACTCATATTTCTGCTGTTTTTTCCATTCTGAAAGAAGTGATACAAGATAACTAGGAATTGAAAAAATCGTTTTCTTATTTCCTTTTGTTGACTTTACATTCTTATATTTGTCAAGTGCATGCCTTAAGTCAATTTGAGCGTTTTCTAAGTCTATGTTTTTCCAATGTAGGGCATAGGATTCAGATTTTCTATCGCTTAGAATAAAGGTTGTAAAGAATAGGACATAATCTTTTAGTGATAATTTATCGTTCTCCAAATCTTCTCTAAAAGCATCAAACCAATCTTGTAATTCTTCACTAGATAGATACAAATCTTCCTCATTTTTGGATTCTTGGAGTTTTAGCTTTTTGGTGGCTTTAATTCGCTTAATTGTCTTGGATAATCGATTTGATTCTATGTATTCTAATTCCTCAGCCCAATCGAAAATTGAGTTTACATAGCTTCGAATAACCTTGAAATTAGCATATTCTTCAGCTTTAGCAGTCATTAAGTTTAGTACAACTTGCTTATTCTGATTCAGAAAATTGATTGAATAATTACCGAACATTGGTAAGATATGCTTTCTGAAAACAGTTTTAGTATTATCAATAGTAACCTGTGTTGGTGGTTTAGTTGTTGAAGTTGTTTGACCAGCTTTGTATGAATCCCACCAAATATTATTAAAGAACTCAGAGAATAGAATATCGTTAGTTTTAGAAAGTAGGATATCCTCACCATTTTCAAGTTGATGTATTTTAGTTAAAATTTCTAGTTCAGCTTCTTTGGCCTCCTTTCTTGTTTTATAGCGTTTAACAAAGTGATTTCCTTTAATCCCCATTTTAGGTCGGATTTCTTTAGGTATATACACTTTAAGATTGTAAGTGTTACTATTTGTTTTTGTAACTGTCATGATGTTCTCCTTTTACGAGTCAGGATATATCATTAGAGATATTATAGCATAGCTTTTCTACAAAGCCATTTATCAATCTCATTTTTATTGAAACGGACAGTCTTACCAATTTTAATAACGGGTAGCCCCTTTTGTATCCAGCCATCTAATGTATTGTTAGATATCCCTAGATATTTGCAAGTTTGCCCCTTGTTAAGGTAAGGACTATCTAAACCTAAATCTTCTTTGAAATGAGAAATTTCATTTTGCAAGAGATTAGTAATCATCGACTGTATTTCTTGAACTTGTTCTGTTGGTAGAATAACTTGCATTTTTTCCTTACTCCTTACTTAACTTTATTTTTTTGTATTTTACTTTATTGTCAATTAAGTGTCCTTTTCGAAATACTTTGCTAATATAGTTGCTTTCATATAGGATATCTTCATTCTTAACAAGGTTATCTAAGGATTCGCTTGTAAATAATTTTATTTCTTTAGGCTTTTGTAAATTACGAGAAGAATAAAAAGCCTTCTTTCCTAGACTCTCTAATAATTCCTAGCCTATGCCTTTTTCCATATATTTTGCAACATAACGACCAGCATTAGAAGAATCATCTAAGTTATTTAGTTTGTTTATCCGAACTGCACCTAACCCCCAAATTGTCAGTAATTCTTTATGAGGGATAAAAGGAAATGAAAAAAGGAGAATGTGTGCATGCCACGCTCCCCTTTTTTGTCGTTCTAATACTGCGATATATTTAATAAGTCTTTTTTTGGAAAGGTATATGTAATAGTTTAAACGTTTAATAAATTTATCAAAAATTAAATTAAACTCATATCTGTTTTGTATATTTTCTTTAGTTGTAAGGGTAAGGAAACTAGTTCTGTCATCAAAATTTGTATCTATTAGGCGTTGAAGTTTCCATTTAGAATTTTTACGAGTGTTAGAAATTCTTTTTATTCGTTCATCTTGTTCAGCAGTTGTGAGTTCTTCAAAAGTTCTACGTTTCTTCTTTTCTTTTAGTGAAATGTGGTCTTCATCAATTTGAGTAGTATCATTTGAAAAAATTGGAGATTCGTATTCCCATATTTCAAGGTACGAAGAAGTTCGGATAATTTTGCGATTGTAACTCACAAAATCATCTCCTTTTCTCGTAATGTTTGCTTATATAATAAATAAACTAGGAGAAGCAAAGCTTCTCCACACTTCTATCATGTGTTTCTAAGCATCGCTCTGCTAAACACGCTTCCAGCTTGCCGACTTCTAGTCGGCAGTTTCGCTTAGTCACATGATGAGAAGTAGTAGTTAAATTTGAGGTTTAGGTAATTGTTTTAATGTTTGGTCTGTAGCCCAGTCAGTTGAAATGATTTCAAGACGTCCTTGATCATAAACTAGCAAATCTCCGTTACCAATAAATTGATATTTATTATCTTTGTCAATATATAATGAAAAAGTATCTATACCAATAATATTTTTAGAAATATCAATAGATTCTTTTGGAGTATGTCCAACAATTTGTTTAGGAAAGTCTTGGTTGGGAAGCAGTTCTAATTCTCTAAAATGTGCCCATAAAGGAGAACCCCCAAGAGCTTCCCCACCACGCATTGGTCCTATTGTATAAGCTAGAATATCTAATTCTTCTTCATGCTCTTTGGTATAGGGGGAAAAATGCCATTTTTGAGGATCAAATATTTGATTGAAACCAGCGTGACTGACTAAATAATCATCTAGTTGATAAGCCACTTGTAATTTTAAATCCTGCAACAATCCTTGAACTGCGAAAAACACTTCTAAATTTTGAATTGAGAAAGGAGCTTGATCTCCCAGTAAATAATAAGCATCATGATTACCTATAAGATTAATTACCTCTATTCCGTTTTGCTCTTTATCTATTTTCCAAGAGTATAAAAAAGTGAGATCTTTGGCATATAGTTGGATATTGTTAGTTTGTCCATGTAAATCAACATAATCACCAAGAAAAATGACTCTTTTAATATTATGTGTTTGGATAATCCTGTCAACAATAGGTAAAATTAGTTGAGATTTTAAATGTAAGTCGCCAATTAATAATGTCTTCATATAGATTCCCCTCTTTATTTTTGATATTAGTCTAAGAATAGAATTAAATTATACCATTTTTTTAGGATGTTATTTAATATTGATAGGATTTTGTAACTGTATCATAGCAGATAACAGGTATTGTTTTGCTATGATACACATCGCCGTCAATGAAGTAATGATTTTTACCATCAAAGTAAATCTTACCCTGATAAGTTTTATCTTTAGCTACTTCCCAAGAAGCAATATGACCAGAAACAATATCTTTAAAAAATCCACCAGTGGTAATAGGAAATTTATTTGTAAACATCTCTGAACTCGTTAGGTCTTTCCAAAGCTTGCCAGCTTCTTCATCAATACCAGCATGAACAAAAATTTGGGTATCAGTTTCATAATAGCGTTTATCCCTATATCGTTTTTTAAACCAGTTTATGAATGGGTTGAACTTGATATTATTTTTAATTTCATTTCTAACACCTGCTTCAAAGTTGTTAACATTAGATTTTAAAATATAGGTCAATTCCTCTGGAGAGAAGAAACTTTTTATTGTTTCCGAAAATGAAGAAGAAGTAGGATTTTCTAAAATCAACCAATCATAAAACCATTCTTCGTGATTTCCTAAAAGAGTAATAATTTGATTAGGATGAAGTTCCTCAAGCTCAATTATTTTGGAAATAACTTGAAAAGATTGATGTCCATTGTCAATATAGTCTCCGATTAAAATAAGACGATTATTTTTATCAGATAAATCTACTTTACTGAGAGCGAATAGGAACTCATCTAGGTGACCATGTATATCAGATATTGCAAAAAGTTTAGCCATAAATAGTATCACCGAATTATTTAGAAATAGGGACTACATCGTTACAAGAAAACCATAAATTTCCGTTAAATTGTCCAACTGTTAAATTAGATAATTTAATGGGGCATGTTTTTTTATCTGATAATAATTGAGGAGTAGCCGTAGGAGATAACGTATTAACTTTTATCTGAATCATTTCCATAAAGAAATCAGAATCCTCATCTTGAATTGAAACATTAAGACGTAGTGCTACAGGTTTATTTGTTTCTCTGTCCAGAACTTCTGTATATCCTTTTACTGCCACGAATTTATTTCCCAATAATTCTGGTTTAAGAAAATCGTTAATTTTCATATAATACCTCGTTTCTTTTTGTCATCGCTTAAGCGATGAGGAATAGATATTTTTGCTGAAAATCTATTGAATTTAAGCAAAAATATCTATTGAAATTATTTTGACTTTGTTATGTATAATTGTAGTTCTTTTATAAAATCGAATTGTGTTGTATCAAGATAAGGGCTTTCCCAATATTGAGCTTTTTCTTTCCCTGAGCCTTGCATATAAAGATATCCTGCTCCTTTTTCTTCAATAGATTTAAACTTATCAGGTGTAGCTGAGCCAAAGACCATGCGGTATCCCTCTATTGAGTTTGCTCCTAAAGCTATTCTTAGTCCTAAATTATCTCTAAGATCAGTGTTTAAAGTTTCAGATCTCATTTGTTGAGCAGATATAAGAATAAATACTCCTGCTTGTCGCCCTAGTAGGATAATTTGTTTGATACCGTCCATTACTTCGGTGATAACTTCTTTAGATTTTTTATCTGTTGCTGAAGCTTGAAATGCTCCCATTTCATCAAATATAAGCCATACTGGCTTAAAGCCATGGTCAGTAAAATTTGAGCCGTATTGAAAGTTATCACGCATATATTGGTATCGTTCTTGCATTTCTTCAACTACTAAACGGATAATCCGAGCAATATTATTTGGTGTGGTTGCTACATATTTATCGCTTAAATAATGAGATAAACTACCTAAATCACTGTTCTTGGGATCTGCAATATATAGTGTTGAGTTTCTTTTAAGAAGTTCAATAATTAAGAAAGATATAAATATAGATTTTCCACTACCTGTACCGCCTGAAACTAAAATATGAGGACATTTTATAGGATTATAAGTTATATCATATCCTAAGTCTATATCAAGATTATCTATCTCTTTTTTATGACTGTGAGTTGATAATATTAGTCTATCAGGTTTCTTGTAATAAAAGTGATATTCCACAATATTAGGATGAGTAATTTTTTCTTCTAGTTCAAGTTCTAGAACTCCAGCTAATACATCATCAAGTGTCTGAACCTTTTTACTAAATTCGTCACCTCTGATAAGCGCTTTAATGATAATACGACCGTTTTGATTATCTAATTCATATTTTAAAATCGCACTTCTAATAATTTTTTCGTAGCCGGAATTATCCTTTTCCGAAGTGTAGAGATGATTTGTATATAAAACAAATAGTAAGCTCTCTCTGATAATTAAATCAAAATCTAGTTCGTATCTAAAATCTTTTAATTTATTATTTATTTTATAGATTGCTAGAATACCAAAGACAATACATAAGATTTGAATAGAAGCAGGAGCTCTAATACTTACTATTAAACCTAATAAAACAAAGATAGAAAAGATAATTATTATCAGATGTAACCATTTTAAACGTGAACTTGTAATAAAATAATTTCTTTTTAAGTTAGCTTCTTTTTTTAGTTTAAACATAAACAACCACCTTTTTAAGTAGTAAAACAACTATACAATTATTTGTATAGAGAACCTAAGCAAACCCTGCTTAGGTTATTGTTGTGTCTTCCAATAGGAATATACAACAAGTTTAATGATGTAACTAAGCCTTGGTAATCTAGTAGCACCATCTTCTTTCATTAAATGATATCGAAATTCATCAAGACCATTTAGAACATTTTCATCTAAATAGAGTCTAGGAGTTACGGATGTTTCTAGACTAGGATTGACATTTTTGATATCTTTTTCCATTTCTTGACGTAGTTTTTGCCATTTATCAGTGGAGTAATGTTTTGTATTTCTATATGATTCTTCAATGACACTTCCGATAGAAGCTTTTAAAACGATATTGAAAGAAACACCATTTAATTCATCGTAATGATTTGATAGAAGTGTTTGTTCTAATGTACTTAGAAAATTATTCTGACTTAGTTCTTTAATTTTACGTTCTTTATTTTGAATAAGCTCATCTATCCATACTTTGGCTTCATATGCAAGACGAACACTTTTATATACTCTGACCACATATCCTCCTGTTTAAAATTCATTAGAAAATTTTATTGTATCCATATTTTCAATTTCTTTATAGAAATTGAAGTCTTTTAGATCTAACTTATCACAGATTTGTTTAATAATAAATTTACCTCGTTCTTCAATTCGCTCATTGACTTTTTTAAGGAAAATAGGAAAATGTTGACGCTCCATATTTGGTCTTTCGGATGTATGACCTTCCCAAAACAACTCAGTTTCATATTGCTCATTTACGTATGGTTGTAAATAGAAAGCATCTACGAAACATTTCCATGTATCGTTAGATAAAAGATTGAGCCACTCTTGAAGAGAAAGCATTGTAATATCCCAATAATCTTTTGAGAAGTTATATCTCCCAGTATTTATCCAATGAGGTAATACGGTGAAATTTCCAATTGTGTGAGTTAATTTGGCAAATTTTTTAAATTGCTCTTTATTTTCTTTGATGATGTTAAAGCTCTCATAATTATTGTTATTATATAGAATTGGATATTGTTCGTTTAGATATTGCTCTTCATCTATCCCAATTTTTTTATATATACTTTTATAGTGAGGTGTTTTAGTAATAGAACGATTGAATGTAGTTAAATAAGAGTTCAGAGTTTCCCCTCTAGTAATACAATTTTCCGAGTTTTGCCAACCCAAACATTTATATAAATAGAATGCTTCCTTATCACAGTCAGCAACCTTACCAAGCAGTTCTGTAACTCGAAAAGTAGTTGGATCAGTAAGTTCACCGTTTTTATATTTTAAAAAATTTGTAATACTATCAGGTGTTAGCGTATCAGAATAACAATTTTTAAAATCCCATTCCCATGGTTTGATATTATTTTCATCACAATATTTCAACCAATCAATAACTTTTTGATGTTCCATTATATGTTCCTTTCTTTAACAATGAAGTTTGCTTTTGATAATCATAAATGAAATTTTGAAAATATTTTTGATTTTATGATGATCTAGTACTTACAGCATAAATGTATGCTAAATAATTTGCAAAATCGCCCTGACGTTGTCGATCTTCCGTGATTTTATCAAACCAACTAGTATCTCCACCTTTTGATTCGATTTCGCTCTTTAGTGCATTCAATTGTACGATGAAAGCATTATGAACAGAAGTTCTAAAATCCCCATGCTTGTCTTGTCTTTCTTTTGACACTGTTGCAGATTTGACACGAATTTCAGTATACTCTGCAGCTAACTCAATCAACATTGTCCAGTCATCGAGGAAAATTGGATCTTTTATGTCAAATGAACTAATTAGTTCGTTATAGATTTTATGTGCATCTTCAAAAGTCAAAGCAGTTTTCTCTTGAAGAAAATCGGAATAAGTGTAAATTTCCATAAAGGGCCTCCACGAAAATATTTTTTGTCTAACTACGACTATACTTTTATTATAATCCTATCTAAAAATAATGTCAAGGATTTTTGTAAGTTTTTTAGAAAAATTTTTTTCAATAGCGATGTATATCTATAAAGTGTTATTTTTTATAGTTATAGTATAATTAATACTGGTTCATTTCATTAATTAGGGCAAATTTCTGAGATATCTGACTCGTATTTGTTTATTTAATAAAAAATTTGCCCTATTTAAATGAAATTATTTAAAAATAGATAAAATTTAATTGATAGTTAATTGAAAAAAAGCCCCTGTTTATAACTATTTGAGATATGTTGATTTAATGGTCAGCCAAACCAGGTCTTAAGAAAGCTCGTAAAGCATCACAATTTAGTAAACGTTAATTCGAAAGAATTACTGTACTTACAAAGAGCACCTTTCAGGGTATTCTTTTTTGTACTTTTTTACTAAATTGGTGCAATTGACACAGTTGTTGCAACTTTAGTCGCTTACAAATGTGGCTGCAACCTGACAAAGTCAGTTATCTCAAAACGTTAATCAATACGATTATATCAACGTTTACAGACATTCAAGAATTCTCTCTTGGATGTCTTTTTTTGTCTAAAAATCAATAGTTCTCCTTCTTTTGCTTTTGAATGTATTTAAGAATGGAATGTCGATTGTTTGATAATATAATTTTAGTTTTACACATTAATAATTTTATAGATAAGTTTGATATTTTTTAATTGAATATAAAGCGTAAACTGATCTAAATAGATTTTTCAGAAAATTTTCTAAAACAAACATAATTTGTTTGACATTTGTTTGAAAATTCTGTAAAATAAGTTATTATATATTTCAAGGAGAACATATATGGAAAAACAGAAAACATTTTTTGGACATCCTATTGGCTTGTCCACCCTCTTCTTTACAGAGATGTGGGAACGCTTTTCTTACTATGGGATGCGAGCTATCCTACTTTACTATATGTACTATAGTGTGCAAGATGGTGGGTTGGGGATGGATAAGACCACAGCTGCATCGGTTATGGCGATTTATGGCTCGCTGGTATTTTTGTCCTCGGTTGTCGGTGGTTTTGTTAGTGACCGTATTTTAGGAAGCCGTAAGACTGTCTTTTACGGTGGGATTCTGATTATGCTAGGGCATATTGCTTTGGCAACACCTTTTGGACAAGTGGCTCTCTATCTTTCTATTGCCTTGATTATCTTTGGAACTGGATTTTTAAAACCCAATATATCAGATATGGTAGGTGGGATTTATGAGAAAGAGGATGATAGACGAGATGCAGGTTTTAGTATCTTTGTCTTTGGTATTAACTTAGGTGCCTTCGTTGCCCCTTATCTAGTGGGTTATCTAGGTCAGGAAGTCAATTTCCATCTAGGTTTCTCATTAGCTGCCATTGGGATGTTCTTTGGTTTGGTGAAATATGTTTTAGATGGGAAGAAATATCTGCCTGAATCAAGTCTTTACCCCACTGATCCACTTTCACAGAAGGACAAGCAGACCTTGATTAAACGCTTGCTGATTACACTTGTCATGATTATTCTTGTGATTATAGGCTTAGTCTTTACTCACCAATTTAACGTGGATATGATTGTTAATATCTTTACAGTAATTGCGGTAATCATTCCAATCTACTATTTCTTCAAAATTTTATCTAGTCAGAAAATAACTGCTACTGAGAGATCTCGAGTATTTGCCTACATTCCTCTATTTATCGCTGGAGTACTCTTCTGGTCTATTGAGGAACAGGGTTCTGTTGTTCTCGCTCTATTTGCGGATGATCAAACTCGACTTTACTTTAATGTATTTGGGAATCAGATTCATTTCCCATCTAGCTTTTTCCAAAGTATTAATCCCCTTTTCATTATGATTTATGTGCCGATTTTTGCGTGGTTGTGGGGGAAAATGGGTAAAAAGCAACCATCCTCTTCTAAGAAATTTGCTTATGGTTTATTTGCGGCAGGTTTATCCTTCTTGTGGATGATGTTACCAGGGATGCTCTTTGGGACAGATGTTAAGGTCAGTCCTTTCTGGTTGATTATGAGTTGGGCTATTGTAATTGTGGGTGAAATGTTGATTTCGCCGATTGGTTTATCAGTCACTAATAAGCTAGCACCAAAATCCTTCCAAGCACAAATGATGTCTATCTGGTTCTTGAGTAATGCTGCTGCCCAAGCTATCAATGCTCAAATTGTAAAATTTTATACAAGCGAGACCGAAGTTGCTTACTATGGAATTGTTGGAGGAATTACGATTGTATTCAGTATTATCTTACTCTTCTACGTTCCGCGTATTGAAAAACTAATGTCTGGTATCAAATAGAGAAAAACTGGAATTTCTGT
Source organism: Streptococcus mitis (assembly GCF_000722685.1). Classification (GTDB taxonomy): domain Bacteria; phylum Bacillota; class Bacilli; order Lactobacillales; family Streptococcaceae; genus Streptococcus; species Streptococcus mitis_M. The sequence goes on along the minus strand of NZ_JPFV01000015.1, from coordinate 127,264 downwards.
AGGGATTCTAAAAGTTAAATCAATTATTTATTCATGGGATTTAGTTCTGTATTGTACAGGGCTGAGTCCTTTTAGTTTGATTAATGCTCTTCGAAAATCTCTTCAAACCATGTCAGCTTCATCTACAACCTCAAAACCATGTTTTGAGCAACCTGCGACTAGCTTCCTAGTTTGCATTTTGATTTTCATTGAGTATAAAATTCAGGATGTTTCTGATTTTTCTAATAGACACTTGTCTACTTTTTATTATGCGACTATTAGTCAGTCTCGCTCCGTTAGGTGCGAGACAAAAAAACCACCCGCTATGCGGGTGCGCGTCGAAGGTTATACCCCAAAAAAACTTCGAACGCGATACAATAAAGGTGTTCAAGCCAATTGTAAAACGAAAGGAGAAAAATATGGCACAAAAGGCTCATAGTTTATCGCACATAAAGTGGGACTATTCTATCACATTGTGTTCACCCTAAGTATAGACGAAAAGTTATCTATAATCAATATAGAAGTAGTTTAGGTGAAATATTTCATCGCTTGTGTGCTTATAAAGGAGTTGAAATTATCGAGGGTCACTTAATGCCAGACCATGTACATATGTTAGTAAGTATTCCACCAAGGATAAGTGTTTCGAGTTTCATGGGTTATTTAAAAGGAAAAAGTGCACTCATGATGTTTGATAAACACGCCAATCTCAAGTACAAGTTTGGGAATCGGTATTTCTGGGCGGAAGGTTATTATATGAGTACGGTGGGACTCAATGAAGCTACAATTAAGAAATATATTCAAGATTAAAGAAATTATCCAGTGGATGATTTCTTCACGAGTATGAAAATTTGAGAACGAGGTAAAGCATGATATAGCACTAGATAAATTGAGTGTAAAAGAATATGAGGGTCCCTTTAGGGATAGTGGTAAGTAATACTAAAGCCTCTTTAAGAGGCAAGTGACGAGTCAAGAGCAATAAGGCTTGAACAACGTGAAAGCCAGCGTCTTCAGGCGCTGGCTGGTAATTTGGGATTATAGCCCTGGGACAAACCACCCGTTTGACGGGTGATCATGATTGTTGGAAAGATTTACTTCATTTTCTCTTGAAATTGAGTTTTTTACCAGGCTTGTCTTCTTTTTATGCTATAAAGCTTATTTTTCTAAGTAATTACAAACATTATTAATTTGTTCATGAATTTTTGTACCAAATTTTTCTTCAAAAAATGCACTTCCTATTGTAAAAGCCCAAGGATTTGCTTCAATGACTTCATCCAAACGTTCATAGCTATCAATACTTCCAGCCAAACAAACGGGTGCTTGGACAGCTTGAATAAAAGTATTGTTCAGCTCAATGGGATCCCCTGTATAACGATAACCTAGCAGGTCAAATCCATAAACTCCTTTTGCTAGATATTCTTTTGCTTGAGAAATCATATGCTCGATAGAACCGTCTAGGATAGATGGACGATCCGTAATTTGTCCAACAAATGGCATATACTTTATGTTGTTTTCTTTACAAAATTGGTTTATTGAATCAAAGAAGACAGTCCCCATTAAAATATCGCACCCACATTCTTTAGCTATTCGTGCACCTTGGAGTCCACTTTCTTCGTCATATTCAACCACTTCAAGAAAAGTAGTCTTACCACAAGATTTCATTTTTGAGAATAAAGATTTCATTTCAGAAATAGGAAGTGGTTTTTCTTTAAAACCCCAATACTCAGCGTTAGATTGTTTACATGATTCGAAAATTTCACTAGCATTTTCAACTGTGTGATCATTGTGCGTCAGCATAACGATTAATTTAGGTGTGTTGTTCATAATAGTTCCTTTTACCTTGAATTTAAGTCATTTTTTCATGATATCGGAAGATTTAGATTATTGTTTAATCATTTCTGTAGGTATGAGATCGGGATCATACATGACTTTTGAATGATTTTTCAAAACAAGTTCTTTTTCTAATGTTTGTTCAGTTACTCTATCAAGCTTTTCACGATAAATCATGGAGTGACGATAATAATGTTCCCCCTCTTTTTTGAAATGATGATTTTCTTCGACAATTTGATAAATGAATGGGAACTGGGCTTCACTTCGTAATTCTCCGAAGAGTATTTCATTCTCAACCCATGTTCGTAATTGAATGATTTGGTTAGTTGAATTTTTAAAACGGTAATCTTGATGATTGTATTGGACAGATGTTCCGTTTGCAAATGGTTTTCGCTTTCCTTTATCTGGATCTAGTGCATCTGAATGTGCATGAAATTCCGTGATTTCCATGGGACTATGAACAATTAAAAGATGGAGTAGATTAGCTAGGTTGCAGAGTCCGCCTCCGATACCGGGTTCCACTTTGCCGTTAATAATGACTCGTCCTTCTAAGTATCCTTTTCTTTTTGTTGTATTTCCAATTAAACTCCAAAAAGAGAATTCTTCTCCAGGGTAAATCATAATATGGTTCAAAGATTGGGCTGCAATATGAATGTTAGTTGCTTTGCCTTTCTGGAGATTGATATCAATACCAGGACCGCGCTTGATCAACTGAGTAGAGTATGATGAAACCACGTTAGGTAGGAGTTTTTCTTGACGAACTTTTGAGAATTTCTTTCCTTCTTTAAAATTTTGGATATGTCGTTTGAGATTTTCTTTTTTAAAGAGATTTTATATGTGGTAGGACTAATTTCACAAAATAATAGGTCCTTATTCCAAAAAACCATGCTCTTTCTCCTTCTTTATCACATCTAAATGCTTATTTTTTGTCTGAAAAATGGGTAAGTAGATAGTATTAGTTTTTCAACCCATCGTTTTTTGCCAATCCCGCCTTCTTTAGGATCATATAAAAAATCAACCAATATAGTGGGAATATTTGCTCGACTAGCTCCCAGAATGTCTGTGAAAAGTTGATCTCCAATCATCACAGTTTCAAAAGGTTTTAACTGCATCATGTCAAGAGCTTTTTGAAAATTCTTAGGATTTGGTTTTTCTGCAAGAGGAATAAAAGGAACGGATAGATGTTTATTAAATTCTGTTATTCTTTCCTCGTCATTATTTGATAAAAGAAAAATTTGGAAACCAAGGACTTTGAGATTTTGAAATAGTTCAATAACTTGTTCTGTGGCAGGAGTACCATGCATCACAAGAGTCTGATCGATATCAAAAATTAAACCCTTAAAACCAATTTGATATAAGCTTTGATAAGGGATATCAAAAACATTTTTTGCTCGTGCTGCCGGCATGAATGGGAACATTTGGTGTAAAGCCTTTCATTGAATATATATCAATAATTCTAGCACATATATAGAACAAGGTCAACAGTGCTATTATATGTTTAGGTTTTGATAGCTGATGAAAGTGAAGTGTAGCATAGGTGTATCTAAAAAAATATGATAATTATGAAGGTGGATTTTGAACATCATTTAGCTTTAAGAGTATTTATTAGGTTTTAAGTTCGAATGTGATTGAAGACTAGCACCCTACATTTATTGAGCTTGAAAACTGTTAGATGAGGGTGATGTATTAGAAACAGCTATATGAAACAGATTTTTTTGACTAGCAGTTTTATCAATTACAATTTACAATACTGCATTTTTCACTATATGGAATGGCTATTTAAGTCAAAGTTATACTCAATGAAAATCAAAGAGTAAACTAGGAAACTAGCCGCAGGTTGCTCAAAACACTGTTTTGAGGTTGTAGATAAGACTGACGAAGTCAGTCACATATATAGTAAAATGAAATAAAAACCTAACAAATCTATTAGGAAAGTCAAACTAATTTCTAACAATGTTTTAAAAGCTAATTTGTACTCTTCCAGATTCAGACCACTATATATGGTAAGGCGACGTTGACGCGGTTTGAAGAGATTTTCGAAGAGTATAAGTTAAAGTCCATCAAAAAATCCCACTATTCATTAGGCTAAAGGAAACCTAATAATAGTGAGATTGTGAATTATAGTAGAGTTTGTATGGCCTCTTCAATTTGTTTGGGATCTGTTTTTGAAGAAAAGCGCTCAAAGACCTGCCCATCTCGACCGATGAGAAACTTAGCGAAATTCCATTCGATTCGTTTTCCTAGTGGGCCAGATTTCTGGTCTTTTAGCCAAACATAAAGAGGATCTGCTTCCTTACCGTTGACTTTGACCTTGGTAAAACGAGGAAAAGTAGTTTGATAGTTTAGGCTACAGAAACTATTGATTTCCTCTGCACTGCCGGGTGCTTGCCCCATAAACTGATTGCAAGGGAAGTCTAGAATCTCAAAGCCCTGATTTTGATAGCGGTCATAGAGTTCTTGGAGTCCTTGGTACTGGGGCGTTAAACCACATCCAGTCGCAGTATTGACAATCAAGAGAACCTTACCACGATAGGCATCTAGGGGAGTCGTTTGGTTGTCTTGATTCAAGACTGAAAAATCGTAGATTGAGGTCATTGTTTGCTTTTCTCTTTCTGTTTGGTATTTTTAGGAGTTTTTTCCTCCTGTAGGGATAGAAAGCCGTAGGTCAGGGTTCCAAAAATGCTACCGATAATCAGGCCATACATCAGTAAAGGAACACTTTTATCAAATTGCATGAGCAACTTCACAAAATCTGAAAGGGACATCTGCTGAACGAAGACTTTATGAAAGATGAGTAGGGTAAAGAGGCCAATCTGAAGACCAATAAACACAACCCAGCTTCGGAATTTGATTTGGTTCTTGCTGTAGGTTTTAAGGATGATTTCTGACTTGTCATCTTTTTCCAGATGGAGTTCTTTGACGGCTCTTTGGGTTTTTAAAGTAATGAAATATATAAGGCCAAAGAATATGTAGGGCATGGCATAGCGAACGACCTCTATAAAGCGTCCAAATAACAGATAAAACAAGAAGAGGAAGAAGGAAGAATAAACGATTTGGACCATGGAACGGGCGCAAGCCTTGTAGATAATCTCTTGTCGGCATTCATCAAAAGGGCCTTGGATGTGAAAGAGATTTCGGAGTAGGCGAGTGGTGAAGTCTTCTTTTTTCATACTAGTAACCTCCTAAATGAGCAGTTTTACTGACTTTCTTTTACGAATTGATAGAGATAATAAAGGTAAGTAATAGAAGAAAGGCTAGCGATAGTCAGCAGTAAATAATATTTCCAATCGCTTGAGATGAGCATCAGTTGTGGAAAAGATAGAATTATAAAGTATAGTGCTAAGTTGAGTATGCGCGTTTTTTGGGAGTCAATCTTTAGATAAGTCAGTCCTTTGTTAAGGGCTGGAATAAAGACTAGCCCGAGGAATATCTCGCTGATTGGCAAGTTCCCTGAAATGATGATGAAGATGAGCAGGGAACTGAACAAAATATGATAGGTAAGTAAAGTCAATAGTGATTTCATAGGGGACCTCCTAATTTTGGTCTTTTTTAGCTCTTGCAATACGAAGTGAGTCGACAATATGTATCATCACTCCGAAAAAGAAAGCTCCCAGTATAGTTTTAAAAATATGTTTTGTATTTAAAAGAGAACTGATAAAACTTGGATTTTCACTTGTTAGGCTATCAATGAGTGGAATTATAAAAAATATCACGGTTCCATAAATCGAACCTGCTTTCAGACCAGGATAACGTGACTGTTTCTTTTCTTTTTTCATGAGTTTCCTCCTAATCATTATCTTGATTTTTCTTGGCTTTTGCAATGCGACGGGAGATGAGAAACTGTATGCTCGCTCCGAAGAAGACAGAACCGAGAATGCTTGATACACCATTTCTTATAGTGAGGAGAGAATGAAAATAGTCCTGACCTTCATCTATGAGTATACTGAGAAGAGGAGTTATAAAAAACATCCATAGACCAAAGAACAAACCTGCTTTAAGACCTGGGTAGTGTAGTTGCTTACTTTCTTTCTCGCTCAGCATATCTGGTTCAATAGCTGTAATCCCTGTTTTTTTCATTTGGTAGGTGACATAGCCAGCAGAGATGAGGGCAATAACTAAAATCAGAGGAGGGTAGATTAGAGCCACTTCTTGAGGGTATTTATAGGCCAGAAGGAGTGGAATAAGATTTCCGAAAATCATCAGATAAAAGAGGACGATAAAGACTTGGTTCCCAATACTATCGGCCTCACGCCGTTTGTATTCGTCAAGGGGGCCAGAAATACCGTATGTGCGTTTGATCAGTTTTTCAGTGAAGGTTTCTTTTTTCATGAGTTGGCTCCTTTTTTAAAAATCATCCTCCCAAAAGAGACTGTTGAGGTCAGTTTGGAGGCTGCGGGCGAGATTGAGACAGAGTTCCAGAGTTGGGTTGTACTTGTCGTTTTCAATCATGTTGATGGTCTGTCTCGAGACACCGATATCCTTGGCCAGCTCGAGCTGGGAAATGCCCAGTTCTTTGCGAAATTCTTTCACACGGTTCATCTGGTCTCCTTTCTGGTTTATGTCGTATATATTTGACTATATTATATTCTTCTATAGATTGGATGTCAAGCATATTTGACATATTTCTTAAAGAAATCTTACTTGTTTTTGGCCTATTTGTCTGACTAGTGCAAGCTAGTCAGATTTGTGGTAAAATAGATAAGATATGACAAAAGAATTTCATCATGTAACGGTCTTACTCCACGAAACGATTGATATGCTCGACGTAAAGTCTGACGGTATCTACGTTGATGCGACTTTGGGTGGAGCAGGCCATAGCGAATATTTATTAAGTAAATTAAGTGAAAAAGGCCATCTCTATGCCTTTGACCAGGACCAGAGTGCCATTGACAATGCACAAGAACGCTTGGCACCTTACATTGAAAAGGGGATGGTGACTTTTATCAAGGATAACTTCCGTCATTTACAGGCACGTTTGCGCGAAGCTGGTGTCCAGGAAATTGATGGAATTTGTTATGACTTGGGAGTGTCTAGTCCTCAGCTGGACCAGCGTGAGCGTGGTTTTTCTTATAAAAAGGATGCGCCATTGGACATGCGCATGAATCAGGATGCTAGTCTGACAGCCTATGAAGTGGTGAACAATTATGACTATCATGACTTGGTTCGTATTTTCTTCAAGTATGGCGAGGACAAATTCTCTAAACAGATTGCGCGTAAGATTGAGCAAGCTCGAGAAGTCAAGCCTATCGAGACTACGACTGAGTTAGCAGAGATTATCAAGTCGGCCAAACCTGCCAAGGAACTTAAGAAGAAGGGGCATCCTGCTAAGCAGATTTTCCAGGCTATTCGAATTGAAGTCAATGATGAGTTGGGAGCGGCAGATGAATCCATCCAGCAGGCTATGGAGATGTTGGCTTTAGATGGTAGAATTTCAGTGATTACCTTTCATTCCTTAGAAGACCGCTTGACCAAGCAATTGTTCAAGGAAGCTTCAACGGTGGAAGTTCCCAAAGGTTTGCCCTTCATCCCAGATGATCTCAAGCCTAAGATGGAATTGGTGTCCCGTAAGCCAATCTTGCCAAGTGCAGAAGAATTAGAATCCAATAACCGCTCGCACTCAGCTAAGTTGCGCGTGGCCAGAAAAATTCACAAGTAAGAGGAAAAAATGGTAGATAAAAAAGAAACAACCAGTCAATTCTTGCAGAGTCGTATAAAAAAATTCTCCCGTGTGGAGAAGGCTTTTTATCTTTCCATTGCGTTTACAGCTCTCGTTTTGGCGCTGAGTATTATCTTTATGCAGACTCGACTCCTACAAGTACAAAATGATCTGACAAAAATCAATGCGCAGATAGAGGAGAAGAAGACAGAGTTGGATGATGCCAAACAAGAGGTAAATGAATTGTTGAGGGCAGAACGCTTGAAAGAAATCGCAAATTCTAAGGACTTAAAATTGAATAACGAGAATATTCGATCAGCGGAGTAAGATATGAAGTGGACAAAAAGAATAACCCGATTTGCGATTAGAAACCGTAAATCTCCAGCAGAAAACCGTAAAATAGTAGGGAAGTACATCAGCTTGTTAGCTGTCGTACTTTTCGCTGTCTTTTTGGTTAATTTTGCTGTTATTATCGGGAGTGGTAGTAAATTTGGAACGGATCTAGTCAAAGAGGCCAAGAAAGTTCACCAAATAACCCGTACAGTCCCTGCCAAGCGTGGGACTATTTATGACCGAAATGGAGTCCCGATTGCTGAGGACGCAACATCCTATAATGTCTATGCTGTCATTGATAAAAAATACAAATCAGCAACTGGTAAAATTCTTTATGTAGAAGATGCCCAGTTTAATAAGGTAGCAGAGGTTTTCCATAAGTATCTGGATATGGACGAGGCTTATGTTAAAGAACAATTGTCTCAACCGAATCTGACTCAAGTTTCTTTTGGTTCCAAAGGAAATGGGATTACCTATGCCAATATGATGGCTATTAAAAAGGATTTGAAAGACGCTAGTGTTGAAGGAATTGACTTCACAACTAGCCCTAATAGGAGCTATCCAAATGGACAATTCGCTTCTAGTTTTATTGGTTTGGCCCAACTCCATGAAAATGAGGATGGTAGCAAGAGTTTGCTGGGAACTTCTGGGATGGAGAGTTCCTTGAACAGTATTCTTGCAGGGAAAGACGGTATTATTACCTATGAAAAAGATCGTCTGGGTAATATTGTCCCTGGAACAGAACAAGTTTCCCAGCAAACGGTAGATGGCAAGGATGTTTATACAACGATTTCCAGCACCCTTCAGTCCTTCATGGAGACCCAGATGGATGCCTTTCTAGAAAAAGTAAAAGGTAAGTATATGACCGCGACCTTGGTCAGTGCAAAGACCGGTGAAATTCTCGCTACCACCCAACGACCTACCTTTAATGCAGATACTAAAGAAGGAATCACTGAGGACTTTGTTTGGCGTGACATTCTTTATCAAAGTAACTATGAACCAGGATCAGCCATGAAGGTTATGACGTTAGCTTCTTCTATTGATAATAATACCTTCCCAAGTGGAGAATACTTCAATAGCAGTGAATTAAAAATAGCGGATGTGACGACTCGAGATTGGGATGTTAATGATGGTTTGACTACTGGTGGGATGATGACTTTCTCACAAGGTTTCGCTCACTCCAGTAATGTTGGAATGAGTCTACTTGAACAAAAAATGGGAGATACTACTTGGTTGGATTATCTAAACCGCTTTAAATTTGGGGTCCCAACTCGCTTTGGCTTGACAGATGAATACGCTGGTCAACTTCCAGCTGATAATATTGTCAATATTGCTCAAAGCTCATTTGGTCAAGGGATTTCAGTAACACAAACACAAATGCTTCGTGCCTTTACAGCTATTGCTAATGATGGAGTTATGCTGGAGCCAAAATTTATAAGTGCTATTTATGATACTAACAATCAGTCTGTACGAAAGTCTAAAAAAGAGATTGTAGGAAAACCTGTATCTGAAGATGCAGCAAGCTTGACTCGTACTAACATGATATTAGTTGGGACGGACCCTCTATATGGAACTATGTATAATCACCACACAGGAAAGCCAATTATAACAGTTCCTGGACAAAATGTAGCAGTTAAATCCGGTACGGCTCAAATCGCTGATGAGAAAAATGGAGGATACTTGGTTGGTTCTACCAATTATATTTTCTCAGTTGTGACTATGAATCCTGCTGAAAATCCTGATTTTATCTTGTATGTAACGGTTCAACAGCCTGAGCATTATTCAGCTGCCCAGTTGGGAGAGTTTTCCAATCCAATCTTGGAGCGGGCTTCAGCGATGAAAGAATCTCTGAACCTTCAATCTCCAGCTAAGAATTTAGATCAAGTGACGACAGAATCTTCGTATGCAATGCCTAGCATCAAGGATATTTCACCTGGTGATTTGGCGGAAGCCTTACGTCGAAATATTGTGCAACCAATCGTTGTTGGTACTGGAACAAAGATTAAAGAGACTTCTGTAGAAGAAGGAAAAAATCTTGCACCAAACCAACAAGTTCTCCTTTTATCGGATAAGGTAGAAGAAATTCCAGATATGTATGGCTGGAAAAAAGAGACTGCTGAGACCTTTGCTAAATGGTTGGATATTGAGCTAGAATTTGAAGGTTCAGGTTCCGTCGTCCAAAAGCAAGACGTTCGGACCAATACAGCTATCAAAAACATTAAAAAATTAAATTAACTTTAGGAGACTAATATGTTTATTTCCATCAGTGCTGGAATTGTGACATTTTTACTAACTTTAGTAGGAATTCCGGCCTTTATCCAATTTTATAGAAAGGCGCAAATTACAGGCCAGCAGATGCATGAGGATGTCAAACAGCACCAGGCAAAAGCTGGGACGCCAACTATGGGGGGACTTGTTTTCCTTATTGCTACAGTTGTGGTGAGTTTCCTCGTTGCTCTTTTTTCAAAACAATTGACCAATAATGTGGGAATGATTTTGTTCATCTTGGTCCTTTATGGACTTGTCGGATTTTTAGATGACTTTCTCAAGGTCTTTCGTAAAATCAATGAGGGGCTGAATCCTAAGCAAAAATTGGCTCTTCAGCTCCTAGGAGGGGTCGTTTTCTACCTTTTCTATGATCGCGGTGGCGATATGCTTTCAGTCTTTGGTTACCAAGTACATCTAGGGATTTTCTATATTCTTTTCGCCCTTTTCTGGCTAGTTGGTTTTTCAAATGCAGTCAACTTGACAGACGGTATTGATGGTCTAGCTAGTATTTCTGTAGTCATCAGCTTGTCTGCTTATGGAGTTATTGCCTATGTGCAAGGTCAGATGGATATTCTTCTAGTGATTCTAGCCATGATCGGTGGATTGCTCGGTTTCTTCGTTTTTAACCACAAGCCTGCCAAGGTCTTTATGGGAGATGTGGGAAGTTTGGCTCTCGGTGGAATGCTGGCAGCTATCTCAATGGCCCTCCACCAAGAATGGACTCTCTTGATTATCGGAATTGTTTATGTTTTTGAAACAACTTCGGTTATGATGCAAGTAAGTTACTTCAAACTGACAGGTGGCAAACGTATTTTCCGTATGACGCCTGTGCATCACCATTTTGAGCTTGGGGGATTGTCTGGTAAAGGAAATCCTTGGAGCGAGTGGAAGGTCGACTTCTTCTTTTGGGGAGTGGGACTTCTAGCAAGTCTCCTGACCCTAGCAATTTTGTATTTGATGTAAGAATAGCACCCTGACGTTTCAGGGTGTTTTTGCATTCTAAAAAATATTGGTCAATTAAAGTCAAATCTCTTGACCTTTTCTGACTAATGTAGTATATTATGAACGTAAGGTAAATGAAAGCCTTACTCGAACACTTATACTCAATAAAAATCAAAGAGCAAACTAGGAAGCTATCCGCAGGTTGCTCAAAACACTGTTTTGAGGTTGCAGATAGAGCTGACGTGGTTTGAAGAGATTTTTGAAGAGTATTATTTAAAGTAAAATAGAAAGAGGTGTGTCTATGTTTAATCTAGAAATCTTCAGAAGTAAAGATAGTCTACTCCTGCTTGAAAAAGAAAAACCAGAAATAGTACGTAGAGTAGCCATTAAGCTAGTCTAAATTTTTTAAAACAAAGGTCAAAGATAGTCAATATCAGTAATCATAACTAAGTAAACAAAAAGAGGTAAATAATATGAACAACAACTTTAATAATTTTAACAACATGGATGATTTATTTAACCAATTGATGGGTGGTATGCGAGGATACAGTTCTGAAAACCGTCGCTACTTGATTAATGGTCGTGAAGTGACACCTGAGGAATTCGCTCATTATCGTGCAACGGGTCAATTGCCAGGAAATGCAGAAACTGATGGACAAATGCAACAACAGGCTTCAGGTATGAAACAAGATGGTGTCCTTGCTAAACTAGGCCGAAACTTGACCGCAGAAGCTCGTGAGGGCAAGTTGGATCCTGTTATCGGACGAAATAAGGAAATTCAAGAAACATCTGAAATCCTTTCACGCCGTACCAAAAATAATCCTGTACTTGTTGGAGATGCAGGTGTTGGTAAGACAGCTGTTGTCGAAGGCCTAGCGCAAGCCATTGTGAATGGCGATGTTCCAGCTGCTATCAAGAACAAGGAAATTATTTCCATTGACATCTCAGGTCTTGAGGCTGGTACTCAATATCGTGGTAGTTTTGAAGAAAACGTTCAAAACTTAGTCAATGAAGTGAAAGAAGCAGGGAATATTATCCTCTTCTTTGATGAAATTCACCAAATCCTTGGCGCTGGTAGCACTGGTGGAGATAGTGGCTCTAAGGGGCTTGCGGATATTCTCAAGCCAGCCCTCTCTCGTGGTGAATTGACAGTGATTGGGGCAACAACTCAAGACGAATACCGTAACACCATTTTGAAGAATGCCGCTCTTGCTCGTCGTTTCAACGAAGTCAAGGTCAATGCTCCTTCAGCAGAGGATACCTTTAAAATCCTTCAAGGGATTCGTGACCTTTATCAACACCACCACAATGTCATCTTGCCAGATGAAGTCTTGAAAGCAGCAGTGGATTATTCTGTTCAATACATTCCTCAACGTAGCTTGCCAGATAAGGCTATTGACCTTGTCGATGTAACGGCAGCTCACTTGGCCGCTCAGCATCCTGTAACAGATGTGCATGCTGTTGAACGAGAAATCGAAGCGGAAAAAGACAAGCAAGAAAAAGCTGTTGAGGCAGAAGATTTTGAAGCTGCTCTAAACTATAAAACACGTATCGCAGAATTGGAAAAGAAAATAGAAAACCACACAGAAGATATGAAGGTGACTGCCAGTGTCAACGATGTGGCTGAATCTGTAGAACGAATGACGGGTATCCCAGTGTCACAAATGGGAGCATCAGACATCGAACGTTTGAAAGATATGGCTCATCGTCTGCAAGACAAGGTCATCGGCCAAGACAAGGCAGTTGAAGCAGTGGCCCGTGCCATCCGTCGTAACCGTGCAGGATTTGATGAAGGCAATCGCCCAATCGGTAGCTTCCTCTTTGTAGGGCCTACTGGGGTTGGTAAGACTGAGTTAGCTAAGCAATTGGCGCTCGATATGTTTGGAACTAAGGATGCTATCATTCGGTTGGATATGTCTGAATACAGTGACCGCACAGCTGTATCTAAGCTAATCGGTACAACAGCTGGTTATGTGGGATATGATGACAATAGCAATACCTTGACAGAACGTGTTCGTCGTAATCCTTACTCTATCATCCTCTTGGATGAAATTGAAAAGGCTGATCCTCAAGTGATCACTCTTCTCCTTCAAGTCTTGGATGATGGTCGTTTGACCGATGGTCAAGGAAATACGGTAAACTTTAAGAACACAGTTATTATCGCAACATCAAATGCTGGATTTGGCTATGAAGCTAACTTGACAGAAGATGCGGACAAACCAGAATTGATGGACCGTTTGAAACCATTCTTCCGCCCAGAATTCCTTAACCGCTTTAACGCAGTTATCGAGTTCTCACACTTGACGAAGGAAGACCTTTCTAAGATTGTGGACTTGATGTTGGCTGAAGTTAACCAAACCTTGGCTAAGAAAGACATTGATTTGGTAGTCAGTCAAGCAGCTAAGGACTATATCACAGAAGAAGGTTATGACGAAGTCATGGGTGTTCGTCCTCTCCGTCGCGTGGTTGAACAAGAAATTCGGGATAAGGTGACAGACTTCCATTTGGATCACCTGGATGCCAAACACCTAGAAGCAGATATGGAAGATGGTGGTTTAGTTATTCGTGAAAAAGCCTAAGACAAAATTTTGAGAATAAAAAAAGAAGGAGCCAGATGAAAAACTAGTTCCTTTTGTGTTTAAATCACATGACGCTCAAAGGCATCATCTGAGATTCCTTGTTCCAAGATGAGTTTCGCCCATTCTTTAGCAGAGAAGAGGCTGTGATCCTTGTAGTTTCCGCAAGATTCGATGGTTGTTCCAGGGACATCTTCCCAAGTAGTGGTCTCAGCAATTTCCTTGAGCGAATCCTTGATAACAGCTGCAATCTCAGCGCTGGTATGGCGTCCCCACATAATCATGTGGAAACCTGTACGGCAACCAAACGGCGAACAGTCAATCATACCGTCAATGCGGGTACGGATGAGTTTGGCTAAGAGGTGCTCAATAGTGTGAAGGCCAGCAGTAGGGATAGAGTCTTCGTTTGGTTGCACCAAGCGAATATCATAATTGGAGATGATGTCTCCCTTTGGCCCTGTTTCTTCCCCAATCAAGCGGACATATGGTGCTTTAACAATAGTGTGGTCAAGTTCAAAACTTTCAACAATAACTTCTTTTGACATGGTAAATCCTTTCAGTTTTCTTCTTTCATTATAACATAAAGCCGGCTCCTGAGACAGAGAGAAAACCTCTCCGATAGTGGAGAGGTTCAAATCTTTACTTACGATACAAGCGATCGTATTGGTAATAAGGGTCAAAGGTTACATTGATACCCAATTTACGAAGGACATTCTTGTCTTCATCTGTCAAGATGATGGTTGAGTGGGCTTCGCTTCCTTTGAGATTGCCAAGCTCTTCCATAGCACGAGCAGCGTCAGGATTTTCTGTAGCTGTGATGGCAAGTGCAATCAGGATTTCATTTGAATGAAGGCGTGGATTACGGCTACCTAGATGATCGATTTTAAGACCTTGGATTGGTTTGACAAGTTCAGGCTCGATGAGTTTTACTTCTTTAGCAATGTCAGCTGATTTCTTGATGGCGTTGATCAAGGCAGCGGCTGTAGGACCAAAGAGTTCGGAGTTCTTACCAGTCACGATTTCCCCACTTGGCAATTCAAGGGCTAGGGCTGGTCCGCCAGTTTCTTCTGCCTTTTGACGAGCAACGACAGCAACCTTGCGGTCTGCAGGTGTGATGCCGAGGTCGTTCATGAGCAACTCGATTTTCTTAACAGCAGATTCGCTAACTTTTTCGGCTTTAAAATCAAGAACAGTTTGATAGTAACGGCGGATGATTTCTTGTTTAGAAGCTTCGACAGCAGCCTCGTCATCAGTAATAGCGAAGCCAACCATGTTGACACCCATGTCTGTCGGTGAAGCGTATGGAGATTCACCAAGGATACGTTCTAGCATGCGTTTGAGAACTGGGAAAATTTCAATATCACGGTTGTAGTTGACAGTGGTTTCTCCGTAAGTTTGGAGATGGAAAGGGTCAATCATGTTGACATCATCAAGGTCTGCTGTGGCAGCCTCATAAGCCAAGTTGACTGGGTGATGAAGGGGAAGATTCCAAACTGGGAAGGTTTCAAATTTAGCGTAACCAGACTTGATACCATTGATTTGGTCGTGGTACATGTTTGACATACAAGTTGCCAATTTTCCAGAACCAGGTCCAGGAGCAGTTACGACAATCAAGTTGCGACTGGTTTTGATGTAGTCGTTTTTCCCCATGCCTTCTGGAGAAATGATGTGGTCCATATCCGTCGGATATCCTTTGATTGGATAATGAAGATAAGAATCAATTCCATTTTTCTCGAGCTGGTTGCGGAAGGCATCTGCGGCTGGTTGGCCAGCGTACTGTGTGATGACAACGGAACCAACAAAAATCCCTAATTCATTAAATTTGTCAATCAAACGAAGAACTTCTTGGTCATAAGAAATGCCCAGGTCGCCACGTGCTTTAGAGTGCTCGATGTTGCTAGCGTTAATGGCAATCACAACCTCAACCTGCTCTTTCAATTCTTGCAAGAGCTTGATTTTGTTGTCAGGCTCATAACCAGGAAGGACACGAGCAGCGTGGAAATCTTCTAACATTTTGCCACCAAACTCCAAGTAGAGCTTGCCGTCAAATTGGTTAATGCGCTCCAAAATGTGGTCGCGTTGTAGATTCAAATATTGTTCAGAACTAAAAGCTTGTTTTTTCATTTTTTTACCTCTGACCTCTATTATAATAAAAAATTGGAAGTTAGGAAACTATGGACTTAAAAAAGGAATCAAAAAGATTAGGCAAACGCTTGCACAAAATTCCCAAAAGCGCTATCATAGACTGTAGATTATTAAAATAATGAGGTAAGAAGATGCAAGAAAAATGGTGGCACAATGCCGTAGTCTATCAAGTTTATCCAAAGAGTTTTATGGATAGCAACGGAGATGGAATTGGTGATTTGCCAGGTATTACCAGTAAGTTGGACTATCTAGCCAAGTTAGGAATCACAGCGATTTGGCTTTCTCCCGTTTATGACAGTCCTATGGATGATAATGGCTACGATATTGCTGATTATCAAGCGATTGCAGCTATTTTTGGGACCATGGAGGATATGGATCAACTGATCGCGGAAGCTAAGAAGCGTGATATTCGTATCATCATGGACTTGGTGGTCAATCATACCTCAGATGAACATGCTTGGTTTGTAGAGGCCTGTGAAAATCCTGACAGCCCTGAGCGAGACTACTATATCTGGCGGGATGAACCCAACGACTTAGATTCTATTTTTAGCGGATCTGCTTGGGAATACGATGAAAAGTCAGGTCAGTACTATCTTCACTTTTTCAGCAAGAAACAACCTGATCTCAACTGGGAAAATGAAAAACTTCGCCAGAAAATTTATGAGATGATGAATTTCTGGATTGATAAAGGGATTGGCGGTTTCCGTATGGATGTTATTGACATGATTGGTAAAATTCCTGATGAGAAGGTAGTTAATAACGGTCCTATGCTCCATCCTTATCTCAAGGAGATGAATCAGGCTACCTTTGGAGATAAAGATCTCTTGACAGTAGGGGAAACATGGGGAGCAACGCCAGAGATTGCCAAGCTCTACTCTGATCCAGAGGGGCAAGAATTGTCTATGGTCTTCCAGTTTGAGCATATCTGTCTTCAGTATCAGGAAGGCGAGCCTAAATGGCACTATCAAAAAGAGCTGAATATCAGTAAGTTAAAAGAGATTTTCAACAAATGGCAGACAGAGTTAGGAGTTGAAGACGGCTGGAATTCGCTCTTCTGGAACAACCATGACCTTCCTCGTATTGTCTCAATCTGGGGAAATGACCAAGAATATCGTGAAAAATCTGCCAAAGCCTTTGCAATTTTGCTGCATCTCATGAGAGGGACACCTTATATCTATCAGGGTGAGGAAATTGGGATGACCAACTATCCCTTTGAAACACTGGATCAAGTAGAAGATATTGAATCCCTCAACTATGCGCGTGAAGCGCTTGAAAAAGGCGTTCCGCTGGAAGAAATCATGGACAGTATCCGTGTCATTGGTCGTGACAATGCCCGTACCCCTATGCAATGGGATGAGAGCCAAAATTCTGGTTTCTCAACAGGTCAACCTTGGTTGGCAGTCAATTCAAACTATCAAGCAATCAATGTTCAAGAAGCGCTGGCAAATCCAGATTCTATTTTCTATACCTATCAGAAACTGGTTCAAATCCGTAAGGAGAATAGCTGGCTGATTCGAGCTGACTTTGAACTATTGGAAACAGCTGACAAGGTCTTTGCTTATATCCGTAAAGATGGTGACCGTCGATTCATAGTCGTAGCTAACTTGTCCAATGAAGAGCAAGGCTTGGCAGTAGAAGGAAAAGTTAAATCTGTCTTGATTGAAAATACTGTGGCTCAAGAAGTCTTTGAAAAACAAATCTTGGCTCCATGGGATGCTTTCTGTGTGGAGTTGGGCTAAATATTTCTGAACAGAAAAATCTAAAATTGAAATCGTATAAAAACAAGGGAGGACTGTATGAAAGATAGAAATCCTTTGTTTTTTTATGCCTACATTTATAAATTTTCATTCTAAAAATTCAATTAACTTTACAAATCCGGGCTATTTTGGTAAAATAAGTTTATGTTATAAAAACTAACATAAAGGAGAAAGACGATGAATACAAAAAAGCGTGTTCTTAGTGCAGGCCTAACTTTTGCGGCTGCCTTGCTCTTGGCTGCCTGTGGACAATCAGGTTCAGATACAAAAACTTACTCATCAACCTTTAGTGGAAATCCAACTACATTTAATTACTTATTAGATTACTACGCTGACAATACATCGATTATCACCAACCTAGTGGATGGTTTGCTTGAAAATGACAATCACGGAAATCTAGTTCCATCTTTGGCAGAAGACTGGTCTGTTTCGAGCGACGGTCTGACTTATACCTACAAATTGAGAAAAGATGCCAAATGGTTTACAGCTGACGGTGAAGAGTACGCTCCAGTCAAGGCACAGGATTTTGTGACAGGTATCAAGTACGCAGTGGATAATAAATCACAGGCCATTGACTTGATTCAAAACTCGATTAAGGGATTGAATGATTATATTACAGGAGTGGATTCTGACTTTTCTAAGGTTGGGGTGAAGGCCATTGACGACCAGACGGTTGAGTATACTTTGGTACGCCCAGAGCCTTACTGGAATTCAAAAACAACGAACAGTATTCTTTTCCCAGTAAACGAAGAGTTTCTAAACTCAAAAGGGAAGGATTTTGGTACCCTATCTCCAGATAGTATTCTCTACAGTGGACCTTACTTGTTAAAAGATTTCACATCAAAATCATCTATTGAGTATGTGAAAAATCCGCATTACTATGATCATGACAAAGTATCAATTGAACACGTGAAATTGGCTTATTTTGATGGCTCAGACCAAGAATTGACCATCCGTAACTTTGAAAGTGGAGCCTATTCTATCGCTGGGGTTTATCCAAATAGTTCAAACTTTGCCAAGACCAAGGAGAAATATAAAGATAATATCGTCTATAGCTTGCAGGACAAGACTTCTTGGTATTTCAATTTCAACGTCAATCGTAAGGCTTACAATCATACTGCTAAAACGACAGATGAGCAGAAGAAGTCAACTGAGACAGCTGTCTTGAACAAAAACTTCCGTCAAGCAGTGAACTTTGCCTTGGACCGAACAGCTTACTCTGCTCAGTCAAATGGGGAAGAAGCAGCTAGCAAGACCCTCCGTAACACCCTAGTGCCTCCTACATTTGTCCAAGTTGGAGACAAGACCTTTGGAGAAGTAGTCGCTTCTAAATTGGTTAACTATGGAACAGAGTGGGCAGGTATGAACCTAGCAGATGCTCAAGATGCCTATTTTAATAAAGAAAAAGCCCAAGCAAAATTTGCGGATGCTAAAAAAGAATTGGCAAGTCAAGGTGTAACATTCCCTATTCACTTGGATGTGGCAGTTGATCAGACGAATAAGAATGCTGTGACAGGTATGAACTCTGTAAAACAGACTCTTGAATCAGTTTTGGGTGCTGATAATATTGTCATTGATGTTCAACAACTTTCAACAGATGATTTTAATAACGTAGCCTTCTTAGCACCAACACCAGCTGATCGGGATTACGATTTGAGCTTTGATGGTTGGGTAGGTGATTACCAAGATCCATCAACTTATCTCAATCCTTTCAATGCAGAGGATGGATTCTATCTCAAGATTTTTGGTCTAGATGCCAAGGAAGATAAGGCAAAAATTGCTAGCCTAGGTCTGGATACTTACACTAAGATGCTCAAAGATGCAGATAATGAAAATAAAGATGTAACCAAACGCTATGAAAAATACGCTGAAGCTCAAGCTTGGATGATTGACAATTCTCTAATAATGTCAGCTATGTCAAATGGTGGAACAGCATCTGTAACCAAAGTAACACCATTTACAAGAGGCTATTCACTAGTCGGCATCAAGGGTGACGGAAATAACTACAAGTACATGAAACTGCAAAAAGATACTGTAACAACCAAACAGTATGAGGAAGCTAAGACTAAATGGGAGCAAGAAAGCAAAAAAGCAATCGAAAAAGCTCAAAAAGAAGCAGAAAATCATGTTAAATAATGATGAGCAGTTCTATTGGATGGTTTTCATAAAGCTATCTTAATAGGGCTGCTTTTTGTATATTGTAGTTCAGACTGTTGTGTGATTATACTTTTTTATTTATAGAAAAGAGTTTGGAAACACTGATATATGATGTTAAAATTAAGTAATGCTGTTGCAAAAATACTATAGCGATTTTACTTTTAAGTAGGAATTAAAAGGTTATGAGATACGAAGAGCTGGCATTGAAAATTATCTATAAAAGTATCAATTGTAGAATTTATATTAAAAAAGTGATATAATGGGACTATTAAATGTATAGGTGATAATCATGAGTAGACGTTTTAAAAAATCACGCTCACAGAAAACAAAACAGAATATTAATATAAATTTGTTGCTTGTTTATTCTTTGTTGAGTGTATTTTTATTGTTCCTAATCTTTAAGTATAATGTACTTGCTTTTAGAAACTTGAATATTGTAGTTGCAGTTTTAACCTTGATGGTTGCTATTAGTGCTACACTACTAATAATCTATAAAAAAGCCGAAAAGTTCACGATTTTCTTTTTGACACTTGCTGTTTTAGTGAGTTCGGTTTCTTTGTTTGCTCTGCAACAATTTGTGGGATTCACAAGTCATATTAATGCAACTTCAAATTATTCAGAGTATTCTCTCAGCGTCGTTGTTTTAAAGGATAGTGATATCAATCATGTTACCCAATTATCTAGTGTTATGGGGCCAACAGGTACGGATAATGAGAATATTCAAAAGCTAATCTCTGATATTAAGACGAGTCAAAATAAGGATTTGACGGTTGAAAAAAGTAATTCTTACTTATCAACTTATAAAAGTTTGATTTCTGGAGAGGCCAAAGCCATTGTCTTAAATAGTGTATTTGAGAATATTATTGAGGCAGAGTATCCGGATTATGCTTCTAAAATCAAGAAAATTTACACTAAAAAAATGACTAAAGAGGTTGAGACTCCTAAGGTATCTAAAGATCGCTTTTTCAATATCTATGTCAGTGGGATTGATACTTACGGTGCCATTAGTTCAGTTTCTCGTTCAGATGTCAATATTCTAATGACGGTCAATAGGGATACGAAGAGAATCCTTCTTACAACAACTCCACGAGATTCATATGTTCCTATTGCCGATGGTGGAAACAATCAAAAGGATAAATTGACTCATGCTGGTATATATGGGGTTGACTCATCTATTCATACCCTAGAGAACCTTTATGGTGTAGATATTAATTATTATGTTCGTTTGAATTTCACCTCATTTTTGAAACTGATTGACCTATTGGGAGGGGTAGATGTTCATAACGATCAAGAGTTTTCAGCTCTACATGGGAAGTTCCATTTCCCAGTGGGGAATGTACATCTAGACTCTGAGCAAGCTCTAGGTTTTGTACGTGAACGCTACTCGCTAGCCGATGGAGACCGTGACCGTGGTCGCAACCAACAAAAGGTCATTGTAGCAATTATTCAGAAGTTAACTTCTACAGAGGCCTTGAAGAACTATAGTAGTATTCTTCAAGGATTGCAGGATTCTCTTCAAACAAATATGCCGATTGAGACTATGATGGATCTAGTGAATACTCAATTGGAAAGTGGAGGGAATTATAAAGTAAATTCTCAAGATTTAAAAGGGACAGGTCGGATGGATCTTCCTTCTTATGCAATGCCAGATAGTAACCTCTATATGATGGAAATAGATGAGAGTAGTTTAGCTACAGTCAAAGCAGCTATACAGGATGTGATGGAGGGTAGATAAAATGATAGACATCCATTCGCATATCGTTTTTGATGTAGATGATGGGCCAAAGTCGATAGAGGATAGCAAAGCACTTTTAAGAGAAGCTTACAATCAAGGAGTTCGAATGATTGTGTCTACTTCGCATCGTCGAAAAGGGATGTTTGAAACTCCAGAAGAAAAAATTGCAGCAAATTTTATTAAGGTTCGTGAAATTGCAAGAGAAGTAGCAGATGATTTAGTCATTGCTTATGGCGCAGAGATATACTATACTCTGGATGTTCTAGAAAAGCTAGAAAGAAAAGAAATTCCTACTCTTAATGATAGTCGTTATGCTTTGATTGAGTTTAGCATGCATACTCCCTATCGTGAGATTCATACGGGATTGAGTAATATTTTGATGTTGGGGATCACACCAGTAATTGCTCATATTGAACGTTATGATGCTTTAGAGAATAATGAAAAACGCGTTCGCGAACTGATTGATATGGGTTGCTATACTCAGATAAATAGTTATCATGTTTTAAAACCTAAGCTCTTTGGTGAAAGATATAAATTTATGAAAAAGAGAGCTCGGTATTTTTTGGAACGTGATTTAGTTCATGTAGTTGCAAGTGACATGCATAATTTAGACAGTAGACCTCCATATATGGAACAGGCATACGATATCATTGCTAAGAAATATGGAGCGAAAAAAGCGAAAGAACTTTTTGTAGAAAATCCCAGAAAAATTATAATGGATCAATTAATTTAGGAGAAAATATGAAAGATCAAAACACTTTGGAAATCGATGTATTTCAACTATTTAGAGCTTTATGGAAAAGAAAGTTAGTCATTTTATTAGTGGCAATTATAACTTCTTCAGTTGCTTTTGCCTACAGTACTTTTGTTATCAAACCTGAGTTTACCAGTACGACTCGGATTTATGTAGTTAACCGTAATCAAGGAGAGAAGTATGGTTTAACCAATCAAGACTTGCAGGCAGGATCATACTTGGTTAAAGACTATCGTGAAATTATCCTATCGCAGGATGTTTTGGAGAAAGTTGTTTCTGATTTGAAACTAGATTTGACGCCAAAAGGTTTGGCTAATAAAATTAAAGTGACAGTACCAGTTGATACCCGTATTGTGTCTATTTCAGTTAATAATCGAGTTCCTGAAGAGGCAAGCCGTATTGCTAACTCTTTGAGAGAAGTAGCTGCTCAAAAAATTATCAGTATTACTCGTGTTTCAGATGTAACAACCCTTGAGGAGGCACGACCAGCGATATCACCGTCTTCGCCAAATATTCGTCGTAATACTGTGATTGGAGCAGGACTTGGAGCAGGCTTAGTGATTGTAGTAGTGCTATTAATTGAACTATTTGATGACCGTGTAAAACGTCCAGAAGATATAGAAGATGTTATGGAGATTCCACTCCTTGGAATTATTCCAAATCTGGATAAAGTAAAGTAAGGGAGAAGAGATGGCAAAGTTAGAACTATCACAACAGAAACTTAACTCTGTAAAAAAAGCAGAAGAGTACTATAATGCTTTACGAACAAATGTACAATTGAGCGGCAATGACTTGAAGGTTATTGTGGTCACCTCAGTTGATTCTAGTGAAGGAAAATCTACAACTTCTACTAATATTGCTTGGGCTTTTGCACGTGCAGGCTATAAGACTCTTTTGATTGATGCAGATATCCGGAACTCAGTTATGTCAGGAGTATTTAAGTCAAGAGAAAGAATTACAGGCTTGACAGACTATCTGGCTGGAACTCAGGATTTGTCAAATGGACTTTGTGAGACAAATGTTGACAATTTATTTGTCATCGAGTCAGGAGTGTTTTCTCCTAATCCAACAGCTCTTCTTCAAAGTGACAACTTTGGAATTATGATTGAAACCTTACGTAAATATTTCGACTATATTATCGTTGATACGGCACCAATTGGAGTTGTAATTGATGCAGCTATTATTGTGCAAAAATGCGATGCATCCATTTTAGTTGTAGAATCAGGAGCTGCAAAACGAAGAGAAGTACAAAAAGCTAAAAGCCAGTTAGAACAAGCAGGAAAACCATTTTTAGGTGTTGTTCTCAATAAATTTGATGTTCAACGTGAAAAATATGGTTCTTACGGTGGTTATGGTAATTATGGTAAAAAATAACCTGGGGAAGATTTTATGGATGAAAAAGGATTGAAAATTTTTCTGGCAGTATTACAGAGTATTATTGTCATTTTATTGGTTTATTTTCTTAGCTTTGTTAGAGAGACAGAAATTGAACGTTCTTCGATGGTTATACTATACCTTCTCCACTTTTTTGTATTCCATTTTAGTTCCTATGGTAACAATTTTTTTAAAAGAGGGTACCTAGTTGAGTTTAATAGTACTATAAGATATATTTTTTTCTTTGCAATAGCTATAAGTGTATTAAACTTTTTTATAGAGGAACGGTTTAGTATCTCTAGAAGAGGAATGGTATACTTCTTAACTTTAGAAGGAATATCCTTATACTTGTTAAATTTCTTAGTAAAGAAATATTGGAAGCATGTATTTTTCAATCTAAAAAATAGCAAGAAAATGTTACTGTTAACAGTAACAAAAAATATAGAAAAAGTTCTTGATAAATTGCTAGATTCTGATGAACTTTCATGGAACTTGGTAGCAGTAAGTGTTTTGGATAAATCTGATTTTCAACATGATCAAATACCTGTGATTGAAAAGGAAAAAATTATTGAATTTGCAACGCATGAAGTTGTGGATGAGGTGTTTATCAATCTTCCGGGAGAGAGCTACGATATTGGAGAAATTATCTCTAAGTTTGAGACAATGGGGATAGATATAACTGTCAATCTTAATGCATTTGATAAGAATTTGGGTCGAAATAAACAAATTCATGAGATGGCAGGATTGAATGTAGTCACTTTCTCTACAAATTTTTATAAAACTAGTCATGTGATTTCAAAGAGAATTCTCGATATTTGTGGTGCCACTATCGGCCTTATTCTTTTTGGTATAGCTAGTCTAGTTTTAGTTCCATTGATTCGTAAAGATGGCGGACCAGCTATTTTTGCTCAAACTCGTATAGGGAAAAATGGTCGACATTTTACCTTTTATAAATTCCGTTCGATGCGGATCGATGCTGAAGCTATCAAAGAACAGTTGATGGATCAAAACACGATGCAAGGTGGTATGTTTAAGATGGA
The DNA here is from genome assembly GCF_000722685.1 of Streptococcus mitis. Taxonomy (GTDB): domain Bacteria; phylum Bacillota; class Bacilli; order Lactobacillales; family Streptococcaceae; genus Streptococcus; species Streptococcus mitis_M. The sequence goes on along the minus strand of NZ_JPFV01000015.1, from coordinate 102,721 downwards.
CAATGATCCTCGTGTTACAAAAATTGGTCACTTTATTCGTAAAACCAGTTTGGATGAATTGCCACAATTTTGGAATGTCTTTATAGGAGATATGAGTTTGGTGGGGACGCGTCCACCGACAGTAGACGAGTATGATCAGTATACTCCAGAACAGAAACGTCGACTCAGCTTTAAACCTGGTATTACAGGCTTATGGCAGGTTAGTGGTCGTAGTAAAATAACCGATTTTGACGATGTTGTAAAATTAGATGTGGCTTATATTGATAATTGGACAATCTGGAAAGATATTGAAATTTTGTTGAAAACTGTTAAAGTTGTATTTATGAGAGATGGAGCGAAGTGATTTCTGCACGTCCATCATATTAGGAGAGAAATGAAAAAGTCAGTTTATATCATTGGTTCAAAAGGAATTCCTGCTAAGTATGGAGGATTTGAAACTTTTGTTGAAAAATTAACAGCCTTTCAACAAGATAAGGCTATCCAATATTATGTGGCTTGTATGCGTGAAAACTCTGCAAAATCAGGGATTACTGAAGATGTTTTTGAACATAATGGTGCTATCTGTTATAACGTCGATGTTCCCAATATTGGTCCAGCGCGAGCCATAGCATATGATATAGCAGCAATTAATAAAGCGATTGAAATTGCTAAAGAAAATAAGGATGAAGCTCCAATCTTCTATATATTAGCTTGTCGAATCGGTCCGTTCATCCATGGAATTAAGAAAAAAATCCAAGCGATAGGTGGGACTCTTCTAGTTAATCCAGATGGTCACGAGTGGTTACGAGCTAAGTGGAGCGCTCCAGTTCGTCGTTATTGGAAAATTTCCGAAGGTCTTATGGTCAAACATGCAGATCTTTTAGTGTGTGATAGTAAGAATATTGAAAAATATATCCAAGAAGATTATAAACAGTATCAACCTAAGACAACCTATATCGCTTATGGGACTGATACAACACGCTCCATATTAAAGAGTAGTGACGAAAAAGTACGTTCTTGGTTCAAAGAGAAGAATGTTTCTGAGAACGAGTATTATCTAGTTGTAGGACGATTTGTTCCAGAGAATAACTATGAATCTATGATTCGTGGCTTTTTGGCTTCTAACTCTAAGAAGGACTTTGTTTTAATTACAAATGTAGAGCAGAATAAATTTTATAATCAGTTGTTGGCAAAAACTGGTTTTGATAAAGATCCACGAGTAAAATTTGTAGGGACAGTCTACGACCAAGAACTTCTGAAGTATATTCGTGAGAATGCCTTTGCTTACTTCCATGGGCATGAAGTGGGGGGGACAAACCCTTCGCTACTGGAAGCATTAGCATCAACAAAGTTAAATTTACTACTCGATGTTGGTTTTAATCGCGAAGTTGGGGAGCAAAGTGCGATCTATTGGAAAAAAGACGAACTATCACAAGTGATTGAGGAAGTTGAACAATTTGATGAAAAAATGATTGATGAGTTAGATAGACAATCAAATCAGAGAATTGCGGATGCTTTCACTTGGGAAAGGATTGTTACAGACTACGAGAATTTATTTAAAAAATGAAAATATTACATTATACTTTAGGATTTCAACCCCAGCGAACAGGTGGCTTGGTTAAATATGCTGAGGATTTAATACTAGAGCAAATTGCTCAAGGTCATCAAGTGACTGCCCTATATCCGGGTAATATTCGGTTACTTTCGAAAAAAGTAGGAATAAAGAAGGTATCATCAAGACAGTTTGAGTGTTACGAACTGCTTAATAGCTTACCTTTGGCTCTATTTGGGGGAATATCCAGTCCAATTGCTTTCATGACCCCTTGTGACAAAAATGTTTATAGTACTTTTTTAGAAGAAGTACAACCCGACATTATCCATATTCATTCGTTTATGGGATTGCATAAAGAATTCATCGAAATTGCTAAAAACATGAATATTAGAGTTGTTTTTACGAGCCATGATTATTATGGATTAGCGCCCGTACCTCATTTCTATTTTAATGGGGTGGATTATAGTGATAATAATACAAACTTGGCTTGGAATATCATGTCTTCTAATGCCTTAAGTGTAGAAAAGTTGCGATTCTTTCAAGTTCCATTTTATCCAACTATTCGTAAGTTTTTGAAACTATTGGGAAAAAATCCAAAATCAAAAAATAATCTAGTTATTCGAGAAATATTTGAGGAAAAGAATTATAGTGAACTTCGACACTATTATAATGAGATGTTTCACTTAATAGATGGTTATTTGTTTAATAGTAGTCTAACAAAGAATGTATATGAGCAAAATGAAATTAAACCAACTCAGAGTACAGTATTATCTATAACGAATAGTTCAATTAAACCTCATCAGAGATTAACAACTACAAATAATAAAATTAGAGTTGCTTATATTGGTCCAGATGAAGAATATAAAGGATATTTTGATTTTATTGAGTTTGCTAAAACTTTAGACCTAGAGTTATACGAAGTTGCAACTTATGGTCACTTTCCAAATGAAGAATGTCCTTCATTCATTGAACAAAAAGGATATTTTACCAAGGAAACGATTGATAGTGTCTATGAAAATATTGATATTCTTATTGTTCCAAGTAAGTGGAAGGAGACATTTGGATTGATAACAGTAGAAGCATTATCCTATGGGGTAAATGTTTTTGTGAGTGAAAATGTTGGATCAAAAGACTTACTTCCAGAAACACATGTTTTTAAAAATCAGAATGACTTAGTAGTTAAAGTTATAGAAAATGATATAGAAAATACAAAATTAAAAACTATAGATGAACACTCGAAAGAAGTGATTCAGTATTATGAAAGAGTGATAAATGATAGTTGAGAGCTTAATAAAAAAGATTACTGGAAAAGCAGTAGACATTCACCCTGATGTACCCATGGCGTATATACTACAAAGAGGTATGAACTATGGTTTTGGACTCTTTCGTGGATTTGTACGTGGAATCGGATTTGGTCAAAAGGGGAAGCGTTTATTCATTGGACAAGGAGTTTCTATCTTAGCAAAGCGTAAATTATTTGTTGGGAAAAATGTTCGAATTGGTAAAAAGGTGTCTATAGATGCACTGTCGAAAGAAGGAATCCATTTTGCAGATAATGTGAAGATTGGAGATTATTCTCAAATTATTGGAACAGGATCTATAAAAAATATGGGGATTGGCTTGAAAGTTGGTAAGAACTCATCTTTTTCAGAATATAGTTTATTTGGTTCTGCTGGAGGTATCACAATTGGTGATAATGTTATCGCAGGTCAGAATGTTCGTTTTCATGCTGAAAATCATAATTATAGTGATTTAAATAAACTTATTGTTGAACAAGGTGTATCTCGAAAGGGAATATCAGTAGGACATAATTGTTGGATTGGTGCTGGAGCTGTTTTTTTGGATGGGTCCAGCATTGGTTCAGGTTGTGTTGTTGGAGCGAATGCTGTTGTCACTAAGCAGTTTCCAGATAATGTTATCATAGGTGGAGTACCAGCTAGAATACTGGCCTATAGATAGTGTTTAACTATTTCTGAAAGGAAGAGAATTTATGCCTACATTTAGTGTAGTTGTTCCAGTTTATAATGTAGAGAATTATTTATCTCAATGTTTAAATACTCTTGTAAATCAGTCTTTTAAAGATTTTGAACTTATCTTGGTAAACGATGGTTCTACTGACACATCTGGAAGTCTTTGTGAAGAATGGGGGAAAAAAGATCATCGGATAAAAGTAATACATAAAACCAATGAAGGTCTTGGTTTTGCACGTAACACAGGTATTGAAAATTGTACAGGAGATTATATTGTCTTTGTTGATTCGGATGATTATGTCTCATATGAGATGCTTGAAATTTATGATACATACTTACAACGTTTTAATGCAGACGTGATTTATAGTGAAAATTTTTATCGAGTGGATAATAAAGGAAATATTATAGGACCACTTGATCAGAGCCTAGATTCCATTTTTTATAAAAATGATTCAATTTTCACAGAACTTTTACCAGATGTAATATCTTCACCACCAGAATTTATTGGAGATGGAAAGATAGGTGTTTCAGTGTGGAAAGGGGTATATAAACGTTCTTTGTTTAAGGATAAAGGGCTATTATTTCATTCGGAAAGAGAATTCATTTCAGAAGATGCTATTTTTCAAATTGATTGTTTAAAATTAGCAACATCCGCCCTTGTTATCCCAGATATTTTATACTACTATCGTGAAAACTTTGGTTCTTTAAGTATGAAATATAAAGAAGATCGATTTGAGTTGGATAAAATCTTGTATAACGAGCAATTAAAAAGAGTTAAGGGATTACCTAATCAAGAAATTTTGGAAGAAAGAATCGAGAGAATTTTAATTGCTAATATTCGTTTATGTATTTTTCAGGAATCCTTATATAAAAGTTCTAGAATTCATAAACGCTTGCAAAGAATTAGACAGATTTGTAAGGATCCTATCTCAAAAGCAGTTTTGTATCACTATCCAATCCATCGTTTACCTTTTCCTAAACGTTTGATCTGTGTATTAGCTAAGTATAATATGTCGATGTTGCTTTTAGCTTTAACCTTATTAAAATATCGGAATCGGAGTGTATAGATTTTATGGCGATGAATATAGAAAAATTAAAACTATCTTTAAAAAATGGAACGTTTTTTCCTGTTGTTATTCACGCCTTACGTAACCGTTGGCCCTTGTGGTGGATTCGGAGTAAGGCTATTCGAGAAGTGCAACTTGAAGATAGGGCCTACAGAATACTAAAAAAGAAATACGGTTCTTTAATTTCAAACCCTTTTGATAAATCATACTTATCAGAAAAAGTTCCCAAGCAAATCTGGATTTGCTGGTTTCAAGGTATGGAGAATGCTCCAGATTTGGTGAAATCATGTTATAAGTCTGTTAAAAGAGAATTTCCAGATTATAAAATTACAGTATTAACGGCTCAGACTATTCAACAGTATGTAACAATTCCTGAAGAAATTTTGTATAAGTGGAATAAAGGTATCATAAATAACGCAAATTTTTCAGATGTTTTGCGTGTTGAGATTTTATCTAAATATGGAGGTATTTGGTTAGATGCCACAGTTTATTGCACTGGTAGTACAATTAAGGAATTAATTGAAAAAAATCCATTTTTTATGTATAAGAGTCTATCTTCAATCGAAGAAAATATTTCATCATCAAGCTGGATGATTGCTTCAACAGCAAATCACCCTTTAATACTATCTGTGAAGAAGTTGCTAGTAGAATATTGGTGTAGAGAGAATATTGCAATACATTATTTTGTTTTTCATTTGCTGTTCACGATTGTAGCTGAACATTATTCGGATGTTTGGCAGTCTGTACCCACCTATACGAACGCAGCACCACATATAATGGTTGATGAATTAAATAATGATTTTTCAAAGGAACGTTACCAGCAATTATGTCAAATTTCTGATTTTCATAAATTAAATTATAAAAAAATTACAATGATAAATCTGAGAGCTTGTACAGTTACTTACTGAATCAGTAGAGGGGAGAATCTTGCCTAGTTTAAAGAAAAACATTGTTTACAATGTCTTATATCAGATCTTAGCTGTAATAGTACCGTTTATTACCTCACCTTACTTAGCGCGTGTGTTAGGTGCAGAGCAAATTGGAGTTTATTCTTTTACCTATTCTATTGCTTTTTACTTTATGATTCTGTCCATGTTGGGGATTTCTAATTATGGGAATCGGACAATAGCACAGGTACGAACAAGTAGAGAACATTTGAATCAGGAATTTTCGAATATTTACGCGGTTCAGTTAACGTGTTCACTAGTTATGACCGTCTCATATTTGATTTATGCAACAGTATTTGTGAATAGTTTTCAGATTGTAGCCTATATCCAAGTATTACATGTTTTATCGTATGCAACAGATGTTAGTTGGTTTTTTTATGGTCTTGAAGAGTTTCGTATTACAGTTGCTAGGAATTCATTTGTTAAATTATTGACTTTAATATCTATCTTTACATTTGTAAAAAGCCCTAATGATATCTATTTATATACCTTTATAATGGCAGGGAGTACCCTGCTTGGTCAGTTGATTACATGGCCATTTTTGTTAAAACAAGTAAACTTTGTGCGCCCTAGTCTTGGAAAAATAAAGAAACACATGAAACCTATTATTATTTTATTTTTCCCCGTCTTAGCGGTTAGTATTTTTTCGTTTCTAGATAAAATAATGCTTGGAATGTATAGTAGTTTGAAGGAAACTGCTTTTTATGAGAATTCAGATAAGATCATTAGTATTCCAAAAGCTCTGATTCAAGCCTTTGGAGCTGTAATGTTGCCTCGAACAGTACATTTACTGAGTATAGGTGATGAACAAAAAAGTTTAGAATATGTTGATAAAACGATGTGGATCGTTTTAGTGATTACAATGGGCTGTGCTTTCGGTTTAGCAGGAGTTTCTGCAACCTTTGCTCCTGTTTATTGGGGTGAAGAATTTAGGACAAGTAGCCAAATTATTGCAGGAATGACACCGGCTTTAGTATTTTCGGCTTTTGGAAATGTCATCCGAACTCAGTTTTTAATTCCACGAAGTTTTGACAAGGAATATACGGTATCTTTGCTTTATGGAGCCGTTGTTAATATTTTGATTAATATTATTTTGATTCCGAAGATAGGAGCAATGGGAGCTGTTATAGGAACAATTGTTGCAGAGTTAGTTCTATGTTGCTATCAAACGTGGATCGCTAGAAATTATTTACATATCAGAGAATATCTGATAAATGCTGGGATATTATTTCTTATTGGTTCAGTAATGTATATGGTCTTAATTCTTATTTCAAGTATTTTACCTACATCGCTACTTACACTTATTATTGAAATTATAGTCGGAGCTTTTATTTATATTAGTTTATTGATTTTGTACATCTTTTCTTCAAAAAACAGGGTAATTATTGGTTTACGAACAAATTTTTTAGAACGTACTCATTTATTTAAAAGGAAGTAATAGTGAAATTTAAATTTAACCCAATCGCGATATTGTATATATTGTTAGTGTATTTAGAATTAGCTACAGATAGACAACATCTGTATCCTGTAACATACATGACAAAATATTATATTGGTATTTTGATTATTGTATTATTCATTTTATTATTAGTAAGTCTCGGAAAGGTTATTTTTGTTAATAAAAAATTATTATATCTTGCTAAGATATTAGCTATGCCAACAATTGTTCTCTTCTTTTACTCAGTTTTATTACATCTAATGAATCCAGTTCAATTTAGTGGGTATTTTAGTAGATTGTCAAGTATGACTATTTTTGGCTTATTAGCTATCTTTCAAGCTATGGTTGTTTTTCAATTTTTTGGACAAAAAGTAGTAGATTACACTTTTACAGCAATATCACTTAGTTACTTAACTAGTATCATTGTTGCCTATAGTCAAGGAGGACTTAGTCAATTTATTTTGATGTTAACAGATGATAGTTTCAATGGTTCGGTGCTAGAAATGCATGAGGTAGCACCAATTACAGCTCTCTTTATTCTGTACTATCTGTATCAATATTTTATAAAAGAAAATAGTTTTTCTGCAGTATTTCGTAAGATCTTAATAGCTCTTATTATTCTCTTTTTAAGTCTTAAACGAATCGTATTTTTGAGTGTGTTAATTATCATACCAGTATTTTTAGTAATTTATTGGTATTATAAAAAAGTGAGCAAACTAGGGAAAGAACGAAAAATTTTAAGTTTATTAAATGCCTTTTCCTTAGTATTTATAACAGGAATATTCCTTTATGTTTATAGTATTAAATCTGGTTTTATATATACATTTATCCAAGAACATAATATCAATTCGATGGCTAGAACAGATTTATGGAAGGGAATTGAATCAACCTATAGCTTTACACCTATATTTATGGGGAGAGGGGTAGGTTTTGCATCAAAATGGATGGATAATAATTGGATGACTTTAAATATCAATGGTCTTACAGGATCAATGGGGATTCATAATGATATTTTGAAATCTTACATTGAGATAGGATTTGTAGGATTATCTATTTATTTTTATACTCTCCTTTATAGAAATGCTAAACGCATATTTGTAAAAATTGGTCATAAAGAATCATTCATATATTTTGTCTTGACAATGTTTCAGATGCTGATATGGTTTACGGACAATATTTCGATTTATCATAATTTTTTATGGATTCTAAACCTACTGCTCTTTTCTTTAACTAATTCGGATACAGAATTGGAAAATTTAGATTTTAAAAATTTTTAATGTGTAAGTAGTAACTACTAATTTTATTAAAAAATCAGAATATAGGTGTATTTATGAAGACAGATGCGAGGATTAAAAAGAGAGAGAATGAAACGTTATATATTCTAAAAGTTTGGGCAACATTTAGTGTGATTGCTATACATTTTGGTTTTTTGGGCCAAATTGGAGTGTTTTACAAAGTATTAGCTCGATTTGCTGTACCTTTATTTTTCATGATTTCAGGATTTCTAACTCTGATTGAATATACCTTTTTAGGAGCAAATTTTGAACTTTATGTAAGTTCGGTGATAATATCTTGTATGCTTATGGTCTTTTCGATTAAATATCCTCAACTCTGGACGCTAGATTTTGCTGTCAATATTGCTAAAAAAAATGCGACGTTTATTTATATTAGTCATCAATTTGTGATTTTATTATTTAAAACATACGTTAGAGATGGAATTGCTTATAAAATTGGAACTTTCTTGATATTTTTAGCATGTGTTATTATGAGTATTATTTTCAACTATATAGTCGATATAATCAGTCGTTGTTGCATAAAAGAAAAACAAAATATAATATGAAATTTTATATAAAAAATTTATTAAAAAAAGTCTTTACATTACCATTGAATTTATTGCCTATTCAGTCTAATAAAATAGTGTTTGATAATTTTGGTGGTAGAGGTTTGGGAGATAATCCCAAGTATATACTTGAAGAACTTGTCTCTCGAGAAAATAATCTAGATCTTGTATGGATATCAAAAGATAGAGAAATTTCTGTCCCAAAAGGTGTTCGTGTAGAAAAATATGGAAGTTATCGTTCTTTCTACGAATGGTTAACAGCTAGAGTTTGGGTAGATAATATTCGTTGTTCTGATCGACCTTGGAAGCGTAAAGGACAGATTTATCTTCAAACTTGGCATGGCTCAGATGGGGTAAAGTTAATTGAAAAAAGTGTTGCAGAGAGCCTAAAAAAAACTTATCTCAGAATGGCGAAGTATGATGGAAAGATTACAGACGGTATCGTATCAAGTCGGTACTTGCAAACTTTGGGTATGCAAAATAATTTTTGGCTGACAGAGGATGTGGAGTTTCTTGAATTTGGATTACCTCGAAATGATGATTTTTTTAAAAGTGAAAAAATCAAAACTACAAACATAAAATTTAGAAGATTGTTTGATATTGATTTAGACGAACTGGTGGTTTTGTATATGCCGACGTTCAGAGATGATGGATCGTTGGATGCTTATAATTTAGATTACTCGAAACTAATACATGCTTTTCAAAACAAATTTAGAAAAAATGTAAAAATATTAGTTCGTTTTCACCCAACTGTTGATTTTAGTTTTATAAATTTACAGGATACAAACTGTATAAATGTGTCAACCTACTCAAATCCTCAGGATTTGATGATGAGTGCAGATGTAATGATTACGGATTATTCGTCATCTTCGATTGATTTTATGTTATTAAATCGTCCAGTGTTTCTGTATTTACCAGATTATCAAAGGTATGTGAACGATAGACCCCTGGATAATAATTTTTATAAATTACCATTTCCAAGAGCGTATCATAACAATGAGTTGATAGAAATTATTAGAGATTTTGAAAGAAGTAAATATGATGAAAAAGTTCGTCTTTATGAATTAGAAGATGTTCGTTTTGATAGAGGCAAATCCTCTGTAATGTGTGCTGATTGGATTGAAGAAAAAATAAAAAACAATAGGGTCGTCGATTAAAATAATTAGAATTTTTTGAATGATAAAAAAGGAGTTCCTGGAATGAAAAGAGTTATAACATACGGAACATTTGATTTATTGCATTATGGTCATATAAATCTTTTAAAACGAGCTAAACAACTAGGTGATTATTTGATTGTAGTTGTTTCAAGTGATGAGTTTAATTTAAAAGAAAAGAATAAAGTATGTTACTTTAATTATGAACATAGAAAAAATTTAGTAGAAGCTATTCGATATGTCGATTTAGTGATTCCTGAAACTAGTTGGGAACAGAAAAAGTTAGATGTTAAAGAGTACCATATTGATACTTTTGTAATGGGTGATGATTGGAAAGGTAAATTTGATTATCTTGAAGAAGAAGGTGTTGAAGTAGTTTATTTGCCTAGAACAAAAGAAATATCAACGACAAAGATAAAAGAAGATCTGTCAGAATGAAATATTATTAAACAACGCTGATATAAAAATTATAGCTTTTGTATTGAATTTCTTATAGTAGAGGGGATCGCTATCCTATCGGATTATGGCTTGTTTTTGCGCCTTATGTTTGATAGAATAAAGTAACGACACTTTAACCATCGAAGTGAGGTGAGAACAATGGCAGTAATTTTTAAAAATTTGCTTATTGAAGAGAAGACTGAAGAAGAAAAACAACATATTCTACCTATTATAAATGGTGAGTATGACTTATCTGATGATGTAAGTTGTAGATTACGATGACTGAATGAGGAAAGTAAACGCTTGGAAGTGTTTGTTAAGGAGACGAACCCACTTGTCTAGTTCGTATTCTGTTAATGAATTGAAATCAATAAGTATCTTATTGTCATTTTTTTACGATGAGGAAATTAGAGATTTTTAATGGATCTCTGATTACTATGTAATTTAGCATTGAAAAACTAAGAAATGGTGAAATTATGCCTCTTACACAGTTATTTGAAACATCCTTAGGAATTGATTTTTAATTGTATGTAAACAAAGTAGAATTCGCTTATTTCATTTCATGCTAAATGTAATATGAAATAAGTGAATTTTTATAGATAAAGAAGAGTTTTTCTGTATTTTTTAGATAATAATATGAAAAAATGTGATGATTGTTTTTCTTTTAGAGCAGTACACAATTAATAGTAATTGACTCTAAAACAACAAAGAAAGGTACCCCTTTTATGAAAGGTATTATTCTAGCAGGTGGCTCGGGGACACGTTTATATCCTTTGACCCGAGCTGCATCAAAACAACTTATGCCGGTTTATGATAAACCAATGATTTACTACCCACTTTCAACATTGATGTTGGCTGGGATTAGGGATATTTTGATTATCTCAACTCCACAGGATTTACATCGATTCAAAGAGCTTCTTCAAGACGGATCTGAGTTTGGGATCAAACTTTCTTATGCAGAGCAACCAAGTCCAGATGGTTTGGCACAAGCATTTATCATTGGGGAAGAGTTTATTGGTGATGATAGCGTTGCGCTAATCTTAGGTGACAATATCTACCATGGGCCTGGTCTTTCTAAGATGCTACAAAAGGCAGCAAGTAAGGAGTCGGGAGCAACTGTTTTTGGCTACCATGTGAAGGATCCAGAGCGCTTTGGTGTAGTTGAGTTTGACAAGGATATGAACGCTATTTCTATAGAAGAAAAGCCAGAAAACCCTCGTTCAAACTATGCAGTTACAGGACTCTATTTTTATGATAATGATGTAGTTGAAATTGCTAAGAGTATTAAACCAAGTCCTCGTGGTGAACTGGAAATTACAGATGTAAATAAGGCTTACCTAGATCGTGGAGATTTATCCGTTGAGGTTATGGGACGTGGCTTTGCTTGGCTAGATACTGGAACTCATGAAAGTTTACTAGAGGCTTCACAGTATATCGAAACAGTTCAACGTATGCAAAATGTTCAGGTAGCAAACTTGGAAGAAATTGCTTACCGCATGGGCTATATCAGTCGCGAAGATGTGTTGGCCTTAGCCCAACCACTTAAGAAAAATGAATACGGGCAGTATCTGCTCCGTTTGATAGGAGAAGCATAGATGACAGATAAATTTTTCGGCAAGACACTTGCAGCACACAAGGTTGATGCAATCCCAGGTATGCTGGAGTTTGATATCCCTGTGCATGGAGACAACCGTGGCTGGTTTAAAGAAAATTTCCAAAAGGAAAAAATGCTGCCACTTGGATTTCCAGAGTCTTTCTTTGCAGAAGGAAAATTGCAAAACAATGTATCCTTCTCACGCAAAAATGTTCTCCGTGGCTTGCATGCAGAACCATGGGATAAGTACATCTCTGTAGCAGATGGAGGGAAAGTTCTGGGTTCTTGGGTTGATCTACGTGAAGGAGAAACCTTCGGAAATACCTATCAGACAGTTATTGATGCTAGCAAGGGAATTTTTGTTCCTAGAGGCGTGGCCAATGGTTTTCAAGTCCTATCAGATACAGTTTCTTATAGTTATCTGGTCAATGACTACTGGGCTCTTGAACTCAAACCCAAGTATGCCTTTGTGAACTATGCTGATCCAAGCCTTGGCATTGAATGGGAAAATCTTGCAGAAGCAGAGGTTTCAGAAGCAGATAAAAATCATCCACTACTTAAGGATGTAAAACCTTTGAAAAAAGAAGATTTGTAAAAAGGAAAGAATATGACTGAATACAAAAATATTATCGTGACAGGTGGAGCTGGTTTTATCGGTTCTAACTTTGTCCACTATGTTTACGAGAACTTTCCAGATGTTCACGTAACAGTATTAGACAAGTTGACTTATGCTGGGAACCGTTCTAATATTGAGGAAATTTTGGGTGATCGTGTTGAGTTAGTTGTTGGTGACATTGCGGATGCAGAGTTGGTAGACAAGTTGGTTGCTCAAGCAGATGCTATCGTTCATTATGCGGCGGAAAGCCACAATGATAATTCACTCAATGATCCATCACCATTTATCCATACAAATTTCATCGGAACCTATACTCTGTTAGAAGCAGCACGTAAATACGATCTTCGTTTCCACCATGTATCTACAGACGAGGTTTATGGTGATCTCCCTCTACGCGAGGATTTGCCAGGTCATGGTGAAGGACCAGGTGAGAAATTTACTGCTGAAACAAAATACAACCCAAGTTCTCCGTACTCATCAACCAAGGCTGCTTCAGACTTGATTGTCAAAGCCTGGGTACGATCATTTGGTGTCAAGGCAACGATTTCCAACTGTTCAAATAACTACGGTCCTTATCAACACATTGAAAAATTCATCCCACGTCAGATTACCAACATTCTAAGTGGAATCAAGCCAAAACTTTACGGTGAAGGTAAGAACGTTCGTGACTGGATTCATACTAATGATCATTCTTCAGGTGTTTGGACAATCTTGACAAAAGGGAAAATTGGTGAAACCTACTTGATTGGGGCTGATGGCGAGAAGAACAACAAGGAAGTTTTGGAACTCATCCTTAAGGAAATGGGACAACCTGTTGACGCTTATGATCATGTAACTGACCGTGCAGGGCATGATCTTCGCTATGCGATTGATGCAAGCAAGCTCCGTGATGAGTTGGGGTGGAAACCTGAATTTACCAACTTTGAAGCAGGACTCAAAGAAACTATCAAATGGTACATGGATAACCAAGAATGGTGGCAAGCAGAGAAAGAAGCTGTTGAAGCCAATTATGCTAAGACTCAGGAGATTATTACATTATAAAAAGCAGGAAATAACTGCTTTTTATTGCTATATTGGGAAGAGTTGTTAATCGATTGAAAGGGAAAAAGTATATGAAGTTGAAGAAAAAACGTATTCGAAATTCGGCAAAAGCAAAGATGAAATCAATAGAAAAAGCGATAAAGATTGGTATGGATAATTTGTACAGTAATGTGAGTTATCTTCTACAGGAGTTAGAGCTAAAAAACGATGCCTCATCTGAGTATGTCATTTTAAAAAGCAAAGATGATATTTTAGAAGAGATGGACAAACTCAAAAAAGATATTATTTTTCTTTCTAAAGGAGTCAATATAAATTTCATTATACCTATACTTCTCAAAGCTCTAGATAAAATTTATTTTGATGATAATTGGAAACATTTGAAAGATAAGGGTATCGCATTAAAAAATCTGATTGCTATTATATGGTCGGAGGGAGACAAAACTCTTTTAAGCAATACTTGTGTACTAGAGAGATCTTTTTTGTTTTATTAAAAAAGATGATTAAGTATTCAAAACTTGTTCACTATCAGTGGTTATTTTCAGGTGAGAAAAATGATTTGCAAATAGTTCTTTATTTATCTGAAATGGAGGTAGAATTGGACGAAACTTCTAGAAAATTTTTACAGAATAACTATATCTTTCCAGAAGTTACATATGGTGATGGACAAAGGTCTACAGGAATAAATAATAATTTATTTTTTGATGATCCTGGAAAATACATCGATTCTATAAATAAAATATTCGATGGAGCAGAACCAAATAATATTGATTATTTTAAAGGAACTTTTTTTGAACATTTCAAAGGAGTTGATGATACTAGATATACAAATTTTTGGAAGGGGTTCAAAATAAGATTGAATTTGTTTACTAATTCCTTTGTCCAGCAACAAAATAATGGTGGGATATTTTACTTAAGTATGAGTGAATTTGAGAGAATTACTTCTCAGTACACTTATGATTCAAACTTTAAAAATAATTTAATGTTAACTAGAGATTTTATAGATATTGACTATTTAGGAAATCCAAATAAAATTGTCTCAAGACCTTTAATCCCATTATTTAATGAGAAATATTGTTTTATATCATGTTATAATATGTTTGATTCTCTTAATAATTATATTGAATCATTTATTTTTAAAATGAATACAACAGGAACAATACCTGAAAAAGATGAGGAGTTATTTCAGATTATATATTCAAAACCATTTGAAATAGAAGTTATTAAATTATTGTGTAATTCTGGGTATCAATCTGGTAGTGTTACTAACAGCGGAGCTTGGCAAATATATACAGAAACAGGATTAGTGACTAAAGAAATTGCGAATGATGATTTTCGAAATCAAAATACAGGAGAAATTGATTGTTTAGCAATAAGTGAAGCTAAACGAATTATCTATGTTATTGAGTGTAAAGTATTACAGCTTCCATCAGATTTTTTGTCATATAGAAATAGAATAACTCACCTCCATGGAAAGTATAGAGAACAACTTCAGAAAAAAGTAGATTTTGTGAAAAGTAAATATAAAGATTATTCTATTAGGCCTATTCTTTTATTAGATAAAGGCTTTACAACAATTAGACAGTATCCTAATAATTCAGATAATTTGAGAATTTTGACGTTAAATTTATTAAAAGAAGAATTATAATAAATTTAGTAAATTTTATAACTTATTATAAAGGGAATAGTAGAACCTGCCTATGATCAGGTTACTGACCGTGGAGACCATGAACTCCGCTATGCGATTGACGCAAGCAAGCTCCGTGATGAGTTGGTGTGGAAACCTGAATTTACCAACTTTGAAGCTGGGCTAAAGGAAATAATCAAGTGGTATACAGATAAGCAAGAATGGTGGAAAGTAGGGAAAGAAGCTGTTGAAGCCAATTATGCTAAGAATCAGTAGATTATTAAATTATAAAAAGCTGGAAATAGCTACTTTTTATTGCTATATTGAGAAGAGTTACAAATTAGAAAGGTATAGAGATGATTTTAATTACAGGATCAAAAGGTCAGTTAGGAACTGAACTTCGTTATTTATTGGATGAGCGTAATGAAGAATACGTAGCAGTAGATGTGGATGAGATGGACATTACCAATGCAGAGATGGTTGAGAAAGTTTTTGAAGAGGTGAAACCGACTTTAGTCTACCATTGTGCAGCCTACACCGCTGTTGATGCAGCAGAGGATGAAGGGAAAGAATTGGACTTCGCCATCAATGTGACGGGGACAGAGAATGTCGCAAAAGCATCTGAAAAGCATGGTGCAACTCTAGTTTATATTTCTACCGACTATGTCTTTGATGGTAGAAAACCAGTTGGACAAGAGTGGGAAGTTGATGACCGACCAGATCCACAGACAGAATATGGACGCACTAAGCGTATGGGAGAAGAGTTAGTTGAGAAGCATGTGTCTAATTTCTATATTATCCGTACTGCCTGGGTATTTGGAAATTATGGCAAAAATTTCGTTTTTACCATGCAAAATCTTGCGAAAAATCATAAGACTTTAACAGTTGTAAATGACCAGCACGGTCGTCCGACTTGGACTCGTACCTTGGCTGAGTTCATGACCTACCTGGCTGAAAACCGCAAGGAATTTGGTTATTATCATTTGTCAAATGATGCTACAGAAGACACAACTTGGTATGATTTTGCAGTTGAAATTTTGAAAGATACAGATGTGGAAATCAAGCCAGTAGATTCAAGTCAATTTCCAGCAAAAGCTAAACGTCCGTTAAACTCAACAATGAGCCTTTCTAAAGCTAAAGCTACTGGATTTGTCATTCCAACTTGGCAAGATGCCTTGAAAGAATTTTACAAACAAGAAGTAAGATAAGCAATAGAATGATTTTTCTAGTCTAATAAAAGAGAATGACAAAAAATTATTATTAGAAACAGATAAAAGAAATATAGAACTAACTCTAACAATAATCGGGTATGCATAGTGTAGATAACGAAATAGTTAGAGAGTTAAATGAATGGTTAGAAGACTTTACAAGAGAGAACAAAATAAGGTTAATCGATATAAACAAAGAATTTTCTGAAGATTATCATTTGAAATATGAATATACAAGTGAGGGATTGCATTATAATGATGAAGGTTTATTAGTACTTAGAAATTATATGAATGAGAAAAATATTAATTTACTGTAGAGGTAAGAATAACATGAAATTAGTTTTGACTGTTTGTTAATATTAAATTATATTATTTGTTTTATAAGATTTATATGGAGTTAAGAATAGTATGATAAAATATTTTTTAAAAGCATTAGAATTTAATATGATTAAGAAGAAAAGATTAGATTTAAAAAATTCTGACTTTACGATCATAAGCTCTAACTGTCTTGGAGGTGTAATAAGTCATAAATTAGGCCTTAAGTTTATGTCTCCAACAGTAAACTTGTTTATAGAACCCAGCTCATTTGTTAAGTTTTGTAAGAATTTACCTTTCTATTTTGAACAACCACTAGTGGAGAAACAATGGGCAGGTAGTTATCCTATCGCTTTATGTAATGATATAGAGATACATGGATCACATTATAGAAATTTTTCAGAATTGAAAGATAAATGGAATGAAAGAAAGAGAAGGGTAAACTTCGACAATCTATTTATTTTCATGATAGAGCGGGATGGATGTACATATGAAGATATATTGGAATTTGATAATTTATCCTATAAAAATAAAGTTGTGTTCGTAAGTAAGGAGATGCCAGAAATAAAATCTGCCATACATATTCCAAAAACTAATGAAACAATTAATGGTAAAATACAAGTGAAAAATCTACTAGGATATAGAAATAAACTAGTAGGAAAAAGAGATATTGATCTTTTTGATTATATAAAATTCTTTAATGAAGGAATAATACAACTAAATAGAAAATAAGGATATTTTTGAAATAAAATATTATCTAATGGCCTAAAAAATAATCAGTAAAAGAATTTTAATGGCGAGGAGTATATGTACGATTATCTTGTTGTTGGTGCTGGTCTTTTTGGTGCAGTTTTTGCCCATGAATCAGCCTTAAAAGGAAAAAAGTAAAAGTCATTGAAAAACGAAATCATATCGCGGGTAATATCTATACTCGTGAAGAGGAAGGAATTCAAGTTCATCAATATGGTGCTCATATATTCCATACTTCGGATAAGGAAATCTGGGATTATGTAAATCAGTTTGCAGAGTTTAACCGTTACACAAACTCCCCAGTTGCAAATTATAAGGGAGAGATTTATAACCTTCCTTTCAATATGAATACTTTCAATAAACTTTGGGGAGTTGTAACGCCAGCAGAAGCACAAGCTAAGATTGATGAGCAACGTGCGGTTTTAAATGGTAAAACTCCTGAAAATTTGGAAGAACAGGCGATATCTCTTGTAGGTACAGACATCTACGAAAAATTAATCAAGGACTATACAGAGAAACAGTGGGGCAAGCCAACTACGGAACTTCCAGCCTTTATCATTCGCCGTTTGCCAGTACGCCTGACCTATGATAACAACTATTTTAACGATACCTATCAAGGAATTCCAATTGGTGGTTATACTCAGATAGTTGAAAAAATGTTGGATCATGAAAACATTGATGTAGAAACAAATGTTGATTTCTTTGCGAATAAAGAGCAATATATGAAGGACTTCCCTAAGATTGTCTTTACCGGTATGATTGATGAATTCTTCGATTATAAGTTGGGTGAACTAGAGTATCGTAGTCTTCGTTTTGAAAATGAGACCCTGGATATGGAAAATTACCAAGGAAATGCAGTTGTGAACTATACGGATGCTGATACCCCATATACTCGCATTATTGAACACAAACATTTTGAGTTTGGGAGTCAAGCAAAGACTATCATTACTAAAGAACATTCCAAAACATGGGAAAAAGGTGATGAGCCTTATTATCCAGTTAATAATGATCGTAATAATCATTTGTATAAATCGTATAAAAAATTGGCCGATGAGCAAGGGAATGTTATCTTTGGTGGTCGTTTAGGACACTATCGTTATTACGATATGCACCAAGTAATTGGAGCAGCTTTACAGTGTGTAAGAAATGAGTTAGATTAAATAAGTAAAATTGATCACCAGTTCTCATTTATAAAAGTATTAAAAATTCCTTGACTATGTGATGTAGTTGAGGGATTTTTGATAATATTCATATTTTTGCAAAGTTTTTGTTTAAAAAATAATTTTCTAAAATTCAGAAAATTATATTGACAGGACTTTAAAAAGGGTCTATAATGGATAGAAAAACAAAGGAGAAGACTATGAAAACAAGAAAAGTATTGGCTCTTGCGGGAGTCACTTTATTAGCAGCTGGTGTCTTAGCGGCTTGTTCTGGTGGTTCAGCTACTAAAGGTGAGCAGACCTTTGCATTTACCTACGAGACAGATCCAGATAATCTTAACTATTTAACAACCAGTAAGGCAGCTACTTCAAACATTACTAGTAATGTCATTGATGGATTACTTGAAAATGACCGCTATGGGAATCTTATTCCCTCTATGGCAGAAGACTGGTCAGTTTCTAAGGATGGCTTGACTTATACTTATAAGATTCGTCAGGATGCCAAGTGGTATACTGCAGAAGGTGAAGAGTATGCTCCTGTTAAGGCACAGGACTTTGTGACAGGTCTTAAATATGCAACAGATAAGAAATCACAAGCCCTTTACTTGGTACAAGATTCAATCAAAGGTCTAGATGCCTATGCAAAAGGTGAGACCACAGACTTTGCTCAAGTCGGGATTAAAGCCCTTGACGATCAAACAGTCCAATACACTTTGAACAAACCTGAAAGTTTTTGGAATTCTAAAACAACAATGGGTGTCTTGGCACCAGTTAATGAAGAGTTTTTGAACTCAAAAGGGGATGATTTTGCTAAAGCGACAGATCCAAGCAGTATCTTGTATAATGGTCCTTATTTGTTAAAATCTCTTGTGGCTAAATCTTCCGTTGAATTTGCGAAAAATCCTAACTACTGGGATAAGGACAATGTTCATGTTGATAAGATAAAATTGTCATTCTGGGATGGTCAAGATACCAGCAAACCTGCAGAAAACTTTAAAGATGGTAGCCTTACAGCAGCCCGCCTCTATCCAACAAGTGCAAGTTTCGCAGAACTTGAAAAAACGATGAAGGACAATATTGTCTATACCCAACAAGACTCTACGACTTATCTAGTTGGTACAAATATTGACCGCCAGTCTTACAAATATACTTCTAAGACTAGTGACGAACAAAAGACCTCTACTAAAAAGGCTCTCTTAAACAAGGATTTCCGCCAAGCTATTGCTTTTGGTTTTGATCGTACGGCCTATGCTTCACAAGTGAACGGTGCCAGTGGTGCAAGCAAAATTTTGCGTAATCTTTTTGTACCACCAACATTTGTCCAAGCAGATGGGAAAAACTTTGGCGATATGGTCAAAGAAAAATTGGTGACTTATGGGGATGAATGGAAGGATGTTAATCTTACAGATGCCCAAGATGGATTATATAATCCTGAAAAAGCCAAGGCAGAATTTGTCAAGGCTAAGTCAGCTCTACAAGCTGAGGGAGTGCAATTTCCAATTCACCTAGATATGCCAGTTGACCAGACAGCAACTACAAAAGTTCAACGTGTACAGTCTTTCAAACAATCGGTTGAAGAAACCTTGGGTGCAGATAATGTCGTAATTGATATTCAACAACTACAAAAAGATGAAGTCTTGAATATTACCTACTTTGCTGAAACAGCAGCTGGGGAAGATTGGGATATTTCAGATAATGTTGGTTGGACTCCAGACTTTGCGGATCCATCTACTTACCTCGATATTATCAAACCATCAGTTGGTGAAAACACTAAAACCTACCTTGGCTTTGATTCTGGTACAGATAATGCTGCAGCTAAGAAGGTTGGTCTAAACGACTATGAGAAATTAGTAACTGAAGCTGGAAATGATACAATAGATGTAGCAAAACGATATGATAAGTATGCTGCAGCCCAAGCTTGGTTGACAGATAGTGCCTTGATTATTCCAACAACATCACTCACTGGTCGCCCAATCTTGTCTAAGATGGTACCATTTACGATGCCGTTTGCCTTCTCTGGTAACAAGGGGACAAGCGATCCGCTCCTATACAAATACTTGGAACTTCAAGACAAGGCAGTCACTGCAGATGAATATCAAAAAGCTCAAGATAAATGGCTGAAAGAGAAAGAAGAATCCAATAAAAAAGCGCAAGAAGAACTTGCCAAACATGTGAAATAGAGGAAAAGGAGTTGGTTATTCGCTAACTTCTTTTACTTTCTCGAAAATGAATTGATGGCTATCCTCACTTTCAAAGATTATGAAGCCAATTTTTTGTAGAAAAAATCCTGAGTTGGTATTCTCAGGATTTTCTTCTTTCATCTCACTGTTGTGGTTGCTGTTGAACTTGCGGATTTGGTGGCGTTGGTTGTACTGGTTGTGTTGGCTGAACAGCCTGACCAGCTTGTCCTTGATTAGGATCAGTTGCTGGAGCATTATTGGGTTGTTGGCCTGCCTGTGTAGTTGAATTTCCAGTTGTTGTAGAGGAATTCTCTACTGTTTGTTGTGTATCAGGAGTATTCCATGTATTTCTGGCTCCGTTTTGGAATACGAACTGCCCGTTTCTATATAGTCCTTCAGGCATTGTCCAATCTCCAGGATGGTCGTTTTGAGAGAGAGAAGTCATCATAGCACGATAGACTCTAGCAGCAACTGTGAGGCCATCACCTACAATAGGAGTGAGACGGTTGGTATAACCTGTCCAAACGGCCATAGAATACTTACGAGTATAACCAACAAACATTTCATCTGGAGCTACATAGCCAGTGTTCTTGATGTGTTTTTCAATTTCATCATCTGTGTAGTTAGAAGTACCTGTTTTACCTGCTTGAGGAATTCCAGGCAGATAGGCGTTGTAACCTATTCCAGATGTCAAGACTGTTTTCATCATTTCTGTCATCATGTAGGCAGTAGACTCTTTCATAGCTCTTGTACCAGCGTCAGAAAATTCTTTTTCACTACCATCACTAAAGACGATTTTATTGATGTACATTGGTTTGTGGTAGATACCGCCATTAGCGAATGCAGCGTAAGCCGCAGCCATTTTCTCACTGCTTGCACCGTACTGTTTACCAGATTCAGTTGTATTACTTGAAATAGCATTTGAATAGTGCATTACAGGATAGTCGATGCCTAAACCATTTAGGAAGTTTTTAGCTCTATCTAAACCAACCTTGTTTAGTGTTTCAACAGCAGGTACGTTACGAGATTGTTGAAGGGCATATTGCAGAGTAATGTTACCAAAATATGCTCTATCCCAGTTGTAGAGAGGGGTACTTGTTCCAGGATAGTTATAAGGAATATCGTGGACAGTAGCTGCAGTTGAATCATATACACCGTATTCTAAGGCTGGGGCATAATCAGTGATTGGCTTCATGGTTGATCCCCAGTCACGGTTGGTTTCCACAGCTTGGTTAGTACCGAATGAAACATTGCTTGCTTGGTGACGAGCTCCAAGTTGGGCGATGACTTTACCATTGGAAGTATCTACGATAGTTGAGGCTACTTGAAGGTCATCATCTGGATAAGAGACATATTCATCTGTATTGTAAATATCCCAAAGTCTTTGTTGAATGTCCTTGTCTACATTGGTGTAGACTTCCATTCCAGTAGTAAGAAGATTATATCCCGTTTCGTGCTCTACTTGTTCAATAACCTCTTTTAGATAGTTATCCATATACGCTGGATAAGTAGCAGCTGACTTAAGACTTTGTAAACCATCAGTGATAGGTGTGTTGATAGCTTTTTCATATTGTTCAGCACTAATGTAATCTTGTCCTCTCATTTCTGAAAGAACCAAATTACGACGGTCCAACGCTGCATCTGGATGAGAGTAAGGATCGTATTGGTTGGGTGCCTGTGGCATACCTGCTAGCAAAGCTAATTGAGGTAGAGAGAGGTCTTTTAAGTCTTTTCCGTAGTAATTTTGGGCTGCTGTCTGCATACCATAGTTACCATTTGACATATAGACCTTATTGATGTAGTAGGTAAGGATTTCTTGTTTGGTAGCTTTTTGTTCCAATTGGACAGCTAACCATGCCTCTTGTGCTTTTCGGGAGATATTTTGATCCGAAGTTGATGTTGAGAAATAGGTCAACTTAATCAACTGCTGAGTTAGGGTTGATCCTCCCTGTAAAGAGTTACTTTGTAAGTTACGTAAGAAGGCCCCCATGATCCGAATCGTATCTACCCCTCTGTGGTCAAAGAAGCGGTGGTCCTCGATAGACACGATGGCTTTGACTAAATCAGTAGGAATTTCGTTGGCCTGAGCGTTTACTCGGCGTTCAGAGCCCAGATCGGCAATGAGTTCGTTATTATTGTCGTAAATCTTGCTCGAAGTTGTTGCAACTAATTTACTATCTGATAGTGCTGGAGCTTTACTTACAAAATAGAGGAAAACACCCCCACCCAATAGAAATAATGCGATAAAGAGAGTTAGGAAAAAGATTCCAGTATACTTTAATATTCGCATAAGAATGTATTTATTCATCTTGTTTACCACCTAGTAAATGTTCTTTGATGACATCGAGATAGGGAATTTGTGGAAATGCCCCTAGTTTTATCTGGTAACCGTATTCTCGTATGTATCCAAGTGGCATTGATTTTTGCCCCTTATCTTGATGATAGAAGCGAATCAAATCATATGCCGGTAATAAGTAGGTTTCTTGCTGAGAAGAAAAGTGAAGAAGGACAAAGCAGATTCCTTGTTGAGCAAGGACTTGTTCCATATGCTGAATCTGATGTGGATGGAAATTTTTCATCGGAATCGCACATTTTTGTTTTGTTTCCTTGGCTTCAAAGTCGATGTAATATCCCTTATAAACGCCAGAATAGTCTGTCGTTGAAGCTTGTCGAAAATAGGCTTCAACAATCTTGGCACGACTTCGTTGTGGATAGTCCACTCGTACGATTTGAATAGGGGTTGGTTTCTTGTGTATAACAGCCAAGCCCTGAGACAAATAGTAGTCGTTGGTAGCATTAATCATCTTTTCAAAAGACATTCCTCGATTTGCGAAATTTTGGGGTTGAGAAAGCGATGTTTGTCTTTTTTGTGATGAAATTTTATGAGGATAGTTGACCATAATTCTCCTTATTGGTACAATAACATCACTCTATTATACCATAATTTTACACAGAAAGGGTTAAAAATGACTACAGCTTTGGTTTTAGGCTATTCTGCTTTTGATTTGGGTTTGTTTTCGGACAAGGATCCTCGTCTTAAATTGATTAAAAAAGCGATACGTAGGGATTTAGAAGCTATGGCAGAAGATGGGGTGACTTGGCTTGTATTTACCGGAACTTTGGGCTTTGAATATTGGGTTTTAGAGGTTGCTCAGGAAATGAAGACCGAATACGGTTTCCACTTGGCCACCATTTTTGCTTTTGAAACTCATGGGGAAAATTGGAATGAAGGTAATCAGATGAAACTGAGCCGCTTTAAGCAGGTAGACTTTGTCAAATATGCTTATCCTCGTTATGAACACAAGGGGCAGTTAAGAGATTACCAGCAGTTTTTACTGGAAAATACGAATAGTTCTTATCTTTTTTATGATGAGGAAAATGAAACGAGACTAGCTTATATTTACCAAATGATGAAAGAGCAGGAAGACTATTTTATAAAGAGACTAACATTTGATCAGCTAAATGAACTTGCAGAAAATTTTTCCGAAAATTGAAGCTTTGACCTTGATTTTTGTTTGTCTTTTTTTATATAATAATACTAGCAACTGAGAATGGAGAGAGACATGGCAGGTATTATTTTTTCGGCGAAAGATATTTTTGAACAAGAGTTTGGACGTGAAGTCCGTGGGTATAGTAAAGTAGAAGTTGATGAATTTTTGGACGATGTCATCAAGGACTATGAAACCTATGCTACCTTGGTCAAGTCACTTCGTCAGGAAATTGCGGATTTGAAGGAAGAATTAGCTCGTAAACCAAAACCTTCACCAGT
The DNA here is from genome assembly GCF_000722685.1 of Streptococcus mitis. Taxonomy (GTDB): domain Bacteria; phylum Bacillota; class Bacilli; order Lactobacillales; family Streptococcaceae; genus Streptococcus; species Streptococcus mitis_M. Next base: position 78,079 of record NZ_JPFV01000015.1, on the reverse strand, counting down.
TCAAACAGAACCTTTTGAAGCGGCAACAACAAGTTCTATGACGAACTTTGATATTTTAAAACGTTTGAATCGTCTTGAAAAAGAAGTGTTTGGTAAACAAATTTTAGATAACTCAGGATTTTAAGAGCTTATTTAAAAAGTGCAATTTTTGGATAATCGCGTGAGGAGAGTTGCTTTTCATGAGGAAAGTCCATGCTAGCACAGGCTGTGATGCCTGTAGTGTTTGTGCTAGGCGAAACCATAAGCCTAGGAACGAGAAATCGTTACGGCAGTTGAAATGGCTAAGTCTTTGGATAGGTCAGAGTAGGCTTGAAAGTGCCACAGTGACGGAGTCTTTCTGGAAACGGAGAGAGTGGAACGCGGTAAACCCCTCAAGCTAGCAACCCAAATTTTGGTCGGGGCATGGAGTGCACGGAAACGAACGTAGTACTCTGACTGCTATCAGCTAGAGCTGCTAGTGGTAGACAGATGATTATCGAAGGAAGTGGTCCTAGTCACTTCTGGAACAAAACATGGCTTATAGAAAATTGCATATAGGTTGAGGCTGAGAAAATTTTCTCAACCTCATTTTTTAAAGTGTACAATAGAAAGGTCTTGCAAGACTGTAACATGAAAAAAGAATTTAATTTAATTGCAACTGTGGCAGCTGGTCTGGAAGCTGTAGTGGGAAGAGAAGTGCGAGAGTTGGGTTATGACTGCCAAGTTGAAAATGGACGTGTTCGTTTTCAAGGAGACGTGAGAGCTATTATCGAAACTAACCTTTGGCTTCGGGCAGCAGATCGTATCAAAATTATCGTAGGAACCTTTCCTGCCAAGACTTTTGAAGAGCTGTTCCAAGGAGTATTCGCCTTAGATTGGGAAAATTATTTACCACTTGGAGCTCGATTCCCGATTTCAAAAGCCAAATGTGTTAAATCTAAACTACATAATGAACCGAGTGTTCAGGCTATTTCTAAGAAAGCTGTTGTTAAGAAATTGCAGAAACACTATGCCCGTCCAGAAGGTGTTCCACTGATGGAGAATGGCCCAGAGTTTAAGATTGAGGTTTCTATTCTAAAGGATGTGGCAACTGTCATGATTGATACGACAGGATCTAGCCTCTTTAAACGTGGTTATCGTACCGAAAAGGGTGGCGCTCCTATCAAGGAAAATATGGCAGCAGCCATTTTACAACTATCTAACTGGTATCCAGACAAGCCTTTAATTGATCCGACCTGTGGTTCGGGGACTTTCTGTATCGAGGCTGTCATGATTGCTCGAAATATGGCACCAGGACTTCGTCGTTCTTTTGCCTTTGAGGAATGGAACTGGGTTAGCGATCGCTTGATTCAAGAAGTGCGCACAGAAGCGGCCCAAAAAGTGGATCGTGAACTTGAGTTGGATATCATGGGTTGTGATATTGATGATCGCATGGTGGAGATTGCTAAGGCTAATGCTCAGGCAGCTGGTGTTGCAGGAGATATTACCTTTAAGCAGATGCGCGTGCAGGATTTACGTTCGGATAAAATCAATGGTGTGATTATCTCCAATCCGCCTTATGGAGAACGTTTATCAGATGATGCAGGGGTTACCAAGCTTTATGCTGAGATGGGGCAAGTATTTGCACCGCTGAAAACGTGGAGCAAATTTATTCTAACTAGTGATGAAGCCTTTGAGACCAAGTACGGTAGCCAGGCGGACAAGAAACGTAAGTTGTACAATGGAACCTTAAAAGTTGATTTGTATCAATATTTTGGGCAGCGTGTCAAACGCCAAGAAGTAAAGTAGGAAGGTAAATTCATGACTAAGAAAAGACGGGATCGTCATAAAAATGAAGGACAAGAACCGCGATTTGATTTTGATGAAGCAAAAGAGTTAACAGTTGGTCAAGCTATTCGTAAAAATGAAGAAGTAGAAGCAGGGGTCTTGCCTGAGGACTCCATTTTAGATAAGTATGTCAAGCAACACAAAGATGAAATTGAGGCGGATAAGTTTGCGACTCGCCAATACAAAAAGGAGGAATTAGTCGAAACGCAGAGTTTGGATGATCTTATCCAAGAGATTCGGGAAGAGACAGCTGTTGAGCCTACGATAGTAGAGAATGATTTCATCCAGTTTGATGACTTAGAATCTACACAAGTGACAGAAACTCCTTTTGATGAGGAATTTGACACTGAGGAGGCAGTCGAAACAGAGTATCCAATGGTGGATAGTGAAGATGGGCAAAGTGTTAAGAAACAGATTCTTTATGGCTTGTTAGCTGCCCTAGGAATTATTATTATTGGAACTGGTTATTATGTTTATAGTCAAGTGGCTCGTTCGACCAAGGAAATCCAAACTTCTCAATCAACCACAAACTCGCAGGCAGAAGCGGAAGGATTTAATAATTTATACGATGCCTTCTATACAGATAGTAATAAAACAGCTTTGAAGAATAGCCAGTTTGATAAACTGAGTCAACTGAAGACTTTACTTGATAAGCTAGAAGGTAGTCGCGAATATACGCTTGCTAAATCGAAATATGACAGCTTAGAAACGCAAATCAAGGCCATCCAAGAAGTCAATGCACAATTTGAAAAACCAGCTATTGTGGATGGTGTTCTGGATACCAATGCCAAAGCCAAATCGGATGCTAAATTTACAGATATCAAAACCGGGAATACGGAGATTGACAAAGTGTTAGATAAGGCTATTAGCCTTGGTAAGAGTCAAAAGACAAGCACTTCTAGCTCAAGTCAAACCAGCAGTTCTAGTCAAGCAAGTTCAAATTCTTCTACAGAGAGTAGTACAAGTAACACCAGTCCATCTTCAAGCGCCTCATCAAACAATTCAGTTTCTGCGCGTGATGATAGTCATGGCGGTCTATCAAGTTCTGGAGTTAACCTACAAAGAGCTTCAAGCCGTGTGCCGTTCAATCAATCGGCTGTGGATGATAGTAATAACTCTGCCTGGGACTTTGCTGATGGTGTTTTGGAACAAATTCTCGCGACTTCACGTTCACGTGGCTACATAACTGGCAACCAATATATCCTCGAACGTGTCAATATCGTTAATGGCAATGGTTATTACAATCTCTATAAGCCAGACGGAACCTATCTATTTACCCTTAACTGTAAGACTGGATACTTTGTTGGGAATGGTTCTGGACATGCGGATGCCTTGGACTATTAAGCAGTCGTTACAAAATTCTTTCTTTTCAAAAGTAAAAATGATAAAATAAAACAAATTAAACAAGAGGAGTGTCAAATGACAAAAGCTAACTTTGGTGTCGTAGGTATGGCCGTAATGGGTCGTAACCTTGCCCTTAATATTGAATCTCGTGGTTACACAGTTGCTATCTACAACCGTAGTAAAGAAAAAACGGAAGATGTAATTGCTTGCCATCCTGAAAAGAACTTTGTACCAAGCTATGACGTTGAAAGTTTTGTAAACTCAATTGAAAAACCTCGTCGTATCATGCTCATGGTTCAAGCTGGACCTGGTACAGATGCGACTATCCAAGCCCTTCTTCCACACCTTGACAAGGGTGATATCTTGATTGACGGTGGAAATACTTTCTACAAAGATACAATCCGTCGTAATGAAGAATTGGCAAACTCAGGTATCAACTTTATCGGTACTGGGGTTTCTGGTGGTGAAAAAGGTGCCCTTGAAGGTCCTTCTATCATGCCTGGTGGACAAAAAGAGGCCTACGAATTGGTTGCGGATGTTCTTGAAGAAATCTCAGCTAAAGCACCAGAAGATGGCAAACCATGTGTGACATATATCGGTCCTGATGGAGCTGGTCACTACGTGAAAATGGTTCACAACGGTATTGAGTATGGTGATATGCAATTGATCGCAGAAAGCTATGACTTGATGCAACACTTGCTAGGCCTTTCTGCAGAAGATATGGCTGAAATCTTTACTGAGTGGAACAAGGGTGAATTGGACAGCTATTTGATCGAAATCACAGCTGATATCTTGAGCCGTAAAGACGATGAAGGTCAAGACGGACCAATCGTAGACTACATCCTTGATGCTGCAGGTAACAAGGGAACTGGTAAATGGACTAGCCAATCATCACTTGACCTTGGTGTGCCATTGTCACTCATCACTGAGTCAGTATTTGCACGTTACATCTCTACTTACAAAGAAGAACGTGTACATGCTAGCAAGGTTCTTCCAAAACCAGCTGCCTTCACATTTGAAGGAGACAAGGCTGAGTTGATTGAAAAAATCCGTCAAGCCCTTTACTTCTCAAAAATCATTTCATACGCACAAGGTTTTGCTCAATTACGTGTAGCTTCTAAAGAAAACAACTGGAACTTGCCATTTGCAGACATCGCATCTATCTGGCGTGATGGCTGTATCATCCGTTCTCGTTTCTTGCAAAAGATTACAGATGCTTACAACCGTGATGCAGACCTTGCTAACCTTCTTTTGGATGAGTACTTCTTGGATGTTACTGCTAAGTACCAACAAGCAGTGCGTGATATCGTAGCCCTTGCAGTTCAAGCTGGTGTGCCAGTGCCAACTTTCTCAGCAGCTATTACTTACTTTGATAGCTATCGTTCAGCTGACCTTCCAGCTAACTTGATCCAAGCGCAACGTGACTACTTTGGTGCCCATACTTACCAACGTAAAGACAAAGAAGGAACATTCCACTACTCTTGGTATGACGAAAAATAAGTAGGTCTGCCATGGGGAAACGGATTTTATTACTTGAGAAAGAACGAAATCTAGCTCATTTTTTAAGTTTGGAACTCCAAAAAGAGCAATACCGAGTTGATCAGGTTGAGGAGGGGCAAAAAGCCCTCTCCATGGCTCTTCAGACAGACTATGACTTGATTTTATTGAATGCTCATCTGGGGGATATGACAGCCCAGGATTTTGCAGACAAGCTGAGTCGGACTAAGCCAGCTTCAGTCATTATGGTCTTGGACCATCGCGAAGACTTGCAAGATCAGATTGAGGCAATCCAACGCTTTGCCGTTTCTTACATCTATAAGCCAGTTATTATTGAGAATCTGGTAGCTCGTATTTCAGCGATTTTCCGAGGTCGGGACTTTATCGACCAACACTGTAGTCAGATGAAGGTTCCAACGTCTTACCGCAATCTGCGTATGGATGTAGAACATCATACTGTTTATCGTGGCGAAGAGATGATTGCTCTGACGCGTCGTGAGTATGATCTTTTGGCTACTCTTATGGGAAGCAAGAAAGTCCTGACGCGTGAGCAGTTGCTGGAAAGTGTCTGGAAGTATGAAAGTGCGACCGAAACCAATATCGTGGATGTCTATATCCGTTATCTACGTAGCAAGCTTGATGTAAAAGGTCAAAAAAGCTACATTAAAACCGTGCGTGGTGTTGGTTACGCTATGCAAGAATAGAAAGGCAGTCACGGTCGTGTAACTGCTGTTTGAGCTCTATACTATCTGTAACAGGAATTCCTGAACTCCAGATAGTATGGGGCTTTTTTTGAAGAGGCAAAATTGTAGACCCCTAGATGTCTTGTAAGGCTTCAAAGAGATGGTCAGAGAGAATGATTTCTTCTTGACCATAGTTTATACCCAATGAAAATGAAAGAGCAAACTAGGAAGCTAGCTGCAAGTTGCTCAAAACACTAGTTTTGAGGTTGCAGATGGAAGCTAACGTGATGTGAAGAGATTTTCGAAGAGTATTGGTATCTGATAAGCTTTCCTTTCATAGTTCTCTACTTTTTGACACTCAAAAGGGATGAGTTAGCTGTGGGTAAGATTAATATATTCTTTATAAGTATTCAAAAAATGGCATTTATCATAGTTTTGAAGGAAAGGGAGATTTTATTTTTAGTGCAATATTATAATATAGCAAATGATTTAAATCCTGAAATATTCTGAAAATACTGGAAAATAATAAATAATAATTAATATAATTGACAAATCTGCTTATATAAATTATAATGTTGAATGTATGTGTATGTGTATGTGTATTACATGCTATTTTTTAGAAATTAAAAGGAGAAAATATAGTGTATTTTAATCGTAAAAATGCAGAGCAAAAGAACTGGAGAATGATCAAAAAAGGAAAGCACTTCCTATTCGGTTGTTCTCTTGTTTTTGCGGTCGGAGCTAGCTTAGCTACTCAAGTGGTTCATGCAAACACAGCAGAAACTACTGTAGCAAACAACTCGACTACTGGGGATGTTACCCCTACACCGAACGGAGATGGCAAGACTTATGAGGCACCTGCTGCTGTAGCAGAAATCAAGTCAGAAGTTGCTACAACACCAGCTGTAGCAGCAAAACTTGATGGAGAAACTGCAAAAGAAGTTAAAGCTTTAGACAAAACTAAACTTGAAAACTACATTGCAGAAATCGAAGCAAAATTAGCTAACGGAACATACGAAAGCAAAACAGAAGAGAGTGTTGCGGTATTAAAAGCTGACTTAGAAGCTGCAAAAGCTACATTAGCAAACGCAACAACTCAAGATGAAATCACAAAAGCTTACAATAAACTTGTAACTACAGCGAACACTAAATTAAAAAACAAACCTGTAGAGAAAAAAGAAACTCCAGCAGTAGATGCTACTAACGGACAACCAACTGTAGGTAAAAAAGCAGAAAACACTGAGAAAAAATCAGAATCTAACTCAATCGAAAACACAGGATCTAACGACTCACGTAACGGTAAAGCATTAGATAAGAATAATGCTTTTAGAGCGGAAGTTGCCTATTCAGAAGGTACAAATGCAGCCGCAAATGGTCATAGTGATACCTATATCCTTAATGATGTTAATAAAGCCACGTCTACAGATGACGCTGTTAATGCAGTTTCTAGAGTTACAAATTATAAAGTTAAATATAATAAAGACGCTAGTGGGAAGATTACTTCATTAGATTGGCTTGTCTTTTATAATGATCATGCAGAAAATCTATCTAATACGTATAATACAGATGGAGGAGATGTATATCGAAATTTCATCCAAATTCCTGCAGAAGTTAATATGCCAACTAGCATTACACGTGCAAAATATAACTCTCCAATCCAAGGTAAATTAAATCCTAAAACTAAAAAACTTGAACGTACAAAACCTGATGGTTCAGCATTGAGTAGTTCTGTAACGTTTGAAAATCCAGCACCAGCTACAGCTGCTGGATTACCATTAGACAAAAAAGATACCTTTTCTCTGGCTTCTGGTTGGGAAAGTGGTATCTATGGTCGTTCTATAGAAAAACTTGCCGGTCAGGAGGACAGATATTTCAAGAGTGCGGCATCTAATTCTTCTCCGAGAACTAAAGAGTTATTGGATAATGTTGCCTTGAATGACAAACGTTTGATTGTGGATCGTTCGACTACGGGTGGTTCAGGTTATGATGGCTATGCATGGAGTTTTAGAACTGAAGTTCCTGCAACAACATCTAACGAACAGTTGAAAGATATGAAGGTTGTATTTGGTATGATGCGTAGTGCCACTGCTGGTGCCAATGCAGGTTTCGCCAACATTGCAACTAACCCTATAAAGATGTGGCAGTCTGATGTTTCGACACCAACAGCGAAAGATCAAACTGTAAAAGTTGGTCAAAAACCAGATGCGACAAAATCAATTGGAAACTTAGACACTCTTCCAAAAGGAACAACAGTTAAGTACAAGGATGCAGTAGATACACAAACTCCAGGTGAAAAACGAGCAACAGCAGTTGTAACTTACCCGGATACATCTACAAAAGAAGTTCCTGTAAAAGTAATTGTTGAAAAAGAAAAAGAAGCAGTAGCACCAGCTAAGCCAGTTACTCCAAAACCAGAAGCACCAAAACCAAGCGCGCCAGCGCCAGATGCAGCAACTAACAAACCAGCGGCAGGTGCAGCGACTAACAATCCAGCAGCAACACCAACAACTAGTGGTCCAGAAATTGTCAATGATTTGGCAGGTAAAGCAAGTACGCCAGCGGATGTGACTATCAAAGCACCAGCAGGTTCAACTGTTAAGCTTTACAACACAGATGGTGTTGTGATCGGTGAAGCGGTAGCTAACGACCAAGGTGTAGCAACTGTTCACCCTACAAACAGTCTTCCAGAAGGAGAGATTACAGCTACTTCAACACCAGCAGGTGGAACAGAGTCAGCTAAGAGTGCACCGATTACAGTTACGAAAACACCATTAACTATTATTGATGGTGGGGTTACTGGTAATAATGATACTAGACTATTAGTAAGTAAAGAGACTATTACAGTATATCCTGGTGATAAAATTGATGTTGATGTTGTAGCTCAAGCTACAGCTTTAGAGAAATTTTCAGTTGAGAAAAATCCGACAGCTATAAAAGGAGTATTACCATCAGGGGGATACCTAGGATCTTCAAATGGAGCTACGATTAACCAACGTGATGCTAAATATAGTGGTACTGTTGCGATGGATCAGCCAGCAGGAACTAACAGTATTGTTTTTCATGCAAGTAATCGAGATAAACCAACAAAGATATACAGAGAACTTAAAGTAATAGTCCTTGAGACTGCTAAGAAATATGAACCAGTTGCAGGTACAAAAGTAGATATTGCAGATTCTAACGGCGTTAGTGAAACTGAAAAGAACAAGATTATCGAAGCAGTGAAATCTGCTAACCCGAGTCTTCCAGCAAATTCACAATACAGTGTGGATGAAAAAGGAAATCTTACTATCACTTATCCTGATGGATCAAAAGATAAGATTGCAGCAGCATATCTAGTAAATCCAGCAACTCCAGTAGTAGCTCCAACAGTAGAGATTCCTTACTCTAATAAAGCTACTAAAGAAGTTTATGTATACGGTGGGGAAGAAAATTCATTCGATATCAAATTCAAAGATGATAGCGGAAAAATTGCAAGTGCTACTGTAAAACAAGGTGGTAACAAAGCGTTTGCTGATGTTGCAGGTGAAGCAAATACTATCAACACTCAATATGGATTTAAAGCAAATGTTATCAATGCTGAGACACCAGCGACAGCAGAAGCCCCAGCAGTCATTACTTATTCAGGTACTCCAGCAGCGACAGATGGTTTAGCAAAAGACAAACTAGAGGCAGCAACTAAAGGAGAAAATCCAGAAGGTATGGCTTTAGGATGGCGTTATGCAACTGCGACGGATAAAGATGGTGCATATATTGAGAATGGAGCAACAAATGCTTCAAACGCAACGGACCCAGGTTCATTCCGTGTCATGCTTAAGGGACAAACTCAAAAATATGACATTGCAACACCAACTGAAAAAGTTACTGTAGCAGATCCAGCTAACGTAACAGATGCTGACTTGGCTAAAATCAAAGAGAAGCTTCAACTTGAGTACTCTCAAAACAACGATGACGCTAACTTAGCAGACAAAAAAGGTCAAGCTGTAGCTGATAAAGATGCTAAGATCCAATCAGTAACAAAAGATGACAAAGGAAATCTTGTTGTAACCTACAAAGATGGTTCTCAAGATAAAAAACCATTGTCAGAATTTGTAACTAAAGAAACAACAGCAGTAGCTCCAACAGTAGAGATTCCTTACTCTAACAAAGCTACTAAAGAAGTTTATGTATACGGTGGGGAAGAAAACTCATTCGATATCAAATTCAAAGATGATAGTGGAAAAATTGCAAGTGCTACTGTAAAACAAGGTGGTAACAAAGCGTTTGCTGATGTTGCAGGTGAAGCAAATACTATCAACACTCAATATGGATTTAAAGCAAATGTTATCAATGCTGAGACACCAGCGACAGCAGAAGCCCCAGCAGTCATTACTTATTCAGGTACTCCAGCAGCGACAGATGGTTTAGCAAAAGACAAACTAGAGGCAGCAACTAAAGGAGAAAATCCAGAAGGTATGGCTTTAGGATGGCGTTATGCAACTGCAACGGATAAAGATGGTGCATTTATTGAGAATAAAGCAGTAGGTAGCTCAACTGCAACTGATCCAGGTGCATTCCGTGTTATGCTTAAGGGACAAACTCAAAAATATGACATTGCAACACCAACTGAAAAAGTTACTGTAGCAGATCCAGCTAACGTAACAGATGCTGACTTGGCTAAAATCAAAGAGAAGCTTCAACTTGAGTACTCTCAAAACAATGATGATGCTAACTTAGCAGACAAAAAAGGTCAAGCTGTAGCTGATAAAGACGCTAAGATTAAATCAGTCGAAAAAGATGCTGATGGAAATCTTGTAGTAACCTATAAAGATGGTTCTCAAGATAAAAAACCATTGTCAGAATTTGTAACTAAAGAAACAACAGCAGTAGCTCCAACAGTAGAAATTCCTTACTCTAATAAAGATACTAAGGAAGTTTATGTATACGGTGGGGAAGAAAACTCATTCGATATCAAATTCAAAGATGATAGTGGAAAAATTGCAAATGCTACTGTAAAACAAGGTGGTAACAAAGCGTTTGCTGATGTTGCAGGTGAAGCAAATACTATCAATACACAATATGGATTTAAAGCAAATGTTATCAATGCTGAGACTCCAGCGACAGAAAAAGCCCCAGCAGTCATTACTTATTCAGGTACTCCAGCAGCGACAGATGGTTTGTCACAAGATAGACTAGATGCAGCAACTAAAGGAGAAAATCCAGAAGGTATGGCTTTAGGATGGCGTTATGCAACTGCAACGGATAAAGATGGTGCATTTATTGAGAATAAAGCAGTAGGTAGCTCAACTGCAACTGATCCAGGTGCATTCCGTGTTATGCTTAAGGGACAAACTCAAAAATATGATATTGCAACTCCAACTGAAAAAGTTACTGTAGCAGATCCAGCTAACGTAACAGAAGCTGAGTTGGCTAAAATCAAAGAAAAAGTCCAACTTGAGTACTCTCAAAACAACGATGATGCTAACTTTGCAGACAAAAAAGGTCAAGCTGTAGCTGATAAAGATGCTAAGATCCAATCAGTCACAAAAGACGACAAAGGAAATCTTGTTGTAACATATAAAGATGGTTCTCAAGATAAAAAACCATTATCAGAATTTGTAACTAAAAAACCAACAGATGCAGATAAGAACGAATCACCATCAAAACCAGAAATTAAAACAGACTTAACAGGAAAAGCAGGAACTAAGACACCAGTTGAAGTAACAGCAACACCAGGATCTAAAGTAGAGTTATTTGATAAAGATGGTAACAAGATTGGTGAAGGAGTAGCAGGAAAAGATGGAAAAGCTACAATCACACCAACGAAAGAACTTCCAGCAGGAGACGTAACAGCAAAAGAAACAACTCCAGCAGGAAAAGTATCAGAAGCAAGCACACCAGCAAAAGCAACGCCAACAAAAGATACAACAACACCATCAAAACCAGAAATCAAAACAGACCTAACAGGAAAAGCAGGAACTAAGACACCAGTTGAAGTAACAGCAACACCAGGATCTAAAGTAGAGTTATTTGATAAAGATGGTAACAAGATTGGTGAAGGAGTAGCAGGAAAAGATGGAAAAGCTACAATTACACCAACGAAAGAACTTCCAGCAGGAGACGTAACAGCAAAAGAAACAACTCCAGCAGGAAAAGTATCAGAAGCAAGCACACCAGCAAAAGCAACGCCAACAAAAGATACAACAACACCATCAAAACCAGAAATCAAAACAGACTTAACAGGAAAAGCAGGAACTAAGACACCAGTTGAAGTAACAGCAACACCAGGATCTAAAGTAGAGTTATTTGATAAAGATGGTAACAAGATTGGTGAAGGAGTAGCAGGAAAAGATGGAAAAGCTACAATCACACCAACGAAAGAACTTCCAGCAGGAGACGTAACAGCGAAAGCAACAGATCCAGCAGGCAATGTATCAGAGCCAAGCACACCAGAAAAAGCAACAGCAGATACAAAAGCTCCAGCTAAACCAGAAATCAAAACAGATCTAACAGATAAAGCAGGAACTAAGACACCAGTTGAAGTGACAGCAGAACCAGGATCTAAAGTTGAGTTGTTCGACAAAGACGGTAACAAGCTTGGTGAAGGAGTAGCAGACGAAAACGGAAAAGCTACAATCACACCAACGAAAGAGCTTCCAGCAGGAGACGTAACAGCGAAAGCAACAGATCCAGCAGGCAATGTATCAGAGCCAAGCACACCAGAAAAAGCAACAGCAGATACAAAAGCTCCAGCTAAACCAGAAATCAAAACAGATCTAACAGATAAAGCAGGAACTAAGACACCAGTTGAAGTGACAGCAGAACCAGGATCTAAAGTTGAGTTGTTCGACAAAGACGGTAACAAGCTTGGTGAAGGAGTAGCAGACGAAAACGGAAAAGCTACAATCACACCAACGAAAGAGCTTCCAGCAGGAGACGTAACAGCGAAAGCAACAGATCCAGCAGGCAATGTATCAGAGCCAAGCACACCAGAAAAAGCAACAGCAGATACAAAAGCTCCAGCTAAACCAGAAATCAAAACAGATCTAACAGATAAAGCAGGAACTAAGACACCAGTTGAAGTGACAGCAGAACCAGGATCTAAAGTAGAGTTATTTGATAAAGATGGTAACAAGATTGGTGAAGGAGTAGCAGGAAAAGATGGAAAAGCTACAATTACACCAACGAAAGAACTTCCAGCAGGAAAAGTATCAGAAGCAAGCACACCAGCAAAAGCAACGCCAACAAAAGATACAACAACACCATCAAAACCAGAAATCAAAACAGACTTAACAGGAAAAGCAGGAACTAAGACACCAGTTGAAGTAACAGCAACACCAGGATCTAAAGTAGAGTTATTTGATAAAGATGGTAACAAGATTGGTGAAGGAGTAGCAGGAAAAGACGGAAAAGCTACAATCACACCAACGAAAGAGCTTCCAGCAGGAGACGTAACAGCGAAAGCAACAGATCCAGCAGGCAATGTATCAGAGCCAAGCACACCAGAAAAAGCAACAGCAGATACAAAAGCTCCAGCTAAACCAGAAATCAAAACAGATCTAACAGATAAAGCAGGAACTAAGACACCAGTTGAAGTGACAGCAGAACCAGGATCTAAAGTTGAGTTGTTCGACAAAGACGGTAATAAGCTTGGTGAAGGCGTAGCGGACGAAAACGGAAAAGCTACAATCACACCAACGAAAGAGCTTCCAGCAGGAGACGTAACAGCGAAAGCAACAGATCCAGCAGGCAATGTATCAGAACCAAGTGTTCCAGCAACCGCAACTAAGGATACAAAAGCTCCAGCTAAACCAGAAGTTAAGACAGATCTAACAGATAAAGCAGGAACTAAGACACCAGTTGAAGTGACAGCAGAACCAGGATCTAAAGTTGAGTTGTTCGACAAAGATGGTCACAAGCTTGGTGAAGGCGTAGCGGACGAAAACGGAAAAGCTACAATCACACCAACGAAAGAGCTTCCAGCAGGAGACGTAACAGCGAAAGCAACAGATCCAGCAGGCAATGTATCAGAACCAAGTGCTCCAGCAACCGCAACTAAGGATACAAAAGCTCCAGCTAAACCAGCGGTAACACCAGTCGTAGATCCAAGCAACTTGACTGAAGCAGAAAAAGCTAAGGTAGCCGACGAAGTTAAGAAATCTAACCCAACCGTAACTGATGTTAAGGTTGGCAAAGATGGCACAACTACAGTAACCTTCCCAGATGGCAGCACAGCCGTTATTCCATCAGGTGATACAGTTAAGAAATCATCAGATAATGCAGTTAAGGATCCAGCGGTAACACCAGTTGTAGATCCAAGCAACTTGACTGAAGCAGAAAAAGCTAAGGTAGCAGACGAAGTTAAGAAATCAAACCCAACAGTAACAGATGTTAAGGTTGGCAAAGATGGCACAACTACAGTAACCTTCCCAGATGGCAGCACAGCCGTTATTCCATCAGGTGATACAGTTAAGAAATCATCAGATAACGCAGTTAAGGATCCAGCGGTAACACCAGTTGTAGATCCAAGCAACTTGACTGAAGCAGAAAAAGCTAAGGTAGCAGAAGCAGTTAAGAAATCAAACCCAACAGTAACAGATGTTAAAGTTGGCAAAGATGGCACAGCAACTGTCACTTACCCAGATGGTACAACAGCAGTAATCCCAGCAGATAAGGCAGTTAAGAAATCTAATCCAACAGCAACAGATGTTAAAGTAGGTAAAGATGGCACAACAGCAGTAATCCCAGCTAATAAAGCAGATGATAAGTCTAAGGATGCAGATGGTGTTAAAGATCCATCAGTAACACAAGTTACAGATCCAAGCAACTTGACAGACGCTGAAAAAGCTAAAGTAGCAGAAGCAGTTAAGAAATCAAACCCAACAGCAACAGATGTTAAAGTAGGTAAAGATGGCACAACTACAGTAACCTTCCCAGATGGTAGCACAGCTGTAATCCCAGCTGATAAAGCAGTTACATCTGCTGAACAAGGCTCACATGCAGTAGCACCAGCTGATAAAGCAGTTACATCTGCTGAACAAGGCTCACATGCAGCAACACCAGCTAAGAAAGCAGGAGCGAAAGAGTTGCCAAATACAGGTACAGTAGATTCTACTGTAGCTATGGTAGCAGCAGCCGCAAGTGCATTACTTGGTCTTGGTCTTGCAGGCCGTCGTCGTAAAGAAGACGAAGAAGCTTAATTGGTAGATTATTTGATAATTATCAGATGATAAGTCCGATTTTCAAAGCTTAAATAAGTACCTCTCATAAGAAAATCTCCTAGCAGGAAAGTCTGCTAGGGGATTTTTGCATTTCAGGAAGTTGAAGGCTGACTGTAAGCGCGTCATAATATAGTGGAGTGAAATAAGATGTGAAGAAATAGATTAGGAAATTCAAATTAATTTCTAGGAATATTTTAGTATGCACAATGTAGTATTCTAGATTCAATATGATATATTTTAGGAGTCATGGTGTACTATTATAGTTTCAATATACTATAATTTCTAAAAATATTTTCAAAGCCAAAGTGTACTACTACTGTTTCAATTTTTAATATGTTTCGTTATTATATGATTTTAAAGCCGTCATATTGACATACAATTTAATTTTTACTATAATTCTTGCAGGAGGATACGTCTAATGAAAATAATAAAAAAATTGATGCAAATTGCATTGGCAGTCTTTTTCTTCGGTTTGCTAGCGACAAGTGCAGTATTGGCGGATGATGCTGATTCAGAAGGTTGGCAATTTGTCCAAGAAAATGGTAGAACCTACTACAAGAAGGGTGAACTCAAAGAAACCTACTGGCGAGTGATTGATGGCAAGACCTATTATTTTGATCCTTTATCTGGAGAGATGGTTGTCGGCTGGCAATATATACCTGCTCCACACGAAGGGGTTACGATTGGTTCTTCTATAAGGCAAGATATTGCTTTTAGACCAGATTGGTTTTACTTTGGTCAAGATGGGGTACTACAAGAATTTGTTGGTAAGCAAGTTTTAGAAGCAAAAACTGCTGCAAATACCAACAAACATCATGGGGAACAATATAATAGTCCAGCAGAGAAACGAGTCTATTATTTTGAAGATCAACGTAGTTATCACACCTTAAAAACTGGTTGGATTTATGATGAGGGGCACTGGTATTATTTACTGAAGGATGGTGGCTTTGATTCTCGCATCAACCGATTGACTGTTGGGGAGCTAGCACGTGGTTGGGTTAAGGATTTTCCTCTTACATATGATGAAGATAAGCTAAAAGCTGCTCCATGGTATTATCTAGATCCAACAACTGCCATCATGCAAACTGGTTGGCAATATCTTGGTAATAAGTGGTACTATCTTCGCTCATCAGGAGCTATGGCAACTGGTTGGTATCAGGAAGGCTCAACTTGGTATTATCTAGATGTTGAAAATGGTGATATGAAAACGGGCTGGCAATACCTTGGTAACAAGTGGTACTATCTCCGTTCATCAGGAACTATGGCAACTGGCTGGTTCCAGGTCGGTAGTAAATGGTACTACGCTTATAGCTCAGGTGCTTTAGCAGTGAATACCACTGTAGATGGCTACTACGTCAACTATAATGGCGAATGGATTCAATAATGAAAGAAGCGATTGTAAAGGAAACAATCGCTTTTTTTGTGAAAATATAATAAAATAGATAGGAAAGAATAAATACTTGTATGAAAAATGGGACGGCTTATTCGTCTAGTAAAAGGAAAATATGACAAAAAAACTTGGTGTCGGTCAGGCGCATAGTAAGATTATTTTAATAGGGGAGCATGCGGTCGTTTACGGCTATCCTGCTATTTCCTTGCCTCTTTTGGAGGTGGAGGTGACTTGTAAGGTGGTCTCTGCTGAAAGTCCTTGGCGCCTCTATGAAGAGGATACCTTGTCCATGGCAGTTTATGCTTCGCTGGAGTATTTGGAAATCACAGAAGCCTGCATTCGCTGTGAGATTGACTCGGCTATTCCTGAAAAACGGGGAATGGGTTCGTCAGCAGCTATCAGCATAGCGGCCATTCGTGCGGTATTTGACTACTATCAGGCAGAACTGCCTCATGATGTATTAGAAATCTTGGTAAATCGGGCTGAGATGATTGCCCATATGAATCCTAGTGGTTTGGATGCCAAGACCTGTCTCAGTGACCATCCTATTCGCTTTATTAAGAATGTAGGATTTACCGAGCTTGAGATGGATCTATCCGCCTATTTGGTGATTGCAGATACGGGGGTTTATGGTCACACTCGTGAAGCTATTCAAGTGGTTCAAAACAAGGGTAAGGATGCTCTACCGTTTTTGCATGCCTTGGGGGAATTGACCCAGCAGGCAGAGGATGCGATTTCACAAAAAGATGCTGAAGAACTGGGACAAATCCTCAGTCAAGCGCATTTACATTTAAAAGAAATTGGAGTCAGTAGCCCTGAGGCAGACCATCTGGTAGAAACTGCTCTTAACCATGGTGCTCTGGGTGCCAAGATGAGCGGTGGTGGGCTTGGAGGCTGTATCATAGCCTTGGCAGATAATTTAACACACGCACAAGAACTAGCAGAAAGATTAGAAGAGAAAGGAGCTGTTCAGACATGGATCGAGAGCCTGTAACAGTACGTTCTTACGCAAATATTGCCATTATCAAATATTGGGGAAAGAAAAAAGAGAAAGAGATGGTACCTGCTACTAGCAGTATTTCTCTGACTTTAGAAAATATGTACACGGAGACGACCTTGTCGCCTTTACCAGCCCATGCGACAGCTGATGCCTTTTATATCAATGGTCAGCTACAAAATGAGGCGGAGCATGCCAAGATGAGTAAGATTATTGACCGCTATCGTCCAGATGGTGAGGGCTTTGTCCGTATCGATACTCAAAACAATATGCCTACAGCAGCGGGCTTGTCATCAAGTTCTAGCGGCTTGTCTGCCTTGGTCAAGGTTTGCAATGCTTATTTCCAGCTTGGATTGGATAGAAGTCAGTTAGCGCAGGAAGCAAAGTTTGCCTCAGGCTCTTCTTCTCGGAGTTTTTATGGACCGCTAGGAGCCTGGGACAAGGATAGCGGAGAGATTTACCCTGTAGAGACAGACCTGAAACTAGCTATGATTATGTTGGTGCTAGAAGACAAGAAAAAACCAATCTCTAGTCGTGACGGGATGAAACTTTGTGTGGAAACCTCGACGAGCTTTGATGACTGGGTACGTCAGTCTGAGAAGGACTATCAGGATATGCTGGTTTATCTCAAGGAAAATAACTTTGCCAAGGTTGGGGAATTGACTGAGAAAAATGCTCTGGCGATGCACGCTACAACCAAGACTGCTAGTCCAGCCTTCTCTTATCTGACTGATGCATCTTATGAAGCCATGGACTTTGTTCGCCAGCTTCGTGAGCAAGGTGAGGCTTGCTATTTTACCATGGATGCTGGTCCCAATGTCAAGGTCCTCTGTCAAGAGGAAGATTTGGAGCATTTATCTGAAATCTTCAGTCAGCGTTACCGCTTGATTGTGTCAAAAACAAAGGATTTGAGCCAAGATGATTGCTGTTAAAACTTGCGGAAAACTCTATTGGGCAGGTGAGTATGCTATTTTAGATCCAGGGCAGTTAGCCTTGATAAAGGCTATTCCCATCTATATGAGGGCTGAGATTGCTTTTTCTGATAGCTACCGCCTCTATTCAGATATGTTTGATTTTGCAGTAGACTTGACACCAAATCCTGACTATAGCTTGATTCAAGAAACGATTGCTTTAGTAGAAGATTTCCTGACTTATCGAGGTCAAACTTTAAGACCTTTTTCTCTAGAAATTCGAGGAAAAATGGAACGAGAAGGCAAAAAGTTTGGTCTAGGTTCTAGCGGTAGTGTCGTTGTTTTGGTTATCAAGGCCTTATTGGCTTTATATGATATTACGGTTGATCAGGATCTCTTGTTCAAGTTAGCTAGCGCTGTCTTGCTCAAGCGCGGAGACAATGGTTCTATGGGGGACCTTGCCTGTATTGTGGCAGAAGATTTGATTCTCTACCAGTCTTTTGATCGCCAGAAGGTGGTTGCTTGGTTGGAAGAAGAAAACTTAGTGACTGTTTTAGAGCGTGATTGGGGCTTTTCAATTTCACAAGTGAAACCAACTTTAGAATGTGATTTCCTAGTGGGATGGACCAAGGAAGTGGCTGTATCTCGTGATATGGTCAAGCAAATCAAGCAAAATATCAATCAGAATTTTTTAAGCTCCTCAAAAGAAACGGTGGCTTCTTTGGTAGAAGCCTTGGAGCAGGGGAAATCAGAAGAAATTATCGAGCAAGTAGAAGTAGCCAGTAAGATCTTAGAAGGCTTGAGCACAGATATTTACACGCTTTCGCTTAGACAGCTGAAAGAAGCCAGTCAAGATTTGCAGGCTGTTGCTAAGAGTAGCGGCGCGGGTGGTGGTGACTGTGGCATTGCCTTGAGTTTTGATGCGCAATCAACTGAAACCTTAAAAAATCGTTGGGCCGATCTGGGGATTGAGCTCTTATACCAAGAAAGGATAGGACATGACGACAAATCGTAAGGACGAGCACATCCGCTATGCCCTTGAGCAGAAAAGTTCCTATAATAGCTTTGATGAGGTGGAGTTGATTCATTCTTCTTTGCCTCTTTACGATCTGGATGAAATCAATCTGTCGACAGAGTTTGCTGGTCGAAAGTGGGACTTTCCTTTTTATATCAATGCCATGACAGGTGGGAGTGAAAAAGGTAAAGAAATCAATCAAAAGCTGGCTCAGGTGGCAGAAGCCTGTGGGATTTTGTTTGTGACGGGATCTTATAGCGCAGCCCTCAAAGATCCATCAGATGCCTCTTTTTCTGTCAAGTCTAGCCATCCAAATCTCTTTCTTGGAACCAATATTGGCTTGGACAAGCCGGTTGAACTTGGTTTGCAGACTGTGACGGAGATGGATCCTTTACTTTTACAAGTGCATGTCAATGTTATGCAGGAATTGCTTATGCCTGAGGGAGAAAGAAAGTTTCGAAGCTGGCAATCGCATTTAGCAGACTACAGCAAACAAATTCCTGTTCCTATTGTCCTCAAGGAAGTGGGCTTTGGAATGGATACCAATACAATCGAGAGAGCCTATGAACTAGGCGTTCGAACTGTTGATCTGTCTGGTCGTGGTGGCACCAGTTTTGCTTATATCGAAAACCGTCGCAGTGGTCAACGTGATTACCTCAATCAATGGGGTCAGTCTACCATGCAAGCCCTTCTCAATGCCCAAGAATGGAAAGACAAGGTCGAGCTCTTGGTAAGTGGAGGGGTTCGGAATCCGCTGGATATGATTAAGTGTTTGGTCTTTGGTGCCAAGGCTGTAGGATTGTCTCGAACAGTTCTGGAATTGGTTGAAACCTACACAGTCGAAGAAGTGATTAGCATTGTCCAAGGCTGGAAAGACGATCTGCGTTTGATTATGTGTGCTCTTAATTGTGCCACCATAGCAGATCTGCAAAAAGTAGACTATCTTCTTTATGGAAAATTAAAAGAAGCAAAGGATCAGATGAAAAAGGCGTAATCACCGCCTTTTTTCCATCTTCAGACCGAGGTGACTTTTTTGAATTGTGATAAAATAGAAGGGAGAGGATGAACCTATGAGAAAATTTAAAATCTTTTTATTTATCGAAGCCTGTCTTTTGACAGGAGCTCTGATTTTGATGGTATCAGAGCATTTTTCGCGTTTTCTGCTGATTCTATTCCTCTTTTTGCTTTTGATTCGCTATTACACTGGTAAAGAGGACAATAATCTTCTTTTAGTGGTGGCAACCATTCTCTTCTTTTTCATCGTCATGCTCAATCCTTTTGTGATTCTAGCTATTTTTGTTGCGGTCATCTATAGCCTCTTTCTTCTTTATCCGATGATGAACCAAGAAAAAGAGCAGACAAATTTGGTTTTTGAAGAGGTGGTAACGGTTAAGAAGGAGAAAAATCGTTGGTTTGGAAATCTCCATCATTTTTCAAGCTACCAGACTTGCAAGTTTGATGATATCAATCTTTTTCGTCTCATGGGCAAGGATACCATTCATCTGGAGAGGGTCATCCTAACCAATCATGACAATGTCATTATTCTCAGAAAGATGGTAGGAACGACCAAAATTATTGTACCTGTAGATGTGGAAGTCAGTCTCAGCGTTAACTGTCTCTATGGTGATTTGACTTTTTTCAACCAGCCCAAGCGAGCCCTTCGCAATGAACACTATCATCAAGAAACAAGAGACTATCTTAAGAGTAACAAGAGTGTCAAGATTTTCTTGACCACTATGATTGGCGATGTTGAGGTGGTCAGAGGATGAAAAAACAAGCTTATGTAATCATTGCCATTACCTCCTTCCTGTTTGTCTTATTTTTCTCCCACAGCTTGCTGGAAATCCTTGACTTTGACTGGTCTATTTTCCTGAATGATGTCGAAAAAACAGAAAAATTTGTCTTTTTGTTGTTGGTATTCAGTATGTCCATGACCTGTCTCTTGGCCCTGTTTTGGCGAGGTGTCGAAGAGCTTTCTCTAAGAAAAATGCAGGCTAATCTCAAGCGTTTATTAGCAGGTCAAGAAGTGGTCCAGCTTGCAGATCCAGATTTGGATGCCAGTTTCAAGTCCTTGTCAGGTAAACTGAACCTTTTGACAGAAGCGCTTCAAAAGGCTGAAAATCATAGCCTTGCTCAGGAAGAGGAAATCATCGAGAAAGAACGAAAGCGGATTGCTCGGGATTTGCACGATACAGTCAGTCAGGAGTTGTTTGCGGCCCATATGATTTTGTCAGGTGTCAGCCAGCAGTCTTTGAAATTGAATAGAGAAAAGATTCAGATCCAGTTGCAGAGTGTCACAGCTATTTTAGAAACTGCCCAGAAGGATTTACGGGTCTTGCTCTTGCATTTGCGACCAGTTGAGCTGGAGCAGAAGAGTCTGGCTGCAGGGATTCAAATCCTCTTAAAAGAGCTTGAGGATAAGAGTGATCTCAAGGTTGGTTTCAAGCAAAATGTGACGAAATTGCCTAAGAAAATCGAGGAGCATATCTTCCGTATCCTGCAAGAGTTAATCAGCAATACCCTCCGCCATGCCCAGGCCTCTTGTTTGGATGTCTATCTCTATCAGACGGATTTTGAATTGCAACTGAAGGTGGTGGATAATGGGATTGGTTTCCAGTTAGGGAACTTAGACGACTTGAGTTATGGACTGCGAAATATCAAGGAGAGGGTTGAAGATATGGCTGGAACAGTTCAACTCTTGACAGCTCCCAAGCAAGGGCTGGCGGTTGACATCCGTATTCCCCTGTTAGATAAGGAATGATAAAGGAGTAAAGATGAGAATTTTACTAGTAGATGACCATGAAATGGTCCGATTGGGCTTGAAAAGCTACTTTGACCTCCAAGACGATGTAGAAGTTGTGGGCGAGGCGTCCAACGGATCTCAGGGGATTGACTTAGCCTTGGAATTGCGCCCAGATGTTATTGTCATGGATATTGTCATGCCTGAGATGAATGGAATTGACGCGACCTTGGCCATCCTCAAAGAATGGCCTGAAGCTAAGATTTTGATTGTGAGCTCTTATTTGGACAATGAAAAAATCATGCCGGTCTTGAATGCTGGTGCCAAAGGCTATATGCTCAAGACTTCTAGTGCAGACGAACTACTCCATGCCGTCCGTAAGGTGGCTGCTGGCGAGTTGGCCATTGAGCAAGAGGTCAGCAAGAAGGTCGAATACCACCACAATCACATAGAACTACATGAGGACTTGACTGCGCGTGAGCGAGATGTTCTCCAACTCATCGCCAAGGGCTACGAAAATCAGCGTATCGCAGACGAACTTTTTATCTCTCTCAAGACGGTCAAGACCCACGTGTCTAACATTCTTGCCAAACTTGAAGTCAGCGATCGTACCCAGGCAGCAGTCTATGCCTTTCAGCACCACTTGGTGGGGCATGAGGAGTTTTAGATGAGTCTAACAGATTTACTTGTTGAGCTAGAAGCAGCAAAAGATTCAAAAAAGGCAGGTCCCATGGAAGCCTATATGCGCCATCAATTTTTCTTCCTAGGTATTGCGGCTCTTGAAAGAAATGCACTCTATAAAAAATACTTTCCAAAAGCGAAAAAAACAAAGATTATCGATTGGGATTTTGTAGACACTTGCTGGAGAAAGGAGCCTAGAGAATACCAATATGTGGCTGCCAATTATTTGAAAGCCATGCAGTCTTATCTAACGGAGAACGATTTACCTAAGCTTGAGCGGTTAGTCGTCACAAAATCCTGGTGGGATACCGTAGATATCCTAGATCGAGTAGTAGGGAGTTTGGTGTATGACTACCCTGAACTAGAAGAAATAATCTTAAAATAGAGCCTATCAGATAGTATCTGGATGAGACGGGTCGCTATTGACCACCAGTTGTTAAGAAAAGAGAAGACCAATGTTCAATTAATGGAAAAGATTCTGCTTCATAATTTGAACCAAACAGAATTCTTTATTAATAAAGCCATTGGATGGGCTCTGAGAGACTACTCCAAAACCAATCCAACTTGGGTAGCAGGTTTCATTGAGAAAAACAAGGAAAGAATGGCTGACCTTAGTATCAAAGAAGCAAGCAAGTACCTCTAGCGTGATTGAAAAGCGCGTTCATTACTTGAAAACAGTCGTCTATTTATGTTATAATAGACTGTATTTAAAAAAATTTTAAGGAGAAATGACAGAATGTCTGTATCATTTGAAAACAAAGAAACAAACCGTGGTGTCTTGACTTTCACTATCTCTCAAGACCAAATCAAACCAGAATTGGACCGTGTCTTCAACTCAGTGAAGAAATCTCTTAATGTTCCAGGTTTCCGTAAAGGTCACCTTCCACGCCCTATCTTCGACAAAAAATTTGGTGAAGAGTCACTTTACCAAGACGTTATGAACGCTCTTTTACCAAACGCTTATGAAGCAGCTGTAAAAGAAACTGGTCTTGAAGTTGTTGCTCAACCAAAAATTGATGTAACTTCAATGGAAAAAGGTCAAGACTGGGTAATCACTGCTGAAGTTGTTACAAAACCTGAAGTAAAATTGGGTGATTACAAAAACCTTGAAGTATCAGTTGATCTAGAAAAAGAAGTAACTGACGCTGACGTTGAAGAGCGTATCGAACGCGAACGCAATAACTTGGCTGAATTGGTTATCAAAGAAGCTGCTGCTGAAAACGGCGACACTGTTGTTATCGACTTCGTTGGTTCTATCGACGGTGTTGAATTTGACGGTGGAAAAGGTGAAAACTTCTCACTTGGACTTGGTTCAGGTCAATTCATCCCTGGTTTCGAAGACCAATTGGTAGGTCACTCAGCTGGCGAAACTGTTGATGTTATCGTAACATTCCCAGAAGACTACCAAGCAGAAGACCTTGCAGGTAAAGAAGCTAAATTCGTGACAACTATCCACGAAGTAAAAGCTAAAGAAGTTCCAGCTCTTGACGATGAACTTGCAAAAGACATCGACGAAGAAGTTGAAACACTTGCTGAATTGAAAGAAAAATACCGCAAAGAATTGGCTGAAGCTAAAGAAGAAGCTTACAAAGATGCCGTTGAAGGTGCAGCAATTGATAAAGCTGTAGAAAACGCTGAAATCGTAGAACTTCCAGAAGAAATGATCCACGAAGAAGTTCACCGTTCAGTAAATGAATTCCTTGGAAACTTGCAACGTCAAGGTATCAACCCTGACATGTACTTCCAAATCACTGGAACTACTCAAGAAGACCTTCACAAACAATACGAGGGAGAAGCTGAGTCACGTACTAAGACTAACCTTGTTATCGAAGCAGTTGCCAAAGCTGAAGGATTTGATGCTTCAGAAGAAGAAATCCAAAAAGAAATCGAGCAATTGGCTACAGACTACAACATGGAAGTAGCACAAGTACAAAGCTTGCTTTCAGCTGATATGTTGAAACACGACATCACAATCAAAAAAGCTGTTGAGTTGATCACAAGCACAGCAACAGTTAAATAATCTTAATAAACAAAAATCCCACCTGAATTGGTGGGTTTTCTTGTGCACTATTTTCCAAAAATCTCTTTGAGGTCTGCGTCTGTAATCCCAATCATGGCGGGGATGCTATCCCAGTTTTCTTCTGTCAGGATGTAGGATTCTTCAGAGGTACTTGATGTGGCTGTTTCAGAGACATTTTGTTGCTTTTCTTCAACAGTTTCCAATAAATCACTGAAGCGTTCAATCAGATAGGTTTTTCGGGCAGTTCCGATGTGCTGGGTAGCATAGTCGAAGGCCTGTAATTCACCTAGTAAGATAAGCTTGCTTTTGGCGCGTGTAATGGCTGTATAGATGAGATTGCGCTCCAGCATACGCCTACTAGCACTAGTGATAGGCAGGATGACAACAGGGAACTCACTTCCCTGAGACTTATGAATACTCATGGCATAGGCTAGGCGAATCTTATACCATTCGTTACGGGGGTAAGAGACTTCATTACCGTCAAAATCAATGACAATCTCGTCTTGTTTCGACTCGGTGTATTTACCAGGGATCAGATCTGTGATAGCTCCCAAATCTCCGTTAAAGACATTGATTTCAGCATCGTTGACCAAGTGAATGACCTTGTCTCCCTTGCGATAGTGGCACTGGGGAGCTTCAAAACTAAGTTGGTCTTTTTGTGGTGGATTGAGCAGATCTTGCATGAGTTGGTTGATGGCATCAATCCCTGCAGTCCCTCGGTACATGGGAGCCAGAACTTGGATATCACGGGCAGGAATGCCACTTCTGAGGGCAGCGCCTAAGATCTTTTCAATGGTGGCAGGAATATGGCCACTAGCGATTTCAAAGTAGGAACGGTCAGCTTTTTTCTGGGTGAAATCAGCTGGCAAGATGCCCTGTCGAATCTGACTAGCTAGGGTGACGATAGTTGATTCTTCGCTTTGCCGGTAAATTTTTTCCAAGCGAGTCTGAGGAATCAAAGGAATATGAAGCAGATCCGCTAGAACCTGTCCAGGACTGACAGAAGGCAACTGGTCGCTGTCACCTACGATGAGAATTTTACTGTTAGAAGAGATGTTGGAGAAGAGTTGATTTGCCAGCCAAGTATCCACCATAGAAAATTCATCTACGATGATAAAGTCGGCATCCAGATAATCTTCCAGATGACTGGTATCATCGTCACCTGTCATTCCCAAGTGACGATGTATGGTCGCACTTGGCAAGCCTGTTAATTCATTCATGCGGCGAGCAGCTCGACCAGTTGGAGCAGCAAGAAGAATAGGCAGATTACTTTTTTTCTGAGGTTAAGTCCTTCTAAAAGGGCATAAACAGCGATGATCCCATTGATAACAGTTGTCTTACCAGTACCAGGTCCACCTGTCAGGATAAAGACCTTATTCTGGATAGCATCACAGATAGCTTGTTTTTGAATGTTATCATACTCAATCTCCAGATCTTCTTCGACAGTAGCGATATGTTTTTGAATGGTTTCTAAATCATGACTCTTCTGTTTTCCTTTTTCAAGGATACGAACCAAGTGACTGCGGATACCTTCCTCAGCGAAAAAGAGGCTGTTGTCAAAAATCTTGGTATCAATCTGCTGAACCTTGTCTTCTTCAATCAGGTAGGAGAGTTCTTGAGCTACTTGGCTGGGATCCAGTTCCACGGGGCGAGAAGATTCAAGGAGAGTAAGGGTTTGTTCTAGCAAATCCCGTGCTTCAACATAGGTGTCCCCTGTTTCCATACAGGCCTGAAAAAGACTATGAACTAGACCGGCACGGAAGCGCTCAGGAGCCTGACTTTCGATGCCTAGTTCTTCCGCTAATTGGTCAGCAATGGTAAAGCCCAAACCCTTGATATCCTCGACCAATTGGTAGGGATAATTTTCAACCACATCAAGGGTTTCTTCCTTGTAAAAGTCTTGAATCTGAAAGGCTAGTTTGTTGGGAATGCCGTAGTTGGCTAGTTTGGCCAAAACCATCTCCGTTCCGTAGTTGAGACGGAGAGTGGAGACGAAAGCCTCGCGATTTTTGGCAGATAGTCCTGCGATACCTTCTAACTTTTCTGGGTGTTGCAGAATTTCGTCAATGGTATTGTCGCCATAGGTGTCGACGATTTTCTGAGCTGTCTTGAGACCAATTCCCTTGAAATGGCTACTTGAAAAGTACTTGACCAAGCCCTTACTAGTTGGTTTTGCACGTTCATAACGGCTGATTTGCAGTTGTTCCCCATACTTGGAGTGCTGGACAATTTGTCCCCAAAATGTATAGTCTTCTCCCTCAATCACATCAGCCATGGTGCCAGTAACAATGATTTCAAAATCATCAAAATCCTCTGCGTCCGTATCTTCGATTTCTAGGAGGAGGATGCGATAAAAATTGCTGGGATTTTCAAAAATAATCCGTTCAATGGTTCCTGAAAAATAAACTTCCATAAAATTCCTTTGTATGAATAGGTGAGAGTTAATACTCTTCGAAAATCTCTTCAAACCACGTCAGCTTCCATCTGCAACCTCAAAACACTGTTTTGAGCAACCTGCGGATAGCTTCCTAGTTTGCTCTTTGATTTTCATTGAGTATAACTTTGTTTCTATCTTAATCAAACTGGATAGTGAATAATCATATTCTCACGATAGAAGAAGAGGCTGAGATTGGTGATTCTCGGCCTCTTAGGATTCTTAAAATGTTCCGATACGGGTGATTGGCCAGAAGCGGAATTTAGCTTCCCCTGTGATATCTTTTGCTTTGAAGGTACCTACATGGCGGCTGTCACTCGAAACCAAGCGGTCATCTCCGAGGAGAAGGTATTCTCCTTCTGGAACAGTAAAGCTAAAGTTGGTGTTATAGTTGACATCAACTGTGAAGGCTTGGGCTTTTTGAGCAATACTTCTAAAGAAAGTTCCTTTATTTCCTTCAAATCCCTTGCCTGAGTAAGTGCTTTGGAGTTTGTCATCCTTGAAACGTTTGATGTAGTCAGCTAGGTAAGGTTCATCTGTCTCTTTGTCATTGATGTAAAGTTTATCATTTTCGTAACGAATGGTGTCGCCAGGCATTCCGATGACACGTTTGACAATGTCCTTATTGCCATCTTCCTCATGGGCAACCACGATATCAAAACGGTCAATAGGGAGGTGCTTAACAACAAAGAGGATTTCGCCATCCGCTAGGGTAGGATCCATGGAATGGCCTTCTACGCGGACATTACTCCAAAAAAAGATACGGCTCAAAGCTAGTAATGACAGAATCAGGAGGAATAATCCCCACTCTTTTAAGAAATTTTTAAATGAATTCATAACTTACCTTTCTAAGCGTTTTTTCGCTTTTTCAGTATTTTTAAAGTGCAGTTTGGCGCAGAAGTTAAGTCCCTGCATACCATAGGCTTGCAAAATCTGGCTAGCCACCTTGTCAGAAGCCGTTCCAGCTCCACTTGGAAGTTGATAGCCCAGTTCTCGTCCCAGATTTTCTAGATTTTCCAGAAAGAGATCACGCGCAATGACAGAAGAAACTGCGACAGCCAAGTATTTGCCCTCAGCCTTTTCTTCCAAGCTGATAGGATTGCTGAAATGATTGGCCTCTTGTGCCAAGTACTTGTCATAATTTTTAGCACTGGTAAAGGCATCAATCACAATTTTCTCGGGCTGGATGCCTTTTTGAAGAAGGAGATAGATAGCCTGATTATGGAGGGCTACCTTAACCGAAACAGCGTTGTAGCGGTCTCCGATGACCTCGTTGTACTTGCTTGGTGAGAGAAGCAGTGTCTGGTGCTGGATTTTTTCTTTGAGGATAGGGGCAATCTGACGAATCTTTTGGTCGGTCAGAGTTTTAGAATCCCCCACACCGAGTTTTCGCAAGAAGGCATGCTGGTCAGGTGTGACAAAGGAAGCCACAACTGCAAGTCCACCAAAGTAGGAACCATTTCCAACCTCATCTGTCCCAATTAAAGGAAGATTTTGTACGCTGGTTTGCTCTACAGCTTGATAGCCAAAGAAATGAGCGTATTTCTCAGCCCCTTCACCCTGAAGCAAGACCTTTCCAGAAGTATAGATAGAAACCGTTGCCTGAGGTAGTCGCAAAAAGTAGCGTATATAGGGATTCTTACTGGGAGCCAGACTGGTTTGATAGTGTTCAAGAAAAGCCTGAATCTCCTTTTCGCTTGGTGTGAGTGTTATACTTGCCATAGTTTCTATTGTACCATAAAAGCAGGCAAATTTGTAAAAACTGACAAAGTTAGCGAATTTTGGTATAATATCGTGAGGTGAATTTTATGGCAAATCTAAATCGATTCAAATTTACATTCGGGAAAAAATCATTAACCTTGACAAGCGAGCATGATAACCTTTTTATGGAGGAAATCGCCAAGGTTGCGACAGAAAAATACCAAGCAATTAAAGAACAAATGCCTAGTGCAGATGATGAAACCATCGCTCTTTTGTTGGCAGTCAACTGTTTATCAACTCAGCTCAGCCGTGAGATTGAATTTGATGATAAGGAGCAAGAATTAGAAGAACTCCGTCACAAGCTTGTGACTTGCAAGCAAGAACAGAGCAAGATTGAGGATTCCTTATGATTTCACTCTTTCTTCTATTGGTCTTGGCTTGGGGATTTTATATCGGCTATCGGAGAGGACTGCTCTTACAGGTTTATTACCTGATTTCAGCACTGGCATCGGCTTTTGTGGCTGGCCAGTTTTACAAGGGGCTTGGAGAGCAATTTCATTTGTTGGTCCCTTATGCAAATCCACAGGAAGGTCAGGGGACTTTCTTTTTCCCATCGGATCAACTCTTTCAGTTAGATAAGGTCTTTTATGCAGGTATCGGCTACTTGCTTGTATTTGGGATTGTCTATAGCATTGGTCGTTTACTTGGTCTTTTGTTACACTTGATTCCTAGTAAAAAACTGGGAGGTAAGTTGTTCCAAGTTTCAGCAGGGATCTTGTCCATGTTGGTGACCTTATTTGTCTTGCAAATGGCCTTGACCATCTTGGCGACCATTCCCATGGCGGCTATACAAAATCCTCTTGAAAAGAGTATCGTCGCAAAACACATCATCCAGAGCATACCGGTAACAACCAGTTGGCTAAAACAAATCTGGGTGACAAATTTAATCGGATAAAAAGGGCAGGAGTTTTCCTAGCCCTTTGTTTACAGATTGACTAGAATCTATTAGAATGTATGAAGCTATCACACCTAGACATTCAAAGACAAGGAAATAAAGATGAACAGGAAAATATTAGAAACATTAGAGTTCAATAAGGTCAAGGCCTTGTTTGAACCCCATTTGTTGACCGAGCAGGGCTTGGAGCAATTGAGACAGCTAGCTCCGACTGCCAAAGCAGATAAAATTAAACAGGCTTTTGCTGAGATGAAGGAAATGCAGGCTCTCTTTATCGAGCAACCGCATTTTACCATTCTCGCAACTAAGGAAATTGCAGGAGTCTGCAAGCGGTTGGAGATGGGGGCGGACCTCAATATCGAGGAGTTTCTCCTCTTGAAGCGCGTGCTTCTGTCTAGCCGAGAACTGCAAAGTTTTTATGCCAATCTGGAAAATGTCAGCTTGGAAGAATTAGCCCTCTGGTTTGAGAAATTACATGATTTTCCGCAATTACAAGGAAATCTCCAAGCCTTTAATGATGCAGGTTTCATTGAAAATTTCGCCAGTGAAGAATTAGCGCGAATCCGTCGAAAAATCCATGATAGCGAGAGTCAGGTACGCGATGTCCTACAGGATCTGCTCAAGCAAAAAGCGCAGATGTTGACAGAAGGGATTGTTGCCAGCAGAAATGGCCGTCAGGTTTTGCCAGTTAAAAATACCTACCGCAATAAGATTGCAGGTGTCGTCCATGATATTTCTGCCAGTGGAAATACCGTCTATATTGAACCCCGTGAGGTGGTCAAACTGAGCGAAGAAATTGCCAGTCTGCGAGCAGATGAGCGCTATGAAATGCTTCGCATTCTCCAAGAAATCTCTGAGCGTGTCCGCCCTCATGCGGCTGAGATTGCCAATGATGCTTGGATTATCGGTCATCTGGACTTGATTCGTGCCAAGGTCCGCTTTATCCAAGAAAGGCAAGCGGTCGTACCCCAGCTGTCAGAAAATCAAGAGATTCAACTGCTCCATGTCTGTCATCCTTTGGTTAAAAATGCCGTCGCAAATGATGTCCATTTTGGTCAAGATTTAACAGCTATTGTCATTACAGGTCCCAATACAGGTGGGAAGACCATCATGCTCAAAACCCTCGGCTTGACGCAGGTTATGGCCCAGTCTGGTTTGCCGGTTTTAGCAGATAAGGGAAGTCGTGTTGGTATTTTTGAAGAAATCCTTGCTGATATTGGCGATGAGCAGTCTATTGAGCAGAGCTTGTCTACCTTCTCTAGCCACATGACCAATATTGTGGATATTCTTGGCAAGGTCAACCAACATTCACTCTTACTCTTGGATGAATTGGGGGCTGGTACAGACCCTCAAGAGGGAGCAGCTCTTGCCATGGCTATTCTGGAGGACCTTCGCCTTCGTCAAGTCAAGACCATGGCGACCACCCACTATCCAGAACTCAAGGCCTACGGTATTGAGACAGCCTTTGTGCAAAATGCCAGCATGGAGTTTGATACTGCAACTCTTCGCCCTACTTATCGCTTTATGCAGGGTGTTCCTGGCCGAAGCAATGCCTTTGAAATTGCCAAACGCCTAGGTCTATCTGAAGTTATCGTAGGGGATGCTAGCCAGCAGGTCGATCAGGACAATGATGTCAATCGAATTATTGAACAATTGGAAGAGCAGACGTTAGAGAGTCGCAAACGCTTGGACAATATCCGTGAGGTGGAGCAAGAAAATCTCAAGATGAACCGTGCGCTTAAAAAACTTTACAACGAGCTTAATCGTGAAAAGGAAACTGAGCTTAACAAGGCGCGTGAACAAGCTAGTGAGATTGTGGACATGGCTCTGAGTGAAAGTGACCAGATTCTTAAAAATCTCCATAGTAAATCCCAACTCAAGCCCCATGAAATCATTGAAGCCAAGGCTAAGTTGAAAAAATTGGCTCCTGAAAAAGTAGATTTGTCTAAAAACAAGGTCCTTCAAAAAGCCAAGAAAAAACGAGCTCCAAAGGTAGGAGATGATATCGTGGTTCTCAGTTATGGCCAGCGTGGTACCTTGACCAGTCAACTCAAGGATGATCGCTGGGAAGCCCAAGTCGGCTTAATTAAGATGACCTTGGAAGAGAAAGAATTTGATCTTGTTCAAGCCCAGCAAGAAAAGCAAGTCAAGAAGAAACAGGTCAATGTGGTGAAACGAACTTCTGGTCGAGGACCTCAAGCCAGACTGGATCTTCGAGGAAAACGCTATGAAGAAGCCATGAATGAGCTAGATGCCTTTATCGACCAAGCCCTGCTTAACAATATGGCCCAAGTCGACATCATCCATGGTATCGGAACAGGTGTCATCCGTGAAGGAGTCACCAAATACCTACAAAGAAACAAACATGTCAAGAGTTTCGGCTATGCCCCGCAAAATGCTGGAGGTAGCGGGGCAACTATTGTGACTTTTAAAGGATAGAAGTATTCCGGGCTTTATACAGTAAAAACTGTTGAATTAAGTTTTACTAATAAACACATTGACAAAAGCCAACATTTTTTGTAAAATAAGAATCAATTAAATACCAACACCGAATGAAGTTTAATAGAAGTGGGAAATCGTTTGATTTTCCATGACTGTAAATGGACGGAACTCTGGAGAGACCGTAAAGGCACCGAAGGGGCAAGGCAGGCAACTGCTCAAACTCTCAGGTAAAAGGACAGAGCTAGGATAGACCGCTTTTTGGCATTTATCTAAGCATTCCAGAGTACATGTATCTTGCATGTGCTCTTTCTTTTGGGGTTGAAAAGATAGGAGAATAGAATGTTAGAATTGCTTAAATCAATTGATGCTTTTGCTTGGGGACCTCCCCTCTTGATTTTATTGGTCGGAACAGGGATTTACCTCACTGCTCGTCTAGGACTCTTGCAAGTTTTGCGTCTGTCCAAAGCCTTCCAGCTTATTTTTACCAAGGACAAGGGGCATGGGGATGTATCCAGTTTTGCGGCACTATGTACAGCTCTAGCAGCCACAGTTGGTACGGGAAATATTATCGGGGTGGCAACGGCTATCAAGGTTGGTGGCCCAGGAGCCCTTTTTTGGATGTGGATGGCCGCTTTCTTTGGGATGGCTACCAAGTATGCGGAAGGTTTATTAGCCATTAAATACAGGACTAAAGACGATAACGGTGCTGTTGCAGGAGGTCCCATGCACTATATACTTTTGGGGATGGGAGAAAAGTGGCGACCACTTGCCATCTTCTTTGCTATCGCAGGTGTCTTAGTAGCTTTGTTGGGAATCGGGACCTTCACCCAGGTCAACTCGATTACAGAATCTATCCAAAATACTACGACTATTTCGCCAGCTATCACAGCTCTCGTTTTGTCTGTCTTAGTAGCGATTGCCGTCTTTGGCGGACTCAAGTCTATTTCGAAGGTTTCAACTACTGTTGTTCCTTTTATGGCTATCATTTATATTTTAGGGACTCTTACAGTTATTTTCTTTAATATCGGGAAACTACCAGCTACAATCGCTCTAATCTTAACATCAGCTTTTAGTCCAGTTGCTGCGGTAGGTGGATTTGCTGGTGCTAGCATTCGTATGGCTATCCAAAATGGTGTGGCGCGTGGTGTCTTCTCAAACGAATCTGGTCTGGGTTCAGCTCCCATTGCAGCTGCTGCAGCTAAGACAAATGAACCAGTAGAGCAAGGTTTGATTTCCATGACAGGAACCTTTATTGATACCCTCATCATCTGTACTCTAACTGGTTTGACCATTTTGGTGACTGGAGTATGGAATAGTGACTTGAATGGAGTAGCTTTGACTCAGTCAGCCTTCTCAACAGTCTTTTCACACTTTGGGCCTGCCCTCTTGACCATCTTCCTTGTACTTTTTGCCTTTACGACGATTTTAGGTTGGAACTACTATGGAGAACGTTGTTTCGAATTTCTCTTTGGTGTTCGTTTCATCTGGCTCTACCGTGTGGTCTTTGTGCTCATGGTCTTGTTGGGAGGATTTATCGAGTTGGATATGGTTTGGATTATCGCAGATATCGTCAATGCCTTGATGGCTCTGCCAAACTTGATTGCCCTCTTAGTTTTATCACCAGTCGTCATTGCTGAGACTAAAAAGTATTTTGATAAATAATGAAATCACACAGATTGTGTGGTTTTTTTACTTTCATAAAGAATTTTTATCAGTGCAATTTAAAATATATATTATACAAGGTATAGAATCTGTGATAGACTAGGTTTCAACAAAATGAAAAGAGGTTTTATGATGACAACATTTACAATCCATACAGTAGAATCAGCACCAGCAGAAGTAAAAGAAGTTCTTGAAACGGTGCAAAAAGATAACAATGGCTATATTCCCAACCTAATCGGTCTCTTGGCAAATGCCCCAACTGCCTTAGAAGCTTACAGAACTGTCGGAGCTATCAACCGTCGCAATAGTCTGACACCTGTTGAACGTGAAGTGGTGCAAATCACAGCAGCTGTAACTAATGGTTGTGCCTTCTGCGTAGCAGGTCACACAGCCTTTTCAATCAAGCAAATCCAGATGAATGATGACCTGCTACAAGCCCTTCGCAATCGCACTCCGATTGAAACAGATCCTAAATTGGACACCCTAGCTAAGTTTACCTTAGCAGTTATCAATACCAAAGGTCGTGTAGGAGATGAAGCCTTGACTGAGTTTTTAGAAGCTGGCTACACTCAACAAAATGCCTTGGATGTAGTCCTTGGTGTCAGCCTAGCAAGTCTTTGTAACTATGCCAACAATCTAGCTAATACACCAATTAATCCAGAATTGCAACCTTATGCTTAATTTATATCTGAACAAAAACTGAAGTCTGAAATCAACGGACTTCGTTTTTTTAAGTCCTCATTTAAGCGCTTTTATGCTATACTGAAATTAACATGATTATTGGAGGTTAGGATGAAAAAACTCCCCTTGGTATTTTCTGGTTGTTTGCTAGGTTTGGCAGGAGCTGGAAATCTCGTTTTAGATATGTTGCCAGTTCTGTCACATCTACTGAGTATGTCGGGTTTGATTTTGTGGATTTACTTTTTTATCTTTCATCTGCTTAATTGGAAAGAAACAAAGCAAGAATTGACCAAGCCCCCTCTTTTGTCAGGAATGGCTACCTTCCCCATGGCTGGAATGATTTTATCGACTTATGTCTTGCGCGTGTTTCCTCATCTTCCTCTGGTAGCACAAGGAATCTGGTGGTTTTCATTTCTCTTGGATTTGTCCTTGATTGCTGGTTTCACAGTTAAATTTGCCTGTCCAGGTAAGAGAGTCAATGCGACTCCAAGCTGGACGGTTCTCTATGTGGGAATAGCAGTGGCAGCCTTGACCTATCCTCTGGCAGGCATTATCGAGATTGCCTATGCGACCTTGAGTTTTGGTTTTCTCCTTACATTCTATCTTTATCCCCTTATTTATAGTGATTTAAAGAAACATCCGCTCCCAGTAGCTATGCTTGGACAGGAAGGAATCTATTGTGCTCCTTTCTCTCTGCTCTTGGCTTCCCTAGTTCGAGTTGGAGGAGCCAGCCTACCGACTTGGCTCTTGATTGCCATGATTTTGGCTTCTCAATCCTTCTTTTTCTTTGTTTTAACTCGCCTGCCCAATATTTTAAAACAAGGCTTTCAACCAGCCTTCTCAGCCCTCACCTTCCCAACCATTATCACGGCTACCTCGCTCAAGATGGCTCAAGGAATCTTGGAACTTCCATTTCTGGATTATCTTGTATTGTTTGAAACTGCTATATGCCTAACTATTTTATTCTTTGTATTAGGTGCTTATCTGATTTGGTTACGAAAAAAGGTCTAGCTAGAAATAGCTAAACCTTATTTTTATGGTTTGATGACTTCAACGCCACCCATGTATGGACGAAGAACTTCAGGAATGGTCACAGAACCATCTGCATTTTGGTAGTTTTCAAGAATTGCAGCCACTGTACGTCCAACTGCAAGTCCAGAACCGTTCAAGGTGTGAAGGAGTTTCACCTTGCCATCGGCTTCATCACGGTAACGGATTTGGGCACGACGGGCTTGGAAATCTTCTGTGTTTGAACAGCTTGAGATTTCACGGTAATTGTTTTGCGCTGGAATCCAAACTTCCAAGTCGTAAGTTTTCGCAGCTGAGAAGCCCATATCTCCAGTAGAGAGGGCAACGACACGGTATGGAAGGTTGAGTTTTTGAAGGATATTTTCAGCGTTGGCTGTCATTTTTTCCAATTCTTCGTAAGATTCTTCTGGTTTGGCAAATTTAACCATTTCAACCTTGTGGAATTGGTGCAAACGAATCAAGCCACGAGTATCACGACCAGCAGAACCAGCCTCAGAACGGAATGATGGACTCATAGCAGTGAAGTAGATTGGCAGGTCTTTACCGTCAAGGATTTCATCACGGTAGTAGTTTGTCAGAGGAACTTCAGCTGTAGGAATAAGGACGTAATTGCTGTCGCTGAGTTCAAAAGTATCTTCCTTGAATTTTGGATATTGACCAGTACCAAACATAGAATCGTGGTTAACCATGTAAGGCGTGATGACTTCCGTATAGCCTTCTTTTCCATGTTCATCCAACATAAAGTTGTAGAGAGCACGTTCCAAACGAGCACCGAGACCTTTATAGAAGAGGAAGCGAGCTCCTGTTACCTTACCACCGCGTTCCCAGTCAAGGATACCAAGATCTTCACCAAGATCCCAGTGAGCTTTTGGTTCGAAGTCAAACTCGCGTGGAGTACCCCAACGGCGAACTTCCACATTGTCATCTTCGTCAGCCCCAACAGGAACGCTGTCAGCTGGGATATTTGGAAGAGTAGTGGTAAATTCTGTTAATTTAGCATCGATTTCTGCCAATGCAGCATCCAAGGCTTTGACTTCAGCAGATAGATTTTGCATGGCAGCAATCTTGTCATCTGCATTTTCCTTATTGCGCTTAGCTTGGGCAATCTCAGCAGAAACTGTGTTTCGTTCTGCTTTGAGAGTTTCAACCTTGACCAAGATGTCACGACGTTTAGCATCGATTTCTTTCATCTCGTTTAAGACAGCAGCATCTACACCACGTGTAGCCAATTTTTCTGCGACAGCATCAAAGTCTGTACGAATGCGTTTGATATCTAACATAAGAACTCCTTTATGAAAAAAGCACACCTGACAAAGCGTTGGAGTGGCAGGGCCACGGTTCCATCCAACTTCACAGGTGTGCACTTGATTATGTATGTAATTGTTACTAACGGTAGAATTTCACCTATCCCTCCTATCTGCTCGCAGCACCCGCAGACTTTCTGAAAGAAGAAGATAACCTACTTATCCGTTGCTATGATTATACTAAAGTTTCTACTTTTTTGCAAATAGATTCTTAAATTTTTGGCTAATTGTCTGAATCAAGGTAGGAAGTTTGACGACCTTGTCATTGCCCAGTTTTTCGCGAGCAATTTTAAGAATGGCACCTGAGTCTTTTGAGGCAAAGAGGAATTTTCCTCTGTCTGTAAAGACTTCGAAGTGGCGACTGATTTTGCGACCAGAGACATTAGCTCCAATTTGATTGATATGGCTCCAAGGAATTTGGATAAATTGTTCGACATTGACATCTGGGTAAAATTCCAGAGCCTGATCTCCGACCAGGAATTTCCCAACTTTCCCAGCTATAGAGAGGTAGGAGGTGCCTGTTGTATTGAGAAGCACTGTTTTGTTAAGAGATTGGGCCATGTCTAGTCTTCCTTACTTTCGCCAAAAAAGGCACTGTAAAGGGCTTTAATAGCTGCTTTTTCTTGGTCCTTATTGACAACGAACATAATAGAAACTTCACTAGAACCTTGAGACATCATCTGGATGTTGATTTTGTTTTCAGATAGAGCACGTGTCGCAGTAGCAGTTACTCCGATGTGACTCTTCATCTTTTCTCCAACAATCATAATGATTGAAAGGTCGTGTTCGATTTCTGCATGGTCTACTTCAGCTTTTTGAACCAATTGACGTAGGATTTCTTCTTCCTTGATAGGAGTTAGCTCGCGAGAACGGAGAATGATTGAAAGATCGTCGATACCAGTTGGCATATGTTCCCAACCGATGTTGAGATCTTCAAGGATTTGCAGAACCTTGCGACCAAATCCAACCTCACGGTTCATGAGGTATTTAGACATGTTAATGCTGACAAAACCAGAGTCACCAGCAATTCCTACTACTGGGAATTCATCACTACTATGTTTTAGAACGATACGAGTACCTGGGTGGTCAGGGTTATTGGTATTCTTGATAACCAGAGGAATTTTTCCACGGTAGGCAGGAAGAAGGGCTTCGTCATGAAGGACTGAGAATCCTGCATAGGCCAACTCACGCATTTCACGGTAGGTTAACTCAGGAATTGAGTGTGGTTGGTGGATAATTCCTGGATGAGCTGCAAAGATACCATCAACATCCGTAAAGTTTTCATAGAGGTCAGCTTTAACTCCTGCAGCAATGATAGAGCCTGTAATGTCTGATCCTCCACGTGAGAAGGTACAGATTTGATTTTCCTTAGTAACACCAAAGAAACCAGGAATGACAAGTACTTCATTTGCATTTGTCAATTCTTCAATCTTGTCATAACTTGATGGCACGATGCGAGCGTTGCCAGGTTCACTTGTTACCACAATCCCAGCTTCTCGAGGGTGAACATAGCGTGCATCGATACCGTTTTGGTTAAAATAGGCAGCAATCAATTTGGCATTGTTGTTTTCACCCGCTGCTAGGAAAGTATCGTAGAGAAATTCATTTTCTTCAATAGGAAGAGTGGCCAAGGCACGAATGCTTTTTGAAATTTTCTCTAGAACAGCTGGTTTCAGTCCCAATTCACTAACCATGGCAGCATAGCGATCTATAATCCAGCTTTGACTCTTGCTAATATCATTACCAGCAACATAGTCGCGGTAGTATTTAATCAAGGCATCCGTAACCTTGGTATCTTCAGCATTGCGTTTCCCAGGTGCAGAAACAACTACAAAACGGCGTTCTGGATCGCTTTTAACGATCTTTAAAACTTTTTCTAATTGACCAGCAGAGGCAAGAGAGCTACCTCCAAATTTAACAACTTTCATAAGAACTCCTAAAGTAAGTATTTTATACGATTATAGCAGAAAGAAAACCTTTTTTCAATGAAGAAAATGAGATGCTTTCTAGGATAAAGCGAGTCTTTCTTATCGGCTGAGACACTTTTAGCCGATTTTTTCTTGCTTTCAAGTTTTAAAAAAGATATACTTTTGAAATAAAATAATTTAAAACTCTTAGTAAACAAAAAGGAGTCCTGATGGAGCACATTATTTATCAGCTTGAAGAGGATTTGGCAATTCTTACCTTAAACCGTCCTGAGGTTGCAAATGGTTTTCATATTCCTATGTGTGAGGAAATTTTAGAAGCACTAACTTTGGCAGAAAAGGATCCAGCTGTGCATTTTATCTTAATTAATGCCAATGGAAAGGTCTTCTCCGTTGGAGGAGATTTGGTAGAGATGAAGCGAGCAGTGGATGAGGATAATATTCCATCATTGACGAAAATCGCAGAATTGGTCAATACGATTTCTCATAAAATCAAGCAAATTGCTAAACCTGTCTTGATGGAGGTTGATGGGGCTGTTGCAGGTGCCGCAGCGAATATGGCTGTTGCTGCAGACTTCTGTCTGGCGACGGATAAGGCTAAGTTTATCCAAGCCTTTGTTGGCGTTGGTTTGGCTCCAGATGCAGGTGGGATTCATCTCTTGAGTCGAAGTATTGGTGTGACGCGTGCTGCTCAATTAGCCATGACAGGAGAGGCTCTGACAGCAGAAAAAGCTCTGGAGTGGGGGCTTGTTTACCGCATCTGTGAAGCTGATAAACTTGAAAAGACGAGAGAACAGCTTCTTAAAAAATTGAGACGCGGATCGGCTAATTCTTATGCAGCCATCAAGAAGTTGGTATGGGAGAGCCAATTTAAAGATTGGCAAGATTATGCTGCTTTAGAACTGAACCTACAGGACTCCTTGGCCCAAACAGAAGATTTCAAAGAAGGAGTTCGGGCCCATTCGGAGAGAAGAAGACCGAAATTTACTGGAAAATAAGAAAATACTTGCACCATTCTTTGAAGTTTGATATAATTCCTTTGTCAAATGTTTTGATTGTGAAAGTTTTTTGAAAAGGAGGGAAAAGAGATTGGACTACCAACGAATTAATGAATATTTAACATCTATATTTAACAATGTCCTCGTCATCGAGGAAGTTAGCTTGAGGGGTAGTCGTTTCAAAGATATCTCCATCAAAGAAGTCCATACAATCGATGTAATTGGAAAATTCCCAGACGTGACGCCAAGTCAAGTGTCAAAAGAGTTGATGGTGACTCTTGGGACTGTTACGACGAGTTTAAATAATCTCGAACGTAAGGGGTACATTGAACGCATTCGTTCAGAGCAGGATCGTCGTGTGGTGCATCTGCATTTGACAAAGAAGGGTCGCTTGGTTCATAGACTACATAAACGCTTCCATAAGGCCATGGTTGAAAATATTATCGACGGTATGAGCAAGGAAGAAACTGAGGTTATGGGCAAAGGTTTGACGAAACTTTATCAATTTTTGGAGGATTTGAAATAATGGCTTTTGCAAAAATAAGCCAGGTTGCTCATTATGTGCCAGAGCAAGTGGTTACAAATCATGATTTGGCTCAGATTATGGATACCAATGATGAGTGGATTTCAAGTCGGACGGGAATACGACAAAGGCATATTTCAAGAACAGAATCTACCAGTGATTTGGCTACAGAGGTTGCGAAGAAACTGATGAAAAAAGCTGGAATCACAGGAGAAGAGCTGGATTTTATCATCCTAGCTACCATCACTCCAGATTCGATGATGCCCTCTACAGCTGCTCGTGTCCAAGCTAATATTGGTGCCAAAAAAGCTTTTGCTTTTGACCTAACAGCTGCTTGCAGTGGATTTGTATTTGCTTTATCAACTGCTGAAAAGTTTATCGCTTCTGGTCGCTTTCAAAAAGGCTTAGTGATTGGTAGTGAAACCCTCTCTAAGGCAGTCGATTGGTCGGACCGATCAACAGCTGTCTTGTTTGGAGATGGTGCTGGTGGAGTCTTGCTAGAAGCTAGCGAGCAAGAGCATTTCTTAGCTGAGAGTCTTAATAGTGATGGGAGTCGTAGCGAGTGTCTAACTTATGGATATTCAGGCTTGCAATCTCCATTTTCAGATCGAGAAAATGCAGATTCATTTTTGAAGATGGATGGGCGCGCGGTCTTTGATTTTACCATTCGAGATGTAGCTAAGTCTATCAAACAAACTATTGAAGAATCTCCTGTAGAGGCGACAGACTTGGATTATCTGCTACTTCATCAGGCTAATGACCGTATTTTGGATAAGATGGCTAGAAAAATCGGTGTCGACCGAGACAAACTTCCAGCCAATATGATGGAATATGGCAATACCAGTGCAGCAAGTATCCCGATTTTACTTTCAGAGTGTGTAGAACAAGGCCTCATCCGTTTAGACGGTAGCCAGACTGTTCTTTTATCAGGCTTCGGTGGAGGCTTGACCTGGGGCACGCTCATTCTTACAATTTAGGTAATCATGTGGTGAACACATTGTTATAAAAAACTATTTATTTTAAAGGAGTCCTATCATGGCAGTATTTGAAAAAGTACAAGAAATTATCGTTGAAGAACTTGGGAAAGACGCATCAGAAGTAACACTTGAATCAACTTTTGATGATTTGGACGCAGATTCATTGGACTTGTTCCAAGTAATCTCAGAAATCGAAGATGCTTTTGATATCCAAATCGAAGCAGAAGATGACTTGAAAACAGTTGGTGACTTGGTTGCCTACGTTGAAGAGCAAACAAAATAATACTCAATGAAAATCAAAGAGCAAACTAGGAAGCTAGTCGCAGACTGCTCAAAACACTGTTTTGAGGTTGCAAATAGAGCTGATGTTGTTTGAAGAGATTTTCGAAGAGTATAAGCAGAATACAAATAGAAGGAGTAGGGAAACCCGCTCCCTCTTGTTTAGGCAATAGTTTGATTTTCAAATTATGACAGTATCGAACTATTACGTAAGCAAGAAACGATGGAGGCACTATGAAAACGCGTATTACAGAATTATTGAACATTGATTATCCTATCTTTCAAGGAGGAATGGCTTGGGTTGCTGATGGTGATTTGGCAGGGGCTGTTTCCAAGGCTGGAGGGCTAGGCATTATCGGTGGGGGAAATGCCCCTAAAGAAGTTGTCAAAGCTAATATTGATAAGATCAAATCATTGACGGATAAACCCTTTGGTGTCAACATCATGCTTTTATCTCCTTTTGTGGAAGATATTGTAGATCTTGTTATCGAGGAAGGTGTTAAGGTGGTTACAACAGGGGCAGGAAATCCTGGTAAATACATGGAACGCTTCCATGAAGCTGGTATTACAGTTATTCCTGTTGTACCTAGTGTTGCCCTAGCTAAACGCATGGAGAAAATTGGTGCGGATGCTGTTATTGCAGAAGGAATGGAAGCTGGGGGGCATATCGGTAAATTAACAACCATGACCTTGGTGCGCCAGGTAGCCGCAGCTGTATCTATTCCTGTTATTGCTGCAGGAGGGATTGCGGATGGTGAAGGTGCTGCAGCTGGCTTTATGCTAGGTGCAGAGGCTGTTCAGGTTGGAACGCGTTTTGTCGTTGCAAAAGAGTCTAATGCCCATCCAAATTATAAGGCGAAAATTTTAAAAGCTAGAGATATTGATACTACGATTTCAGCTCAACACTTTGGACATGCTGTTCGTGCGATTAAAAATCAATTGACTCGTGATTTTGAAAAAGCTGAGAAAGATGCCTTTAAACAGGAAAATCCTGATTTAGAAATCTTTGAACAAATGGGAGCAGGTGCCCTAGCCAAAGCAGTTGTTCACGGAGATGTGGATGGTGGATCAGTCATGGCAGGTCAAATTGCAGGGCTTGTTTCTAAAGAAGAAACAGCTGAAGAAATCCTAAAAGATTTGTACTATGGAGCAGCTAAGAAAATTCAAGAAGAAGCCTCTCGTTGGGCAGGAGTTGTAAGAAATGACTAAAACAGCTTTTTTATTTGCTGGTCAAGGTACCCAGTATCTAGGGATGGGACGGGATCTTTATGATCAGTATCCGATTGTCAAAGAAACGATTGATCAAGCCAGTCAGGTACTCGGTTATGATTTGCGTCATCTCATCGATACAGAAGCAGAAAAACTCAATCAGACCCGCTATACCCAACCAGCTATTTTAGCGACTTCAGTTGCTATCTACCGTTTATTGCAAGAGAAGGGCTATCAGCCTGATATGGTTGCTGGTTTGTCCCTTGGAGAATATTCTGCCTTGGTGGCCAGCGGTGCCTTGGAGTTTGAAGATGCGGTTGCCTTGGTAGCTAAGCGTGGAGCCTATATGGAAGAAGCGGCTCCTGCTGGTTCTGGCAAGATGGTCGCAGTTCTCAATACGCCAGTAGAGGTCATTGAGGAAGCCTGTCAAAAAGCTTCTGAACTTGGAGTGGTTACCCCAGCCAACTATAACACACCTGCACAAATCGTGATTGGTGGAGAAGTGGTTGCGGTTGACAGAGCTGTTGAACTCTTGCAGGAAGCTGGTGCCAAGCGCTTGATTCCTCTCAAGGTGTCAGGTCCCTTTCATACCGCTCTCCTTGAGCCTGCTAGCCAAAAACTAGCTGAAACTCTAGCTCAAGTAAGTTTTTCAGATTTTACTTGTCCCCTAGTTGGCAATACAGAAGCTACGGTCATGAAAAAAGAAGACATTGCTCCACTCTTGACGCGTCAGATCAAGGAACCGGTTCGTTTCTATGAGAGTATTGCAGTTATGCAAGAAGCAGGAGTAACCAACTTTATCGAGATTGGACCCGGGAAAGTTTTGTCAGGCTTTGTGAAAAAAATTGATAAAAGGGCTAAACTAGCCACTGTTGAAGATCAGGCGAGCTTGGAAGCTCTTCTAGGAAACTAGTAATCCTTCTCCCATAAATACAAGAGGAAACAGGAGAAAAGAATGCAACTAAAAAATAAGAATATCTTTGTTACAGGTTCGAGTCGTGGAATTGGTCTTGCTATTGCCCATAAGTTTGCTCAAGTAGGGGCCAACATCGTCTTAAACAGTCGTGGGCCTATCTCAGAAGAATTGCTCGCTGAATTTTCAGACTACGGTGTCAAGGTAGTTCCTATTTCAGGTGATGTGTCTGATTTTGCAGACGCTAAGCGTATGGTTGAGCAAGCTATTGCAGAGCTGGGTTCAGTAGATGTTTTGGTTAACAATGCAGGAATTACCCAAGATACCCTGATGCTCAAGATGACAGAAGCAGATTTTGAAAAAGTGCTCAAGGTTAACCTGACTGGCGCCTTTAACATGACACAATCAGTCTTGAAACCGATGATGAAAGCCAGAAAAGGTGCTATCATTAATATGTCTAGTGTTGTTGGTTTGATGGGAAATATCGGTCAAGCTAATTATGCTGCTTCTAAGGCTGGTTTGATTGGTTTTACCAAGTCTGTGGCGCGTGAAGTGGCCAATCGCAATATCAGGGTTAATGCTATCGCACCTGGAATGATTGAGTCCGATATGACAGCAGTCCTATCAGACAAGGTAAAAGATGCCATGTTGGCGCAAATTCCTATGAAAGAATTTGGGCAAGCAGAACAAGTTGCAGATTTAACAGTATTTTTAGCAG
Organism: Streptococcus mitis; assembly: GCF_000722685.1. Lineage (GTDB taxonomy): Bacteria > Bacillota > Bacilli > Lactobacillales > Streptococcaceae > Streptococcus > Streptococcus mitis_M. The sequence continues at coordinate 34,048 of NZ_JPFV01000015.1, read as the reverse complement.
GCCAAGATTATCTAACTGGTCAAGTGGTTGCCATTGATGGTGGCCTCAGTATGTAGCAGAAGCTAGAGGTAAAAAAGATGAAACTAAATCGTGTAGTAGTAACAGGTTATGGAGTGACATCTCCAATCGGAAATACACCAGAAGAATTTTGGAATAGTTTGACAACTGGAAAAATCGGAATTGGTCCAATTACAAAATTTGATCATAGTAACTTTGATGTGCATAATGCAGCAGAAATCCAAGATTTTCCTTTTGATAAATACTTTGTTAAGAAAGATACCAACCGTTTTGATAACTATTCTTTGTATGCCTTGTATGCAGCCCAAGAGGCTGTCAACCATGCCAATCTGGATGTAGAGGCTCTTGACAAGGATCGTTTTGGTGTTATCGTTGCCTCTGGTATTGGTGGAATCAAGGAAATTGAAGATCAAGTGCTTCGACTCCGTGACAAAGGACCAAAACGTGTGAAACCATTGACCCTTCCAAAAGCCTTACCAAATATGGCTTCAGGAAATGTTGCTATGCGTTTTGGAGCAAACGGTGTTTGTAAATCCATCAATACTGCCTGCGCTTCATCAAATGACGCGATTGGGGATGCCTTCCGCTCAATTAAGTTTGGTTTCCAAGATGTTATGTTGGTAGGTGGTTCAGAAGCCTCTATCACACCTTTTGCTATCGCCGGTTTTCAAGCACTGACTGCTCTCTCAACTACAGAGGACCCAACTCGTGCTTCCATTCCATTTGACAAGGATCGCAATGGGTTTGTTATGGGTGAAGGTTCAGGGATGTTGGTTCTTGAAAGTCTTGAACACGCTGAAAAACGTGGCGCTACTATCCTGGCTGAAGTGGTTGGTTACGGAAATACTTGTGATGCCTACCACATGACTTCACCACATCCAAAAGGTCAGGGAGCTATCAAGGCCATCAAACTAGCCTTGGAAGAAGCTGAGATTTCTCCAGAGCAAGTAGCCTATGTCAATGCTCACGGAACGTCAACTCCTGCTAATGAAAAAGGAGAAAGTGGTGCGATCGTAGCTGTTCTTGGTAAGGAAGTACCTGTATCATCAACCAAGTCTTTTACAGGACATTTGCTGGGTGCTGCAGGTGCAGTAGAAGCTATTGTCACAATCGAAGCTATGCGTCATAACTTTGTACCAATGACAGCTGGAACAAGTGAAGTATCAGATTATATCGAAGCCAATGTCGTTTATGGACAAGGCTTGGAGCAAGAAATTCCATACGCCATTTCAAATACCTTTGGTTTTGGTGGCCACAATGCAGTTCTTGCTTTCAAACGTTGGGAGAATAAATAAGTATGAATTTAAACGATATTAAAGACTTGATGGCCCAATTTGACCAGTCAAGTTTGAGAGAATTTTCTTATAAAAATGGGACGGATGAGTTGCAGTTTAGCAAGAATGAAGCGAGACCTGTTCCTGAAGTTGCAGCTCAAGTCGCTCCAGCATCCGTTCTAGCAACACCAAGTCCAGTAGCTCCTACATCTGCTCCAGCAGAGACTGTAGTAGAAGAAACTTCGGCTCCAGCTGAAGCAAGTGTAGTTGCTGAGGGGGATGTTGTAGAGAGTCCACTTGTTGGGGTGGCTTACTTGGCTGCTGGTCCTGATAAACCTGCCTTCGTCACAGTTGGTGATAGTGTCAAAAAAGGTCAAACATTGGTAATCATCGAAGCCATGAAAGTCATGAATGAAATTCCAGCACCTAAGGATGGTGTGGTAACGGAAATTCTCGTTTCTAATGAAGAAATGGTTGAGTTTGGTAAAGGATTGGTACGTATCAAATGATCGATATTCAAGGAATCAAAGAAGCTCTACCCCATCGTTATCCCATGCTCCTAGTAGACCGTGTCTTGGAAGTGAGCGAAGACACCATTGTTGCCATCAAAAATGTGACCATCAATGAGCCTTTCTTTAACGGTCATTTTCCTCAATACCCAGTTATGCCAGGTGTTCTGATCATGGAAGCCTTGGCGCAAACAGCTGGTGTCTTGGAGTTGTCAAAACCTGAAAATAAAGGAAAACTGGTCTTTTACGCTGGTATGGACAAGGTTAAATTCAAGAAGCAAGTTGTACCAGGCGACCAATTGGTTATGACGGCGACTTTTGTAAAACGTCGCGGTACCATCGCTGTGGTTGAAGCAAAGGCTGAAGTGGATGGCAAGCTTGCAGCTAGTGGTACTCTCACCTTTGCAATAGGGAACTAAGGAGGTTCTCCATGTTTCGAAAAATTTTAATTGCCAATCGCGGTGAAATTGCGGTTCGTATTATTCGTGCGGCGCGTGAATTGGGGATTGCGACGGTAGCGGTCTATTCAACTGCCGATAAGGAAGCCCTTCATACGCTTTTAGCAGATGAGGCGGTTTGTATTGGCCCTGGTAAGGCAACTGAGTCTTATCTTAACATTAATGCGGTTCTATCAGCTGCAGTCTTGACTGAAGCAGAAGCGATTCACCCTGGTTTTGGATTTCTCAGTGAAAACTCCAAATTTGCAACCATGTGTGAAGAGGTTGGCATCAAGTTTATCGGTCCATCTGGCCATGTTATGGATATGATGGGGGACAAGATTAATGCACGTGCTCAGATGATTAAAGCAGGCGTGCCCGTCATTCCGGGTTCGGATGGAGAAGTGCATAACTCTGAGGAAGCCTTGATTGTTGCTGAAAAAATTGGCTACCCTGTTATGCTCAAGGCTTCAGCAGGTGGTGGTGGGAAAGGGATTCGCAAGGTTGAAAAACCAGAAGACCTTGTTTCAGCCTTTGAAACAGCCTCAAGTGAAGCCAAGGCCAATTATGGCAATGGTGCCATGTACATAGAACGGGTTATCTATCCAGCTCGTCACATCGAGGTTCAAATCCTAGGAGATGAACATGGAAATGTAATCCATTTGGGGGAACGAGATTGCTCTCTTCAACGGAATAACCAAAAAGTTTTAGAAGAAAGTCCTTCGATTGCAATTGGGAAAACGCTACGCAATGAAATTGGTGCTGCGGCTGTTCGAGCGGCAGAGTCTGTTGGTTATGAGAATGCAGGGACCATTGAGTTTCTTCTTGATGAAGCTAGTGGCAATTTCTATTTCATGGAGATGAATACTCGTGTACAAGTAGAACATCCAGTAACAGAATTTGTTTCAGGTGTGGATATCGTTAAGGAACAAATTCGCATTGCGACAGGTCAACCTCTGTCTGTTAAGCAAGAGGATATTGTCCTACGTGGTCATGCTATTGAATGTCGTATCAATGCAGAAAATCCAGCCTTCAACTTTGCTCCAAGTCCAGGTAAGATTACCAATCTCTATCTGCCAAGTGGGGGAGTTGGCTTGCGCGTGGATTCAGCAGTTTATCCAGGCTACACCATTCCGCCTTATTATGATAGTATGATTGCCAAAGTCATCGTTCACGGCGAAAATCGTTTTGATGCCTTGATGAAAATGCAACGTGCCCTCTATGAACTAGAGATAGAGGGGGTGCAGACCAATGCTGATTTCCAGCTTGACCTCATTTCAGATCGCAATGTCATTGCTGGGGATTACGATACTTCCTTCTTGATGGAAACCTTCTTACCCAAATATCAAGAAAAAGAATAAAATGACTTTAAGAGTTTAAACCGAAAAGGGGAATCAATGGCTCTATTTAGTAAAAAAGATAAGTATATTCGAATCAATCCCAATCGTTCGGTTAGGGAAAAACCTCAAGCCAAGCCAGAGGTTCCAGATGAACTATTCTCCCAGTGTCCGAGTTGTAAGCATACCATCTATCAGAAGGATCTGGGAAGTGAGCGTATCTGTCCGCACTGTAGCTATACCTTTCGTATTTCTGCCCAAGAACGCTTGGCTTTGACGATTGATATGGGAACCTTCAAGGAATTGTTTACAGGGATTGAAAGTAAGGATCCCTTGCAATTCCCTGGTTACCAAAAGAAACTGGCAACCATGCGTGAAAAAACAGGTCTGGATGAAGCTGTTGTGACAGGAACTGCTCTTATTAAAGGTCAGACTGTGGCTCTTGGGATTATGGATTCCAACTTTATCATGGCTTCTATGGGTACGGTTGTAGGTGAAAAAATCACTCGTTTGTTTGAGTATGCGACTGTCGAACAATTGCCAGTTGTTCTCTTCACAGCCTCTGGTGGAGCCCGTATGCAGGAAGGAATCATGAGTCTCATGCAGATGGCCAAGATTTCTGCAGCAGTTAAACGTCATTCAAATGCAGGCCTCTTTTACCTGACCATTTTGACAGATCCAACGACTGGTGGTGTGACAGCTTCTTTCGCTATGGAAGGCGATATCATTCTGGCTGAACCACAGAGTTTGGTTGGTTTTGCTGGGCGTCGTGTCATTGAAAATACGGTTCGTGAAAGCTTGCCTGAGGATTTCCAAAAGGCAGAATTCCTATTGGAGCATGGCTTTGTGGATGCTATTGTCAAACGAAGAGACTTGCCAGATACTATTGCTAGCCTAGTCAGATTGCACGGAAGGAGTCCTAGATGAATATTGCAAAAATAGTCAGAGAAGCGCGTGAGCAGAGTCGCTTGACAACCTTGGACTTGGCGACAGGCATTTTTGATGAATTTATCCAGTTACATGGTGACCGTTCTTTCCGAGATGATGGTGCAGTTGTGGGTGGTATAGGCTGGCTTGAAGACCAAGCTGTAACAGTGGTTGGCATCCAAAAAGGCAAGAGTTTACAAGACAACCTCAAACGGAATTTTGGCCAACCGCATCCAGAAGGTTACCGTAAGGCCTTACGTTTGATGAAACAGGCTGAAAAGTTTGGCCGTCCAGTTGTGACCTTTATCAATACTGCAGGTGCCTATCCTGGTGTGGGGGCGGAAGAACGTGGACAGGGAGAAGCTATTGCTCGCAATCTCATGGAAATGAGTGACCTGAAAGTTCCGATTATTGCTATCATTATTGGTGAAGGTGGTTCAGGTGGGGCTCTGGCTCTAGCAGTCGCAGACCGTGTCTGGATGTTGGAAAATTCTATCTATGCGATTCTCAGCCCAGAAGGCTTTGCTTCCATTCTATGGAAGGATGGCAGTCGTGCCATGGAAGCAGCAGAGTTGATGAAAATCACTTCACATGAGTTGTTAGAAATGGACGTGGTGGACAAGGTGATTTCTGAAGCAGGACTTTCTAGTAAAGAACTGATTAAGACTGTCAAAAAAGAACTTCAAGATGAGCTAGCTATACTCTCACAAAAATCGCTAGAAGAGTTGTTGGAAGAACGTTATCAACGATTTAGAAAATACTAATACTCTTCGAAAATCTCTTCAAACCACGTCAGCTTCGCCTTGCCGTATATATGTTACTGACTTCGTCAGTTCTATCCACAACCTCAAAACCATGTTTTGAGCTGACTTCGTCAGTTTTATCTGTAACCTCAAAGCAGTGCTTTGAGCAGCCTACGGCTAGCTTCCTGGTTTGCTCTTTGATTTTCATTGAGTATAATTCTTCAGAATACGCAAAAACTAGAACTGGCAGTCAGTTCTAGTTTTTATGTGGTTCTTTGTGTCGAGGGAACAACAAAAAGGTGCTTGGAAGACCAAACACCTTTTTGATTATTCATTTTCTTCAGTTACAAATTGACTGAGCAGTCCGTTAATAAAGCGGGCTGATTTTTGATCTGAAAAATTCTTGGCAAGTTCAATGGCTTCATTGACTGCTACCAGCTGAGGTGTATCAAATGAAATGATTTCAAAGATACCCAAGCGTAGTAAGTTTTTTTCGACCAAGGTCAAGCGTTCAACTGTCCAGCCGGACTTGAGGTACTGGTTGATTTGTTTATCCAACTCGTCTTTTTGAGCTTGAACACCAGAAACCAAGTTCAGAAGAAAGGCTGGAATTTGTACATCTTCATCTTCACGGTCATGTGTGTAGGCAAAGCGACAAGCTGTTTCCATGTCTGTGCCAAATTCAAGGCTCATGAGAGCTTGAAAAGCGCATTTACGAAGTTCGCGTCTAGATTCTAATAATGGACTAGTCATTGAGGAAGTCCTCGTTAAATAGATCTTTCAACTCAGGTTTTGGTGTTTTGTCTGGAACAATTCCTGTAACATGGATATTGACAGCAGCAAGTTCCACATCTGCCATATCATGGACAGCATCTTTGACCGCTTTTTGAATAGCAAGAGCCACTTTTGGTACTTTCACACCGTACTCAAGGTAGAGGTAGATGTCAGCAGTTAGTTCTTCGTTGCTTTCTTTTAAGTAGACGCCACGACCAAGAGAGAGTTTTGATAGGGTATCAGATACGGATTTATTTGAAAATGAATGGACACCATCAACTTTAGCAGTTGCGATGGCAATGATTTTTTCAAGTACACGTGGAGCGATAACGATTTCGCCAAATTGTTCTTCAGTTCCCATAGAATGACCTCTTTCTAGAGATTAGGCACGAGAAACGTAAGTTCCTTCTGCAGTGTTGATGATCAATTTTTGTCCAGCTTCGATGAAGTCAGGAACGTTGACAACAAGTCCAGTTTCCATAGTTGCTGGTTTACCAGAACCTGTAACAGTAGCACCTTTGATAGATGGTTGTGTTTCAGCAACTGTCAATTCAACAGTAGTTGGTACAGTTACACCGATTACTTCAGTTCCATAGAATTGGATTTTCACATCAGAGTTTTCAAGGATGTAAAGCAATTCATTTTCAACGTTTACGACTGGAATTTCGTATTGGTCGTAAGTTTCAGTGTTCATGAAGTAGGCAGTTTCATCCATTTTGTACAAGTATTGAGCTGGAACAGTCTCGATAATAGCTTGTTCGAATTTTTCTTCTGGACGGTAGCTTGTGTCAAATGTAGAACCAGTACGGACATCACGCAGTTTCATACGCATGATCGTGTTCCCTTTACCTGGTTTGTGGTGGCTAGCTTCCAAAACGCGGATCAATTTTCCGTCTGCAGTTTCAAATGTCATACCAGCTTTCAATTTGCTTGCTTCAATCATGTTTTTACCTCTTTAATAAATATTATTACTCTTCATTTTACCATAAAATCTTCTGGAAATAAAGCCAAAATAGTTATTGGGAGATGGTAGGATCGAAAAAAACCAACCTCAGGGCTGGTTTCTTTTACATATTAGTCTTCTTTCAACTTCGCCAATTCCTGTGCAAGGAGTTTAAGGGCGACTTGTGGATTGGCTTGGCCTTTGGTTGCTTTCATAAGGAATCCTGTGAAGGCCTTATCTGCATTACGTTTGCCTGACTTGAAGTCGGCAACGGCTGCTTCGTTATCGGCAAAGACTTGGTGGATAATTGGAATCAAGACAGCTGGATCTGAGATTTGAATCATACCTGCTTTCTCCACGTATTCACGAGCGCCACCACCATTTTTAGCCAGGTGGACAAAGACTTTCTTGGCAATCTTAGAAGAGATAGTACCATCTTCGATGATGGCAATCATTTCAACCAAGTTTTCTGGTGTTAATTCGATTTGTTCCAGTGTCTTACCTTCAGCGTTCAAGAATTGAGCGACTTCGCCTTGGAGCCAGTTAGAGACTTGTTTTGCATCACCACCGAGGGCAACAGCTTTTTCAAAGAAGTCAGAAGTGACCTTGTTTGCAGTCAACTGGCTAGCATCGTAGTCTGACAAGCCAAGGTCAGCCACGTAGCGTGCACGGCGTTCTTTTGGAAACTCTGGCAATTCAGTTCGCATTTCCTCAATCCACTCATCTGAAATTTCAAAGAGAGGTAGGTCTGGTTCTGGGAAGTAGCGGTAGTCTGCAGCACCTTCCTTGACACGCATGAGGATAGTTGCCTTGTTAGCTTCATCGTAACGGCGTGTTTCTTGGCGAATTTGACCACCTGAGCGAAGGATTTCAGCCTGACGTTGAACTTCGTATTCAAGCCCCTTGCGAACGTTTGAGAAGGAGTTGAGGTTCTTCAACTCTGTCTTGGTACCGAATTTTTCTTGACCATAAGGACGAAGGGAGATGTTGGCATCCACACGCATAGAACTTTCTTCCATCTTAACGTCAGAAATACCAGCATACTGGATAACTTCCTTGAGGGCTGTCAGATAAGCATAGGCTTCTTCAGGAGAACGCATGTCTGCTTCAGATACAATCTCAATCAATGGCACCCCTTGGCGGTTAAGGTCAACATAAGAGTAGCCATCTGTACCGTGGGTGTTTTTACCAGCGTCTTCTTCTAGGTGGGCGCGCTCGATACCGATTTTCTTAGTTGTACCGTCTTCTAACTCCACTTCAATCCAGCCGTTATAACCAATTGGTTCATCAAACTGAGAAATTTGATAGGCTTTAGGATTATCTGGATAGAAGTAGTTCTTACGGTCAAAGTGCATCTTTTTGTGGATATCCATATTGAGGGCAAGAGCAGCCTTGATACCGGCATCGACAACACCTTTATTGAGAACAGGAAGTACTCCTGGGAAAGACCAGTCAATCACGTTGGTGTTGGCATTTTGGTCATTTCCAAAGTGGGCAGAAGTAGGTGAGAAGATTTTTGAATTGGTGTTGAGCTCTACGTGGACTTCAAGTCCAATGACTGTTTCAAAGTTCATTAGTTATCACCTCCAAAAATCACGGGTTGTTGTTTGTGGTATTCTGTTGTTGCTTCAAAGGCAGCAGCAACTTGGTAAATGGTTTCTTCTGAGTACTTAGGACCAATCAATTGCAGACCGACTGGTAGACCTTGAGAGAATCCAGCAGGAATCGAAATTCCTGGGAGACCAGCCAAGTTGACTGGAATGGTCAAGAGGTCAGCCAAGTACATGGCAACTGGGTCGTGGTTGAGGGAATCCAAGTCATAGGCAACACTTGGAGCAGTTGGTCCCAAAATCAAGTCGTAATCCGCAAAGACTTTCTCAAAATCTTGGATGATGAGGGTACGAACCTGTCCAGCTTTCTTGTAGTAGGCATCGTAGTAACCTGATGAAAGGCTGAAAGTTCCTAGCATGATACGGCGTTTCACCTCTTCACCGAAACCTTGGCTACGGCTGTTTACATAGATTTCGTCAAGATTAGTCGCATCTTCTGCACGATAACCGTAACGGATACCATCAAAACGTTGCAAGTTTGATGAGGCTTCTGATGAAGCGATGATGTAGTAAACGGCAACACCGTATTTAGAGTGAGGAAGGCTGACTTCTTCGACGATGGCACCAAGTTTTTCAAAGTGTTTGGCTGCGTTCAGAATAGTTTCCTTCACCTCTGGGTCAATCCCTTCACCAAGGTATTCCTTAGGCAAAGCGATTTTCATACCCTTGATGTCTTGGCCGATTTTTGAAGTAAAGTCGGCAATGCGGACAGGAGCAGAAGTAGAGTCTTTAGCATCTTCGCTAGCAATAGCGTTGAGTAAGAGGGCATTTTCCTTAACAGTTGGCGCAAAAGGTCCGATCTGGTCTAATGAGCTACCAAAGGCAATAAGACCGAAACGAGAAACTGTTCCGTAGGTTGGTTTGAGACCAACGATCCCGTTGAAGGCAGCAGGTTGGCGGATAGAACCACCAGTATCAGAACCAAGTGACAAGCGGACTTGCCCTGAAGCTACAGCTGCAGCAGAACCACTTGATGATCCACCAGGAACCTTGCTGTGGTCCCAAGCGTTTTTAGTTGCTCCGTAGTGTGAAGTTTCACCTGAACCACCCATGGCAAATTCGTCCATGTTGGTTTTTCCGACAACAATCATGCCTTTAGCTTTTGCATTAGCAACCGCAGTCGCATCAAAGATTGGCTCGTAGTTGTAGAGCATTTTTGAGGCTGCAGTTGTGAGGATACCATCTGTAGAGATATTATCCTTAACAGCAAGCGGAATTCCTGAAAGGACATTGTCAGCGTCAATTCCAGCTTCATCAATAGCCTTAGCTTGAGCAAGGGCTTGCTCCTCAGCGATAGTAACAAAAGCGTTGATAGCTGTCTCGCGAGATTTGATATCTTCAAGCGTTGCTTGGGTCAATTCAGTTGCAGAAATTTCCTTAGAAACAAGGAGATTGTGCAAGTCTTCAATAGTTTTGTTATTAAAAGTCATTAGGCATCTCCTCCATCGTCTAGGATAGCTGGTACCTTGATATAGTAGTTGTCTTTTTCAGGTACGTTTTTAAACAAGCGATCACGGTCTGTTCCTTCTTCGGCCACATCAGGGCGGAGTACAGTTTTGCGGTCAGCCATGGTCGTAGTAGGTACGACACCAGTTGTGTCGACTTCGCCCAGCAATTCAACCATGTCAACAATTTTAGACAAGGTAGTCGCAAAGGTAGCAGTTTCTTCTTCAGAGAATCTTAATTTTGAAAGATTGGCAACGTGTGTTACCTCTTCTTGCGTAATTTTCATCTTGCATCCTTTCATGAAATGATGATTTTTAGTCTGTTCTATTTTACCATATTTTCCTATAAATAAGGGAGGGAAAGGTGAAAAAAGACAGGTAGAGGATGGAGAACGGGTTTTAATGATGATTTGTTTGAAAAGAGGATTTCAAAGAGGAAATTATATGGTACAATAGTTTGACAGAGAAGTGAAGACGGTGGTTACGAAATCGAAAGGATGGTGATGCTTATGTGCAGATCCTGTAAAATCTTATACTCAATGAAAATCAAAGAGTAAACTAGGAAGCTAGCCGCAGACTGTACTTGAGTACGGCAAGGCGAAGCTGACGTAGTTTGAATTTGATTTTCGAAGAGTATTTAGTAGAAAGTAGTAACCAGATTTGCCCCCCTTTTGAGGCTTTGACACTCATGTTTGTAGCTGGTAACTTTGTTATCACGCTCCTGAAGTTCATCCTTGAATTGGTAAAAGAGACAAAAAAATAGCCGTCCTAACTTTGGCGAGTTAACGAGCTATTTTTTAGTTATGTAATTACAGCCACCGTCTTAAACGGCTCTGTGGGGTGTTGTTGATGCAACACCTTTTTCTATATTTATTGTAACATTTATTTTAAAAATTGCAAGGGGAATTGTTCTACTTTAGCAGTGTCTAACATAAAATAGAAATTGAAAAAAATGCTAAAATCCGATATAATGGAGTGTTGAAAGGAATGGTAAAATCCAATGTAGAAATCATTCTTAGCTATTGAAACAAGAAAAATAGAGAATCAAAGAAAGAGAACTTATGAATATTCAAGAAGAAATTAAGAAACGTCGTACCTTTGCCATCATCTCTCACCCTGACGCGGGGAAAACAACCATTACTGAGCAGTTGCTCTACTTTGGGGGCGAGATTCGTGAGGCTGGTACTGTAAAAGGGAAGAAAACAGGGACTTTTGCCAAGTCTGACTGGATGGATATCGAGAAACAACGTGGGATTTCGGTTACTTCATCTGTGATGCAATTTGACTACGATGGCAAGCGTGTGAATATCCTCGACACGCCAGGGCATGAGGACTTTTCAGAAGATACTTATCGTACCTTGATGGCGGTGGATGCAGCGGTCATGGTGGTGGACTCTGCCAAGGGTATCGAGGCCCAAACTAAGAAATTGTTTGAAGTTGTCAAACACCGTGGCATCCCTGTCTTTACCTTTATGAACAAGCTAGACCGTGACGGACGTGAGCCACTGGACCTCTTGCAAGAATTGGAAGAAGTCTTGGGTATTGCGAGCTACCCGATGAACTGGCCAATCGGAATGGGGAAAGCCTTTGAAGGGCTCTATGACCTCTATAACCAACGCTTGGAGCTCTATAAGGGGGATGAGCGTTTTGCCAGTTTAGAAGATGGGGAAAAGCTTTTTGGAAGCAATCCTTTCTACGAGCAAGTCAAGGATGATATTGAGCTTTTAAATGAAGCTGGGAATGAGTTTTCAGAGGAAGCTATTCTAGCTGGAGAATTGACACCTGTCTTCTTCGGTTCAGCTTTGACAAACTTTGGTGTGCAGACCTTCCTTGAAACTTTCCTTAAGTTTGCTCCAGAGCCACATGGACACAAGAAAACAGACGGTGAAATTGTAGATCCTTACGACAAGGATTTCTCAGGATTTGTCTTTAAAATCCAAGCCAACATGGACCCTCGTCACCGTGACCGTATCGCCTTTGTCCGTATCGTATCAGGTGAATTTGAGCGTGGTATGAGTGTCAACTTGCCTCGTACTGGTAAGGGAGCTAAGCTGTCAAATGTTACCCAGTTTATGGCTGAAAGTCGTGAGAATGTGACCAATGCCGTGGCTGGAGATATCATTGGTGTTTACGATACAGGTACATATCAGGTTGGGGATACCTTGACAGTTGGAAAAAATAAGTTTGAGTTTGAACCACTGCCAACCTTTACCCCTGAAATTTTCATGAAAGTATCTGCTAAGAACGTTATGAAACAAAAATCCTTCCACAAGGGGATTGAGCAATTAGTACAAGAAGGTGCCATTCAGCTTTATAAGAATTACCAAACAGGCGAGTACATGCTAGGGGCTGTAGGTCAACTCCAGTTTGAAGTCTTTAAGCACCGTATGGAAGGCGAGTACAATGCGGAAGTCGTCATGAGCCCAATGGGGAAAAAGACCGTTCGTTGGATCAAGCCTGAGGACTTGGATGAACGGATGTCATCAAGCCGAAATATCTTGGCCAAAGACCGTTTTGACCAACCAGTCTTCCTCTTTGAAAATGACTTTGCCCTCCGCTGGTTTGCGGACAAGTATCCAGATGTAGAGTTGGAAGAGAAGATGTGACTCAGTACCAACAATTGGAACTAAAGTTCCTAATGGTTGGACGCTAGTCGCTATTTGGCGAACTAGCTAACTGCCTCACTAACTGAGTTTTACAAATAGAATCGATTTGTAAAACTTTACGTCGTAACTGGTCTAGCTAACTGCCTCACTAACTACGTTTGGCAACTAGAATCGATTTGCCAAACTCCGTGTCGTAGTATAACAATCGGCTTACCTAAACGCTTCACTAGGAAAACTCCACGAATATTATCGATTCGTGGAGTTTGCTGTCGTAATGGTAAGGAAGTGAACTACCTGCCTGCCTCACTAACTCATCGGCGAAAAGAGATTGTTTTCGTTTCTTCGTGTTCTAGTGTAAAGATTGCTAACCGCTGTGGTGGTTTGTCTGTATATCATATTAAAAAGTCCATAAATGTTATATTACATTGTGGGCTTTTTCCTTGTGGCGAATGGGAAATTGACTGGGCAAGCTAGATGTCTTGGTGTTGAATCGTTAAGCATAGTAGATTGAAAGAAAATGTGAACAAATTGATGAGGGGATTTTAAAGTAATTTCTAACAACGATTTAGAAACTATAGTGTTCTACTCTAAATTCAATCTACTATAGTGCTTTATCAAAATATCGTATAGTAATAAGCTTCTGGGAATCTTATGGCATTGCGAGATTTTTAGTGCAACGTTATGTTATATAAACAAATAAAATAGCAGATCGTCAATAAAATTAGCTAAATCAAGACGGGTAAGTCTCATCTTCTGAAATATTGTTAGAAATTGGTCAGAGTTTTCTAATCGTATTGTTCAGATTTTACTTTATTATAATAGTGGATTTAATCAAACAATCTAGTTAGTTTTTGGATGTTAGGAGTGTCTAGTAAGAGTGTGACTGAGTCTATAATAAATGATAACAAATTGATATCGTGATAAGAAATAGGTTTTGAATACATGTATAGGTTCTTACAAATTGAGTCTGCTGAAGGATTATGTGACTCATGTGTAGAAAGTTAATGAAGAAAAAACAATAATATATACAATATAGTTAATATTTTATACCGCTCGATTAAGGTAACATATGTATAAAATAAAATATTTGTATAGCAAAATTTAAAAACGCCTCCAAAATCTGTAACAGAAATTTAAGATTTTGTAATTTAGAAACATAAAAACGCTTAAATTTGAACTTTATCCCTATGAAATCGCTTGGAATAATCATTTTACCGATATTTATAAAAAGCGGCATCGTTTGCATATAATATACATGTAAAATGCTTTTTTTTTTAGGTAAAAATGTTTTGAAACTCATTGAAATACTTGCATTTGAAGTGTATAATATAGATTGGTATTTTATTGCCAAATACAGATAAATATAGAAGGAAAGGAATCTAAAAAATGTTTTTTAGACGCCAAGAAGGTGAATATAGGGAGACGGATCGTGTGACCCGCTATAAGTTAGTGAAATCCGGTAAGCATTGGCTACGGGCTTCCACTTCTTTATTTGGTTTGTTAAAAGTTTTCCGTGGTAGTGTTGACACTACTCAGGTTATGACCGAAGTCGTTGAGAACCAAACAAACAATACAATTACCGGCCTTGATATTATAAGGGGCCTTGCAGCTACAGGAGCTGTATTAGGCGGAGCAGTGGCAACACAAACTACTGTTCATGCTAATGATGCGGTTGCTCTTGAAAAGACATTAGAGTCATCGGATGTTTTAGCTACAAATGATTCAGTCGTTCTTGGATCTGTTTCGAAAGCAAATCCAGAAGAATCGGCAAGCTTATCACACTCAGAAAGCGAGAGTGTGTCTAGTTCAGAATCTACTTCTGCTAGCCAATCAGTGAGCGCTAGCACTTCTGCAAGTGTGTCAGCAAGTACTTCGGCTTCTGTTAGTGCGTCGACAAGTGCTTCAGTTTCAGCAAGTGTGTCAGCAAGTACTTCTGTAAGTTCTAGTCAATTGGTGGTCAATTCTGGGGGTAGTTCGGTTGCGACTAGCACTGCTAGTGTTGAAACTGCTGGACAATCCGAATCTGCTTCAGCTGAAAATCAAGTAGTTAGTCAAGGTTTGCCAAACTCTAATTTGTTTGCACCTGTCTTGGACTCTGCTAAGTCAGCAACAGGTTTGACAGATAAGAATTCAGAATTAACAAGCTTAGCAGGAGTGACTGCTGGTGCCTTGTCATCGGTAGAAGTATCTGCAAAGAAAAATGAAGAAGATCGTAAAAAACTAGCTAAAATTTCAGCTGAAATGGGTGAGTATTTAGCTAAGGCGGCAGATCTTCCAGATACCAGTGCAGCCATCCTTAAGGTGGAAACTGCCATTACTGAGATTGAGTCAGCTTTAAAGGATCCAACTGCTGATCTTGGTAGCGTTATTAACACGGCAACTTCAGCTCGTAACTCTATTGCCAATGCAGTTTTGCGTGCCACTTCAGGTCAACGTGATGGCCGTAATGGACAAGCGATAGAGAGAGGATCTTCTCCTAGAGCATCATTCTCTAGTCATGGTACGAAAGCCTCAATTGCGTCTGCTAATTATAATCCAAATACTCATGAAGTTGTTTGGCGTATTAATATGCACGCTAACAATGCCTTGCATCATGTAGGGCTGATTGCGGATGTAGATTCCAATACGACGATTAATCGTGTGACCTTTAATGGACAAGAGATGGAGAAACGTGGTGGTTCAAGAAATGAGTATGTCTATGATATCCGCCATGATAAACAAAGGAACCTAGAAGCAACACTTGAAGTTCATGCCACTGCAAATAAGCAGTCGAAAGCTGCTAGCTTGAACGCAAGAGTTGCTACAAGCAGTCAACCGTTTACAAGTGCGGATACTTCTGGGAATTATAGCGATTCAATCAGTTCAACTGTTCCAACTAGTGGGACAGGTCAGTCTAGAAGTGCAGCTGGTCAGAGCCGTGCGGCATCTAATAAGCCTACAATTACGATGCCAGAGAATCTTACCTTTTATAATGATGATGCAGTCACTGGTTTTGAGATACGATTAGATGATGATAGAGGGATGGATAACATCAAAGCTTCTCCGTCTAATAAGAATATTACAGGTGTAAGTGCGCCGAACTATCCTGCGACTAGTAAAAGAGGATGGGGGGATTTGTATTCCTATGGTCCTAAAGGTAATAAAACGGGAGCTTTGACATCCTATAAGATTAATGTAGAAGGGACAATTGGACGTAAGGGTACTGCTTGGGAGCCGGAAACACCAGGAACCTATAAACTCACCTATACACTTACAGATATTGATGGTCTGACTGATGAAAAGACTACCAATTTTACTATTAAAGGTTTTAACGACCGACAAAATCCTGCGAAAGGTACTAGTGTCGTAGTTAATGACAAAGCAAATCTAAGTCAAACAGAAAAAGATCAAGTCTTGGCTAACTTTAAAACAGCCAACGCAGGTCTTCTTTCAGGTACAGGCTCAGGTGTAGGCTCAACTGACTATAAAAAAGGAACTGAAGAAGGTTCCCTAAGTGTAGCTAATAATGGAGATGTTACCATTACTTATCGTGATAGAACCACGGATATAGTCGAAAAAAATGTTAAGTATGGTGTGGAGAAAGCGACTGACACATTTTATGCAGTAAGTAATGAGTCGCTGTCTAATATAAATCAAAGAAGTCTTGTGCGCCCAGTTGGCGGAGCATCTGACCTCCCTAATGGGACAACATTTGCATGGAAACAAGCTCCTACAATGGAAGTAGGTAGTCGAGCTGCGACCTTAACGGTAACACACCCAGACAAAACTACAACAGATTTAACTTATAATTATACTGTTTATCCAAAAATTGAGACCAAAACCAATAATGGAGTTACTGGTCAATTTTATGCCTTTAAAGCAACTTCGGGTGATAAAGCAGTTGGAGGTAGATATGCTAATAATATAGGTGGATTTTCAAACCTATATCTCAATAATGATTCTCTTCCTTCAGGAACAACATTTGCTTATGAATATCGTCTGAACAACAATGCAAGTGCATCGGTAAGTAGTCAAGCTGGGTCACCTAAATTTAGTGATGTTTGGCATACAACTGATTCTTCAGCTAAAACGCACCATACTGCCTATACTGCAAAAGCAACTTATCCTAAAGGACGTCTTGGTGATGTAACAGCTTCAAATCCTGCTCTCACAAGTGAAGTGAGATTTGATTATACGGTAGTTGATCCGGTAGCTAAACAAGAGTATACTACAACAGTTGGTGACACGGCTCCGCTAAATGATATTATTAACAATCCGGGCAATGCGCTTAAAAATTCTGATTCTAGTGTGGTGATTCCTGCTGGAACAACTTATAAGTGGGTATCTACACCAGATGCTTCAGCTCCAGGTATCTATAAGAAAGAAGCTCAAATTACTTTACCACAAGGTTCAACAACTCAACCAAGTAATTATGCAAATGTTCCTGTTACTATTAAAGTAAAACCAAACCCACCACAAATTGCAGATGATCAAGTAACGAATACAGGTGGTCTTCCAAATAAAGGAATTACTGTAACGAATGCTCTACCAAATGCGCAGGTTACCTTGACAATTGGTGGTAAAACTGTTACTAAACAAGCTGATAATGCAGGAAATGTAACCTTCTCTTCTACTGATGTTGCAGATAGCAATGGTCTTCTTCCAATAGGAAATGTAACAGTTAAACAAAGTAAGGAATTCCTTAACCCTGTAACGAATTCAAATGAAACTTTGGAATCAGGAATAGCGACTAAGAACATTACTAAGGAAACGATTAAACCTGAGGCGACAAAAACTGTTGTAGAAGTGAAGGATCGTGCGACTGGTCAGTGGAAGGTAGTTCCGCAAACAACTGCACAAAATCTACCAGAACATACCTTCTATGCAGGTGATGAACTTCGCTTCACCACAACCTTCACAGATAATAGTAACTATATCAAGAAAACAAACGTCCATTCAGGTACAACCAGTGCAACGATTGTTACAAATGTCTTGGATGATTCATTTGGAGAGGCAAATGCGACAAACATTTCTACTTTGACGGAAGCTACTTCAACTAATCCAGCTAAATTGGAAGTTACAGGAAAAGTTAAAGACGGTCTACAATATAGTACAGGTAATGCTGCAACCCGTTCTATTTCAGCAGAAGATGCGTCAGATAATCGTTCAAATGGCTCTACTTTCAGAATAAAACAAGGTAGTCTAGCAGTAAGAAATGCTAATTTGAATCCAGATAAGAAGATTAAGGTTACAAGTCTTGCTTCCTTGACAGATACGGAAAAAACAAGCATTATAGAAGCTGTTAAGAATTCCCATGATACAGCTACAGAAAAAGAAAAAGATCGTATCCAGAATGTTACCATCGAAGGGAATAATAATGTTAAGATTACCTATAAAGATGGTCAATCTCGTACAAAACCAATCTCAGATTTGGCAATGGAAGTTAACCCACCGGTTATTGAAGACTTAAGTGGACGTGGAGGTTTGCCAAATCAAACCATCACGGTAAATAATGTTCTTCCAGGAGCAACCGTAACCTTGACAGTTGCAGGTCAAACAATTACGCCGAAAAAAGCAGGAAATAACGCTACCAGCGTGACCTTTACTGCAGAAGATTTGAGAACGGCTTACACCGCAAACAATGGTCTACTTCCTTCAGGTAATGTGACTGCAATTCAAAGTGTACCAGCAGGTCCAAATACAACTGAAGTGTTAACTTCAGAGCCAGGGTCTGGGACTATTACTAATGAAACTGAAAGACCAGAACCAACCTTTGATCTTTATATCAAGAATGATAAGACAGGTAAGTGGGAAAAGCAAACAATTAAAGATAATGTTCGTCCAGGTACAAGAGGCTACGAGGTCTTTGCAGGTGATGAAGTTAAAATCGTCATAAGCGGCAAGGATAATAGTGGTAAGATTAAAACTCTGAAATTGCATGATGGAACTTCAGATATCAGTAGAATTTTCCAAGATGGATATTCATCAAACGATCCTGCCCCTGGATTTAAAGATACTCCAACAGAAGCTTCAACAACAAATCCTGCTACTCTAGAGTACACAGCAACCTATGATGCAAACAAGCAATATGCTGATGGTAACAAATGGAGCCGTGGTGTTAAAGCAGTCGATTTATCTAATAACGAAGCACGTACTCAGACAGTAGTAGCTCAAGGGAAACTGAATAAGAAATTCCCAGCTTAGGTTCCAGCAACGGTTCAAGTAAGCAATACCAAAACCCTGTCTCCAGAAGATAAACAAAAGATTCTTGAGGCGGTGAAAGCAGCAAATCCAAAAGATGCAAACCGTATCAAAGATGGAGATGAAGGATATAGAATATCAGATGATGGGACTGTAACGATTACTTATAAAGATGGTACACAAAATACAGTGAAACCACCAGTATCGGATTCAGATGCATCTCAATCTACCTCAATGAGCGCGTCTAAGTCAGCATCGACAAGTGCGAGCCAAAGTGCCTCAACGAGCGCGTCTAAGTCAGCGTCAACAAGCGCCAGCCAAAGTGCTTCAACGAGCGCATCTAAGTCGGCATCGACAAGTGCTAGCCAAAGTGCCTCAACAAGTGCGTCTAAGTCAGCATCGACAAGTGCCAGCCAAAGTGCTTCAACGAGCGCGTCTAAGTCCGCGTCGACAAGTGCCAGCCAAAGTGCTTCAACAAGCGCGTCTAAGTCCGCATCAACAAGTGCCAGCCAAAGTGCTTCAACGAGCGCGTCTAAGTCCGCATCGACAAGCGCCAGCCAAAGTGCTTCAACGAGCGCATCTAAGTCAGCGTCAACAAGCGCCAGCCAAAGTGCTTCAACAAGCGCATCTAAGTCGGCATCGACAAGTGCTAGCCAAAGTGCCTCAACAAGTGCGTCTAAGTCAGCATCGACAAGTGCCAGCCAAAGTGCTTCAACGAGCGCGTCTAAGTCCGCGTCGACAAGTGCCAGCCAAAGTGCTTCAACAAGCGCGTCTAAGTCCGCATCAACAAGTGCAAGCCAAAGTGCTTCAACGAGCGCGTCTAAGTCCGCATCGACAAGCGCCAGCCAAAGTGCTTCAACGAGTGCATCTAAGTCCGCATCAACAAGTGCCAGCCAAAGTGCCTCAACGAGCGCATCTAAGTCCGCGTCGACAAGTGCGAGCCAATCAGCAAGCACGTCAGCTAGCCAGTCAGCATCGACAAGTGCAAGCCAATCAGCAAGCACGTCAGCTAGCCAATCAGCATCAACAAGTGCAAGCCAATCAGCAAGCACGTCAGCTAGCCAGTCAGCATCGACAAGTGCAAGCCAATCAGCAAGCACGTCAGCTAGCCAGTCAGCATCGACAAGTGCAAGCCAATCAGCAAGCACGTCAGCTAGCCAGTCAGCATCGACAAGTGCAAGCCAATCAGCAAGCACGTCAGCTAGCCAGTCAGCATCGACAAGTGCAAGTCAATCAGCAAGCACGTCAGCTAGCCAGTCAGCATCAACAAGTGCAAGCCAATCAGCAAGCACGTCAGCTAGCCAGTCCGCGTCGACAAGTGCAAGTCAATCAGCAAGCACGTCAGCTAGTCAGTCCGCATCGACAAGTGCAAGCCAATCAGCAAGCACATCAGCTAGTCAGTCCGCATCGACAAGTGCAAGCCAATCAGCAAGCACATCAGCTTCTGAATCAGCATCAACAAGTGCGTCAGAATCAGCAAGCACGTCAGCTAGTCAGTCAGCATCGACAAGTGCAAGTCAATCAGCAAGCACGTCAGCTAGTCAGTCCGCATCGACAAGTGCAAGCCAATCAGCAAGCACATCAGCTAGTCAGTCAGCATCGACAAGCGCTAGCCAATCAGCAAGCACGTCAGCTTCTGAATCAGCATCAACAAGTGCAAGCCAATCAGCAAGCACATCAGCTTCTGAATCGGCATCAACAAGTGCGAGCCAATCAGCAAGCACATCAGCTTCTGAGTCAGCATCAATAAGTGCCTCAGAATCAGCAAGCACAAGCGCCTCTGAGTCAGCATCAACAAGTGCGTCAGAATCAGCAAGCACATCAGCTTCTGAATCGGCGTCAACAAGTGCATCAGAATCAGCAAGCACATCGGCTTCTGAATCAGCATCAACAAGTGCAAGCCAATCAGCAAGCACAAGTGCCTCTGAGTCAGCGTCAACAAGTGCATCAGAATCAGCAAGCACAAGTGCCTCTGAGTCAGCATCAACAAGCGCGAGTCAATCAGCAAGCACATCAGCTTCTGAATCGGCATCAACAAGTGCAAGCCAATCAGCAAGCACATCAGCTTCTGAATCGGCATCAACAAGTGCAAGCCAATCAGCAAGTACATCAGCTTCTGAATCAGCATCAACAAGTGCAAGCCAATCAGCAAGCACAAGTGCCTCTGAGTCAGCATCAACAAGTGCAAGCCAATCAGCAAGCACAAGTGCCTCTGAGTCAGCGTCAACAAGTGCATCAGAATCAGCAAGCACATCAGCTTCTGAATCGGCATCAACAAGTGCCTCTGAGTCAGCAAGCACATCAGCTTCTGAATCAGCAAGCACAAGCGCTTCTGAATCAGCATCGACAAGTGCGTCAGAATCAGCAAGCACATCAGCATCTGAATCAGCGTCAACAAGTGCGTCAGAATCAGCAAGTACATCAGCTTCTGAATCAGCGTCAACAAGTGCATCAGAATCAGCAAGCACAAGCGCTTCTGAATCAGCAAGCACAAGCGCATCTGAATCAGCATCAACAAGTGCATCTGAGTCAGCAAGCACATCAGCATCTGAATCAGCATCGACAAGTGCGTCAGAATCAGCAAGCACAAGCGCATCAGAATCAGCAAGCACATCAGCATCTGAGTCAGCATCGACAAGTGCGTCAGAATCAGCAAGCACATCAGCTTCTGAATCAGCATCAACAAGTGCATCTGAGTCAGCAAGTACATCGGCTTCTGAATCAGCATCAACAAGCGCATCTGAGTCAGCAAGCACATCGGCTTCTGAATCAGCATCAACAAGTGCATCTGAGTCAGCGTCAACAAGCGCCTCTGAATCAGCATCAACAAGTGCGTCAGAGTCAGCAAGCACAAGCGCATCAGAATCAGCGTCAACAAGCGCCTCTGAGTCAGCGTCAACAAGTGCCTCTGAGTCAGCAAGCACAAGCGCATCTGAATCAGCATCAACAAGTGCCTCTGAGTCAGCATCAACAAGTGCGTCAGAATCAGCAAGCACATCAGCATCAGAGTCAGCATCAACAAGTGCATCAGAATCAGCAAGTACAAGCGCATCAGAATCAGCAAGCACATCAGCTTCTGAATCGGCATCAACAAGCGCATCAGAATCAGCAAGCACATCAGCATCTGAGTCAGCATCAACAAGTGCATCAGAATCAGCAAGTACATCAGCTTCTGAGTCAGCATCAACAAGCGCTTCTGAGTCAGCAAGCACATCGGCTTCTGAATCAGCGTCAACAAGCGCTTCTGAGTCAGCATCAACAAGCGCTTCTGAGTCAGCAAGCACATCATCTTCTGAATCAGCGTCAACAAGTGCATCTGAGTCAGCATCAACAAGTGCGTCAGAATCAGCAAGCACATCGGCTTCTGAGTCAGCATCAACAAGTGCATCAGAATCAGCAAGCACATCAGCTTCTGAATCAGCATCAACAAGTGCGTCAGAGTCAGCAAGCACATCAGCATCTGAGTCAGCATCAACAAGTGCATCAGAATCAGCAAGCACATCGGCTTCTGAATCAGCGTCAACAAGTGCATCTGAGTCAGCATCAACAAGTGCGTCAGAATCAGCAAGCACATCATCTTCTGAATCAGCGTCAACAAGCGCTTCTGAATCAGCGTCAACAAGCGCCTCAGAATCAGCAAGCACATCAGCTTCTGAATCAGCGTCAACAAGTGCGTCAGAATCAGCAAGCACATCAGCTTCTGAGTCAGCGTCAACAAGTGCGTCAGAATCAGCAAGTACATCAGCTTCTGAATCAGCGTCAACAAGTGCTTCAGAGTCAGCAAGCACATCGGCTTCTGAATCAGCATCAACAAGCGCCTCTGAATCAGCATCAACAAGTGCGTCAGAATCAGCAAGCACAAGCGCATCAGAATCAGCAAGCACATCAGCTTCTGAATCGGCATCAACAAGCGCGTCAGAGTCAGCAAGTACATCAGCTTCTGAATCGGCATCAACAAGTGCGTCAGAATCAGCAAGCACATCAGCTTCTGAATCAGCAAGTACATCAGCTTCTGAATCGGCATCAACAAGTGCGTCAGAATCAGCAAGCACATCAGCTTCTGAATCAGCAAGCACATCGGCTTCTGAATCGGCATCAACAAGTGCGTCAGAATCAGCAAGCACATCGGCTTCTGAATCAGCGTCAACAAGCGCTTCTGAGTCAGCATCAACAAGCGCTTCTGAGTCAGCAAGCACATCATCTTCTGAATCAGCGTCAACAAGTGCATCTGAGTCAGCATCAACAAGCGCCTCTGAATCAGCATCAACAAGTGCGTCAGAATCAGCAAGCACAAGCGCATCTGAATCAGCATCAACAAGTGCGTCAGAATCAGCAAGCACATCAGCTTCTGAATCGGCATCAACAAGCGCGTCAGAGTCAGCAAGTACATCAGCTTCTGAATCGGCATCAACAAGTGCGTCAGAATCAGCAAGCACATCAGCATCTGAATCAGCAAGCACATCGGCTTCTGAATCGGCATCAACAAGTGCGTCAGAATCAGCAAGCACATCGGCATCTGAGTCAGCGTCAACAAGTGCATCAGAATCAGCATCAACAAGTGCGTCAGAATCAGCAAGCACAAGCGCATCAGAATCAGCATCAACAAGTGCGTCAGAATCAGCGTCAACAAGTGCCTCTGAGTCAGCATCAACAAGTGCGTCAGAATCAGCGTCAACAAGTGCCTCTGAGTCAGCATCAACAAGTGCATCTGAATCAGCAAGCACATCAGCATCTGAATCAGCATCAACAAGTGCGTCAGAATCAGCAAGCACATCGGCATCTGAGTCAGCGTCAACAAGTGCATCAGAGTCAGCAAGCACAAGCGCATCTGAATCAGCATCAACAAGTGCATCTGAGTCAGCAAGCACAAGCGCATCTGAATCAGCATCAACAAGTGCATCAGAATCAGCAAGTACATCAGCATCTGAGTCAGCATCAACAAGTGCATCAGAATCAGCAAGCACATCAGCTTCTGAATCAGCATCAACAAGCGCATCTGAGTCAGCGTCAACAAGTGCATCTGAATCAGCATCAACAAGTGCGTCAGAATCAGCAAGCACAAGCGCATCAGAATCAGCGTCGACAAGTGCGTCAGAATCAGCAAGCACATCAGCATCTGAATCAGCGTCCACAAGGGCGTCAGAATCAGCAAGCACATCGGCATCTGAGTCAGCGTCAACAAGTGCATCAGAATCAGCATCAACAAGTGCGTCAGAATCAGCAAGCACAAGCGCATCTGAGTCAGCAAGCACATCAGCATCTGAATCAGCAAGCACATCAGCTTCTGAATCAGCATCAACAAGTGCGTCAGAATCAGCGTCAACAAGTGCATCTGAGTCAGCATCAACAAGTGCATCTGAGTCAGCAAGCACATCGGCTTCTGAATCGGCATCAACAAGTGCGTCAGAATCAGCAAGTACAAGCGCATCTGAGTCAGCAAGCACATCGGCATCTGAGTCAGCAAGCACATCGGCATCTGAGTCAGCGTCAACAAGTGCATCAGAATCAGCATCAACAAGTGCATCAGAATCAGCAAGTACATCAGCATCTGAGTCAGCATCAACAAGTGCATCAGAATCAGCAAGCACATCAGCTTCTGAATCGGCATCAACAAGTGCATCAGAATCAGCATCAACAAGTGCATCTGAGTCAGCAAGCACATCAGCTTCTGAATCAGCAAGCACAAGTGCTTCAGAATCAGCAAGCACATCGGCATCTGAGTCAGCGTCAACAAGTGCATCTGAATCAGCATCAACAAGTGCATCAGAATCAGCAAGCACATCAGCTTCAGAATCGGCATCAACAAGTGCCTCTGAGTCAGCAAGCACATCAGCTTCTGAATCAGCATCGACAAGTGCGTCAGAATCAGCAAGCACAAGTGCATCAGAATCAGCAAGCACATCGGCATCTGAATCAGCATCAACAAGTGCGTCAGAATCAGCAAGCACAAGCGCTTCTGAATCAGCATCGACAAGTGCGTCAGAATCAGCAAGCACAAGTGCATCAGAATCAGCAAGCACATCGGCATCTGAATCAGCATCAACAAGTGCGTCTGAGTCAGCATCAACAAGCGCATCTGAATCAGCAAGCACATCAGCTTCTGAATCGGCATCAACAAGTGCGTCAGAATCAGCAAGCACATCAGCATCTGAGTCAGCGTCAACAAGTGCATCAGAGTCAGCAAGCACATCGGCTTCTGAATCAGCAAGCACATCAGCATCTGAATCAGCATCAACAAGTGCGTCAGAGTCAGCAAGCACATCAGCTTCTGAATCAGCATCAACAAGCGCCTCTGAGTCAGCATCAACAAGTGCTTCAGAATCAGCAAGCACATCGGCATCAGAGTCAGCATCAACAAGTGCTTCAGAATCAGCAAGCACAAGCGCATCTGAATCAGCAAGCACAAGCGCATCTGAGTCAGCAAGCACATCGGCATCAGAATCAGCATCAACAAGTGCATCAGAATCAGCAAGTACATCAGCATCTGAGTCAGCAAGCACAAGTGCATCTGAGTCAGCATCAACAAGCGCATCTGAGTCAGCGTCAACAAGTGCGTCAGAATCAGCAAGCACATCAGCATCTGAGTCAGCATCAACAAGTGCGTCAGAATCAGCAAGCACATCAGCATCAGAATCAGCAAGCACATCAGCATCTGAGTCAGCATCAACAAGTGCGTCAGAATCAGCAAGCACATCAGCATCTGAGTCAGCAAGCACAAACGCATCTGAGTCAGCGTCAACAAGTGCGTCAGAATCAGCAAGTACATCAGCATCTGAGTCAGCAAGCACATCGGCATCTGAATCAGCATCAACAAGTGCTTCAGAATCAGCAAGCACAAGCGCATCTGAATCAGCATCAACAAGTGCGTCAGAATCAGCAAGCACATCGGCCTCTGAGTCAGCATCAACAAGCGCATCAGAATCAGCAAGCACATCAGCCTCTGAATCAGCAAGCACATCGGCTTCTGAATCAGCGTCAACAAGTGCGTCAGAATCAGCAAGCACAAGCGCATCTGAATCAGCATCAACAAGTGCATCAGAATCAGCAAGTACATCAGCATCTGAGTCAGCGTCAACAAGTGCATCTGAGTCAGCAAGTACATCAGCATCTGAATCAGCATCAACAAGTGCATCAGAATCAGCAAGCACATCAGCATCTGAGTCAGCAAGTACATCAGCATCTGAGTCAGCAAGCACATCGGCTTCTGAATCAGCATCAACAAGTGCCTCTGAGTCAGCGTCAACAAGTGCATCAGAATCAGCAAGCACATCGGCATCAGAATCAGCAAGCACAAGCGCATCTGAATCAGCATCAACAAGTGAATCTGAATCAGCAAGCACATCAGCATCTGAATCAGCATCAACAAGTGCTTCAGAATCAGCGTCAACAGACACATTATCTTCTGAAACACCATCAGAATCAGCAGGTAAGTCAAGACAGCAATTGCCAAATACAGGTACAGAAGCTTCTAAGTCATCTGCACTCCTTGGAGCTTTGGCAGCTGTGACTGGTCTAGGTCTGTTTGCGAAACGCCGTAAACGTGATGATGAAGAATAATCGGATTAAAAATACATAGAAAGTATTGTTATTTCGATTTATGAAAAATCCCTTGGATGAAAACTCATCCAGGGGATTTTTTGCATTATTTCGTCGTAAATGTCCACTAATGATCGATAGTTGTATTCGCATTTTTCCTGTACGATTGTAGCCTATGGTAAACAAGACTTTAAGACCTCACTTTACTTGTTGATTAATATCCTTGAAGAAATAAAACTTCATCGGCATGACCTTGAATTGTGTATGATTATATTTCCGAGTTGTTAATTGTATGTAAGTTGCTTTTATTATAAGGCTATTTGTGGTAAGATGTATATAATAACAGAACGCTATATAGTACCTCTATATTAATGGTTAGTAACATTAAATTTGTATAAAAGTTTTAGTTGGATGACAAGTTATTCATATTGTAGACACACTGATAGATATAGTCAATTTAGTTGAAGGGAGAGAGTTTTAATTGCTATCTGGAAAATTCTGTCTATTTTCACATAAAAATAAGCAACACCAACGTTATTTTCAATTCTTATCTGATGGTAAGATTAGAGATATTGGTGGAGCAGGTCATGATAATGAGCGATTTTGGAAATTAGAAGATCAAAAACTTAAATTATATTCTAAATCAGAGCAACTAACAGCAGTTTTTGAGTGTTGCTATGAAGAAGTAGGCCATTCCTACTGGGAAGGATTACATCAGGAAACGATTCCCTTAGAAATACGAATATATGATTCGCGTCCAGATTTATTTGATTACCTGACAAAATATACTTGTCGCTATTTGATTAATTACGGAGCCTTAATAGTAGGGAAACATACATATGGCATTCCACAATTAATTGACTATGACCACGGAGGTCAGGTTATAATTGGTGATTATTGTTCTATTGGGCATAATGTTCAATTTATAACTGCAAATCATGATTTAGAGTTGATTACAACCTATCCATTCAAGAGTTTAGAGGTATTTTACACGGATGAGTCATTGCAGATGACTGATGATCATATTTTGAAAAGTCCAACTCGAGTTGGTAATGATGTTTGGATTGGAAACAATGCCCAAATCATGGCTGGGGTAACTATTGGAGATGGTGAAGTCATAGCAGCAGGGGCTCTGGTGACCAAGGATGTAGAACCATATGCTGTTGTAGGAGGCAATCCAGCCAAAGTGATTCGTTATCGTATCGCAGAGCCTATTTTCCGTGAACAGATGTTAAAAATTGCGTGGTGGAATTGGCCAGAAGATATTATTTCTGAACGATTGGATAAAATCATGAGTAAGGATATATCAGGGTTTATAAAAGAATACTTACCAAATGCAGGGAAAGTTAAATGTGATTAATCTGTTATTAGAAATATTAGAATTGATTTAGGGCATATCTTAAAAAATACCTACTGTACTGAAATCGACTTTGTTTTTTATATATTACATCAGAAAAGGAGTATATGATTAAAATGATGGAAAAAATAAGTGTTATTGTTCCTGTTTATATGTCAGAACTATACCTTGAAAAATGTTTGGATAGTATCGTTCAACAAACCTATCAAAATCTTGAAATCATTTTGATTAATGATGGCTCAACAGATGGTTCAGCAGCAATCTGTCAACGTTATCAAAATCAAGATGAACGTGTTAAAGTCTATCATAAAAGAAACGGTGGAGTTTCTTCTAGCCGCAATCGTGCCTTGGAAGTTGTAACTGGGGATTATATCGTTTTTGTAGATAATGATGACTGGTTGGAGTTGGATCATATCCAAAATCTTTATGATTTATTGAAAAAAACAGATGCAGATATTGCAATCGGAAACTTTACTCAATTTTTGGATGATCAAGCTAGTTTTTTGATTCATGTAGGAGCAGATGATTATTTTGAGCAGACTTATACGCCATTTGAATGGTTTAACCATCAATATGACAGTAAGTATAATCTCAGTCAATGCTTTACAGTTCCGTGGGCGAAGTTATACAAGACGGAGTTGTTTAAAGATATTGTATATCCAACAGATAAAAGTGTAGAGGATGATTACACAACTTATAAAGTTTATCTTCAGACAGATAAAATTGCTTTTATGAATAAGGCTATTTATATCCATAGAAAACGTTCTACAAGTGTTACAAGGACAGTCAATCTTGCAGATGTATATCCCTTAAAGAGTATTGAGGAACGTATGACTATTCTCCAATTGATTGGAGCTCCTCAGGAGTTATTAGATAGAGAAATTCAAGCTTATAAATGGCGATTATCTATTCATGAAGAAGAAACTCTTAAACATGGAGACGTGGAATCTTATCAACAAATTTTGGTCAAAAAAGCAATTGCAGCTAAATATTTTAAAGGTTAGTAAAACACATTTTACAAATTTGTTTTTCTTTATTTTTATATAGAAAAAGTGGCTTATACTCAAAAATTAGAATGTTATCTAATTTTTGATGTGGGTCGCTTTTTTACGTTTATTAGATAGCTATTCTAAAATAATAAGGCTAGTTATATCAATAAATTCCTAAAAGATACTTGATATGCATATAGACGAGTCATTTTTTAGATGTCTGAGATGAATTAAAAATTTATCTTTAGGATTGATCATTCGAAAATGTTATTGTGTAACTGCAGTAAGATTATAAGGCTAAATATTTTAAATTATTCAACTTATATTTTGAATTATTATACAATTTTTAGTTTAATTATAATTTTATACTGTATGGACGATTCTATCAATGAAATAAATATATTTTTTTAACTTGGAAATCCCTTAATAGCTTAAACAATAGCAAAAAAATGTTATAATAGTAGGAAAGGAGAATAGCTTCATGACTGAAAAAATTACGGTAATTGTACCAGTTTACAATGTTGAAAATTACCTAAATAAATGTCTGGATAGTCTGATTAATCAAACTTATAAAAATCTTGAAATTATTGTCATAAATGATGGTTCTACAGATAATTCGGGTGAAATTTGTCAAGAGTATGCACAAAAAGATAATCGAATTATCTATATAGAACAAGAAAATGGGGGCCTATCTGATGCACGAAATGCAGGATTAGAACGTATGACTGGTTCCTATGTAACTTTTATTGATTCAGATGATTGGGTTGAGTCAGATTATGTAGAAGTTCTATATAATAAATTAATTGAGTATCAGGCAGATATTGCAGTTGGAAATTATTGTAAGTTTAATGAGTCTGATTCAAATTTCTATTTTCATATATCTGGAAATTATTTTGAGAAACTTTATGACAATGTCTCTATAGTGGATTGTTTAAATGATTCTAATAGATTATTAAATTCAGCATTGATAGTTTCTTGGGGAAAAATTTATAGAAAAGAAATTATTTCTAATTTTCGTTTTCCAGTAGGAAGAGTGACTGAAGATGCCGTATTTAATTTAAAAATACTATTAGCTTCCAAAAGTATTGTTTATATTAATAAAGCTTCTTATATTTACAGAGTTAGGAGTGGAAGTATTTCAAATACTTGGGATGAAAAATGGGTTAGAGATTGCATATACGCTATAGAAGATAGATTGGCATTATTGTCAACGTTGGGTTATCCAATGTCAGAACATATACATGCTTATAAATCTATTTTAAATCATATAACTTTTGAAAGTAATAACAGAGGAATAACAGATTCTCATGTGTTAGATCAGATAAAAGAGAAGAAGATGTTATTAGATTTGCTTCAGACTCAAAATCAAGAGTTTAAGAAAGCAATTGTCTTGGCAGCAAACCATGCCTATGTCGAGCAGGTTGTGACGACTATTAAGTCTATCTGTTACCATAATCGCTCGATTCGCTTTTATCTGATTAATAGTGATTTTCCTAATGAATGGTTTAAACAATTAAACAAGCGATTGGAAAGATATGACTCAGAGATTATCAATTGTCGGGTTACGTCTGAGCAAATTTCGCGTTATAAAACAGATATTAGTTACACAGTATTTTTGCGTTATTTTATATCTGATTTCGTCAAAGAAGATAAGGCTCTTTATTTAGACTGTGATTTGGTTGTAACTAAAAATTTGGATAACTTGTTTGAAACAGATTTGCAAGACTATCCATTAGCAGCTGTTCGAGATTATGGAGGAAGAGTATACTATGGCAGGGAAATGTTCAATGCGGGTGTTCTACTAATCAACAATCGTTTGTGGAAACAAGAAAACATGTCTCAACGCTTGATAGATTTGACAAATGAGTGGCACGATAAAGTGGATCAAGCGGATCAAAGTATTTTAAATATGCTCTTTGAAAATAGATGGATAGAGATGGAATTTGATAATAACCATGTTGTGATTCATAAGCAATTTACAGACTATGAGTTACCAGCAGGTCAAGATTATCCTGGTATTATCCACTATCTCTCACATAGAAAGCCGTGGTTTGATTTAGCTGCGCAGACCTATCGTGATGTTTGGTGGTATTATCATGGTCTTGAATGGACAGAGTTAGGAAAGAATCATCATTTACACCCACTACAAAAATCACATATCTATCCTATCAGAGAACCTCTTACTTGTTTAATTTATACGTCTTCAGATCATATTGAACAAATTGATACATTGATTCAATCCTTGCCTAATATTCAATTTAAGATTGCGGCTAGAGTGATGGTCAGTGATCGTTTGAAACAATTGTTGGTTTATCCAAATGTAACTGTTTATGCTGGGATTAATTATTTAGTAGAACTAGATCAAGAATTAATTGAGACTAGTCAGGTGCTTTTAGACATTAATCATGGTGAAAAAACAGAGGAAATGTTAGATCAATTTTCAGAAAGAGGAAAGTTAATTTTAGCTTTTGAAAATACAAAATATCGTGAAGTTGGACAGATAACCTACAAAGTAGAACAAGTTCAAGAAATGATTGAGAAATTAAGAGAAGTGGAAGAAAAACATGGATTTTAAAGATTCTGTAAAGTTATTAGGAGATTTTCATCATATAGAGATTTCCCCCACCAGTACTATTGAATTAGGAACAGATGTTACATTTCGTTCATTTGTAAGTTTAGAAGTAGCTAATAATGCTAAATTAACACTAGGAAATAGAGTTTTCTTTAATGACCATTGTACGATTCGTTGTGGTAAAGAAATTGAAATTGGTAGGGATACCATGTTTGGAGATGGGGTAAGGATTTTTGACCATAATCATAAATACTCAAATTACCATATCGAAAAAATTCGATTTACTGCTGACAAAATAACGATAGGAAAAAATTGTTGGATTGGAACTAATGTCGTCATTTTAAAAGGAGTGACGATTGGAGATAATGTCATAATTGGAGCAAATGCCTTAATTTATAAAGATATACCAGCTAATTCTATCGTTACTTCTCAAGAGGATTTGAAAATCATTCCAAGGAAACAACACCAGTTTCATGTTTTTACTTTAACAGCTTCAGACACTTTAGAAAATTTAGACTATCTTGTTCAGAATCTGCCAGAGGTAGCTTTTCATATAGCGGCTAAAACAAATATTTCGGATTATCTTGAAAGTTTCAATCGTTATGAGAACGTGAATATATACACAAATGTTCATCATGATGATATTATTGAGGACTTGTTGAAGAAATCAGATATTTATTTAGATATTAACCATTGGGGAGAGGTGGATGGTATTGTTAATAGAGCAATAGAACAGAATAAGCCTGTTTATGCTTTTGAGAATACTAATCATGATTCAAGTGGATTTAGTAAAGTTTTTCGACAAGAAGATGCAAATGGAATGGTGACAGAAATAAAAAATTTTTAGAAAATTTTCTTGTTGTTGAATAAGTGTCTGGATATTAGTTTAATTGGATCTTCGATTGTTACTTATGCTGTATGTAAGTTTGATTAAATAAGTTTAATAACCGCAATGGAAAAGTTGAGATCGAATTTGGCACTATTTATCTTAGATAATTTTATGATATTTATTTTCAAACAGGATATCGATTGAAATAAAGATGTAGGAGTGATAAATGAATAAAAGAGCAATTGTACTTGCAGGAGATTATGGTTATATTCGTCAGATTGAAACAACTTTGAAATCTATTTGTTATCATAATAGCGATATCAAAGTTTATATTTTTAATCAGGATATTCCACAAGAATGGTTTATTTCTACCAGGGAAAAAATGTCATATCGCAATAGTGATATAGTAGATATCAAGATGTTTCAAGGTAATATGCAAAGTTGGAGGCTACCTCCAGTAGGACAGCATATTAATTTTATGACTTATGCTCGTTATTTTATTCCAAGTTTTGTTTCAGAAGATATTGTTTTATACCTAGATTGTGACTTGGTAGTTACTCGTGATTTGACAGAGTTGTTTTCTATAGATTTAACTAATAAACCTTTAGCTGCAGCTAAAGTAATCTATGGTCTAGAAGATAGATTTAATGCGGGGGTCCTATTGATTAATAATGCTTATTGGAAGGAAAATTCAATTCAGCAGAAACTAATCGATATTACTGAAAGTGAGCATGAACATTTACCAGAGGCAGATCAAACTGTTTTGAATATCGTAATAGGTAAAAATTATGTACTGTTAGATGACATTTATAATTTTCAGATTGGGTATGACCAGGTCGCTGATAACAGAGGACAATATTTTATTTTTGATTTACCATTGTCTCCACTCCCTGCTATTATACATTATCTATCCGCTGATAAACCGTGGAACACTTATTCAGTTGGTCGTTTACGAGAAGTTTGGTGGCAATATAGTCAATTAGAATGGGCTCAAATTAATAGTCAGGAACAATTAGTTGTAAAAGAATATAAACATCAAGCATTGGTAATTACAGGTAGTCAGCAATTGGAACAAATTGATTATTTATCTAAAAATTTACCTGATTATGAAATTCATGTTTTAACTTTTACAGAAATGGGAGAAATTCTTAGAAGTTTAGCTAGTTATGAGAATATTAAGTTACATCCAACTGTCATGAGGTGGATGTGCAAGAAAATGATTGAAGAATGTGATGTTTATTTAGATATTAATCATGAATTTAAATTTCCTGATGTTTTAGAATGGGTTCAAGAGGCTAAGAAAACAATTCTAACATTTGATAATGTAGCTAATCCGTATCATGTGGATCACATATTTTTACATGATAAACCTCAGGACATGGTGGATTTTTTAAAAGGTATCAAATAAAACGTGATTTTTATTATCATGGAAAGATGTAAAGTGCAACCTATATCTTCCTTTTAATACTTTGCTAAATAGAATAAATACTTGCATGAATTTTATCAAGTGATTTAGGTATTAAGAGAAATAAGTAGTGGCAGTGAACGATTGTCCAGATTAGAGTTGTAAGAGATTGCTGGATAGGAAGTGATATTACAATTTTAAAAGGAGTGACTATTGGAGCAGGTTATCTTATTTGCAATAATGTTTCGACGAATAGTATAGTTCATAATGAAGGGAAGTTACTTGTAAGAGTAAAAAATAAATATTTAAGGTAATAATTATATGGATAATGAATTAATTAGTATTATAGTTCCAATCTACAATGTTGAAAATTATTTGAGACAGTGCCTGGATAGTATTATGAACCAAACATATCGGAATTTTGAGTGTTTATTGATAAACGATGGTTCACCAGATAATTCTGCTGACATTTGTAGAGAGTATGTTGCTAAAGATGTACGTTTTCGTTATCTTGAAAAAGAAAATGGTGGAGTATCATCAGCACGGAATCTAGGTAT
>NZ_JPFV01000014.1 GCF_000722685.1 Streptococcus mitis | reverse complement strand
CGGGGGGGGCGTATATTACTTTTATAGATTCGGATGATTGGTTGGAAAATGACGCTTTACAATTGTTACATGGTGCATTGAAAAAAGAAAATGCGGATATTAGTATCGGACGTTATAATTGTTACGATGAATCACGTTACCAATATTTGTTTTATGATTCTAATCCAGATGATTCTCTTGAGGTGATAGAAGGAAAAGAAATCATAGATAGAGAAGGTGTCGAAGAAATGAGAAATGGGAATTGGACTGTAGCTTATTTGAAATTATTCAAGAGAGAGCTATTAGAAAATTTGCCATTTCCTTTAGGAAAAACTGCGGAAGATACTTACTGGACGTGGAAAGTACTTCTAAAGGCTTCACGGGTTGTCTATTTAAACAGTTATATTTATTGGTACCGTATTGGTTTATCTGGTACTTTATCAAATATATGGAGTGAAAAGCGTATATATGATGAAATCGAGGCTAGGGAAGAAAAGCTAGCTATTTTAGCAAGTTTGAATTATGACTTGACCAATCATATTTTGATTTATAAAAATAGATTACAAAGAGTAGTAGCAAAATTAGAAGAACAAAATATGCAGTCTACGGAGATTTATAGAAGGATGATAGAAAAATTATCTTTACTTCCGTAAATATTAATAAAAAATGAGATAATACAATATGAAACTACATTTAACAAATTTATACGGCATGGCTGGTGATAGTACGGTTATCTTAGCGCAAAATGCTGTTCAAAAGATTGCCAGCCAACTGGGATTTAGAGAAGTTGGTATCTATTTTTACAATATTGCTTCAGATAGTCCTTCTGAAATGAATAAACGTCTGGATGGCATTATGGCCAGTATTTCTATTGGTGATATCCTAGTATTTCAGTCTCCTACTTGGAATGGCTTTGAGTTTGATCGAGTCTTGTTTGATAAACTGAAGGATATGCAAGTGAAAATTATTTGCTTTATCCATGACGTTGTCCCTCTCATGTTTGATAGTAACTATTATCTCATGAATGAATACATGTATATGTATAATCTATCAGATGTTATAATCGTCCCATCAGAGAGGATGAAAGAACGTCTGATTGAAGAAGGATTGACAACTAAGAAAATCCTAGTTCAAGGGCTGTGGGATCATCCTCATGATTTATCCTTATATACCCCAGAGTTTAAAAAAGAACTCTTTTTTGCTGGAAGTTTAGAGCGTTTTCCAGACTTACAAAATTGGTCTCAAGATACGCCTTTAAGAGTATTTTCAAATAAAGGAGAGGCTAGTTCTAGTGCTAGAAATCTCAGCATTGAGGGGTGGAAAAAAGACGAGGAGCTGTTGCTAGAATTATCAAAAGGTGGATTTGGTCTTGTCTGGGGAACTCATCAAAATGAGGGAGAAAGTAACCAATATTACACTCTGAATATATCCCATAAGGTGAGTACCTATCTGACAGCTGGGATACCAGTCATTGTGCCAAGTAGCTTGTCAACTGCTAAATTTATAGTAGATCAAGGCTTGGGTTTTGTGGCGGATAGTCTGGAAGAAGTTCATGAGATAGTTGATAAAATAAATCTACAAGAATATCAAGAAATGATAAATCGTATCAAGACATTTAGCTATCTGCTAAAAGAGGGCTATTTCACTAAAAAGCTACTGGTAGATGCAATCTATCATTTAGGAATTGAGTAAGGAAATGAGATGAACAAAACAATTGTATTAGCTGGGGATCGCAATTATACTACGCAGTTAGAAACAACTATAAAATCTATCCTATACCACAATCGAGATGTTAAAATTTATATTTTAAATCAAGATATCATGCCAGATTGGTTTCGAAAACCACGAAAAATAGCTCGAATCTTAGGTAGTGATATTATTGATGTGAAGTTACCAAAGAAGGCTGTTTTTCAGGATTGGACCAAGCAAGATCATATTAGCAGTATTGCCTATGCTAGATATTTTATCCCAGATTATATCCCAGAAGCTAAGGTCTTATATTTAGACAGTGACTTGATTGTGAATACTTCTTTGGAGAAATTATTTAGTCTTGATTTAGAGAAAAAATTACTCGCAGCAGTTAAAGATACAGATGGAATTACATTTAATACAGGTGTTCTTTTAATTAATAATGAAAAATGTCGTCAAGAGAAACTAAAAGAACAACTAATTGAACAGTCCATTGCAACAATTAGGGAAGTTGAAGAAGGCCGTTTTGAAAATTTCAACGGTGACCAAACGATTCTGAACCAGGTTTGTTCTAATCAATGGTTAGAGCTGGATAAAGAATTCAACCTTCAAGTAGGTCATGATATAACTGCTTTTTATAATAAATGGAATAATTATTTTAATGAGGTAGTACCCCCTAGTATCATACATTTTGTGTCTTATAGAAAACCTTGGACTACCTTGATAGCCAATCGTTATCGTGATTTATGGTGGGAATTTCATGATTTGGAGTGGACTAAAATCTTACAACATCATATAGGGGAGTTTGAACTGACCTCGTCTTTAGATAAGGAATTTTCTTGTTTTACCTTAACGAATTCCCAAGATTTAGAAGGAATTGAGGAGTTAGTCACAGCTCTTCCAGATGTGGTATTTCATATCGCGGCTTGGACAGACATGGGGGACGAACTAACAAAATTAGCTGTATATGATAATGTGAGATTGCATCCACAGATTGTTCCTCCTGTACTAGATAAGCTGAAACAATCAACAAATCTATATTTGGATATCAATCATGGTAGTGCAGATGAGAACTTTTTAAAATCTTTGAAAGAACAAGAAAAAACGCTATTAGCTTTTCAATCGACTCATCATGGAAATTTGGGACAAATCGTTTTTGAAAATGGGAAAGTTTCCTTTATGATTGATGTAATTAAAGATTTTAAGAAAAATGGACATCTAACCTGCTTTAAACAAGTCCCAAGTTTGACTTGTTTAACGTTTACGGGTTCTCAGGATATTGAACAACTGGATTATTTGGCTGAACACTTACCTAATGTTGTTTTTCAAGTTGCTGCTTGGACAGCTATGGGGCCAAAATTATATGATTTGTCTAATCGTTATCCTAATATTCAGCTCTATCCAGTAATTTCTAGAGATAAGCTAGAAGAGTTGAAGGAAAAGATGGATGTTTATTTAGATATCAATCTACTGACATCAACAGCCGATATTGTTTCAGAAATGACTCGTCTATCTAAACCGATACTAGCTTTTTATAAATCTCAAAATGGGAATAATGGTCAAAGGTTGTATTCAAGTGAACATCCTGAAAGAATGTTGGCTGATTTACAGAAATTAATAAATAATGAAATTCTAGGGAAACAGCTGGATCCGATTCAAGTAAAAGGGATAGATGAAACCTTAGATTATATTATTGAGAACCAGTCTTCTTTGGTTCGTTTTGGGGATGGAGAAATTAATATGCTTGCAGGGCATTCGATTCCATACCAGGATTATGATGAAGAGTTGGTCTCGACTATGAGAGATATCATCGGACAAGAAAGTCGAGAAGAATTAGTTGTGTGCCTTCCTGACGCCTTTACAGATCGTTTCAGATTTACATCTTGGGCAATTCCATTTTGGAAAGATCACATGGATCATTATATGGATTTTTATAGAGAACTATGTAGTAATTCATGGTATGGCTCAACCTTTGTATCTCGCCCTTATATCGATTTTGAAGACAAGAGTCAAGCTAAAACTCAATTTGGAAAATTGAAAAGTATCTGGGAAAACCGTGATTTACTGATAGTTGAAGGTGCGACTTCTCGTTCAGGCGTGGGGAATGATTTGTTCGATGAGGCAAATTCTATTAAGCGAATTATTTGTCCTTCTCACAGTGCTTTTTCTAGAGTTCATGAAATTGAACAAGAAATTGAAAAGTATGCAACTGATCGCTTGATTTTGTGTATGTTAGGTCCTACAGCAAAAGTTTTAGCTTATCGTTTAAGTCAAAAGGGATACCAAGTCTTAGATATTGGTCATATTGATTCAGAGTATGAGTGGATGAAAATGGAGGCTAAAACCAAGGTTAAATTTTCACATAAGCATACAGCAGAGTATAATTTTGACCAAGATATTGAATTTATTGAGGATGAAACGTATAATAGTCAGATTGTTTCTAAGATATTAAACTAAGAATTGGACAAAAATAAAGCATAAACAGATACGGTATGTTGAATTAAAGAAATTTTAAATTTATTTTATGATTAAGTAAGTAGATTGTTTCTGATTTTTGTTTAAAGACGATGAAATAAATATCTTAGTTTCATGTTTGTAGGGCAATAAATAATGTTAGTTAGAATAAATGATAAGGATTTAAAATGGGAAATACCAAACGCGCAGTAGTATTTGCAGGTGATTATGCTTATATTCGACAAATTGAAACGGCTATGAAATCAATCTGTAGACACAATAGTCGTTTAAAAATTTATGTACTAAACAAGGACATTCCTCAAGAATGGTTCAGTAGATTAAGAATGTATATTCAAGAGATGGGAGGAGATTTGATTGATTGTAAGTTAATTGGACCACAGTTTCAAATGAACTGGTCAAATAAACTGCCACATATCAATCATATGACATTTGCTCGTTATTATATTCCAAATTTTGTAACAGAAGATAAAGTTTTATATTTAGACAGTGATTTACTGGTAACAGATGATTTGGAAGAATTGTTTGAGTTGGATTTAGGTGAAAATTATTTAGCTGCAACTCGTTCTTGTTTTGGTGCTGGAATTGGTTTTAATGCCGGAGTATTATTAATAAATAATAAAAAATGGCAGGCTGAAAATATTCGTCAAAAATTAATTGATTTGACAGAAAAAGAGCATGAAAATGTGGGAGAAGGAGATCAATCTATTTTAAATATGTTGTTCTTTGATTCCTATATTGAAATTAATGAAACTTTTAATTACCAAATAGGATTTGATAGAGGGGCGGCAGAACAAGGGCATGCTTGGATTTTGGAAAAATCAATTAATCCGCTTCCTAAAATTTTACACTATATTTCTCAAGACAAGCCGTGGAATCAATTTTCTGTAGGGCGTCTGAGAGAAGAGTGGTGGAGATACTCTTTCATGGAATGGAGCTATATAGTATCTAGCTGGAAAGAAAAGGATGTTTTTTATTCTGCAGATATTCATAAACCAAAATTAACTTGTATGAATTTAACTAATTCTTGGTGTGTAGAAAAAATTGATTATCTAGTTGAACAATTGCCAGAAGTACATTTTTACATTACTGCCCATACTTTTATGGCAAATGAACTGTTGAGATTATCAAAATTTAATAATGTCACTCTTTATCCTAATGATTTTCCTTTGTTAATAGAGAAACGTTTAAAAGAGGTAGATATTTATTTAGATTTGAATCATGATGAGAAATTAATGTATGTCTATGATTTAGTGAAAAAATGTGAAAAGCCGATGCTGACTTTTGATAATACACGTTGTTTGACTATACCTGAAGAGTCTTATGTTGGAATTTGTCACCATGATAGGCCTGCTGAAATGGTAGAAAAGATCAAGAATTTTATGAAAGGAAAGTCATGAGAAAATCAATTGTCTTAGCAGCAGATAATGCTTATTTAGTTCAATTAGAGACAACAATTAAATCGATTCTTTGTCATAATACAGAAGTTGATTTTTATATTTTAAATAGTGATATAGCTCCTGAATGGTTCAAATTATTGGGAAGAAAAATGGAAGTTGTGAATTCCACTATTCACAATGTACACTTGGATAAAGAACTTTTTGAAGGTTATAAAACAGGACCACATTTAAATTACGCTTCATACTTTAGATTTTTTGCGACAGAAGTAGTTGATTCTGATAGGGCATTGTATCTGGATTCAGATATCATTGTAACAGGTGATCTAACCTCTCTCTTTAAAATAGATTTTAAAGGACATTATATTGGAGCCGTTGATGATGTTTATGCCTATGAGGGACGAAAATCTGGATTTAATTCTGGAGTTTTGCTAATGGATGTTGCAAAATGGAAAGAACATTCCATAGTTAATCGTTTATTGGAATTAGCTGCAGAGAAGAATCAAGCTGTTCATCTTGGGGATCAGAGTATTTTAAATATTTACTTTGAGGATAACTGGTTAGCATTAGATGAAACATATAATTATATGGTTGGTGTTGATATTTATCGTCTTGGTCAAGAATGTGAACGTTTGGATGATAATCCACCTGCAATTGTTCACTATGCTAGTCATGATAAGCCTTGGAATACATATAGTATATCGAGACTACGAGAATTGTGGTGGGCTTATAGAGATTTAGATTGGACAGAAATTATATCTAGAAAATTTAATCTAAATTATTATGAACGTGCTAGCCAGTCTAAGAAGAGTGCTTGTATTCTGACATGGGTTTTAGAAGTAGAGCATTTAGAATATTTAATAAAGTCTTTACCAGAATGGCATTTCCACATTGGAGCGCCAGTATATTGTGCTTCTGACTTGACCAAGTTATCAGTATATAGAAATGTGACACTGTATCAAAGTATTATTCACAATAGAATTGATTGGATGTTAGATGATTCGACTGTATATCTAGATATTAACCATGGAGCTGAGGTGTTCGATGTTTTGTCTAAAGCTAGAGATAGAGGAAGAAAAATTTTTACGTTTGATAATACTAGGAAATCCTCAGATGATAGTATTTACGATGGTATTTTTTCTGTAGATAGACCTGACGAAATGATTGAATTGATGAAGAGCTTGGGAAATAAAAATAAGATTGGATGATAGATGGTCTAATATTCCAAATTTTGGGATTCTATTTGATGGAGAATTATCTATCTATTAATTTATAAAAGTAGATGCCTAGATGAATAGGATTTTTGAGTAGGGAATTTATCAAATGACTTTCGTTTTATAAATTATAATATATAAGTTTAGCGAAAATGGAGGAAATATGAATAATGAATTAATTAGTATTATAGTTCCTATCTATAATAAAGAAGATTATTTACCTCAGTGTTTAGATAGCATAATCAATCAAAGTTATACTAATTTTGAAGTGTTACTTATTAATGATGGCTCGACAGATGAATCAGGTAAAATTTGTGTCGAATATGCAGAACGGGATATCCGTTTTAGATATTTTGAAAAGGAAAATGGCGGAGTGTCTTCTGCTCGTAATCTAGGACTCGAACGTTCGGAGGGGGCGTACATTACTTTTATTGATTCAGATGACTGGGTTGAGTTTAACTATTTAGAAGTTCTATATAATGCTCTTAGAGAAAATAATGCGGATGTGGCTATTTCAAGCTACAAATCCTACTATTTGGATGGAAAATTTTATCTGAGAGTTTATTCAAGTCAGGAAGAAGAATTTTTAAGAATTGGGAAACGGAATCGTGATGTTTTTTTGGAAGAATTTCCTAAACTAGGAAAATTAAACCATGATTTTCACTGTATCGCTTCTAAGCTCTTTAAAAGAGAACTTCTTGAAAGTCAGAAATTTGATGAAAGTATTAACTATGGAGAAGACTTATATTTCTTTTTTAATCTTTATTTAAAAATGCAAAGCATTATTTATGTGAAGGAAGCAACTTATATTTATCGTCAGCACGGAACAAATATAACCCTTAATTTTACTGAATCACTAGCTTTGCAGGAGATTCAAATTCATGAACAGATATTGAAAAGCGCAGAAAGTCAGGGAATTGCAACCTTTTACTATTTAGAGAAACTTAAATATCTCGTTTCACTTAGAATAGAGCAGTTTCCATATTCAGATGCGATAAAAAATTATGAAACAATAGTTTCAGAATTTGAAAATAGGGTCACTTATCCACAGCCATTAATAAGTTTAATTGTCCCAATTTATAATGTTGCAAACTATCTAGGTTTGTGTTTAGATAGTATTACTAAACAGACCTATTCAAATATAGAGATTTTGCTAATTAATTATGGTTCATCGGATGGTTCTAAGGAAATTTGCCAGGAATTTGTCAATAGAGATCGTCGTTTTCATTATTTTGAAAGAGAGAATGGGGACTTATCAGATGCTCGAAATGTAGGGATAATACATTCTCAAGGTGAATTTATATCCTTTATAGATTCAGATGATTGGATTGATCCAACTTATGTAGAGGATTTATATAAAGCAGCTTTACTGAATGATTCAGAAGTTGTTGTCTCCAATTATAAAGAATTTCATAATGAACAAAACGTTTATTTGATACATTTCTTTGATACATTTCTTTGATGATTATTACGAGAGAAATTATATTGGAGAGGAATTGATTCAACAATTACCTTTCTTAGAACGTAAAGATTTATCTTTTACAACAAGTTGGGGGATTCTGTTTTCTCGTAGATTATTTGAATGTATTTCTTTTCCTAAAGGGAAGAATATTGAAGATACAAGAACTAATTATAGACTATTTGCGGAGTCTTACCATTCTACCTATATTCATAAATCACTTTATAATTATAGAGTGGGATTGGATAGTATTAGTGGGAATATCAATGAAAAGTTATTGATAGATGTATTTGAATGTTTGACAGAACGTATGGCAATTTATGCTATGAAGGATTGGAATGTAACAGAAGAAAAGAAAAATATTTTAAGTAATCTTCAAATGCGCTACCAGCAAGCAAAAGAGGCTGGTTTGGAAGATACAGATATTTTTAAACGTTATACGGAATATTTGAATCTGTTGAACAAATAAGAAATAAAGTGTTTTGAATGGTTCTGATTGTATTACTAAAAAGATGACCTTATCATAACAATATAAAAGCAAGTAGCAATTAAGTGTATGTATATAAGTGGAAAGATTGAAACTAAGATTTAATAAAGGAGTATTTCGTGAAAAAAATTTACTCATCGATGGCAGTAAAAAAAGGACTAACAACTTTGTTTCTGTTGTTTATCTATATATTAGGAAGCCGAATTACTCTTCCTTTTGTTGACTTGAATAGTAGAGATTTTTTAGGTGGCTCAACGGCCTATTTAGCTTTCTCAACCGCACTTCTAGGAGGGAATCTGAGAAGCCTCTCTCTGTTCTCTATAGGACTGTCGCCATGGATGTCATCAATGATTCTATGGCAGCTGTTATCTTTTTCTAAGAAATTAAATATTTCTTCAGGGGCAGTAGAAGTTCAAGATAGAAGAAAGATGTATTTAACATTAGTCATTGCCTTGATTCAATCTTTAGCGCTTTCATTGAATTTACCGATACAACATCTCTATTCATCCATATTGGTGACTATAATGAATACCGTGCTACTAATAGCAGGGGCTTTCTTTCTAGTGTGGTTATCAGATTTAAATGCTCAACTTGGAGTAGGTGGTTCTATAGTTATTTTATTAGCTAGTATTGTTTTAAATATTCCACAAGATATTTTAAGTACATTTCAGCTTGTTCGAATTTCTACGGGAATAATGCTACTTATTGTATTGAGCAGTATTGTATTAACTTATATGATGGTGCTCATGTATAGAGCGCGTTATCGTATACCCGTTCATAAGATTGGCTTAC
Source organism: Streptococcus mitis (assembly GCF_000722685.1). GTDB lineage: Bacteria > Bacillota > Bacilli > Lactobacillales > Streptococcaceae > Streptococcus > Streptococcus mitis_M. Next base: position 40,627 of record NZ_JPFV01000014.1, on the reverse strand, counting down.
GTAGTCGGTTTAAGCGCTATTCCTATTTTGAAATAATGTTAAATCCCGCTGGTGGTATGCCGTTTATGTATGTTATGAGTTTTTTAAGTTTACCTACCTATATCTTTTTACTATTACAAACCCTTTTTCCTCAGACTTCCGTCTTCTCTGACATATCTGCTCAGTACGGAGTTGGAAAACCGTTATGGATTTATTCATATATTGCTATGATTTTTTTATTTAGTATTGCTTTTGCTTTTGTCAATTTGAGTGGTGATCAGATATCCGATCAGATGAAGAAATCTGGAGAGTATATATATGGAGTTTATCCAGGTGAGGAAACAAGTCGATTTATTAATCGATTGGTGTTGCGCTTTTCGATTATAGGGGGAACTTTTAATGTGTTGATGGCGGGTACTCCAATGTTATTTGTTTTATCTGATGAAAAATTGTTGAGGATTACTATGATTCCAGGCTTATTTATGATGTTTGGTGGTATGATTTTTACAATTAAAGATGAAATGAAGGCTTTGAGACTAAATGAAACCTATAAACCCTTGATTTAGGAGGCTTTTATGTATTATTTTATTCCAGCTTGGTATGGTTCAGGCCGTCAATGGCACGCGGATATGACTCCATGGTATTATTCTCACTTTAAACTTGAATTTGATGATACTTTCAATCAAATTAGGCTTTTTCAAAGGCAAGAGATACAATCTCGTTTATTAGTCTTGTCCTATCAGCCACATTTACGTTATTTTTTACATAGACATGGTGTTTTAGAGACAGAAGTCTATTCTATCTTTGATGATATGCAAGACTTGCATGATATACACACCCAGGTTCTTAATCTCAGAGATATAGAGTGGGATAGTGATTGCCAGTTTCTGTATAGTCCATTTGCAATAGTAGTTCAAAAAAATGGTAAAAAGTATGCAAAGGTAGAACATGGCGTAGAAGGCTTTATCAGTGATATCCAATATTTTGATAACAATGGTCAGATAAGTAAGCACTACATGATGGATGATCGTGGGTTTGTATCCAGTGTCATTTATTTTGATAATGGACAGCCTACATATCAAGACTATTTAGATCCAAAAGGCATCTGGCGCTTTAGAGAGCATTTAAATGAGGGAGGACGAGTAGAGGTAAATCCAATATTTGGCTATCGTTTTAAGCAGCTTCACTACGCGGATATAAGTCAATTGATCGCAGAATATTTTGATAACTATCTGCAAAAGCAACAGAAAAAACAGGATATTTTCATCATCCCTTCTCATCCTCATCATGACCAATTTCTCTTCAGTTGTTTACCAAGTGATACTGCTAAAATTTTGAGTCTTTTCATTAATCGGAATGCTCAAGCTAGTTTTAAAGATTTAGCTCCATCATTTGAACAGGCGAATCTAGTCTTAGTAGATAGAGAAGATAGTTTACAACTCTTGCAGGAACTATATCCTAACCTATCGGATAAATTTCATCATCTCTCTCCTTTTGATACACGTTTACGACTAGGAAGAAGTCAGACTAGAAAAGAATCGATACTTTACTATCAATTAGATTTTTCAGAAGGAATTGATAGACAAGCCTTATTTCAGGTCTTATCATTTATTGCTGAAACTAAAAATACAGAAGTCATTTTTGGGGCCTTTTCTGCTAGTCAGAACCAAATGGAAGAAGTGGAATCACTTGTCAATGAAATCATTCAAGAACAAATCCATACTGATAGTTTAGAAAAAGGTCTAGACTATGGTGGGGCAGAAAATCCTTTAGAAGAAAACCAGGAGCAAGAACTGCGTTTTCAATTTGTCAATATGAATGATGAATTGGATTTGATTAAGACACTCGAGTTTGTTCGTTTGATTGTGGATCTCAATAAACAACCCCACCTCTATACTCAAATAGCAGGTATCAGTGCGGGAATTCCTCAAATTAATCTGGTTGAAACCGTCTATGTGGAACATTTGAAAAATGGTTATTTGATTTCAGATGTGACAGAGTTTTCAAAGGCTGCAAGCTACTATACAGACAGACTAAAAGAATGGAATCAGGCCTTGGTTTATTCTATTGATAAAATTAAGGAACATACTGGTCAACGTTTCTTAGATAAATTACATCAGTGGATTGAGGAGGTTACAGATGTCAAAGGACTATAAAATCCTACAGATAGGGATTGATAATTGGGCTCACCATTACGAAATTCCTGAAAATATGGATTGGTATTATTTCTGTCCCAATTCACCGTTAGCCCTTCGTAAAATGATGGAAATGGAAGGGATAACCAGTTTTCAGGCTATCTTAATAGAGGATGGTCAGTATCTAAGGGATTTATTGCCATTTATTCACCATATAGAACCCTATACTTTACTTTATAGTCAAGATTATAAAACGACAGATTTGGCTATTCTTGATTGTTTAAAAAAGCGGTGTGCTCAGACTGTAGATTTCTCCGATCCCCAGCAATTAATCAATGATTTATCAACTTCCCTCTTTGGTGGAGGATATGGAGATAAATTATTTCCATCTAGTATCCAAATTCATCCGTCATTTGAAGGTTCTATTTCCTATCAAGGATTTGAGCATGTAACCTTAGAAGGGAATTTTGGGGATGATTTTCAACAACTAGCATACTGGTCTTATAATTTTATGGTTAATAAAAACTTACCCAGAGAACTATGGTTAGAGTACGAAAAACAAGGAAATTGTGAATTTCAGCTAGTGGTTCGCAAGATATGGGATGGTTCAGTGGATGAATTTTTTGAAGAGGAAGTTTATTTAGAAGCTGATTTAGAAAAAGCTATAATTATGGATAGTAAAGAGGCTAATTATTTGATATATATATCGATTGAAGGACGTGGTGAAGGCAAACTTCAATTAGGAAATCTTCACCAGCGTTGGAGCCGAAAACAGTTCGGAAAGTTTGTTTTAGGTGGGAATATCCTACATGATAGTAAGCGTGATGAAATTAACTACTTTTTCCATCCAGGTGATTTTAAGCCACCTCTAGCTGTTTATTTTTCCGGTTTTCGTCCTGCCGAGGGATTCGAGGGATATGGGATGATGAAAAATTTAGGATGTCCTTTTCTCTTGTTTTCAGATCCCCGTCTACAAGGAGGCGCTTTTTACTTAGGGAGTGATGAATTAGAAAATAAGGTGAAGCAAACAATTCAGTACTACTTGGATTATCTTGGTTTAACATCTAAAGATTTGATTTTATCAGGCATCTCTATGGGAACTTTTCCATCCCTTTATTATGGAGCTTCCTTTGAACCTCATGCTATCATTGTAGGTAAGCCTCTTGCCAATATTGGAACTATAGCTAGACGTGGGCGATTAGAGGCGCCAGGAGTATTTAATACAGGATTTGATGTTCTGAGACATCAGACGGGTGGAGTTAGTTCCCAACATATGGAAGATTTGGATCAACGTTTTTGGAATGATTTTAAAAAGGCTGATTTTACCCAGACAACTTTTGGTCTTTCCTATATGAAGGATGAAGATATGGATAGTGAAGCTTACGATCAGTTAGTAGAACATCTTTGTTATACAGGAGCTAAAATTTTATCTAAAGGTACAGACGGACGACATAATGATGATACAGATACCAATGTTGCTTGGTTTCTACATTTTTACCGTATGATTTTGAAATCAGATTTTGGAAGGTTGGACAAATGATTATCAATCAGAGAACAGACATTAAGTGGGGAGAAGTAGGGGGGACATTTATGTATGGTAGTAAGGTAACCTATCATGAAGACAAACATATTAGTCTATATAATCCCTTAGTGACATCAGGAGAAACCTTAAAAACTTGGTTTTCTAGTGTAAACTATCAAGCCTCCAGAACTCAGCCCAGTCTCCCTTTGCTGAAGAGAAAACAAGATTATCAATTGTGTATGAATTATGAATGTCATCCTACTAATGGAGTCTATACAAAGGTTGTCTTTTTTGATAGATATGGAGATGTGCTTGAAGAGAAAATTAGAAAAAATGAAAGTCTTTGATTTTACCTATCCTGATGATACCTATACCTATCAAGTCTCCCTTCTAAGTGCTGGTTTTGAGTCCTTAGATTTCTATTCTTTTTCTATTGAGGAGTTAAATCGTGTTTAAAGGTTTTTATCAAAAAATCCAACTTCGGAAAGTTAAGAGAATTTTAAAAAAATTAATGCTCTTAAAGGAAAGATGGAATCCTTAACTGACCAAGAATTAGCGGCAAAGACAGTGGAATTTCGCCAACGCCTTGCTAAAGGAGAGACGGTAGATGATCTTCTAGTAGAAGCTTTTGCAGTTGTTCGTGAAGCGGATAAACGTGTGTTGGGAATGTTTCCCTATGATGTCCAAGTTATGGGAGGAATTGTTATCCATCAGGGAAATGTTGCTGAGATGAATACTGGTGAGGGAAAAACTTTGACGGCTACTATGCCTGTTTATCTCAATGCCCTAACAGGAAAAGGAACCATGTTAATTACCACCAATAATTATCTAGCCAAACGTGATGCTGAAGAGATGGGACAAGTTTACCGTTTCTTAGGATTGACAATTGGGGTACCTTTTACAGATGATCCTAAAGAGGAACTGACGTCAGAAGAGAGAAAAAGAATTTATGCATCCGACATCATCTATACAACTAATAGTAATTTAGGTTTTGATTATTTAAATGATAATCTAGCCTCAAATGAGGAAGGAAAATTTTTACGTCCATTTGATTACGTCATTATTGACGAGATTGATGATATTCTATTGGACAGCTCTCAGACACCTCTTATCATTGCCGGAGCCCCGCGTGTTCAGTCTAATCACTACGGTATTATTGATACGCTGGTAACGACTTTGGTAGAAGGGGAGGACTATATCTTTAAAGAGGAAAAGGATGAGATTTGGCTCACTACCAAGGGGGCTAAGGCTGCTGAAAGTTTCTTAGGAATAGATCATTTTTATAAGGAAGAACATGCGGTCTTTGCTCGTCATTTAGTATATGCGATACGAGCCCATAAACTCTTTACAAAAAATAAAGACTATGTCATTCGTGGTAATGAAATGGTACTGGTAGATAAGGGAACAGGTCGTTTGTTGGAACAAACTAAACTTCAAGGAGGTCTTCATCAGGCTATTGAAGCAAAGGAGCATGTCAAATTATCTCCAGAGACGCGGGCTATGGCTTCTATCACCTATCAGAGTCTTTTTAAGATGTTCAATAAGATATCTGGAATGACAGGGACAGGTAAGGTTGCAGAAAAAGAGTTTATTGAAACCTACAATATGTCTGTAGTGTGCATTCCAACCAATCGTCCTAGACAACGGATTGACTATCCAGATAATCTATACGTCACTTTACCTGAAAAAGTGTATGCTTCTTTGGAGTACATCAAGGAATACCATGCTAAGGGGAATCCCTTACTCGTTTTTGTAGGCTCAGTTGAAATGTCTCAGCTTTATTCGTCACTCTTGCTTCGTGAAGGGATTGCCCATAATGTTCTAAACGCTAATAATGCGGCGCGTGAGGCCCAGATTATCTCCGAGTCAGGTCAGATGGGGGCTGTGACAGTGGCTACCTCTATGGCAGGACGTGGGACGGATATCAAGCTTGGTAAAGGAGTCGCAGAGCTTGGGGGGTTGGTTGTTATTGGGACTGAGCGGATGGAAAGTCAACGGATTGACCTGCAAATTCGTGGACGTTCTGGTCGTCAGGGAGATCCTGGGATGAGTAAGTTTTTTGTCTCCTTAGAGGACGATGTTATCAAGAAATTTGGCCCAGCTTGGGTGCATAAAAAGTATAAAGATTACCAAGTCAAAGATATGACACAACCAGAGGTTCTTAAGGGACGCAAATATCGGAAATTAGTTGAAAGAGCTCAGCATGCTAGTGATAGTGCTGGACGTTCGGCACGTCGTCAGACTCTAGAATATGCTGAAAGTATGAATATTCAACGTGATATGATCTATAAAGAGCGTAATCGTCTAATAGATGGTTCTCGTGACTTAGAGAATGTTGTAGAGGAAATCATTGCTAGTTACATAGATCAAGTGACTTCTTCAGACTATGAAAGCAGAGAGCTACTCTTCCACTTCATTGTGACCAATATTAGTTTTCACATTAAAGAAGTTCCAGATTATATAGATATGACTGACAAGACTACAGTTCGTAGCTTTATGAAGCAGGTGATTGATAAAGAACTTTCTGAGAAGAAAGTATTACTTGACCAACATGGCCTGTATGAACAGTTTTTACGACTTTCTTTGCTCAAGGCTATTGATGACAACTGGGTAGAGCAGGTAGACTATCTCCAACAGTTATCTATGGCTATCGGTGGTCAGTCTGCTAGTCAGAAAAATCCAATCGTAGAGTATTATCAAGAAGCCTACGCGGGCTTTGAAGCTATGAAAGAACAAATCCGTGCGGATATGGTGCGTAATCTCCTGATGGGCTTGGTTGAAGTTACTCCTAAGGGTGAGATTATGACTCATTTCCCATAAGAAGAGGAAAATATGACAATTTACAATATAAATTTAGGACTTGGATGGGCTAGTAGCGGTGTTGAATATGCCCAAGCCTATCGTGGTGGTGTTTTTCGGAAATTAAATCTGTCCTCTAAGTTTATCTTTACAGATATGATTTTAGCCGATAATATTCAGCACTTAACAGCCAATATTGGTTTTGATGATGATCAAGTGATTTGGCTTTATAATCATTTTACAGACATCAAGATTGCACCGACTAGCGTGACAGTGGATGATGTCTTGGCTTACTTTGGTGGCATTGAAAGTCGTAGAGAAAAGAATGGTAAGATTTTACGTGTCTTCTTTTCTGACCAAGATAAGTTTGTTACCTGTTATTTGGTGGATGAGAATAAGGACTTTGTTCAACATGCAGAGTATGTCTTTAAAGGAAAACTGATTCGTAAGGATTACTTTTCTTATACGCGTTATTGTAGCGAGTATTTTGCTCCCAAGGACAATGTTGCAGTCCTATACCAAAGAACTTTCTATAATGAAGACGGGACTCCAGCCTATGATATCTTGATGAATCAAGGGAAGGAAGAAGTTTATCGTTTCAAGGATAAGATTTTCTATGGGAAGCAAGCTTTTATGCGTGCCTTTATGAAATCCTTGAATTTGAACAAGTCTGATTTGGTCATTCTTGATAGGGAGACAGGCATTGGACAGGTTGTTTTTGAGGAAGCGCAAGTGGCGCATTTAGCGGTAGTTGTTCATGCGGAGCATTATAGTGAAAATGCTACAAACGAGGACTATATCCTTTGGAACAACTATTACGACTACCAGTTTACAAATGCAGATAAGGTTGACTTCTTTATCGTATCAACTGATAGACAAAATGAAGTTCTACAAGAGCAATTTGCCAAATACACCCAGCACCAACCAAAGGTTGTTACCATTCCTGTAGGAAGTATTGATTCCTTGACCGAGTCAAGTCAAGGACGTAAGCCATTTTCATTGATTACCGCTTCACGTCTTGCCAAAGAAAAACACATTGATTGGTTGGTCAAGGCGGTCATTGAGGCGCGTAAGGAAATCCCTGAATTGACCTTTGATATTTATGGTAGCGGGGGAGAAGATTCTCTGCTTAGAGAAATTATTACTAGTCATAAGACAGAGGACTATATCCAACTCAAAGGACATGCCGAACTTTCGCAGATTTATAGCCAGTATGAGGTCTACTTGACTGCTTCAACCAGCGAAGGCTTTGGTTTGACCTTGATGGAAGCTATTGGTTCAGGTCTACCACTAATCGGTTTTGATGTGCCTTATGGTAATCAGACTTTTATAGAAGATGGGCAAAATGGTTATTTGATTCCAAGTTCATCTGACCATGTAGAAGACCAAATCAAGCAAGCTTACGCAGCTAAGATTTGCCAACTGTATCAAGAAAATCGTTTGGAAGACATGCGTGCCCATTCTTATCAAATTGCAGAAGGCTTCTTAACCGAAGAAATTTTAGAAAAGTGGAAGAAAACAGTAGAGGAGGTGCTCCATGATTGAACTTTATGATCGTTATAGTCAGGAAAGTCGAGATTTACATGAAAGTCTAGTAGCTACTGGTCTTTCTCAACTTGGAGTGGTCATCGATGCAGATGGTTTTCTGCCTGATGGTCTGGTATCTCCTTTTACTTATTATCTAGGATATGAAAAGGGAAAACCTCTTTATTTTAACCAAGTTCCTGTTCCAGCTTTTTGGGAAATTTCAGGAAATAATCAGTCTGCTTGTATTGAAGATATGACACAGGAGAGAGCTGTCATTCATTATGCTGATGGAATGCAGGCTCGTTTGGTTAAACAGGTAGATTGGAAAGACTTGGAAGGAAGAGTACGCCAGGTTGATCACTATAATCGCTTCGGAGCTTGTTTTGCTACAACGACTTATAGCGCAGATAGTGAGCCGATTATGACAGTTTACCAAGATGTCAATGGTCAGGAAGTTTTACTTGAAAACCATGTGACGGGTGATATCTTATTAACCTTACCTGGTCAGTCCATGCGTTACTTTGCAAATAAGGTTGAATTTATCACCTTCTTTTTGCAAGATTTGGAAATAGATACCAGTCAGCTTATCTTTAATACTCTAGCGACTCCTTTCTTGGTTTCCTTCCATCATCCAGATAAGTCTGGCTCAGATGTTTTGGTTTGGCAGGAACCTCTCTATGATGCTATTCCAGGCAATATGCAGTTGATTTTGGAAAGCGATGATGTGCGTACTAAGAAAATCATCATTCCAAACAAGGCGACTTATGAACGTGCTTTAGAGTTAACTGACGAGAAATATCATGCTCAGTTTGTGCATTTGGGTTATCATTACCAGTTCAAACGTGATAATTTCCTAAGACGAGATGCCTTAATCTTGACTAATTCAGATCAGATTGAGCAAGTGGAAGCAATCGTAGAAGCCTTGCCTGATGTTACTTTCCGTATCGCAGCGGTGACAGAGATGTCTTCTAAGCTTTTAGATATGCTTCGTTATCCTAATGTGGTCCTTTACCAGAACGCTAGTCCACAGAAGATTCAGGAGCTCTATCAATTGTCGGATATTTATTTGGATATAAACCATAGCAATGAGTTATTGCAGGCAGTACGTCAGGCCTTTGAGCACAATCTCTTGATCCTTGGATTTAATCAGACAGTGCATAATAGACTTTATATCGCTCCAGATTATCTATTTGAAAGTAGTGAAGTTTCTGCTTTGGTTGAGACCATTAAACTGGCTCTTTCAGATGTTGATCAAATGCGTCAGGCACTTGGCAAACAAGGTCAACATGCAAACTATGTTGACTTGGTGCGATATCAGGAAACCATGCAAACTGTTTTAGGAGGCTAATATGTCAGACGAAGATTTATTTTACAAAGACGTTGAAGGTCGCATGGAAGAGTTGAAACAAAAACCGATCAAGAAAGAAAAAGAAACCCGAGGGGAAAAGATTAGTAAAACTTTTTCACTCATCTTGGGTTTAATGATTCTGATTGGTTTACTATTTACTTTGCTAGGAATTTTGAGGTAGGCCTATGATTGACATACTGATTGTTTTAGCTATTGTCCTCTCTCTTGCTTTGATTGTATTGGTAACTATACAACCCCGTCAAAATCAACTCTTTTCCATGGATGCGACTAGTAATATTGGTAAACCAAGCTACTGGCAGAGCAACACCTTGGTAAAGGTGCTCACCTTATTAGTGAGTTTGGCCTTATTCGTTTTACTATTAACCTTTATGGTGATAACTTATAAATAAAAGAAAACTTCAGATATTCACCTTTTGTGATTGGTCTGAAGTTTTCTTTTTTACTGTTTATATTTTTGGTAAAAATCAACTTTTACTTGGATGAAGGTTTTGGCTTCACGTAGGAGTTGGAGGAGTGTGGCACGGGTTTCAAATTCTTCTCTAGTCTTGGGCAGACTGCGATTACGGAAGACTTCCAGATAGCGTTCAATTTCATCTAGTAAATCAGAAGCAGGATTGGTCTGGCTCAGTTGGCCTGCAATTTTTGAAAAGAGTTGTGCCAAAATCAGGCTTTCACTGGCAGCTAGGTGACAGGTGTTGATTTGTTGGGCCATATTTCTCAGGATACGACTTTGTCGCTGTCTCATCTCAAAATAGTGGATATGGTAGTCTGTCTGGTGAAAGAGGTGGTCAGAGTGATCTAAGTAGACCAGTCTGAGGGCTTCTTCCAAAAGGGTGTCTAATTCTTCTACCAGCTGTGCTCGATTGCGTCCATCCCCTCTGGATAAATAATATTTGAAGCGTTGGAGGATATCTTTTAACTTTTCTTCTACCAATGTGTGGTAGTGCTGGATTTCCTCTTCTCGTGAAGGCATGTAGAGATTGACCAGTAGGGCAAATCCTGTACCGATAGCAAAGAGAAGAAATTCATTGACTAGAAGATCTGGAGAGGTTGACTCTTGTACCAAGAGATGGCTCACCAAAACAGTGCTTGGTGTGATACCAATTTCCCAGCCCATCTTGTAGGCTAGAGGAACGTATAGAGCAAGATAGAGGCCAAGGCTCCAGATATGAAATCCGCTCAGGTGAAAGGCCAAAACCCCAATAGACAGAGCTAGAAGCATAGAAAAAAGTCGATTGCGAGCCAGTTTTAAAGTACTTCTACGCGTATCAGATAGGCTCAATAGAGCGATAATTCCAGCTGAAACTGCTGAAGAAAGATTGAGAAAATAAGCAAGAAGGCAGGCAAGACAGGTAGCTAAGATGAGCTTGGTCGTACGTTGGCTAATAGACATATGGATTTCCTAGTAAGTTAGAATAAATGCGGAAAAGACAAGACCTGAGCAGGCTTGCCTTTATGCCTTATTTTTTAAGGGCTACTGCGTATTCGGCAACGGCGGTAAAGAGGACATCTGTAGAAGAGTTAAGGGCTGTTTCACATGAGTCTTGGATGACACCAATCACAAAGCCAACCCCAACAACTTGCATAGCAATATCATTAGAAATACCGAAAAGGCTACAAGCAACTGGGATAAGAAGGAGGGAACCACCGGCAATACCAGAAGCACCACAGGCTGAGATAGCTGCTACCACACTGAGGACAAAGGCTGTAGCAAAGTCAACAGGGATTCCAAGAGTGTTAACAGCAGCAAGGGTCAAAACGTTAATAGTAATGGCTGCTCCGGCCATGTTGATAGTAGAACCAAGTGGGATAGAAACAGAATAGGTATCTGGGTTGAGTCCAAGGTCATGACAGAGTTTCATGTTTACAGGGATGTTAGCCGCAGAACTACGAGTGAAGAAGGCTGTTACACCGCTGACACGCAAACATTTCCAAACGAGGGGATAAGGATTTCTCTTCATAAAGAGAAAGGCAATCAATGGATTGACTACTAGGGCCACAAAGAACATGGTTGTCACCAAGAGGGCAAGCAAGATTCCATAGTTGGCTAGGCTTCCGATTCCCTTATCAGAGATGGTTTTAAAGACAAGGCCAAGGATTCCAAATGGAGCTAGGTTGATGATCCATTCGACAATTTTAGAAGTCACATCAGCCATAGTTTTCAGTAATTCTTTACTGTTTTTACTTGCCTCTCTCATAGCAATCCCGAAAACAACTGCCCATGAGAGGATACCGATGTAGTTGGCTGTGACAAGGGCATTGATTGGATTGTCAACTAGTTTGAGCAAGAGGTTGCTGAGGACTTGGCCAATTCCGTCTGGTGGTGCAATTTCTGTATTGGCACTATTCAAGGTAATTTCAACTGGAACGATGAAACTTGCTAGGACAGCAACAAGCGCCGCTGCAAAGGTTCCCACTAAATAAAGGAAGATAACAGTTTTCATATTGCTATCTTGTCCCTTGTGATGTTGGGAAAGGGCATTGGCAACGAGGGCAAAGACTAGAATAGGTGCGATGGCTTTGAGACCACCAACAAAGAGATCTCCGAGTAGACCAATTCCTGAAACAGTAGGAAATGTCAGTCCAAGGATTCCTCCGACAAGCATGCCAATCAAAATACGTTTGATCAGGCTTTCCTTATTCCAAGCATGAATGAATTTTTTCATAACAATCTCCTTTGTTGTGTAATGTTTATGATTATAGTATAAATATTAGGTAAAATCAAGAATTTTCTGTCTATTTTTGTTATTATTTTTGAAAATTTATGGAGACTGACACTTTATGAAAGTATGGTATAATAAATGAAAGGAGTTTTCTATGCAAGAATTTATTCAAACCTATCTCAATAAGCTTGATATTACAGCGATTATCGAGAATATCTTGACCAAGGTACTTTCTCTTTTATTCTTATTTTTGATCTTTTATATAGCTAAAAAACTGCTTCATACCATGGTGCAGAAAATTGTTAAACCTTCTCTAAAAATGTCTCACCATGATGTCGGGCGTCAGAAAACCATTTCACGTTTATTAGAAAATGTGTTTAATTATACCCTATATTTCTTTTTACTTTACTGCATTTTGTCGATTTTAGGTTTGCCAGTTTCTAGTTTGCTGGCAGGTGCTGGGATTGCTGGGGTGGCTATTGGTATGGGAGCCCAAGGTTTTCTGTCTGATGTTATCAATGGCTTTTTCATCCTCTTTGAACGTCAACTGGATGTGGGAGATGAGGTCGTTCTGACAAATGGTCCTATTACTGTATCGGGCAAGGTTGTCAGCGTTGGTATTCGAACAACGCAACTCAGAGGAGAAGATCAGGTTCTGCACTTCGTTCCCAATCGGAATATCACCGTCGTCAGCAATTTCTCACGCACAGACTAGACCTGTTATTTTAAGTAATTTGTGGTACAATAGAAAGAGTTTAATAAAGGAGAAAAGATGGTTTTAGAAAAGCAGTTGGGCAATGGTTGTACCTGGATAGACCTTGATGTGGATAAGATTAAAAATATGGAAGATCTTTCTGACATCTATGGATTGGACAAGGAAACCATTGAGTATGCTCTGGATAGAAATGAACGAGCTCATATGGATTATAACCGTGAAACGGAGACGGTAACCTTTATTTATAATGTTCTTGATTTAGAAAAAGACAAAGAATATTATGAAGCGATTCCCATGACCTTTATCGTCGAAAGACAACGAATGATTACCATCAGCAACCATAAGAATGCTTATGTCATTGATCAGATGTCAGCTTATCTGGATAGCCATGAGTCGCTTTCTATTTACAAGTTTCTCTTTGCTGGTTTAGAGATTATCAGTAACGCTTATTATCCTGTCATTGAAGAGATGGATAAAAGTAAGGACGAAATTAGTTCCTTGCTACGTCAAACTACAACAAAGAAAAATCTCTTCGCCCTCTCTGACTTGGAGACTGGTATGGTTTACTTGACAGCAGCAGCAAAACAAAATCGACTCCTCTTGGAACATATCCAGGGCCATGCTCTTTATCGGAGATTTAATGATGTCGAACGAGAGCAGTTTGATGATGCCATGATTGAAGCCCATCAGTTGGTGTCTATGACAGACTTGATTTCTCAAGTCTTGCAACAACTCTCAGCTTCTTACAACAACATCCTAAACAATAACTTGAATGATAGTTTGTCAATTTTGACTATTATCTCCGTCTTACTAGCAGTACTTGCGGTTATTACAGGTTTCTTCGGAATGAATGTTCCTCTACCATTTACAGAAGAGCCAAATGCTTGGATTTATATCTTAATGACTAGCTTGATTTTATGGGTGGCCTTATCTCAATGGCTGAAGAAAATTACTAGAAAATAAAAGAAAAGGAGCCAAAATGGTGATTGAAAACTACATGCCAGACTTTGCTGTGGAAGCAGTCTATGATCTGACAGTCCCAAGCCTGCAGGCGAATGGAATCAAGGCTGTTTTGGTCGATTTGGACAATACCCTCATTGCTTGGAACAACCCTGACGGGACGCCAGAGATGAAGCAATGGCTACATGACCTTCGGGACGCGGGTATTCGCATTATCGTAGTCTCAAATAACACTAAAAAACGCGTCCAACGCGCAGTTGAGAAATTTGGGATTGACTACGTTTATTGGGCCTTGAAGCCCTTCACATTTGGGATTGACCGTGCCATGAAGGAATTTCACTATGAGAAAAGTGAAGTGGTCATGGTTGGCGACCAGCTCATGACAGATATACGAGCAGCCCACCGTGCTGGCATTCGCTCGATTTTAGTCAAACCCTTGGTCCAACACGACTCGATCAAAACGCAGATTAACCGAGCTCGTGAGCGTCGTGTCATGCGAAAAATCACTGAAAAGTACGGACCGATTACATATAAAAAAGGAATTTAACTATGGAAGAAATTCTCTGTATTGGTTGTGGAGCAACCATTCAGACGACAGACAAGTCTGGTCTTGGTTTTACTCCCCAGTCGGCACTTGAAAAAGGTTTGGAGACTGGCGAAGTCTATTGCCAACGCTGTTTCCGTCTCCGCCACTATAATGAGATCACGGATGTCCAGTTGACGGACGATGATTTCCTCAAGCTCTTGCACGAGGTGGGAGACAGTGATGCCTTAGTGGTCAATGTCATTGATATCTTTGATTTTAATGGCTCTGTTATCCCAGGCTTGCCACGTTTTGTATCGGGTAATGATGTCCTCTTGGTGGGAAATAAAAAAGATATCTTGCCCAAGTCTGTTAAACCAGGCAAGATTAGTCAGTGGCTCATGGAGCGTGCCCACGAAGAAGGTCTTCGTCCAGTTGATGTCGTCCTAACTTCAGCCCAAAACAAGCATGCCATTAAGGAAGTTATTGACAAAATCGAGCATTACCGTAAGGGACGCGATGTATATGTCGTTGGTGTAACCAACGTTGGAAAATCAACTCTAATCAATGCCATTATCCAAGAAATAACGGGTGACCAAAATGTCATTACTACTTCGCGCTTCCCAGGGACAACCTTGGACAAGATTGAGATTCCGCTTGACGACGGATCTTATATTTACGATACGCCGGGAATCATCCATCGTCACCAAATGGCCCATTACTTGACGGCTAAAAATCTCAAGTATGTCAGCCCTAAAAAGGAAATCAAGCCCAAAACCTATCAGCTCAATCCTGAACAAACCCTGTTTCTAGGCGGTCTCGGACGATTTGACTTTATTACAGGTGAAAAGCAAGGTTTCACAGCTTTCTTTGACAATGAACTCAAACTCCACCGAACCAAGCTTGAAGGCGCTAGTGCTTTCTATGACAAGCACCTAGGAACCCTCCTGACACCACCAAATAGCAAGGAAAAGGAAGATTTTCCAAAACTAGTCCAACATGTATTTAACATCAAGGATAAGACAGACCTAGTCATCTCAGGACTAGGCTGGATCCGCGTAACAGGCACCGCAAAAGTCGCCGTCTGGGCACCAGAAGGCGTCGCAGTCGTCACACGAAAAGCCATTATTTAAACACAGAAAGGAAAGGGTTGTCTAAATTCGTGCGAGCCCTGCGAGCTCACAGCGAATACTTTTCACTGTGGTGTCAGTTGGTACAAGTGATTGTACCAACTGCGGAAAATTTGAGACCTTAGGCTCAAATTTTAGTCATGAAAGTCCGAAGGACTTTGCTGACGTCCGTCACCACTTCAGAAAAGTATAAAAAGAAACTCTTTTAAAGAAATTATGTCATTAACATCAAAACAACGTGCCTTTCTCAACAGTCAGGCACACACCCTCAAACCCATCATCCAAATCGGGAAAAATGGTCTCAACGACCAAATCAAAACCAGCGTCCGTCAGGCTCTTGATGCCCGCGAATTGATTAAAGTCACTCTCTTGCAAAACACAGATGAAAACATCCATGAAGTAGCTGAAATCTTGGAAGAAGAAATCGGTGTGGATACAGTCCAAAAAATCGGACGCATCTTGATTTTGTTTAAACAATCTAGCAAGAAAGAAAATCGCAAGATTTCTAAGAAAGTCAAAGAAATCTAAAAACTATACTCCAAATAACTGTTTTTACAGAGAAATAAAGGAGACTAGCCTATGGCAATCGAATTATTGACCCCCTTTACTAAGGTAGAGTTGGAGCCAGAAATCAAGGAGAAAAAACGCAAACAAGTTGGGATTTTAGGGGGAAATTTTAACCCTGTTCACAATGCCCATCTGATCGTTGCGGACCAAGTACGGCAACAGTTGGGACTAGATCAGGTTCTGCTCATGCCTGAATACCAACCTCCTCATGTAGATAAAAAGGAAACAATCCCTGAATACCATCGTCTCAAGATGCTTGAGTTGGCTATTGAGGGGATTGAAGGACTAGCCATTGAAACCATTGAGTTGGAGCGCAAGGGTATTTCTTACACCTATGACACCATGAAGATTTTGACAGAGCAACATCCAGATACGGATTATTACTTTATCATCGGTGCCGACATGGTGGACTATCTGCCTAAATGGTACCGAATTGATGAGCTGGTAGACATGGTTCAGTTTGTAGGGGTTCAGCGCCCACGCTACAAGGCAGGGACTTCTTACCCAGTTATCTGGGTGGATGTGCCTCTCATGGATATCTCGTCTAGCATGGTGCGTGACTTCCTTGCCCAAGGTCGGAAACCTAACTTTCTCCTGCCTCAGCCTGTGCTAGACTACATCGAGAAAGAGGGGCTTTACTGATGGCCTATCAAGACTATATTAACTGTTCCCGTGAGGCTTTGTTGGAAAAAATGGCAGAGCTTCTACCCGAGAAACGGTTAACCCATTGCTTGGGTGTGGAGCGTGCAGCCATAGAACTGGCTCAGCGATTTGGAGTCGATACTGAGAAAGCAGGACTAGCAGGCCTTCTTCATGATTACGCTAAGAAGCTGTCAGATCAGGAATTTTTGGACTTGATTGACCGTTATCAGCTAGACCCTGACCTCAAAAACTGGGGCAATAATGTCTGGCATGGCATGGTTGGTATCTACAAGATTCAAGAAGATTTGGATTTGCATGATCTAGAAATCTTACGAGCTATTGAAATTCATACAGTCGGTGCTGGTCAGATGACAGATCTAGACAAAGTCATCTACGTTGCAGACTATATCGAGCATAACCGTGCCTTTCCAGGAGTGGATGTGGCGCGTGAAATTGCTGAGCTATCGCTTGATAAGGCAGTGGCCTACGAAACAGCTCGTACCGTGGAGCATCTGGCTCATCAGGGATTCCCCATCTATCCCCAAACCCTTGAAACTTATAACGCCTTTGTGCACTATTTGAAAGAGGACTAAATGAAAACGGCTTTTATAATCATTGATGTTCAGAATATTTTAGTGGAAACCGGTTTTCAGACAAATAGTCTATTGGACAAAATTTCTTATTTACAAAACCAGGCTAGAGGCAAGAATATCGAAATTATTTATGTTCAACATATTGAGAACGCTGAAGCTCAAACATCAGAAGATTGGCAGTTATCTGAGCTTTTAAGTCGAAAACCTAATGAAAAGGTCTTTCAGAAGAAGTATAACAGTATTTTCAAAGAAACTGGTTTAAAAGAATACTTGGATAAACAGGGGATTGACAAATTAGTTTTATGTGGTATGCAGACAGAATATTGTGTGGATACCTCTGTCAAGGTTGCTTTTGAATATGGCTATCAGCTTATTATTCCAGAAGGAACTTGCACAACGTTTGATGGGAAAGACATTCCAGCAGAAACGATAAATGAATTTTATGAGGGCATTTGGGAGAGGCGCTTTGCAGATGTCCTAGATTACAAACATATTTTCTAGAAAGAGGACTAAATGAACGAAAAAGAATTACTAGAACTAGTCGTGAAAGCGACTGATGAGAAACGTGCCGAGGATATCCTCGCACTTGATGTGCAAGATTTGACCAGTGTGACAGACTATTTTGTTATCACTAGCTCTATGAATAGCCGTCAGTTGGACGCTATCGCTGATAATATCCGTGAAAAAGTAGCGGAAGCTGGTTTTAAAGGCAGCCATATCGAAGGCGATGCAGCTGGAGGTTGGGTCTTGCTAGACCTCGGTGGAGTCGTAGTGCATATCTTCTCAGAAGAAATGCGTGCCCACTATAACCTAGAAAAACTATGGCATGAGGCAGAGTCAGTAGATATTTCAGAAGCTCTTGCTTAGAAGACGAACTCAGTTGTAGCCAACTGGGTTTTATTTGCTTATTTTAGAAAATTTGATAGAAAGGTAAAGAGCGAGTGGTGTTTGCCATGGAGGCTCTTGGTATCATGATTATGGCAACTTATGAGACCTTTGCGGCTGTTTACGATGCTGTAATGGACGATAGTTTATATGATAAATGGACGGATTTTTCTCTGCGTCATTTGCCCAAGACAAAGGAGAGAAAGAAACTCTTGGAATTGGCTTGTGGGACAGGCATCCAGTCTGTTCGCTTTTCTCAGGCAGGTTTTGATGTGACTGGACTTGACTTGAGCGCGGATATGTTGAAGATTGCTGAGAAGAGAGCGACTTCAGCCAAGCAAAAGATTGATTTTATTGAAGGCAATATGCTGGATTTGTCCAAGGCAGGTCAATATGATTTTGTTACGTGTTATTCGGACTCAATCTGCTACATGCAGGATGAGGTGGAAGTAGGGGACGTCTTTAAGGAAGTGTACAATGCTCTTAATGAAGACGGAGTTTTCATCTTTGATGTGCATTCGACCTATCAGACAGATGAAGTATTCCCAGGCTATTCCTATCATGAAAATGCGGAAGATTTCGCCATGCTTTGGGATACCTATGAGGATGCGGCGCCTCACTCCATCGTGCATGAGTTGACTTTCTTTATCAAGGAAGCGGACGGTTCCTTTAGTCGCCACGATGAAGTGCATGAGGAGCGGACTTATGAGGTTCTGACTTATGATATTTTGCTGGAACAGGCTGGATTCAAGTCATTCAAACTTTATGCGGACTTTGAGGACAAGGAGCCAACAGAAACCAGCACCCGTTGGTTTTTTGTGGCGCAGAAGTAGGAGAAGTCTATGACCATCACAGGTATTATCGTGGAGTTTAATCCTTTTCATAATGGGCATAAATACCTGCTGGAACAGGTTGAGGGGCTGAAAATCGTGGCTATGTCTGGGAATTTCATGCAACGTGGAGAACCAGCCATTGTAGATAAGTGGACTCGGGCCCAGATGGCACTGGAAAATGGAGCAGATTTGGCAGTAGAATTGCCTTTTTTAGTTAGTGTTCAGGCAGCAGATTTCTTTGGCCAAGGAGCTGTGGATATCTTGGCGCGTTTGGGGATTGATACTCTAGCTTTTGGAACAGAGGAAGTTCTGGACTACCAGAAAATTGCTGACTTATACACAGAGAAAGGTGCTGAGATGGAGAAATTTGTGGAAAATCTGCCAGATTCTCTCTCTTATCCACAGAAAACCCAAGCCATGTGGAAGGAGTTTGCAGGTCTTGATTTTTCTGGCAATACGCCCAATCATGTTCTTGCGCTTGCTTATGCTAAGGCAGTAGCGGGACGCAACATCAAACTCTATCCGATTCAGCGTCAGGGGGCAGGTTATCATTCTGTGGACAAGAATGTGGCCTTTGCTTCGGCGACAGCCCTCCGTCAGCATCAGTTAGACCAAGATTTTTTAAAACGCTTTATGCCTTCTGTTGCCCTCTTTGAGCAGGCTAGTAAGGTGAGCTGGGAAGATTATTTTCCCTTGCTGCGCTATCAAATCTTGTCCAATCCAGACCTAACTACCATCTATCAGGTTAATCAAGAAATGGCTGTGCGCATCAAGGATGCTATCAAGACAGTTCAGTCTGTAGAAGAATTGGCCGAGGCTGTTGCGACCAAGCGGTATACTAAGGCGCGTGTTAGACGCCTCTTGACCTATATCTTGGTGCAGGCTAGAGAAAGTGACTTGCCAGAAGCCATTCATGTTCTTGGATTTACCGAAAAAGGCAGACAACATCTTAAATCTCTGAAAGGACAGGTCAATCTAGTCAGTAGAATTGGCAAAGAACCTTGGGATGCTATGACTCAAAAGGCAGACCAGATTTATCAACTGGGAAAACCAAGTATAGCAGAGCAGAATTTTGGTAAGGTGCCGATAAGAATAGAAAGAAACTAAGTCTACTGAAAGGTGGGCTTTTTGAGATTTTTTACGAATAATACTCTTCGAAAATCAAATTCAAACCACGTCAACGTCGCCTTGCCGTACTCAAGTACAGCCTGCGACTAGTTTCCTAGTTTGCTCTTTGATTTTCATTGAGTATAAATAGATAGAAAAGAAAATCTTGTACAAGTTTCTGATAATTTCTTTCTTTTCGTGTATAATAGTGGAAAAGAGGTAAAACGAGGTATGGTTATGGAAGCAGTTCTTTACTCAACATTCCGAAATCATTTAAAAGACTACATGAAGAAGGTCAATGATGAATTTGAGCCTTTAACGGTGGTTAATAAAAATCCAGATGAGGACATTGTAGTTCTTTCAAAGAGCGAATGGGACAGTATTCAGGAAACACTGAGAATCGCTCAAAATAAGGAGTTATCAGACAAGGTTTTGCGAGGAATGGCTCAAGTTCGTGCTGGAAGCACTCAAGTCCATGTTATTGAGGAGTGATGAATGCTACTCAAGTTTACAGAAGATGCGTGGACAGATTATTGCTACTGGCAAACTCAGGACAAGAAAACGTTAAAAAGA
Organism: Streptococcus mitis; assembly: GCF_000722685.1. Lineage (GTDB taxonomy): Bacteria > Bacillota > Bacilli > Lactobacillales > Streptococcaceae > Streptococcus > Streptococcus mitis_M. Next base: position 20,105 of record NZ_JPFV01000014.1, on the reverse strand, counting down.
ATCAATAAACTAATCAAGGATATTCAACGTGATCCCTTTACAGGAATAGGTAAGCCAGAACCACTCAAGTATGACTACCAAGGAGCCTGGTCACGTCGTATCGACGCAGAAAATCGCTTGATTTATATGATGGATGGAGCTAGCGTGGCTTTCTTGTCCTTTAAAGATCATTACTAAGTCTACCGAAAGGTGGGCTTTTTAAATAATAATTTTATTTTAGTGATTGTGCCCTAAATTCCTCAAAACATATTCTATTTTAGGTTTGTGAAAATCACTTTTTTATGGTAGAATGTAAAAGAATGTATGTCATTCGGAATAATAATAAAATGAGGTAAAAACATGGAAATCATGTCACTTGCGATTGCTGTTTTTGCCGTCATCATTGGTTTAGTCATTGGATATGTCAGCATCTCAGCTAAGATGAAATCATCTCAGGAAGCTGCAGAGTTGATGCTTTTAAATGCTGAACAAGAAGCAACTAATTTACGTGGACAAGCTGAGCGTGAAGCGGATTTACTTGTTAATGAAGCTAAACGTGAAAGTAAGTCTCTTAAAAAAGAAGCACTATTGGAGGCCAAAGAAGAAGCCAGAAAATACCGTGAAGAAGTGGACGCTGAATTTAAATCAGAACGTCAAGAACTCAAACAAATCGAAAGTCGTTTGACAGAGAGAGCTGCTAGCCTTGATCGTAAGGACGACAATTTGACGAGTAAAGAACAAACACTTGAACAAAAAGAACAAAGTATTTCTGATAGAGCGAAAAACCTTGATGCGCGTGAAGAGCAATTAGAGGAAGTCGAAAGACAAAAAGAAGCAGAACTAGAGCGTATTGGTGCCCTGTCTCAGGCAGAAGCACGAGATATTATCTTGGCACAGACAGAGGAAAACTTGACCAAGGAGATTGCTAGTCGTATTCGTGAGGCTGAGCAAGAGGTCAAGGAACGTTCTGATAAAATGGCCAAGGACATCCTGGTTCAAGCTATGCAACGTATTGCTGGTGAATATGTAGCGGAGTCAACAAACTCAACAGTTCATCTGCCAGATGATACTATGAAGGGACGCATTATTGGTCGTGAAGGTCGTAACATTCGTACTTTCGAAAGTTTGACAGGGGTTGATGTGATTATCGACGATACGCCAGAAGTGGTGACCTTGTCAGGTTTTGATCCTATTCGTCGTGAGATTGCCCGTATGACTATGGAAATGTTGCTCAAGGATGGTCGTATTCATCCGGCTCGTATCGAAGAGTTGGTTGAGAAAAACCGTCAAGAGATTGACAATAAGATCCGTGAATACGGTGAGGCTGCTGCCTATGAGATCGGTGCGCCGAACCTTCATCCAGATTTGATGAAGATTATGGGACGTTTGCAGTTCCGTACTTCATATGGACAAAATGTCTTGCGTCATTCGATTGAAGTTGCTAAGTTGGCTGGTATTATGGCTAGTGAGCTTGGTGAGAATGCGGCTCTTGCCCGTCGTGCTGGATTCCTTCACGATATCGGGAAAGCCATTGACCGTGAGGTTGAAGGTAGCCACGTTGAAATCGGTATGGAATTAGCTCGTAAGTACAAGGAACACCCAGTTGTGATCAATACGATTGCTAGTCACCACGGAGATGTCGAAGCAGAAAGCGTGATTGCAGTGATTGTTGCTGCAGCAGATGCCTTGAGTGCGGCTCGTCCAGGTGCTCGTAGTGAGTCTCTTGAAAGCTACATCAAGCGTCTCCACGATTTGGAAGAAATTGCTAACGGCTTTGAAGGAGTACAAACTAGCTTTGCCCTTCAAGCAGGACGTGAAATCCGCATCATGGTCAATCCAGGAAAAATCAAGGACGACAAAGTTACAATCTTGGCTCACAAAGTTCGTGAGAAAATTGAAAACAATCTCGATTATCCAGGAAATATCAAGGTAACGGTTATCCGCGAGCTTCGTGCAGTAGATTATGCTAAATAATAAAAAACTGAGGTCAGTGCAATCTGACTTCAGTTTTTTTGAATAAATTATTTGAAAATAATTCGTTATATTATCGAGGTGAAATCTCAATTGGGGATATATAGATTAAATCTTGAGTAGTGTTATAATTTCCGATTTTTGCTTTTATATGTATATTCTGTCCTATCTTAATATCGTCACCATTAAATGAATTAAATATAGGGTTTGATATTATAGTAATTTGAGGAATTTTGAAATTAGGACCTGAAGCTTCATCGGGATGATAATCTCCAGAATGTATGAGAACATCATACTTTGATTTTAATTTGGATAGATAGGCAATATTTCCATCGAATTCAATAGTTTGATTTTTATGTTTTTGAACAAAATCTGTTATTGTGTTTGAATCTTCAGTCTGTAATAGCGCTTTAAATTCCTCATTGTTTTCAGTCGTGATGACAGCTGATTGGGCTGGACTTGTTGACGAGGATTCGGTAGAGCTTGATGAGGTGCTAGTTGAACTAGAGGAAGCAGGCGTCGAACTTGATGATGTAGAGGATGATTCACTGGTTTTCTCGACAGATTTTTCAATAACGCTACTAGTTTCTGTAGATGAAGGTGTAGAAACAGTAGTTGATTTATCTGAGATTACTACAATTAGAACTAACAGAAGAATTATAAATATTACACCTGCACCAATTAAATATGGAATCAATCTTTTTATTTTCAGTTCCATTGGGCTCAATGGTGTTATTTCAACCTCAGCTTCTTTTTCAAAAAAACCAAATACTCCGGCATTTCCATGATCAATGATATTGATTTTGACTTCACTTTTTTTGAGATTGAGTTCAGATAAGCCATTTGCAATTGCTTCATCAACATTTTTTCCTTTATAATTTCCCATAAACTTCTCCTTTTTATATTAGTAGTTTTATTATCTCTTAAATAGAATAAAAAGGCAAGTCTTTTTTAAGGGGGTCACCTTGTATAAATCATAGACTATGCCAAATAAATAAGAAAGAGCAGTTGAAAAATTACTGCTTTTTTGTTACACTAGATAGAAAGACTGTAAAGGATAATCTGGCTTTTTGCCATTATTCTAGAGAAATGTTATTTCACAGACTGACTAAAAGGAGACACAATGGCAGACCGAGGCTTACTAATCGTTTTTTCTGGTCCTTCAGGGGTTGGAAAAGGAACGGTTAGAAGAGAGATTTTTGAGAGTTCTGAAAACCAATTTCAATACTCTGTATCGATGACGACACGCGCACAACGTCCTGGAGAGGTGGACGGAGTGGACTATTTCTTCCGTACTCGCGAAGAGTTTGAAGAGCTGATTCGTCAAGGACAGATGTTGGAATATGCAGAATATGTCGGCAACTACTATGGAACTCCTCTGACCTACGTAAATGAAACCTTGGATAAGGGAATCGATGTCTTCCTTGAAATTGAGGTTCAAGGAGCTCTTCAGGTCAAGAAAAAGGTTCCAGATGCTGTCTTTATCTTCCTGACACCACCAGATTTGGATGAATTGCAAGATCGCTTGGTAGGACGTGGAACAGATAGCGCAGAAGTGATTGCCCAACGAATTGAAAAAGCCAAGGAAGAAATTGCCCTCATGCGTGAGTATGATTATGCGATTGTCAACGATCAGGTGCCCCTAGCTGCTGAGTGTGTCAAACGTGTGATCGAAGCAGAGCACTTTCGTGTGGATCGTGTCATTGGTCACTATCAGGAGATGTTACCAAAGTCTCCAACTAGCCGATAAAATTTAGAAAATAGGTACAAGCAAATGATGTTAAAACCCTCTATTGATACCTTGCTCGACAAGGTTCCTTCAAAATATTCACTCGTAATCTTGGAAGCAAAACGTGCCCACGAATTAGAAGCAGGTGCACCAGCAACTCAAGGTTTCAAGTCTGAAAAATCAACTCTTCGCGCTTTAGAAGAAATCGAATCAGGAAACGTTACAATTCACCCAGATCCAGAAGGAAAACGTGAAGCAGTGCGTCGCCGTATCGAAGAAGAAAAACGCCGCAAAGAAGAAGAAGAAAAGAAAATCAAAGAGCAAATCGCTAAAGAAAAAGAAGATGGTGAAAAAATTTAAGGTTGGGGGGACTCAATCTTATTTTTTCTATTGCAAGAATGTACTGACAAGGAGGAGGTGAGAAGATGGCTATAGCCAAGATAATCGTAGATGTGCCCTTGATGCAGACGGACCAGCCCTATAGTTACAGGATTCCGGAGGAATTTATGGGAATGTTGGAAGTTGGGATGCGGGTCCATGTGCCCTTCGGTAAGGGGAATCGCCTGATTCAAGGGATTGTTCTTGGTTTGGAGACTCAATCGGATGAAGAAGAGGCAAATCAAGATTTAAAAGATATTGCTGAGGTACTGGATTTTTCTCCTGTACTCACGCAAGAACAACTCTGGCTGGCTGAGGAGCTCCGCAAGTCCGTCTTCTCCTACAAAATCTCCATCCTTAAGGCTATGTTACCAGGATTTCTGAACTCCAGCTATGACAAGATTCTCTATCCTCTGGCAGGTCTGAGTCAAGAAGATAGAGAGCGCTTGTTTGGTTCAGAGGCTTCGCTTGCCTTTTCTTCTCTAGACATCTCCAAACAGGCTGAAATGATGCGTTTGACTAGAAAGGGTCTGCTTGGTCTGGAATATCAGGCGATCGATCAAAAGAAGGTCAAGACCCAGTCTTGGTATGAGGTGAATCTTACTCAATTAGAAGGTGTTGAGATTTCTGCACGTGCCAAGAAAAAGTTGGAACTGAGAGACTATTTGCTGTCTCATCCTGAGAGTGCTTCCTTGGCTAGTTTATTAGAGTTCTATTCGCGAGAGCAAGTCAACTTCTTTGTGGAACAAGGTGCTGTTACCATAGTTCAAAAGGAAGTTCAACGCTCGGCTGCTTATTTTGAAGGCATTGAGGCAAGTCAGCCTCTGGAGTTGAATCCAGAACAAAGACAGGCGCGAGATGCGGTGGTCAGTGCGATTGGTAGTCATCAGCCTCCCTTCCTCCTTCAAGGGATTACAGGAAGTGGGAAGACCGAGGTCTACTTGCAGATTATCCAAGGAGCCTTGGACAAGGGCAAGACAGCTATTTTGCTGGTTCCTGAGATTTCCTTGACTCCACAGATGACGGAGCGTTTTATTGCTCGCTTTGGTGAGCAAGTGGCTATTCTTCACTCAGGCCTGTCCAATGGTGAAAAGTATGATGAATGGCGAAAGGTAGAACGTGGCGATGCCCAAGTTGTTGTTGGTGCCAGATCGGCCATCTTTGCGCCGCTGAAAAATCTGGGTGTCATGATTATCGATGAGGAGCATGAGGTGACTTATAAGCAGGACAGCAATCCTCGTTACCATGCCAGAGAGGTGGCTATTTTACGGGCTCAGTACAATCAAGCGGCTCTGGTGCTTGGGTCTGCGACACCGAGCTTAGAGAGCCGTGCGAGGGCTGGAAAAGGCGTCTATCAACACTTACGTCTGACCCAACGTGCCAATCCTTTAGCTACCATTCCTGAGGTCCAAGTGATTGACTTTCGGGATTATATCGGACAGAATGAGACCTCAAACTTTACGCCCCCTTTGCTAGAAGCCATTCAAGACCGTCTGGCTAAAAAAGAGCAGGTGGTGCTCATGCTCAATCGCCGTGGTTACTCTAGCTTTGTCATGTGTCGAGAGTGTGGGACTGTGGATACTTGTCCCAACTGTGACATTTCCTTGACCTTGCACATGGATACCAAGACCATGAATTGCCATTATTGTGGCTTTTCGAAGGACATTCCTCAGAACTGTCCTAACTGTAAGAGCCACAGCATTCGTTACTATGGGACAGGGACACAGAAGGCTTATGATGAGCTAGCAGAACTCTTTCCCCAGGCCCGCATTTTGCGGATGGATGTGGATACGACTCGAAAGAAAGGCAGTCACCAAGCCTTGCTTGACCAGTTTGGGCGAGGGGAAGCGGATATTTTACTAGGTACTCAGATGATTGCCAAGGGATTGGATTTTCCAAATGTGACCTTAGTCGGAGTTCTCAATGCGGATACAGCCTTGAATTTGCCTGATTTCCGTTCTTCTGAGAGAACCTTCCAGCTCTTGACTCAGGTGGCAGGCCGGGCAGGCCGTGCTGAAAAAGCTGGTCAGGTCTTGATTCAGTCCTATAATCCGCAGCACTATGCTATTCGATTTGCCAAGGATCAGGATTACGAAGGCTTTTATGCCTATGAAATGGGAATCAGACGACAACTTGGTTATCCACCTTACTATTTTACGATTGGCATTACCCTTTCTCACAAGAAAGAAGAAGAGGTGGTCAAACGCGCTTATGAAGTCATGAACATTTTGCGGTCAGGTTTGTCTGAAACCAGTAACATCCTTGGGCCGACGCCAAAACCGATTGCCCGTACCCACAACCTCTATCATTACCAGATTTTGATTAAATACCGTTTAGAGGATGAGCTGGGGCCGACCCTCAATCGAGTACTGGCCTTGACTCAAGAACGGGAAAATAGTGAGCTCCGTCTCAGCATTGACCATGAGCCACAGCAATTTTTATAAGAAGGAGAAGATATGACAAAATTAATCTTTATGGGGACCCCCGACTTTTCAGCAACAGTATTAAAAGGACTTTTGACAGATAATCGTTACGAAATTCTAGCCGTTGTGACCCAGCCAGACCGTGCTGTTGGTCGTAAAAAAGTGATCCAAGAAACCCCAGTCAAGCAGGCTGCTAAAGAAGCTGGTCTTCCTATCTACCAACCTGAAAAACTATCTGGAAGTCCAGAGATGGAAACTATTATGCAGCTAGGAGCAGATGGAATTGTGACTGCTGCATTTGGGCAGTTTCTCCCAAGTAAACTCCTTGATAGCATGGATTTTGCGGTCAACGTTCATGCCTCTCTTCTTCCTAAACACCGTGGTGGTGCGCCTATCCATTATGCCTTGATTCAGGGTGATGAGGAAGCTGGTGTGACCATTATGGAAATGGTTAAGGAAATGGATGCAGGAGATATGATTTCTCGTCGTAGCATTCCTATCACAGATGAGGATAATGTCGGCACCTTGTTTGAGAAATTGGCGCTAGTTGGTCGTGATTTGCTTTTGGACACTTTGCCTGCCTATATTGCTGGCGATATCAAACCTGAACCGCAGGATCCAAGTCAGGTTACCTTCTCGCCAAATATCAAGCCAGAAGAAGAAAAACTGGACTGGAATAAAAGCAATCGTCAACTTTTCAACCAAATCCGTGGCATGAACCCCTGGCCTGTTGCCCATACTTTCCTTAAGGGCGACCGCTTTAAGATTTATGAAGCTCTAGCAGTAGAAGGTCAGGGAAATCCAGGTGAAATCCTCTCTATCGGCAAGAAAGAATTGATTGTCGCAACGGCAGAAGGGGCTCTATCCCTCAAACAAGTGCAGCCAGCTGGTAAACCTAAGATGGACATTGCTTCCTTCCTCAACGGAGTTGGACGTACATTGACTGTAGGAGAACGATTTGGTGACTAAAGTAGAAACGGCTAGAAGTTTAGCCCTAGCAGTATTAGAGGATATTTTTATCACTCAAGCATACTCAAATATCGCCTTAAATAAGCATCTCAAGGGAAGTCAACTTTCGGCAGCAGACAAGGGCTTGGTGACCGAGCTAGTCTATGGAACAGTAGCCCGTAAACTGACTCTGGAATGGTACCTATCCCACTTTATCGAAGACAGAGACCAGTTAGACAGCTGGCTCTACGTCCTTCTCCTCATGAGTGCCTACCAACTCCGCTATTTGGACAAGATTCCAGACCATGCTGTGGTCAATGAAGCAGTAGAATTGGCCAAAGTCCGTAAAAAAGGCAGTGAAAAATTAGTCAATGCCGTCCTTCGTCGTATTCTGCGTGAAGGCTGGCCAGATATTGCTAGCATCAAACGAAAAAACAAGCGTGATTCCATTACCTATTCTCTCCCAGTTTGGCTAGTTGCCAAGCTCAAGGAAGAATATGGAGAGGAGCGAGCGCAAGCTATTTTTGAAAGTTTCTTGGTGCGAAACAAGGCCAGCATTCGAGTGACTGATTTAAGTCGAAAAGAGGAAATCAAAGCCTTGTTGGAGGCTAGTGATTCGTCCTTGTCTGTTTCTGGTCTGGTTAAGGAGCAGGGGCATTTTGCAGGCCATGATTTGTTTGCAGATGGAGCCATTACCATCCAAGACGAGTCCAGTCAGCTGGTTGCTCCGACGCTTGATTTACAAGGTGATGAGCAGGTTCTAGATGCCTGTGCGGCTCCGGGTGGGAAAACCGCCCATATAGCCTCTTATCTCACGACAGGTCAGGTTACGGCTTTGGACCTTTACGATCACAAGTTGGACTTAATCCAAGAAAATGCTCAACGTCTGGGAGTTGCAGATCGGGTTCAAAGGCAAAAATTAGATGCCAGAAAGGTGCATGAGTTTTTTGGTCAGGATTCATTTGATAAGATTTTGGTAGATGCTCCCTGTTCAGGAATAGGTCTTTTGCGCCGAAAACCAGACATCAAATACAATAAAGAAACGGCAGATTTCGCGTCCTTGCAGGAAATTCAGCTAGAAATATTAGGTAGTGTTTGTCAAACACTAGGCAAAGGTGGTATAATAACTTATAGTACCTGTACTATTGTCTCAGAGGAGAATTTCCAAGTCGTTGAGGCGTTTTTAGAAAGTCATCCTGAGTTCGAGCAGGTAAAACTAGAACATGAATGTAAGGATATCATGAAAGACGGCTGTATCCTCATTACACCTGAATTGTATGGAAGTGATGGATTCTTCATCAGTCAATTTCGTAAGATATCGGATTAGGAAGGAACTGACACATGGAAATTTCATTATTAACAGATGTTGGTCAGAAACGAACAAATAACCAAGACTATGTCAACCACTATGTCAATAGAGCTGGACGTACTATGATTATTTTAGCTGATGGGATGGGAGGTCATCGCGCAGGGAATATCGCCAGTGAAATGGCGGTAACAGACCTAGGTATAGCTTGGGTTGACACCCAGATTGATACAGTCAATGAAGTGCGTGAATGGTTCGCCAATTACTTAGAAATTGAAAATCAAAAGATTCATCAACTTGGACAAGATGATGCCTATAAAGGAATGGGAACAACTCTTGAGGCTGTTGCTATTATTGGTAATCAGGCTATCTATGCTCATATTGGAGATTCTCGTATCGGTTTGATTCGTGGGGAAGAATACCATCAGTTAACGAGCGACCATTCTTTGGTCAATGAATTGCTCAAGGCTGGTCAATTGACGCCAGAAGAAGCAGCCAGTCATCCACAGAAAAATATTATTACTCAATCTATCGGTCAAAAAGATGAAATTCAACCTGATTTTGGAATGATTACCCTTGAGCCAGGAGACTATCTCTTGCTCAATAGTGATGGTTTGACCAACATGATTTCAGGCAGTGAGATTTGTGATATTGTAACTAGTGATATTCCTTTGGCAGATAAAACAGCGACGCTCGTGCGTTTTGCTAACAATGCAGGAGGTTTAGACAACATTACGGTTGCCCTTGTTTCTATGAACGAGGAGGATGCAAAATGATCCAAATCGGCAAGATTTTTGCCGGGCGGTATCGAATTATCAAACAGATTGGTCGAGGAGGCATGGCAGATGTTTACTTGGCCAAGGATTTAATTCTAGACGGGGAAGAAGTGGCAGTGAAGGTCCTGAGGACCAATTACCAGACAGATCCGATTGCTGTGGCGCGTTTCCAGCGGGAAGCGAGAGCCATGGCGGATTTGGACCATCCTCATATCGTTCGGATTACAGATATTGGTGAGGAAGACGGTCAGCAGTATCTTGCAATGGAGTATGTTGCTGGACTAGACCTCAAACGCTATATCAAGGAACACTATCCTCTCTCTAATGAAGAAGCCGTCCGCATTATGGGACAAATCCTCCTAGCCATGCGTTTGGCCCATACCAGAGGGATTGTTCATAGGGACTTGAAACCTCAAAATATCCTTTTGACACCAGATGGGACTGCCAAAGTCACAGACTTTGGGATTGCGGTAGCCTTTGCTGAGACGAGTCTTACTCAGACAAACTCAATGTTGGGGTCAGTTCATTACTTGTCACCAGAGCAGGCGCGTGGTTCTAAGGCGACTGTACAGAGTGATATCTATGCCATGGGGATTATTTTCTATGAGATGCTGACAGGCCATATCCCTTATGATGGGGATAGTGCGGTGACCATCGCCCTTCAGCATTTCCAGAAACCATTACCGTCAGTTATTGATGAGAATCCATCTGTGCCTCAGGCTTTGGAGAATGTTGTTATCAAGGCAACTGCCAAGAAATTGACAGATCGTTATCAGTCAGTTGCAGAGATGTATGTGGACTTGTCTAGTAGCTTGTCTTATAATCGTCGCAATGAGCCTAAACTGGTCTTTAATGATACTACTAAGGCGGACACCAAGACTCTACCAAAAGTATCTCAGAGTACCTTGACCTCGATTCCTAAGGTGCAAACACAAAGTCCGAAGCCACAGGCTGCGAAACCTAGTCAGCAGGTTTCTGAAGACAATTACGCAACCAAACCTGTTAAAAAACGGAAATTTAGAGTTCGCTATATGATTTTATTGGCCAGCATTGTATTGGTGGCAGCTTCTCTTGTTTGGATACTATCCAGAACTCCTGCAACCATTGCTATTCCAGATGTGACAGGTCAGACAGTTGCGGAAGCCAAGGAAACTCTCAAGAAAGCCAATTTTGAGATTGGCGAGGAGAAGACAGAGGCTAGTGAAAAGGTGGAAGAGGGACGGATTATCCGTACAGATCCTGACGCTGGAACTGGTCGAAAAGAAGGAACGAAAATCAATTTGGTTGTCTCCTCAGGTAAGCAATCTTTCCAATTGAGCAACTATATCGGTCGTAAATCTACAGATGTTATCGCAGAACTCAAGCAGAAGAAGGTTCCTGAAAATCTCATCAAGATTGAGGAAGAAGAATCAAGCGAGAGTGAAGCAGGAACTGTTCTCAGACAGAGTCCAGCTGCCGGAACAACCTATGATTTGAGCAAGGCCTCAACGATTACCTTAACCGTTGCTAAGAAAGTAACCAGCGTTGCCATGCCAAGTTATATAGGATCTAGTCTTGAATTTACTAAAAACAATCTCGTTCAAATTGTCGGTATTAAAGAAGCCAATATTGAAGTTGTAGAAGTGTCGACAGCTCCTGATGGAACTGCTGAGGGTACAGTCGTTGAACAGAGTCCAAAAGCGGGTGAAAAGGTTGATTTGACTAAGACGCGTGTCAAGATTTCAATCTACAAACCAAAAACACCGCCGTCAACGTCATCATCAGCACCATCCCAACGTGGAAACCAAGGTTCTACTACGACACCAAGTCAGGGGAACCAACAAGGAAATCAACGAGGGAATGCACCTGCTACGACTCAATCAAGTAGTGAAGGCAACCACGAAAATTCTCGTGATTAAACGAATCTTTGTCATGATTTCATGGCAAAGATTTTTTTTGAGTCCGGATTTGTGATAGAATAGAGGGAGTTGATAAAAGGAGGCAAGCATGGAAGAATCAAGAGAATTAAATGCCGTCATCGATGTGATTATGCTAGCGGGGACTATTCTCCTTAAAAGTGGCTCAGAAATCCATCGTGTAGAAGATACCATGATTCGGATCGCGCATTCGCAGGGGATTGTGGATTGCAATGTCCTTGCCATGCCTGCCGCTATCTTTTTCTCTATTGAAAATACCAATATTTCGCGTATGAAGCGTGTGACCTCCTCTTCTTATAACATCGAAAAAGTCTGCGATGTGAACCAGATTTCTCGTCAGCTGGTTGGAGGACAGATTGATTTAGAGACAGCCTTTAAGCAATTGAAGGCTTTGCAAGCCCAACCCCTTCCCTATACTAAGTTGCAGGTAACTTTGGCTGCGACCTTTAGTGCCCCTTTCTTTTCGGTTATGTTTAGTGGGAATATCTACGACGCACTTGGGGCAGGAGTGGCTACCTTGTTTGGTTTTGCCTTTTCCCTCTATGTGGAGAAGTTTATCCGAATTCCCTTTGTAACAGCCTTTGCTGGAGCCTTTGTCTTTGGGATGATAGCCCAGTTTTGGGCTCGCTACACAGGCTTTCCTTCAACAGCAGATTTGATTATAGCTGGTGCGGTCATGCCTTTTGTACCAGGAATTGCCTTGACCAATGCGGTTCGGGATATCATGACCAACCACATAAACTCTGGTATGAGTAAGATGTTTGAATCCCTACTCATTACCCTTGCTTTAGGGGCAGGAACTTCTGTCGCCTTGGTATTGATGAACTAATATGACACTAACAACCTTTTTATTACAAGCAGTGGCAAGTCTTCTTGCTATCATCACTTTTTTAATCGTACTTAATGTTCAACGGTCCATGCTCTTACCGGGAGGGATTTTGGGCATGGCTGTCTGGCTAATCTATCTTTTGCTCAAGGAACCAACCAATGTCATTGTAGCTACCTTCATTGCCGCTATTATTGGTTCTTGTGTCAGTCAGATTTTAAGTATTATTTACAAGACCCCTGCTGTGGTCTTTATCTTGGCTATCTTGGCCCCTCTGGTCCCGGGATATCTGTCTTATCGGACAACTGCCTTTTTTGTGACAGGAGACTATAGTCACGCCATTGCTAGTGCAACTTTAGTTGTCATGTTGGCTCTGGTAATCTCTATTGGTATGGCTAGCGGAACAGTGATTCTCAGACTGTATTCCTACTTACGAAAACAGCAAAATCGTTAGAAGAACAAGAGGCTTGATTTGGTGAATCAAGTCTTTTTTCTCTCTTTTACTGCCATTTGTGATAAAATAGTATAGAACGATTTTTTACATGAATGATAAAACAGAGGTAAATATGACAATCGGTATTGATAAGATTGGTTTTGCGACCAGTCAATATGTCTTGAAATTACAAGACTTAGCAGAAGCGAGGGGCATTGACCCTGAAAAATTAAGCAAAGGACTTTTGCTCAAGGAATTGAGTATTGCGCCCCTAACGGAGGATATCGTGACCTTGGCGGCCGGTGCAAGTGACTCTATTTTAACTGAGCAAGAAAGACAAGAAATTGACATGGTCATTGTGGCTACCGAGTCAGGAATTGACCAGAGTAAGGCTGCGGCCGTCTTTGTACATGGCTTGCTGGGCATCCAGCCCTTTGCTCGTAGTTTCGAGATTAAAGAAGCCTGCTACGGAGCGACAGCTGCCCTTCATTATGCCAAATTGCATGTGGAAAATTCTCCAGAGTCCAAAGTCTTGGTCATTGCCAGTGACATTGCCAAATACGGTATTGAAACTCCAGGAGAACCAACTCAGGGTGCTGGAAGTGTGGCTATGTTGATTACACAAAATCCACGCATTATGGCCTTTAATAATGACAATGTGGCTCAAACCCGTGACATCATGGACTTTTGGCGTCCAAATTACTCGACAACGCCTTATGTAAATGGTGTCTATTCTACTCAACAATATTTGGATAGTTTGAAAACAACTTGGCTTGAATACCAAAAACGCTACCAGCTTACTTTGGATGATTTTGCGGCTGTTTGCTTCCACTTGCCTTATCCTAAATTAGCGCTAAAAGGCTTGAAAAAAATCGTGGATAAGAACCTGCCTCAAGAGAAAAAAGACCTCTTGCAAAGGCATTTTGACCAGTCTATTCTCTACAGTCAAAAGGTGGGGAATATCTATACAGGTTCACTTTTCCTTGGACTTTTATCTCTCTTGGAAAATACAGATAGCTTGAAGGCTGGGGATAAAATTGCCCTTTATAGTTACGGAAGTGGTGCTGTGGCTGAGTTCTTCAGTGGTGAATTGGTTGAAGGATATGAAGCTTATCTGGATAAAGAGCGTTTGAACAAGCTCAACCAAAGAACTGCCCTGTCTGTTGCGGACTATGAAAAAGTCTTCTTTGAGGAAGTGGTATTGGATGAAACAAACTCTGCCCAGTTTGCTGGCTATGAAAATCAAGATTTTGCCTTGGTTGAAATTGTGGACCACCAACGCCGTTATAGCAAGGTTGAAAAATAATGAAGATAAGTTGGAATGGATTTTCTAAAAAATCATACCAAGAGCGCCTCGAGCTGTTAAAAGCTCAGGCGCTCCTTAGTCCTGAAAAACAAACCAGTCTGGAGCAGGATGAACAGATTAGTGTGACTGTCGCAGACCAGCTGAGTGAGAATGTAGTGGGAACTTTTTCTCTGCCTTATTCGCTGGTTCCAGAGGTTCTTGTCAATGGTCAGGAATACACAGTTCCCTATGTGACGGAAGAGCCGTCAGTGGTTGCTGCGGCCAGCTATGCAAGTAAAATCATCAAGCGTGCAGGCGGTTTTACTGCACAAGTCCATGAGCGTCAGATGATTGGTCAGGTAGCTCTTTATCAAGTTGCTGATCCTGAACAAGCGCAGGAGAAGATCACCAGCAAGAAAGCAGAACTCTTAGAACTTGCTAATCAAGCCTATCCTTCTATCGTTAAACGCGGAGGAGGGGCGCGTGATTTGCATGTAGAGCAGATTAAAGGCGAAACAGACTTCCTCGTTGTTTATCTCCATGTCGATACGCAGGAAGCCATGGGAGCAAATATGCTCAATACCATGCTGGAAGCCTTGAAGCCAGTCGTAGAAGAACTCAGTCAGGGACAGAGTCTCATGGGTATTCTGTCTAACTACGCGACCGATTCTTTGGTTACTGCAAGTTGTCGCATCGCCTTTCGCTATTTGAGCCGTCAAAAGGATCAAGGACGAGAAAATGCAGAGAAAATTGCTTTGGCGAGCCAATTTGCGCAAGCTGATCCTTATCGAGCAGCTACCCACAATAAAGGGATTTTTAATGGTATTGATGCCGTTTTGATTGCAACTGGTAATGACTGGCGTGCTATTGAGGCAGGAGCCCATGCCTTTGCTAGTAGAGAAGGACACTATCAAGGTCTTAGTCAATGGACACTGGACCTTGAAAGAGAAGAATTGGTCGGTGAGGTGACCCTGCCCATGCCTGTAGCGACCAAAGGCGGCTCTATCGGCCTCAACCCTCGTGTAGCCCTCAGTCATGAATTACTAGGAAATCCTTCTGCTAAAGAATTAGCTCAGATTATCGTGTCTATCGGTCTCGCCCAAAACTTTGCGGCCCTCAAAGCCTTGGTGAGTACAGGAATTCAGCAAGGTCACATGAAATTGCAGGCCAAATCCTTGGCTCTCCTAGCAGGTGCTAGTGAATCCGAGGTTGCTCCCCTAGTCGAGCGCCTCATCGCAGATAAAACCTTTAACCTAGAGACAGCCCAGCGCTACCTAGAAAATTTAAGATCATAAAAAACTCAGACGAATTCGGTCTGAGTTTTCTTGTGCTTATACTCAATGAAAATCAAAGAGCAAACTAGGAAGCTAGCCGCAAGTTGCTCAAAGCACTGCTTTGAGGTTGTAGATAAGACTGACGAAGTCAGTTACATATATCTACGGTAAGGCGACGCTGACGTGGTTTGAAGAGATTCTCATTGAGTATCAAATACTTTTTCCTGGTAATAGGGTGACTGGTAAGAAGTAACCGGTTGTTGCGACTTCCTTGCCTTCGATCTTTTGTAATAGGAGGTCAACAGTGAGTTGGGCAATCTCTTGCATAGGTTGCTTAATCGTTGTTAAATGAGAGTAGTAATTCTCGATAAAGTAAGTCCCATCATAGCCGATGACTTTGAGATCTTCTGGGACAGAGATTCCCAGTTCTTGAGCAATTTTAATGACCAGAATGGCAGTCAAATCATCCGAAGCAAAGATGGCATCTGGTTTTTGTCGCGTCAAGATATTCTTGATTTCCATTTCTTTTCTGACAGGAGAAAAGTCACTGGAAACATTGATAATAGGAGCTTTTGGGAGTACGGATGCAAAACCAGCGTGGCGCAATCCAGTTGGAGAATTGGAATTGTCATTCCCTGTAATCATAATGATAGACTGGGCGCCTGTCTTAACCAAAGTCTGGGCAGCAAGAACACCACCAGCATAGTTGTCAGAGGAAACGACAGGAATGTCTGGTGATAAGTTTCGGTCAAAGGAAATAATCGGTGCGGTCACACGATTGTAGTCTTCGATTCCTAGGTTGTGACTACCAGAAATGATGCCGTCCACCTGATTGGCTTCTAACATTTCGATGTACTCGCGTTCCTTTTCAGAATCGTGCTCGCTGTTACAAATGATGGTCTTGTAACCATTCTTAAATAGTTGGTGTTCCAGCTTATCAATCAATTCTGCATAGAAAACATTGGAAATGTTTGGGAAAATCAAGCCGATTAACTTAGCTGATTTTCCTTGCAGACTACGAGCCAGATTATTGGGTTTATAGCCCAATTCTCGCATGGCTTCATTGACCTTTTGAATGGTTTTCTCAGAGAGATAGCCTTTTTTATTGATAACCCTAGAAACGGTAGTAGGGCTGACACCTGCAAGTTTTGCGACATCAGTTAGTTTTGCGACCATAATCTAATTCATAGTAAGTTCCAGTTGGATTTCCAGACTTGATCAGGATACCATTTTGGTCCGCATGTGGGAAGACACGACCAGAAAATACTTTTTCTCCTTTATTGATGAAAATTTCAAAGACAGAGTTATCGATGAAGATTGTAGCAGTAGTAGCCTGATTATCGATAGGGCAAGAACGAGTTGTCCCAAATTCTTGGGCGTACTGTTCACCAGCCTGGCTACGATCCACTGTTACTTGACCATTTACAAGGTCAAAGTTGATTGAAAGTCCCTTGCCTTCTTTGTCAGCAAGTAAGACAATCTCACTTTGGCTATTGGCTTCCAAGTTGAGTTCAAGTTCATAGGTGTTCTTTGTTTGAGCACGGTTTGAGAAGGCTTCTTCAGACGCACGAAGGTCCTTGATCGCTGAGACTGGGTATTGGTAGAGTTTACCGTCTTTGATAGTGAGTTCTTTGACCAAAGAGAAGGTTCCTTGATGGTCAAAACGGTCAGATGGATAAGAAACATCTGGTAAACCAAGCCAGCTAACTGCTAGAGCACGTCCATCAGGAGCGTTGAAGGCTTGAGTTGCATAGGCTTCAAAACCGTAATCCATATTTTGAAGTTGAGACACATCTACCATTTTGGCATTTTCAGGGTCAAAGGAAGCCCCGATTTTATACATATTTGGATAGATATTGTCGTAATCTAGAACATCCTTATCTAATCCTTGTGGACAGTAGAGAAGGACAGGTTGTTCGCCTACAAAGACCAGATTTGGACATTCCATCATGTAGGCAGTGCGGTCGTTAGCAAAGTCAAGGTCGCCAACAGCTTTCCAATTGGTGTAGTCGTTGTTAATAGCTTTGTAGAGACGGACGAAGCCTTTTTTCTCCAAGTCCTGTCCACCGACGATGGCATAATATTGACCTTTAAAATTAAAAATTTGCGGATCGCGGAAGTGGTCTGTAGAATCTGCTGGTTGGTCAATTAAAATCTTGTCAATCTTCGTAATATTGCCATCCTTATCCATCAAAGCCCCAATCTGGTATGGGTGACGGATCCAATTTTCATCGCGGACATTTCCTGTATAGAATAGGAATAAGTTATCGCCAAACTGCATAGCAGAACCAGAGTAGGCGCCGTGGCTATCTAATGGAGTATCAGGCAAAACTTTGACTCCAGTTTCTGTGAAATGAACCAAGTCCTCGCTTTCCAATTGCACCCAAGATTTCAAACCGTGGGCGGCACCGAAAGGAAAGTTCTGATAAAAAACAATCCACTTTCCATCAAAGTAAGAAAAGCCATTTGGGTCGTTGAGAAGTCCTGTTTTTGGCTCAACATGGTAATGAGTATGCCATGGAGATTGTGCCATATTTTCCTTAATATTCTTAATTTCTTCTTGCGTCCAATCTTGATAAAGTCTGTAACGACGCTCAGTTGTCCATTCCATTCTTTCATTCCTCCGAAAATCTTATCACTTTTAATAGTAACCGTTTTCGGAAAAAAAAGCAAGCCTTTTATGTTGAAAAAGAGAAAAAACTGTCAAACGTTTGTCATAAAATAAATGCAGGAAAGCAATCAAATTTTCACGAAAATATGAAAGATAATGAAAAATCTCCCTTTTAACCAAGATTTTAAACTTATTTTTTTAAGGAAAACCTGCTAAAACAGTCAAAAACAATCAATCTATGGCGTGCCCACTAAGTGGATAGAATATTTTTTCTGCAAAACGCTTGACATATTTCTAAAACATGATAAAATAATAGTCGTAGGGCGAATAAAATCGCTTTCAAACAATAACAAAATTTTATATAAGGAGATTTTTGCAAATGAACAATCAGGAAATTGCAAAAAAAGTCATCGATGCCTTGGGCGGACGTGAAAATGTCAACAGTGTAGCTCACTGTGCGACTCGTCTTCGTGTCATGGTCAAAGATGAAGGAAAAATCAATAAAGAAGTGATTGAGAACTTGGAAAAAGTTCAAGGTGCTTTCTTTAACTCAGGTCAATACCAAATCATCTTTGGTACAGGTACAGTTAACAAAATGTACGATGAAGTTGTTGCACTTGGTTTGCCAACATCATCTAAAGATGACATGAAAGCAGAAGCTGCTAAACAAGGGAACTGGTTCCAACGTGCGATCCGTACTTTCGGTGACGTTTTTGTTCCAATCATCCCAGTTATCGTAGCGACAGGTCTCTTCATGGGTGTGCGTGGTCTTTTCAACGCTCTTGAAATGCCACTTCCAGGAGACTTTGCAACTTACACACAAATCTTGACAGATACAGCCTTCATCATCTTGCCAGGATTGGTTGTGTGGTCAACCTTCCGTGTATTCGGTGGAAATCCAGCCGTTGGTATCGTTCTTGGTATGATGCTTGTTTCTGGCTCACTTCCAAACGCTTGGGCGGTCGCTTCAGGTGGTGAAGTAACAGCTATGAACTTCTTTGGTTTCATCCCTGTTGTTGGTTTGCAAGGTTCCGTTCTTCCAGCCTTCATCATCGGGGTTGTCGGAGCTAAATTTGAAAAACTTGTCCGCAAGGTTGTTCCAGATGTGATTGACCTTTTGGTAACACCATTCGTGACACTTTTAGTTATGTCTATCCTTGGACTCTTTGTCATTGGACCAGTCTTCCACGTCGTTGAAAACTACATCCTTATCGCTACAAAAGCGATCCTTAGCATGCCATTTGGTCTTGGTGGTTTCTTGATTGGTGGGGTTCACCAATTGATCGTCGTGTCAGGTGTGCACCATATCTTCAACTTGCTTGAAGTTCAATTGCTTGCTGCTGACCATGCTAACCCATTCAACGCTATCATCACTGCGGCTATGACAGCTCAAGGTGCTGCAACTGTTGCGGTTGGTGTTAAAACTAAAAATCCAAAACTGAAAACACTTGCTTTCCCAGCTGCTCTTTCTGCCTTCCTCGGTATTACAGAGCCTGCTATCTTCGGGGTGAACTTGCGCTTCCGTAAGCCATTCTTCCTTTCATTGATCGCTGGTGCAATCGGTGGTGGATTGGCTTCAATCCTTGGACTTGCTGGTACTGGTAATGGTATCACAATCATCCCTGGTACAATGCTTTATGTTGGTAACGGACAACTTGCACAATATCTTCTTATGGTAGCTGTATCATTCGTTCTTGGTTTCGCTCTTACTTATATGTTTGGTTATGAGGATGAAAAAGAAGTTGCTACTGAAGTAGAGACAGAACGTTTGGTCCAAGAAGAAACAACTGGTAACATTCCAGCAGCTCTTCAAAATGAAACACTTGTAACTCCTATCGTTGGTGAAGTTGTTGCTCTTGCTGATGTCAATGACCCAGTCTTCTCAAGTGGAGCTATGGGACAAGGTATTGCTGTGAAACCTAGCCAAGGTGTGGTTTATGCACCAGCTGATGCTGAAGTTTCAATTGCCTTTCCAACAGGACATGCCTTTGGTTTGAAAACAACTAATGGTGCTGAAGTCTTGATCCACGTTGGTATCGACACTGTAACAATGAATGGTGAAGGTTTCGAAGCAAAAGTTGCTCAAGGTGACAAGGTAAAAGCTGGCGATGTTCTTGGAACATTTGATTCAAACAAAATCGCTGCAGCTGGTCTTGATGATACAACAATGGTTATCGTTACAAACACAGCTGATTTCTCTTCAGTAGCTCCAGTCGCAACAGGTTCAGTTGCGAAGGGGGATGCTCTTAT
>NZ_JPFV01000013.1 GCF_000722685.1 Streptococcus mitis | reverse complement strand
AGTCTTGATCCACGTTGGTATCGACACTGTAACAATGAATGGTGAAGGTTTCGAAGCAAAAGTTGCTCAAGGTGACAAGGTAAAAGCTGGCGATGTTCTTGGAACATTTGATTCAAACAAAATCGCTGCAGCTGGTCTTGATGATACAACAATGGTTATCGTTACAAACACAGCTGATTTCTCTTCAGTAGCTCCAGTCGCAACAGGTTCAGTTGCGAAGGGGGATGCTCTTATCGAAGTGAAAGCCTAATCTTTCCTAGCTAAATGAAAACGAACAAATGACATGTTTGTTCGTTTTTGCTTGAATGGTAAGATTTACAGAGGAAAATCTAAAAAATTGAGAAACTTAGATTTTTAAAATATGCTATAATAAAGAAAATAAAAACAAGAGGTTTATCATGACAAAATTATATGGAAGCTTGGAAGCGGGCGGTACAAAGTTTGTCTGTGCTGTCGGTGATGAAAACTTTAACGTTGTAGAAAAAACACAATTTCCAACAACAACTCCAATCGAAACAATCGATAAAACCATCGAGTTCTTCTCAAAATTCGATAACCTTGCTGGTCTTGCAGTTGGTTCATTTGGTCCGATTGATATTGACAAAAACTCAAAAACTTATGGCTTTATCACGACGACTCCAAAACCAAACTGGGCAAATGTGGACTTGCTTGGTGCCCTTCGTCGCGCCCTCAACGTGCCAATGTACTTCACAACAGACGTAAACAGCTCTGCTTATGGTGAAGTGGTTGCCCGTAACAATGCTGGTGGCCGTATCGAAAACTTGGTTTACTACACAATCGGTACAGGTATCGGTGCAGGTGTCATCCAACGTGGTGAGTTTATCGGTGGTGTCGGTCACCCTGAGATGGGTCACTACTATGTTGCTAGACACCCAATGGACATTGAAAAAGAATTCAACGGTGTTTGTCCATTCCACAAGGGCTGTCTGGAAGGCTATGCAGCTGGTCCAAGTTTGGAATCTCGTACAGGTGTACGTGGGGAAAACATTGAACTCAACAACCCTGTTTGGGATGTTCAAGCCTACTATATCGCTCAAGCTGCGGTTAATGCGACAGTGACTTTCCGACCAGATGTCATCGTATTTGGTGGTGGGGTCATGGCTCAGCAACACATGTTGGATCGTGTGCGTGAGAAATTCACATCCTTGCTCAACGGTTACCTACCAGTTCCAGATGTGCGTGATTACATCGTAACACCAGCAGTTGCAGAAAATGGTTCTGCCACACTTGGGAATTTCGTCCTTGCAAAAGAAGTTTCAAAATAAAGCACAAAATCCGCTTGGGAAACCAAACGGATTTTTTATGTGTCAAAGCATTTGCCAGAAAAAGTCAATAATATAGGTCAGACCATAGGTATAAACCACGAGAGTAAAGGGCTTGGTCAGAACGATGATAATCATATAGCGCTTGAAGCTCATCTTGGTCAGGGCAGCCAGCATACAGAGAAAGTCAGCTGGACTAATGGGCCAAATCATCATAAAGATAAAGAAACGGTCAAAACGATTGCCCTTATCCAGCCAACCGATGTACTTATCGTAGGTGCGCTTGCTGACGACAGACTGGACAAAGGCAGCCCCATAGAGGCGCACCAGATAAAAGATAATGGCACAGCCAATCACGATCCCGATATAGTTGTAGATAGTCCCGATGATGTGACCGTAGATAAAGACCCCAGCTACCGAGGTCAAGGCCCCAGGAATGATAGGGACGACCGTTTGTAAAATCTGTAAAAAGATAAAGAGAGGTGGCCCCCAGATACCTGCCTGCTGGATAAAGGCAGAGAGGGTTTCCTTAGACTGTAAAACCCCAGCCTGATAAGCCCAAATACAGAAAATCAAACTCCCAACCCCACCGACAATCGATGAGATGTTGATAACTTGCTGTAAAAGGGGAGAAACAGCTTTCATTTGTTTATCCTGTGACATGTAAACTCCTCATAGATAGTATAACTCTACTATACCATATTTTGGAGGAGAAAGGGGGAATGAGTATTTTTTGCGATGGGAGAGTGATGGAATTTGAGTCTAAACATGCTATAATAAAGGGAGCAGACACGTAGCAAAGGAGAGAGTATGATACAGGTAAAACCAGAACTGGAGATAGAAAAACAACTGATCACCCAACTGGTAACTGGGGAAAGTCAATGGACTTATCGAGAAGACCTCAAAACAGAAGAACAACTATGGGAGAACTTCTTTGAGAAACTAGCCCAAAATAACGTTGCCCTGCTAGCAGACCATCCTTTGACAGAGCAGGAAAAACGTCAGATAAAGAATCAACTCAACTTTATCAGCTACTACGATGCTGCCAAGTGGTTGGTCGGAGAAAACGGCATTGCCAAAGTCGAGGTTCAGAGAGAAGATGCAAGTCTAGGAACCATCCGATTATCCGTCATCTGGAGAGACAATATCGCAGCTGGTAAGTCTAGCTATGAAGTTGTCAATCAAGTCGAGAGAGACAAATCCAATCCTCTGGATCAAGACCGTAGGCTAGATGTGACCCTCTTGATCAATGGCTTGCCCATGATTCAAATCGAACTTAAAAGTCCTAGAGTTGCCTTTTTAGATGCCTTTCATCAGATTAAAAAATATGACCGCGAAGGCAAGTTCCGTGGCATTTACTCTAGCTTACAGATGTTTGTTGTGACCAATAAAGTAGACACACGCTATATCGCTGCAGCCAGAGAAAATAAACTCAACAAGCAATTTCTAACCAAGTGGGTAGATAAGGACAATCATCCTGTGACAAATTTGACTAGCTTTGCTCACGAAGTCCTTTCCATCCCTCGTGCTCATCAGATGGTCATGCAATACTCGGTCATTGATGATATCAAGAAATCTCTCATCCTCTTACGCCCCTACCAGATCCATGCCATCGAAGCGGTGCAGGAAGCTTCTCGCCAGCAAGCATCAGGATATGTTTGGCATACGACAGGTTCAGGGAAGACCCTGACTTCTTATAAGGTGGCTCGGAATCTCCTTCAGCTTCCTTCCATCCAAAAGACAATTTTTGTCGTTGATCGCAGGGACTTGGATCAACAGACTACCTCATCTTTTCTCTCCTATGCGACCAATGATGTCATTGATATCGATGAGACGGATAATACCCATGATTTGGTCAAGCGCTTAGGAAGCAATGATAAGCGTGTGGTGGTGACAACCATCCAGAAAATCACTGCCATGATGCGCAAGTTTGAGCAAGGACTTTACCAAAGAGATGCGGACAAAATCAAGGGACTCCGAGTGGCCTTTGTTGTGGATGAATGCCATCGTGCCGTGACGCCACAAACACAAAAAGACATTAAAGCCTTTTTCCCTCAGTCCCTCTGGTATGGTTTTACAGGTACACCTATCTTTAAGGAAAATAAACGCCAGCAAGTCGGCGACCTAGCCCAAACCACCCAGCAACAATACGGTGACCGTCTCCACGAGTATACAGTCAAGGAAGCCATCCATGATGGAGCCGTTTTAGGCTTTAAGGTCGATTATCGCAATACCCTCATCACGGATAAATCTGAAAATGACATACCAGATACCGTCTATGAGAATGAGGAGCATATGCTGGAAGTCTTGGATGCCATTATCAATAAATCGCGCCAACAGCTAGGCTTCCAAAAGGGAGTAGGTAAGACCTACAATGCCATCCTAACCGTTAAATCCATCCCTCAAGCCCAAGCCTACTATGACTTACTCAAACGAGTCAAGGCTGGGAAGACGAGAGTCAAGGTATCGGAGAGGGTCAAGCAAGTCCTTCCTGATTTTCCAAAGGCGACCATTACCTACTCTGTCACTGAAAATGAAGAAGAGTCAAGAGGCAACCAAGACCACATGAAGCAGGTCTTAGAAGACTATAACCAAGAGTTTGATACTCACTTTACCATGGCGGATCTTCGTGGCTTTAATACCGATGTCAATAATCGCCTAGCTCGAAAACAGGATAAATACCTCTATCGCAAGGAGCAGTTGGACTTAGTTATCGTGGTCAATCGTCTCTTAACAGGATTTGATGCTCCTTGTCTATCGACTCTCTTTATCGACAGAAAGCCTATGCAACCACAGGATTTGATTCAGGCCTTTAGTCGAACCAATCGGATCTTTGACTCCAGTAAGACCTATGGGCACATCATCACTTTCCAAAGACCTCTAGCCTTTAAGGAAGCAGTGGATAATGCCCTCAAGCTTTACTCAAATGGTGGTGAAAACGAGGTTCTAGCTCCGAGCTGGGAAGAGGAAAAGAGAAACTTTTTGCGGAGTTGCAGTGATTTTAAAAACCTTGCCACTGATGACTATATAGAAGGTCTTCAACTCGAGCAAGTCTCTACGCCTGAGTTGAGGAAACTAGCTAAAACCTATCAAGCCCTTGATAAATACCTAGCTTCTATCCGAGTGTACAAAGAGTATGATGAGGAAGAAGTTTACAGTCAGACAGGACTTGATGGAGAAAAGTTAGAAAGGTATCTGGGCCTTTATCGCAATGTCCTTGCAAAATTAAAAAGCCGAGTAGAGGATGATGACGATGGAGAGCCACTTGATATCCACTATGAACTGGAGTCTATCCAAGTGGATGAGATTAACTATGCCTATATATTAACCTTAATCCAAAGCCTGATTGAACAAGGTCAAAGTCAAGAAAAGAACATAAGCGTCCAAGATAAGGAAGCGGTGGATAACTATATTGAGAGCCTTGAGAAGACCAATCCAAATCTTGCCCAGATCATCACTGAACTTTGGAGTGAGGTACAAGAACATCCAGAAAGCTATCGTGGTCAGTCTATCGCAAATATTTTGGATCAGATGATCGAGGCGGTTATCCAGCAACATATCCAAGTCTTTAGCAAACGTTGGTATGTCGGAGAGGATGAACTCCGTTACTATGTCGAGCACTACCGCAAGGGAGCCAAAAAACAACTGGGAGAGAGCCAGCTGACCAAGAGCCAGCGCTATCAGGACTATAAGATAGAAGTGGCGGATGCACTTAATCCCCTCCTCTATAAAAAACAAATCAAGGAAGCTTGTAAGCAACTTGTCGAAGAGGTCATTGAGCCACTCAGAGTGGGGAGATAGGAAAACTTTGGAGGAAAAATGGCAGAAACAATATTAATTTTAGGAAATGGATTTGATTTGTCCATGGGACGAAAAACGAGTTATAGTGATTTCGTAGAATTTGCTAACAATTTATTTTTAGAAAAAGAAGCCAATCTGCAGTCATTTCTTAACAGTAATAATATTGATATTGAAAAATATAAAGATAATTTATACCTTAGGTTTATAAACGAGAATAGATCTATCCTTGGAGAAAATTGGTCAAATCTGGAAAGAATGATTTCACAACTTGCTGAAGCAATCGATTTTTATAGATTGAACCCTGATTCGATATATCTTAGTGGTAAAAATGCCTTAAGAGTAGTTTATGTTGGTAAGTTTCGTGAAGAAATGGTTTCTCAAGAAAATTTTGCGTCAAAAATGTTTGTGGCTGAAATATTTTATGAAAAGTTCACTATTTTGGGTTGGGATACACTAGAAAGAAGAATTGCAATATCGAAATTAAATGAGTTTTTTATTAATCATTTAGAGTTATTGACAAATCTTTTAGAGATTTATTTATCTTATAGAGACTACATAGATTTTGAAATTGATAAAATATCTCTAGTAGAAACTGCATTGAATGCTATAATTGAGATTTCAGAGTCTTATGTAATTAGTTTCAATTATACTCATACTCCATATAAACTTTTTAGAATTCCTATAGAAAATACACATTATATTCACGGGGAAATTGATTTAAGTAGACATAAGTCGGAAATTAATACAATGGTTTTCGGAATAGAAGATAAAGAAATTGATGTTAATAGCAGTTTGATACCTTATCAAAAATATTATCAAAGAATTGTAAAAGAAACTGGTAGTGAATATTTAGACTTTCTCAAGCCTAGACATGCGGAAGATTTATACGGTGGATTAAAGAAAAAAATATTATTGTTTTTGGACATTCAGTTGACCCACTAGATAAGGAAATTTTTCAAAATTATTTTACTTTAACAAGTCACTATACTTACAATTACCGATTTATTTTTACATACTATAACGAGTCTGCTAAACGATCTATTGTTAAGAATTTAGCTATCATACTAGGAAAAGATAAACTTGTAGAATTAACAGGTAAAAAAATGTTGTCTTTGTTAAAAGCGACAATGTTGATGGGGTGAGAGAGGTTCTTTTGGATTAAATAATCTTTGAATAAGTATCACATTTCTGAACAAAAAAGGAGAGTATATGTCGATTAAAAAAGAAAAAATACCTATAGTAAGATTTAGAGCATTTTCAGAACCTTGGGTTCAAAATCAACTGTCAGAAGTTGCAGAGTTCTCAAAAGGGAGAGGATACTCTAAGAAAGATATACAAACTCAGGGAACTCCAATCATTTTGTATGGTCGTCTTTATACAAAGTATGAGTCTGTGATTAGTAATATTGATACCTATGCTAATATGGAGAAGAATTCAGTAATAAGTGAAGGAGGCGAGGTAATTATTCCAGCTTCTGGAGAAAGTTCAGCCGAGATTTCTAGAGCATCATGCGTTACTGATGGAGGGGTGATTTTAGGAGGAGATCTAAATATTGTAAAACCTCATGAGAATCTAGATTCTTCATTCATTGCAATCACACTATCAAATGGCTCACAACAAAGGGAATTATCTAAACGTGCACAAGGTAAATCAGTTGTTCATTTACATAATTCTGACTTGAAGGCTGTAAAGTTATTTTACCCCTCATACGAAGAACAATCCGCCATCGGATCCCTATTCCGTACCCTTGACGACCTTCTGTCCAGCTACAAGGACAATCTCGCCAACTACCAATCTCTCAAGGCGACCATGCTCTCCAAGATGTTCCCTAAAGCTGGACAGACGGTACCTGAGATTCGTTTAGATGGATTTGAAGGTGAGTGGGAAAAGTATTACCTAGGTGATATTTTTGAACAAGTATCAAATTATATTGAACCTTCTGTAGAAAACGAGCTATGGAGTTTAACAATTGAGAAGGGATTAACACCTAAAACAGATCGTTATAAAAGAGATTTTTTAGTAAAAAAGAATGATAAATTTAAAAAGGTTGATGTAAATGAGTTCGTTTATAATCCAATGAATCTTACATTAGGTGCTTTGGATTTAAACGATAATGAAGTTACTATTTCAGTTTCTGGTTATTATGTTGTGATGAAAAATAGAGACATAGAAAAATTTGATAATGATTTTTTAAAAATTTTATTGAAAACAACGTACGCAATTTATCAATATAAACAGTTTGCTACAGGAACTCTAATTGAAAAACAACGTGTACAGTTTCCAACATTTTCAGAGATTCCATTTTATTTACCACCAATAACTGAACAATGTGCCATCGGCGCCTATTTCTCAAATCTCGATAACCTCATCAACTCTTATCAAGAAAAAATTTCTCAGCTTGAGACTTTGAAAAAGAAACTCTTGCAGGATATGTTTATTTAAGGAGAACTTATGTACAGCTCTATTAAAGATTTAATTGAAAAGTTAAAATTCGAAAAGAAAAGACTTCAAGATAATTTTAGTCAATTAGCTGATTATGAAAAAGAATCATATAAGACTAGCTACCAGCAAGTAGATAATGATTTTTCATCTCTTATTGATTTGATTAATAACGAACTAGATGATGAGTTTTTATCTGGGGATGTGACAGAAAAGTATAAAAAACTACGTGAGAATTGGTTAAGAAATATATTTAGTTGTTATGGTAGTAATGTTTATACGTATGAAACAAATCTACCTCAAATTTTAAAAGATTTTAAAGCAATTAAACTTTTCTCTTTCATTGCTAAAATAGATTCTACGACTGTTATTATAGGGACTAACGGAGCAGGGAAAACTAGTCTTATTAATGAATTAAGAAAGAATAGTATAGATGAGATGTATGTCTTACCTGCTCAAAAACTATTGTATTTTGTGTCTAATACCCACAATCGTAATGGAATTACTAAAGAAAAATATATTCAAGATTTGAAAGAGGTGAATATTAAATATGACACGATTGAAATACAGACTCACCAGATTGAAGATGATTTTTCGGGAACTTTTACTAAACTGATAACACTGTGGGTAAAAGATTTTGCAAAAGTAATGACTGATAATGCTAGGGTAGTAGGAGAGGTGTCCATTGCTTTATTGGACAGAGTGGAGCAAATATGGAATCAAATTTTCCCAGAAATAACATTTTATCCTGAATCTGATGATAGAGTTTTAGAAGTTGTAAGAAATGGAGATAAATATAGTATAAATGGCCTTAGCGATGGGGAACGCTGTGTATTATTTTATATTGGTAACGTTCTTCTTGCTCCAGAAAATAGCTATATTGTGGTTGATGAACCTGAAACATTTCTAAACGCAGCTGTCTATAATGAATTATGGGATTTGCTAATATCAGAGCGACATGATTGTCAATTTATTTTTGCTTCGCATAATATGGATTTTGTCCAATCAAGAACAAATGCTACTTATATATGGTGTAAGAAATTTGAAGCACCTTACAACTTGGAATACCAGAAATTAGATGATTCTCTAAATTTACCTTTGAAATTATTAACCGAAGTATCAGGTACAAAGAAACCAATACTATTTTGTGAAGGAACTAAAAATAGTATAGACTATCAGATTTATTCCAAATTATTTAGTGATTTTTGTTTTGTAAAACCAGTTCAAGGACATAAACAGGTCATCCAGCATACAAAAGCCTATAATAATTTACAACTTTTACATGGTAATACAGCATACGGAATTATAGATAATGATTGGATGGATAAAAGTAGTATTCAAGTGTACAAAGAACAGGGTATTTTTGTTCTTCCATTTAATGAAGTAGAGATGATACTTGTTGATGAAGAAGTCGTGAAGTCATGCTTACATTTTGATGATGACAAAGAAAAACAACAAAAAATTAAAAATCTTCAACAAAGTATCATTGAATCTTGTAAAGAAAAGAAAGATAAAATAATAAGTATTGCCTTGAAAAAAAGACTCGATGAATTTTTGGAAGGTAGCTGTATTCAAAATAATAAACCTAGTAAAGAGGATGTTGAAGAATTTTTTAAAAGTTTAGTAGATGAATTTGATGTATCTTCAACGGTTGATAATATAACTTCTATCGTTGAAGCAAGTTTGGCTTCATCTGATTTTTCAAGGATATTAAAGATTTGTAACCTAAAAAAAGAAATAATTGATTACAGAGGAAATACAGAAGTAGTTCCAAACTTTAAAGATAAAGCTTTAAGACGTATTGCATTGGATAGTGATTTACAGAAAAAATTACGTCAAAAATATTTTAAAGAATTAGAAATGAAATTATTGAAGCAATAGATAGATTTTTAAATTTATAAAAAAGAAAGAAACATTATGGAAACAACACAAACTTCCCAGTCGCTTTACCAAGCCCTGTGGAACTCAGCGGATGTTCTCCGCTCTAAGATGGATGCCAATGACTACAAGTCCTATCTCTTGGGCATGGTCTTCTATAAGTATCTGTCAGATAAGATGCTCTTTTTCGTGGCGGAGACTATGGAGGAGGGGAGTGAGAGTCTAGAGGCTGCCCTTGAGGTCTATCGCAACTACTATGAGGATGCGGACACCCACGAGGATCTTCTTGCAGTTATGAAGGGCGAACTCAACTATAGTATCAAGCCTGAGTTGACCTTTACTTCTCTAGTGGCACGTGTCAATGAGGGGACTTTCCAGCTGGAAGATTTGGCTCAGGGTTTTCGTGATATCGAGCAGAGTGACGAACTTTATGAAAACCTCTTTGAAGATATTGACCTCTATTCCAAAAAGCTAGGGGCGACTCCGCAAAAGCAAAACCAAACGGTGGCAGCAGTTATGAAAGAGTTGGCTGTGCTAGATGTGGCTGGTCATGCTGGTGATATGCTGGGTGATGCTTATGAGTATCTGATTGGTCAGTTTGCGACTGACTCGGGTAAGAAGGCTGGTGAGTTCTATACACCTCAGCCTGTTGCCAAACTTATGACTCAGATTGCCTTTTTGGGGCGTGAGGATCAGCTAGGTTTTACCATCTATGATGCGACTATGGGTTCTGGCTCTCTCTTGCTCAATGCCAAGAAATACTCTCACAAACCGCAGACAGTGGTCTACTTTGGTCAGGAACTCAATACCTCAACCTATAACCTTGCACGTATGAACATGATTCTACACGGTGTTCCTGTTGAAAATCAATTTCTCCACAATGCTGATACACTAGACGAAGACTGGCCGACTCAGGAACCGACCAACTTTGATGGGGTTCTCATGAATCCTCCATACTCTGCCAAGTGGTCAGCAAGCTCTGGCTTTCTGAATGATCCTCGTTTCTCTCCTTTTGGGAAACTAGCACCTCAGTCCAAGGCTGATTTTGCCTTTCTCTTGCATGGTTACTACCACCTCAAGCAGGATAATGGGGTTATGGCTATCGTCCTTCCTCACGGTGTTCTTTTCCGTGGCAATGCGGAGGGAACCATTCGTAAGGCCTTGTTAGAAGAAGGAGCCATTGACACGGTTATCGGTCTACCAGCTAATATCTTCTTTAATACCAGCATTCCGACTACGGTTATCATTCTAAAAAAGAACCGTACCAATCGTGATGTCTACTTTATCGATGCTTCTAAGGAGTTTGATAAGGGCAAAAACCAAAATATTATGACGGATGTCCATATCGAGAAGATTCTGGAAGCCTATAAGTCTCGTGAGGAGATTGACAAGTTTGCCCATCTGGCAAGCTATGAAGAAATCGTCGAAAATGACTACAACCTCAATATCCCTCGCTATGTAGATACCTTTGAGGAAGAAGAAGTCGAACCACTGACAGATATCGTTGGCAAGATTAACACGACAAATGAAGTAATCCAAAACCAAACAGCTTCCCTACTCGAAATGCTCGGTCAACTACACGGAACCACACCAGAAGCCGATGCTGAACTTAAAGAGTTTTTGAAAGAGTTTGAAGGATGATAAGAGTAATTGATTCTCTCATATTTAAGATAAAACTTTATCTAGACTGATATAGTTGCTATTTTTTAACATTAGCGAGGAGGGGCTTTCTTCAAGCTCGAGAGAACTGAGAACTGTAAAATTGTATAACGAGCTTAAAGATTTAATGTGGTAGAATAGAGTCTATAGATTTTACTTGAAGCTTTGTTTAGAAAGGAAAACCATGACACCGACTTATGAAATTGATAATCCTAGACTCTCTTATCAGACCAAATTAGACCTATGGGAAACGGGGTTTGGTTTACAAAAGGTAGATGATTTAGATCCGTCGCCGTATATGAGAGAACTAGCAGAGCAAAATTCTCAAGGAAAGTTGACTTATCAAGAAGTTTATGATCAAGTAACGGCTTATCACCAAGAGAAGGATGATAGCACAAGAGAAGCAGACCTTGTTGCCATGAGAATTGTGGAACTCTTGTCCTCTAATGCCTTTAAATTTGCTCCAACAACATTGAAATTGATTCATAGAGAGCTTTTCTTTGGCCTCCTGCCACATGGCATTCCCTTGGGAGAATACCGCTCTTACAACATTACAAAAAGTGAGGCTGTTTTAAACGGAGACAGTGTCATATATGATGATTTTCGCACGGTAGCAGATAGTTTGACCTATGATTTTCAGCAGGAAAGTCAATTTGACTATCGAGGAAAATCCGATATCGAAGTAGTGCAACATATTAAGACTTTTATTTCAGGTATTTGGCAAATTCATCCTTTTGGAGAAGGAAATACTCGAACCATAACCGTATTCTTGATTAAGTATCTTAGAACTATGGGATTTCAGGTAGACAACAAACCCTTCCAAGAAAATGCAAAGTATTTTCGAGATGCTCTTGTTCTTGATAATGCAAAGCTATTCCAGAAAAAAACAGAATATTTGGAACGATTTTTTGAAAATCTCTTATTAGCTGGGCAACATGATTTAGAAATAGACTAAGTGATGAACGATTTATTGTGCATTTTGAGTTAGAAATTATTCCCTCTTTTGAGGATGGGAGTGGTCGTATGGGGCGAATGGGTTAGAATCTTATCTTGAAGAGCATTATCAGACAACAAATGTAGTGGCACAAGAATTGACAGGATTGAGTTCAGCAACCATTCGTCCTTATCTCCAACTATTTGTAAACCAAGGTTTATTAGAAAAATCGGGAACTACAAAAAACACTCTTTATTCGCTCATATTCCGCTCGTTTTTAAGTTACAACCTTGTTTCCATATTTCCGGGGAACTAGTAGAAAGTAAGGAGAAATATGGAAAATAACAACCAACGTGCCCTTTGACAGCAACTCTGGGCTAGAAATAAATATCTCGTTTTGAGTCATTCCAGCAATATTTACAATGAGATTCGCCAATACTTGAAGAATGAAGAGGTGGAGGTGAGTCAGGTTCAGGAGATGATTGATCGTGCCTGCCAGATTCCAGAACACAGGGGTCAGGTTTGCAATGCTTTTCAGCATATTTGGGGCTATTTCAAAAAGAAAGCGACAGATGCTGAGCGCAAGGACTATATGCTCTTGCTGGATCGCTATCGCTTTGGTCAGGCTTCTAAGGAAGATGTAATCGCTAAGACTCGAGATTTGCTTGAACGATATCCAAATACCTACTTGCAACATTCGACTTTATTGAAAGGAGACTCCCATGAGACTTTGGCATGAGGCTTTGATTTCACAACTTCCCCGTCCGCAACTCTTGGGGCAACATCGAGAGTGTTGTGCCTTGCGTGGCAATGGCTGGGGCAGAAAGCATGCGACGGTGGACTATGTCTTTACCCACTCGCCTTATCGTCTCTATGCCTATCATGACTTGATTATGGAGGAAATGTCTAATCGTGGCTACAATGTCAGTCCAGAGTGGCTGGATAAAAACTACCGTGGTAAAATTTGCCCTCCATATGAAGATTTGGGAGAGGAGAAGTTGACTAGTCCTATATACAGCGAACATGACGATGCCTACTATGAGGAGTGTCTGGCTAATCTCCGAGAGAAGGGGATTGAGCTGAAGTAAACGTAAGGATTATCAGCATTTTATAACTTTTTTCGTAATTTTTTAGAATAATAAAGATGAGACCTTTGGAATTTTTCTAAGGTCTTCTTTTTATGGGTATTAGAATTTACTTTTAATAACTTTTGAGTTATAATTAAATTAGAAAGAGGTTGCTTGGTGCATACGATTTACTTCTATAAGGACAAAAATGGAAACGAGCCAGTCTTGGATTATATGAGAGAATTAGCTAGCCAGAAAAGTAAGGATAGCTGCATCAAACTCAATAAACTAAATGACTATATCGAGTTACTTAGTCAGCATGGAACGAGAGCTGGGGAACCCTATATGAAACATTTGGAAGATGAGATATGGGAGCTAAGACCTCTGAGAAATCGAATTTTATTTGTAGCGTGGGTCGATGGGAGTTTTGTCCTTTTACATCATTTTGTCAAAAAGACTCAGAAAACTCCTAGGAGAGAGATTGAAAAAGCCAAACGTGAACTGAAGGACTTAAAAGAAAGAGGGGTAAGTGATGAAGAATAGTGCTATCGGGAGTAATTGGAAGGATGTCCGCCCTGAGCTCTTTACCAAGGAGGAAATCCTTGAAAGTGATATGCGAGTGGCTATTATGAGTGAGTTGATAGAAGCTAGACATGAGCAAGGTATTAGTCAGAAAAAGCTAGAAGAACTCAGTGGAGTAAGCCAGCCTGTAATAGCTAGAATGGAAACAGGCAAGACAAGTCCTCAGTTGGATACAGTCTTGAAAGTTTTAGCCAGTTTAGGAAAGACATTAGCAGTCGTCCCACTTGAACAGAGAAAGAGTTGATAGGAAGAGGTTGGGAAACTTTAACAAATTTAACAGTTATAGTGCCTCAAGTGTATAATATAGAAAAATTATGTTTTATTTATATCAAGTGCGAACGAAGTGAGCTTTTAGCGGATATTTCCCGCTATAGTGGTATTCTAGATAATAATAAATTATTATCTAGAACGGAATTTTTGAGACATTCTGGCTCAAAAATTAGGGATGAAATTACGAAGTAAGTTGCTCCCGTCCGCACTTTTCAGGGAAATATCAGAATTACAAAAGAAAAATCAACCTATAGTCTTTTCTAATAACAAGCCATAGTCACTTATAAGAATTAATAATAACGCGTTTGAACCGTCTAACTAAAATACAGCTATAAAGCAAGCTACACAAAGGATTTGAGGCGTTTGTCTCAAGTCTTTTTCTTTTGTCTAAAATAGAGATATAGTTTCAAACTATATCAAAGCCTAATTTTTTACAATTATACAGACGCATTCTTTTCTGTTAAGATAGTTTCAACAACAAATTTTGGAGGACACATCATGTCAACTACAATCATCGGTTTCCCTCGTTTGGGTGAATTCCGCGAATTAAAATTTACAACTGAAAAATACTTTAGAAAAGAAATCTCAGAAGAAGAACTCCTTGCAGCAGCAAAAGACTTGCGTGCTAAACACTGGAACATTGTCAAAGAAAAAGGTATCACTGAAATTCCATCAAATGACTTTTCTCACTATGACAACTTCCTAGATGCAGCCTTCCTCTTCAACGTGGTACCTGCTTCAGTTCAAAACTTGGACTTGTCTGACCTTGAGCGCTACTTTGCTTTGGGTCGTGGTTACCAAGGAGAAAAAGGGGACGTTCGCGCCCTTCCGATGAAGAAATGGTTTAACACTAACTACCACTACATCGTTCCTAAATTTGAAAAAGACACTCAAGTAAAATTGGCTGGTCACAAAATTTTCGATGAGTTCCAAGAAGCAAAAGAACTTGGATTGAACACTCGTCCAGTCCTTGTAGGTCCATTCACTTTCCTTCAATTGTCAGACTTTGAAGACGGCGTAAAAGCAGAAGACTTCGTAGATAGCTTAGTAGCTGCTTACCAAGATGTTTTTGCAAAATTGGCTGAACTTGGTGCAACTCGTATTCAATTGGACGAAGCGGCTCTTGTCAAAGACTTGACAGCTGAAGAAAAAGCGCTCTTCTTGAACCTCTACAACAAACTCTTGGCTGACAAAAAAGGTCTTGAAGTCTTGCTTCAAACTTACTTCGGAGACGTTCGTGACGTTTACGCTGACCTTGTGAAATTGCCAGTAGATGCTATCGGTCTTGATTTCGTTGAAGGTAAGAAAACTCTTGAATTGGTTAAAGGTGGCTTCCCAGCTGACAAGACTCTTTATGCAGGTATTGTCAATGGTAAAAACATCTGGCGTAACAACTATGAAAAGAGCTTGGCTGTTCTTGAGCAAATTCCAGCTGAAAACATTGTCTTGACAAGCTCATGCTCACTTCTTCATGTGCCATTTACAACTGCTAATGAAGAATTTGAACCAGCAATCTTGAACCACTTTGCCTTTGCAGTTGAAAAATTGGATGAGATTCGTGATTTGGATGCTATCCGCAATGGTCAAGGTGAAGAAGCACTTGCAGCCAACAAAGAACTCTTTGCGACTGAGCGTGTTGGTGAAAATGCTGAACTTCGTGCGCGTATCGCTGGCTTGACAGACGCAGACTACACTCGTTTGCCAGCCTTTGCAGAACGTGAAGCTATCCAAGAAGAAGCTTTCAAACTTCCAGCTCTTCCAACAACAACTATCGGTTCATTCCCTCAAACAAAAGAAGTTCGTGCGAAACGTTTGGCTTACCGTAAAGGTGAATTGTCTCAAGAAGAGTACGATGCTTTCCTTGCTGAAACAATTGACGAATGGATCAAATGGCAAGAAGATATCGACTTTGATGTCCTTGTTCACGGTGAATTTGAGCGTAATGACATGGTTGAGTACTTCGGTCAAAACTTGTCAGGTTACCTCTTCTCTAAAAATGGTTGGGTACAATCATACGGTATGCGTGGAGTTAAACCACCAATCATCTGGGGTGATGTCACTCGTCTTAACCCTATCACTGTTAAATGGTCTAGCTATGCACAAAGCCGTACAAACAAACCTGTTAAAGGTATGTTGACTGGACCTGTTACCATCCTCAACTGGTCATTCCCACGTGAAGACATCTCTATCAAGGATTCTACTCTTCAAATCGCCCTTGCTATCAAGGATGAAGTGCTGGACCTTGAAGCTGCTGGTGTGAAAATCATCCAAATCGACGAGGCTGCTCTTCGTGAGAAATTGCCACTCCGTCGTAGCGACTGGTACGAAGACTACCTTGACTGGGCAATTCCTGCCTTCCGCTTGGTACACTCAACAGTAGCTCCAGACACACAAATCCACACTCACATGTGTTACTCAGAATTTACAGATATCATCCCAGCTATCGACAACATGGATGCAGACGTTATCTCATTTGAGGCTAGCCGTTCAAACCTTGAAATCTTGGATGAACTCAAAGCGAAAAACTTCCAAACAGAAGTGGGACCTGGGGTTTATGATATCCACTCTCCTCGTGTGCCAAATGAAGGCGAAATCGACAATACAATCGAAGCCATCCTTGCTAAAGTGCCAAGCAAGAAAGTTTGGATCAACCCTGACTGTGGTTTGAAAACACGTGGTATTCCAGAAACAAAAGAAAGCTTGATCCGCCTTGTTGAAGCAGCTAAAGCTGCGCGTGAGAAATTGTAAGATAGGATTTCTCTAGAAGCGCTGTTTGGTCAATCTGCCTGTTTCACTTGGATTCTAGGAATCCAGCTAACGAAAAAATCAACTAGAAAAGGATAATGACTATGTCACGCCAAACACCGTCACTCTCATTTGAAGTGTTCCCTCCCAACCCAGCCGTGGGTAATGATAACATTATTTCTGCTCTTCAAGATATGCAGGAGTTGGCCCCTCACTTTATCAGTGTAACTGCCAGCAATAATAAATTTAATATCAAGGAAACGACGGTCCGTTTGGCTGACTTTATCCAAAATGACTTGGCGATTCCGACTATTGCTCACTTGCCAGCCATCTATTTGACTAAGGACAAGGTTGCTGAAACCATTGCTGACTTGGACGAGGTTGGTGTGCAGAAAATCTTGGCTCTTCGTGGGGATATTATTCCAGGTGTGGAACCACAAAAGGATTTCCGCTTCGCAACGGACTTGATCGAGTTCATCAAGGAACAAGCACCTCACTTTGATATTATCGGAGCTTGCTATCCAGAAGGGCATCCAGATTCACCAAATCAGATTTCAGATATCCAAAATCTCAAGAAGAAAGTAGATGCAGGATGTTCTAGTCTTGTAACTCAGCTTTTCTTTGATAATGAGCGCTTCTATGATTTCCAAGACAAGTGCATCTTGGCTGGGATTGATGTTCCTATTCATGCAGGGATTATGCCAATTCTGAATCGAAATCAGGCTCTCCGCCTCTTGAAGACTTGTGAGAATATCCATCTTCCACGCAAATTTAAAGCCATCTTAGACAAGTATGAGCATGACCCTGAGTCGCTCAGAGCAGCAGGACTTGCCTATGCAGTGGACCAAATCGTGGACTTGGTAACTCAAGATGTTGCCGGTGTGCATCTCTACACCATGAATAATGCAGAAACAGCAAAATACATCCACCAAGCAACCCATGCCTTGTTTAATCACCAGTCTCTAGGATAATAAAAAGCAAACCATTCTTCTCAGGTGAGGGGGATGGTTCCTTTTTAATGGTAAAGACCGCACTTTTTAAGAAAAATATGATAAAATAAACTCTGTACGTACTTGATACAAAGATGAGGGTATTAAAGTTTTAAAGGCTTTGTCGATTCTCAATTTTATGACAGAAATTTTTTCATAATTTATTCTTTTCAGTATTTAGTTTGAGCGACACGAACGAGTCAAATCGACGTTATTTGACGAGAGAGTTAGTAAAGCATTTAGCTAATCGCCTGATAGCAATTAGCGTGAAAGGTTTAGATACTTTAGTATCAAAACTTTCTAATGATTTGTATCTTGAGAATTGAACACGCCTACAACTCTGTGGAAAAAGATAAATTTGCCTAGGAGCAGTCGCTCCGTCGTTCGATTTCCTATTTTCCTTTGAGTTGCTTGACGGCTTAGTATCTTGAGTAATTGAACACGGCCGAAAAGCTGTGTAAAAAAGATAAACTGTCTTATCTTCATTGAAGACTTCGTCAGTTTCCTATTTTTACTTTGCTTTTGACGTCCTTGGTATCTTGGGAATTGAACACGCCTACAACTCTGTGGAAAAAGATAAATCTGCCTAGGAGCAGTCGCTCCGTCGTCCGATTTCCTATTTTCCTTTGAGTTGCTTAACGGCTTTGTATCTTGATCTTTGTAGGCAAGACGTATAATATTATCAATCCAAAGGGGATTAAAATGACAAAACAAGTGTTTCAAACGACTTTTGCAGGTCGTGAGTTAATCGTAGAGACTGGTCAGGTTGCTAAGCAAGCAAATGGCTCTGTTGTCGTGCGTTACGGTGAGTCAACTGTCTTGACTGCTGCCGTTATGTCTAAGAAGATGGCAACTGGGGATTTCTTCCCACTCCAAGTTAACTATGAAGAAAAAATGTATGCAGCTGGGAAGTTTCCTGGTGGCTTTATGAAACGTGAAGGACGTCCTTCAACGGATGCGACTTTGACAGCGCGTTTGATTGACCGTCCAATCCGTCCTATGTTTGCGGAAGGTTTCCGTAATGAAGTACAAGTGATTAACACCGTGCTTTCTTATGATGAAAATGCATCTGCACCAATGGCAGCTATGTTTGGTTCATCCTTGGCACTCTCTATTTCAGATATCCCATTTGACGGACCAATCGCTGGGGTACAGGTGGGTTATGTAGATGGTCAAATCATCATCAACCCAAGTCAAGAACAAGCAGAGCAATCTCTCCTTGAATTGACAGTAGCTGGTACCAAGCACGCCATCAACATGGTTGAGTCTGGTGCTAAAGAATTGTCAGAAGAAATCATGCTGGAAGCCCTTCTTAAAGGGCACGAAGCAGTCAAAGAATTGATTGCTTTCCAAGAAGAAATCGTTGCAGCAGTTGGTAAAGAAAAAGCAGAAGTAGAATTGCTTCATGTGGACGCTGAATTGCAGGCTGAAATCATCGCAGCCTACAACAGCGACCTTCAAAAAGCGGTTCAAGTAGAAGAAAAATTGGCTCGTGAAGCTGCGACTCAAGCAGTCAAAGACCAAGTCACTGCTGTTTATGAAGAAAAATATGCAGACCACGAAGAATTTGACCGGATCATGCGTGATGTGGCTGAAATCTTGGAACAAATGGAACACGCTGAAGTGCGCCGTTTGATCACAGAAGACAAGGTGCGTCCTGATGGTCGTAAGGTCGATGAAATCCGTCCTTTGGATGCGGTTGTTGACTTCCTTCCTCGTGTGCACGGTTCAGGTCTTTTCACTCGTGGACAAACTCAGGCTCTTTCAGTCTTGACCTTGGCTCCGATGGGAGAAACTCAAATCATTGATGGTTTGGATCCAGAGTACAAGAAACGCTTTATGCACCACTATAACTTCCCACAATACTCTGTAGGGGAAACTGGCCGTTACGGTGCGCCAGGTCGTCGTGAAATCGGTCACGGGGCTCTCGGTGAGCGTGCTCTTGCTCAAGTCTTGCCAAGTTTGGAAGAATTCCCATACGCTATCCGTCTAGTAGCAGAAGTTTTGGAATCAAACGGTTCTTCATCTCAAGCCTCTATCTGTGCAGGAACGCTTGCTCTTATGGCTGGTGGTGTGCCAATCAAGGCGCCAGTAGCTGGTATTGCTATGGGACTTATCTCAGATGGAAATAATTACACAGTCTTGACAGATATCCAAGGTTTGGAAGACCACTTTGGAGATATGGACTTTAAGGTTGCAGGTACTCGTGACGGTATTACAGCCCTTCAAATGGATATCAAGATTCAAGGGATCACTGCAGAAATCTTGACTGAAGCCCTTGCCCAAGCCAAGAAAGCTCGTTTTGAAATCCTTGATGTGATTGAAGCAACTATTCCAGAAGTTCGTCCAGAATTGGCTCCAACTGCTCCGAAAATTGATACCATCAAGATTGATGTTGACAAGATTAAGATTGTCATCGGTAAGGGTGGAGAAACCATCGACAAGATTATCGCTGAAACAGGTGTTAAGATTGACATCGACGAAGAAGGTAACGTATCTATCTACTCTAGCGATAAAGATGCCATCAACCGTGCTAAAGAAATTATTGCAGGTTTGGTTCGTGAAGCTAAAGTGGATGAAGTTTACCGTGCTAAAGTCGTTCGTATCGAGAAATTTGGTGCCTTTGTCAACCTCTTTGATAAGACAGATGCCCTTGTTCATATCTCTGAAATGGCTTGGACGCGAACTAACCGTGTAGAAGACTTGGTAGAAATCGGTGATGAAGTCGATGTTAAGGTTATTAAGATTGATGAAAAAGGCCGTGTGGATGCTTCTATGAAAGCCCTTCTCCCTCGTCCACCAAAACCTGAGCATGATGAAAAAGGTGAGAAGTCTGAGCGTCCTCACCGTCCACGTCATCATAAGGACCACAAACATAAGAAAGAATTTACAGAAACACCAAAAGATTCAGAATAAGAAAAGGAGAAATGTATGGGATGGTGGCGCGAAACCATTGATATCGTAAAAGAAAATGATCCAGCGGCTCGCACCACTTTGGAGGTTTTGCTGACTTATCCAGGTGTCAAGGCCTTGGCGGCCCACCGTCTCTCGCATTTTCTCTGGAAGCATGGCTTCAAACTACTGGCTCGTATGCACAGTCAGTTTTGGCGCTTCTGGACTCAAATTGAGATTCATCCAGGTGCCCAGATTGATTCAGGTGTCTTTATCGACCACGGATCTGGCCTGGTGATTGGGGAGACAGCGATTGTTGAAAAAGGCGTTATGCTTTACCACGGAGTAACTCTTGGTGGAACTGGTAAGGATGTTGGCAAACGCCATCCGACCGTGCGAAAGGGAGCTCTCATCTCTGCTCATGCTCAAGTCATTGGACCGGTAGAAATCGGTGAAAATGCCAAAGTCGGTGCTGCATCAGTTGTTGTAGCAGATGTTCCGAGTGATGTGACGGTTGTCGGAATTCCAGCTAAGATTGTCCGAGTGCATGGGCAAAAGGATGAACCAACCATTCACGAAGTTGAAGTGAAACGGGAATACTATGTCAATAAACTTGAGCAGGCTAAAGATGCCAGTCACAGATCTTCTGGTTTGTAGAGGATACCTATATGATTCAAGCAAGAAACAAGTTAAGCCAAGAGGAGTTATCTGAGGCGAAAAAACTAATTAACTGTTGCCAAAATTATGACGGTACCTATCGTGATCCCTATCTCTCTAACATGCTTAATTTTGACCCAAACATGCCCGCCTTTTTCCTTTATTATGAAAAAGGCGAACTTGTTGGTCTATTAACTGTCTATGCAGATGATCAAGATGTAGAAGTGACGATACTGGTTCATCCAGCTCATCGCCGTCAGGGAATTGCACATGTATTGTTTACTAGTTTTGAGAAAGAAACGGCTTCTTTCCCTATTCGTTCAGTTACTTTTCAGACAGAGCGTGTTTTTCTAGACCGCCATCCTGATTTTGTCAGTAACTGGGGATTGGTCGAGGATGAAGAAACAGAAACTTGGTTAGGTAAGGATAGAAAACCTTATCCGTTAGAAAAGCTTTCCAATCTTGAAGTTTTGTTAGCAGATAGTTCGTATCAGGATCAAATTAGTCAGTTAAAATTTCAGGCTTTCTCAGAGGAACATGAGTCTAGAGAGATTGTGGATAGATATGTCGCTGAAGCTCTGAAGGATCCAGAAAGTAGCCTATATATTTTGTTAAAAAACGGTCAGGTCATTGGGACTTGTACAGTTGATTTATCGACTAATACGAATTATTTCTACGGTTTAGCAATATCGGAACCTGAACGTGGAAAAGGCTATGGAAGCTATTTAGCAAAATCCTTAGTCAACCAACTGATTGAGCAAAATGATAAGGAATTTCAGATTGCTGTAAAGGATAGTAATGTAGGTGCCAAGCGCTTGTATGAAAAAATCGGCTTTGTCAAACAGACCCAGGTGGTTTATCTGAATGATAAAGGAGCAAGGGATTCTGAAGTGTAGAGACATTCGGACTGAAATTCAATTGAACTATCAGTGATGAAACTAGCTGTTATCGGATTTTAGTTTTCCTGACTATTATTTTATGATTAAAATCTATGACACCTTGAGCCGGAAGTAGACAGGAGAGGTGCTTGAATGTTTAAGAATGAACCTTTCTGCTGCAGATTAGAATTGCTGTTGTCTGGCTTATTTTTCTTGTCCAGCAAGGATTTTGCTGAATACTTTGATTAGCTTAGGTCTAATCATCTGGGTCTATCCCGCTAAGTGAAGGCGAAGCAGAACTAGAAAGGAAACTACAAGAATGGCAGTATATTTTTACGGCTGTATCACCATGGATGGCTACTTGGCAGATAGCCAGCACAGGATAGACTGGTTGCATCAGCTTGGTTCTGTAGAGGATACAGGATATGATGACTTTTACAGGCAAATGGATATCACCATCATGGGCAAGCGGACCTTTGAGGAAATTCAAGGTTTGCAAGATGTAGAAAGTTTTTATCAAGCTACGGAAAACTATGTCTTTACGCATGATAGGCACCTGCCTGTCAGCAATTACCAGCCAGTAGCTGGGGATGTGGTGGACTTTGTTCACCAGATTGACAAAGGCAAAAATGTCTTTGTGATTGGTGGTAATTCCTTGGTAGGACCGCTCTTGGATGCGGATCTTTTCGACCACCTCATTATTCAGATAGCGCCCCTTATCCTAGGAAAGGGGGTTCCCCTCTTTACCCAAGAGGAAGGGCAGCGCTTTTACCAACTGGATAGCCTCAGACAATTTGGTCCTTTTGCAGAGCTGGTTTTCAGCCGAAAAAGTCAGAAATAGAGAAGGGAGTGGACCGCATGATTAAAATTTACGATACCATGTCTCGTGATTTGCGAGAGTTTGTCCCGATTGAGGATGGTAAGGTTAAGATGTATGTTTGTGGGCCAACGGTGTACAACTATATTCACGTGGGGAATGCCCGTTCGACGGTGGCTTTTGATACCATTCGTCGCTACTTTGAATATCGTGGTTATGACGTTGCCTATATTTCCAATTTTACGGATGTGGATGATAAGATTATCAACCGTGCCAAGGAAGAAGGTATCACGCCTCAGGAGGTTGCGGACAAGTACATCGCTGCCTTTCGTGAGGATGTGACGGCCTTGGGCGTCAAACCTGCGACTCGCCATCCGCGTGTGGTGGAGTTTATGGATGACATTATCCGCTTTGTGGAAGAGTTGATTGAAAAAGGCTTTGCCTATGAGAGCCAAGGGGATGTTTACTTCCGTGTTGAAAAATCCCATAACTATGCTAAATTGGCTAACAAAACCTTGGAAGACTTGGAGCTGGGTGCTTCAGGTCGTACCGATGAAGAAACGGCTCGTAAGGAAAATCCTGTAGACTTTGCCCTGTGGAAATCTGCCAAACCAGGCGAGATTTCTTGGGATAGTCCTTGGGGACCGGGTCGTCCGGGCTGGCATATCGAGTGTTCGGTCATGTCAACAGAGATTTTGGGCGATACCATTGATATCCACGGTGGTGGAGCTGACCTTGAGTTTCCTCACCATACCAATGAAATTGCCC
This sequence comes from Streptococcus mitis, assembly GCF_000722685.1. Lineage (GTDB taxonomy): Bacteria > Bacillota > Bacilli > Lactobacillales > Streptococcaceae > Streptococcus > Streptococcus mitis_M. Next base: position 115,953 of record NZ_JPFV01000013.1, on the reverse strand, counting down.
AGTCGGAAGCCAAGACAGGTAAGACCTTTGCGAACTACTGGATGCACAACGGCTTTGTCAACATCGATAATGTCAAGATGTCTAAATCTTTGGGCAACTTTATCACCGTCCATGATGCCCTTAAAACTCTAGATGGGCAAGTGCTTCGTTTCTTCTTTGCGACTCAACACTACCGTAAGCCGATCAATTTTACGGAAAAAGCAGTGCATGATGCAGAGACTAATCTCAAGTATCTGAAGAACACTTATGAGCAACCATTTTCTGGAACTGTAGATGCTCAAAAATTACAAGCTTTTAAAGATAAGTTTGTGGCGTCTATGGATGAAGATTTTAACGCTGCTAATGGTATCACAGTAGTCTTTGAAATGGCCAAATGGATCAATTCTGGCAACTATGATGCAAGTGTAAAGCAAGCTCTTGCGGCTATGTTAGAGGTCTTTGGAATTGTCTTTATTGAGGAAGTTTTGGATGCAGAGATCGAAGTTTTGATTCAAAAACGCCAAGAAGCACGTGCCAATCGTGACTTTGCGACAGCGGACCAAATCCGTGACCAACTGGCTGCTCAAGGCATTAAACTATTGGATACAAAAGATGGAGTGAGGTGGACACGTGATTGATGTCAATCTCATTAACGGGATTGCGTTAGCTTTTGAAGGAGATGCGGTTTATTCTATGTATATTCGCCGCCACCTCATCCTCAAAGGCATGACCAAGCCCAATAAACTCCACCAAGAAGCAACCAAGTATGTGTCAGCCAAGGCTCAGGCTCGCCTGATTTCCTTTATGTTAGAGGAGCAAGTCCTGACGGAAAAAGAAGAAGAAATCTACAAACGTGGTCGCAATACCAATAGCCACACCAAGGCCAAAAATGCTGATGTGGTGACTTACCGTATGTCCACAGGTTTTGAAGCCGTGATGGGCTATCTCCATATGACTGAAAATCTGGAACGTCTTGAGAGCTTGATTTCGTGGTGCATCCAAAAAGTGGAGGGCTATAGATGATTGCAAAAGAACTACTGGATTGGTTTCCTGATGGTAAAATCTTAGATCAGCCAGTTGATAAAGAGGGTTATCTAAGTCTACCTCTGTCAAATTATCAGTGGCTTTTGCTGGAGAAATCTGGACTCAGTGAGCGTGAAAAGCAGTTGGTTGCTCTTTTGACCCAGCAGGAGCAATCTAGTTCGCTCAATCCTTGGTATCCCTATCTGATTGAGGGGAAGGGGCAAGCACCGCAAGCTTTCAAAAAGATTCAGTTGGTTTATTGTCATCTTTCCTATTTTCAGCAGGAAAATCTAGCTTCTTGGCTGGATATGATGCGGACTCTTTTTCCCAACTGTCAGACGGTGATTCAGGTCGGAGCTCAGGATTACATTTTTGTTCTCCAACAAGATAAGTACACCTCTGTACGTTCAATCTTATCTGATACGATTGAAGCGGTTGAGTATGACTTTGGACTTCGTCTCTCTATCATGTTGGGTCAGGTTTGGTCTCAGACAGGCCATCAAGCCCTATCAGACTTAATCAAAGCGGAGCGCGATTTGTTTAAGATTTGGTGGCGTCAGGGTCATCAAGGTGTTCATACTTTTTCTCAGCTCTATCTTTGGAGTATGGGAGAAAGACTCGTGGACTTGAAGGCAATCAAGGAATGTCTACACCAGATGATTTTGGATCAAGATCAGATTCAGGAAATCATTCTCTCTCTTTGGGAAAATAGTGCTGTTCTCACAAAAACAGCCCAGCAACTCTATCTGCACCGCAATTCTCTCCAATACAAGATTGATAAGTGGGAAGAATTGACAGGGCTTCAATTGAAGGAATTGACAGATCTGACCTTGTGTTATCAATTGATTTTACCAGATATTCTCTAAAGTTTTGTGCAAGTTGCACAGAACTTTTTTATTTTTTGGTCATCTTGCCATAGAAATGTAAAGCGTTTTCATCTATAATAAAACTATCAAAAGACAAAAGGAGTTCACCTCATGGTAGAATTGAATCTTAAAAATATTTACAAAAAATATCCAAACAGCGAACACTATTCAGTTGAAGACTTCAACTTGGACATCAAAGACAAAGAATTTATCGTTTTCGTAGGTCCTTCAGGATGTGGTAAATCAACAACTCTTCGTATGATTGCTGGTCTTGAAGACATCACAGAGGGTACTGCATCTATCGATGGCGTGGTTGTCAACGACGTAGCTCCAAAAGACCGTGACATCGCCATGGTATTCCAAAACTACGCTCTTTACCCACACATGACTGTATACGATAACATGGCTTTCGGTTTGAAATTGCGTAAATACAGCAAAGAAGACATCGACAAACGTGTGCAAGAAGCAGCTGAAATCCTTGGATTGAAAGAATTCTTGGAACGTAAACCAGCTGACCTTTCAGGTGGTCAACGTCAACGTGTTGCCATGGGTCGTGCCATTGTCCGTGATGCAAAAGTATTCTTGATGGACGAACCTTTGTCAAACTTGGATGCAAAACTTCGTGTATCAATGCGTGCTGAAATCGCTAAAATCCACCGTCGTATTGGAGCTACAACTATCTACGTAACTCACGACCAAACAGAAGCGATGACACTTGCAGACCGTATCGTTATCATGTCAGCAACTAAGAACCCTGCTGGTACAGGTACTATCGGACGTGTAGAACAAATCGGTACTCCTCAAGAAGTTTACAAAAACCCAGTTAACAAATTCGTAGCAGGATTCATCGGAAGCCCAGCTATGAACTTCATCAACGTGAAATTGGTTGGTAGCGAAATTGTTTCTGACGGTTTCCGTTTGAAAGTTCCAGAAGGAGCATTGAAAGTTCTTCGTGAAAAAGGCTACGAAGGTAAAGAATTGATCTTCGGTATCCGTCCAGAAGACGTGAATGCAGAACCTGCTTTCCTTGAAACATTCCCAGAATCAGTTGTTAAAGCTACTATCTCAGTATCAGAATTGCTTGGTTCAGAATCTCACCTTTACTGTCAAGTTGGTAAAGATGAATTTGTTGCCAAAGTTGATGCTCGTGACTACTTGCAAACAGGTGCAACAGTTGAACTTGGATTTGACTTGAACAAAGCACACTTCTTCGATGTAGAAACTGAAAAAACAGTTTACTAAGATAAATAAAACTCAAAACGCTGCTAGAAATCTGGCAGTGTTTTTTTGAGATTGCGTAGAAAAAACTCTCCAATTGAACTGGAGAGTGGCTGTTTATTCTGTAGCTTGTTGCCAACGTTTGGCTAGCATATGAGATAGGCTAGAAATGGCTAGGTTAAAGCTGAAGTAGATGAGGGCAATCAGGATATAAAGACTAAACACTTGCTCTGGTTCAAAATAACGGCCCATGAGAATTTGGCTAGCTCCAAAGAGTTCTTGTAGGGCGATAACAGAGTAGAGGAGACTGGTATCCTTAATTACGGTTACAAACTGAGAAATGATGGCTGGCAGCATTTTGCGGATTGCTTGTGGGAGAATGATGTGGTAGAGGATTTGCGCAGAAGTAAATCCCTGAGACATTCCTGCTTCGTATTGTCCCTTGTCTACGGCATTTAGGCCACCACGAATAATCTCAGCTAGGGCCGCTGAGGTAAAGAGAGTGAAGGCAGTGATTCCTGCTGGTGTGGATTTCATTTTGAAAACTAAAAAAATGGTGAAAATCCAGAGGAGGTTGGGAACGTTGCGCACAAACTCGATGTAAATGCTGGAGATGATACGTAAGATAGGATTTTTGCCATTTCTCATGACGGCTAAAACTGTACCGATAAGGGTAGAGAGGACGATGGCAATCAGAGAAATGTAGAGGGTCAAGCCAAATCCTTTAAAGATAAAGACTAGGTTATCTGGGGTCAAAATTTCTAAAATGGATTCCATAGTAACCTCCTAAAGTGAATAAGCTTTTTTGTTGGCTTGCTCCATCTTGCGACCAAACTGGGCAACAGGGAAGCATAGAGAAAAGTAGAGAAGGGCAGCGCCTAGAAAGGCTGGAATGTAGTTTCCGTTAAGTGCCGACCAAGACTTGGTTACAAACATCAAGTCTACACCAGAAATGATAGCGACTGTGGAGGTATTCTTGATGAGGTTGACGATTTGGTTGGTCAAAGGTGGGAGAATGATACGGAAGGCCTGAGGCAAGATAATCAAGCGCATGGCGCTGATATAGGTAAAACCTTGTGACAAGGCGGCCTCCATCTGACCGTTAGGAATAGACTGAATCCCTGAGCGAATCACCTCAGCGATATAGGCGCCATGATAGAGTCCCACGCAGAGAACAGCCGTCCAATAAATCGGAATCATGATGATATGGTCACTGATAAGAGGTAGGCCATAAAAAACGATAACAAACTGCACCAAGAGGGGAGTGTTTTGGTAAAATTCCACAAATATACGAGCTAAGATTCGCAAAATTGGACGTTTGCTGGTTGACATGGCTCCGAAGAAGATGCCTAAAACCATGGCTAGGATAAAGGATCCGATAGCTAGGGCAAGAGTGAAGAGGAATCCATTGAAAAATTGTCCAAAATCCTGAAAATAGGCTGTCCAAGATGATAAATCTGTCATAGGGTGTCCTCCTTAATCTGCGGTATGGCTAGATGGTTTGAGCTTGTAACGGTCATAAAGTTTCTGCAAACTACCATCCTTGCTCCATTTAGTAACCAAGTTATCGAGATAGTCGTTGAGCTCTGTATTTGATTTCTTGGTAACAATACCGTAGTCTGATGGCTTGAAACTATCATCTAGTAGTACTGTGCGTTTGCTGATGTAGCCAGATAGAATCGAGCGGTCAACGGAAAAGGCATCAATACGGTGAGCGTGTAGGGAAGTAATCAATTCTGGGTAGGAACCAAGTTCGACGAATTTAAACTTCAGACCTTTCTTTTTACCCAGTTCAGTAATCAGGCGTTGGGTGATAGAACCTTGGGCGACTCCGATGGTTTTGCCGTTTAGGTCCTCAATCTTTTTGATTTTGGCAGATTTATTGACCAAAAAGCCAGAAGCATCTGTGTAGTAAGGGCTGGTGAAGTTATAGAGTTTTTTGCGTTCGTCTGTGATGGTAAAGGTCGCGATATCCATATCGACCTGTTCATTGTCTAGAAGGGGACCTCGAGTTTGTGCTGTAACCGGCACATAACGAACCTTGACCTTGAGCTCGTCAGCTACCATCTTGGCCAAGTCAGTTTCGATACCAGAAAAGGTCCCTGTCTTGGGATCCTTGTAACCGAAATTGGGAACGTCTTGTTTCACACCAACAACTAGCTCGCCTCTCTTTTGAATGTCTGCGATACTAGTATCAGCTTGAACTGGTTTTGTAGCAGCAAGGCTGAAAAGGCTAATCAATAATGCTGATAAAAAGAATTTCTTTTTCATAGACGCCTCCTTATTTGACTTTGTCACTTTCGTGGTTGATGATTTTGCTGAGAAATTGTTGGGCACGAGGTTCGCTTGGATTGTCGAAAAAGTCATCAACATCTGTCGTATCCACCAAAACTTCTCCATCAGCCATAAAGATAATGCGATCCGCAACTTCACGGGCAAAGCCCATTTCATGAGTAACGACAATCATATTCATACCATCGTGGGCCAATTTTTGCATAACTGCTAGAACATCGCCGATGGTTTCAGGGTCAAGGGCAGATGTTGGCTCATCAAAGAGGAGGAGCTCTGGATGCATGGCGAGGCCACGTGCGATGGCAATCCGTTGTTTTTGTCCGCCAGATAGCATGGCTGGATATGAATCTTTCTTGTCCCACATATTTACAAATTCCAGATATTTTTGGGCTGTTTTTTCAGCTTCTTTTTTATCAATTCCTAGAACTTTTATGGGTGCGAGTGTTACGTTTTCTAACACTGTTTTGTGCGGATAGAGGTTAAAATGTTGGAAAACCATGCCTACTTCCTTACGAAGAGGCACCAAATCTTTCTGGCTAGCACCAGCAACTTGGTGGCCATTGACTAGAAGACTTCCCTTGTCGACAGCCTCCAAACCATTGATGGTACGGATAAGAGTGGATTTGCCAGAACCAGATGGTCCGAGTAGGACAACGACTTGTCCTTTTTCAAAACGGAGATTGATGTCGCGGAGTGCGTGGTAGTCTCCGTAATATTTTTCGACGTGTTCAAATTCTACTAAAGCCATAAGGAATCTCCTTTGTGTCAGATTTTATAACACGATTCTACACCAAAAGAATTGCCTTGTCAAATCATATCTGAAAAAATTCACTAAAATTTTATAAAAAAGCAATCTGGATAGAGAAAAAGCCTAAATCATGTTATAATGAAACGATAGAATTCTTAGAAAGAGTGGATGTCTTTTTGATAACACCTACTTATGAATGGCAGTTTGCCCCGCAGGTAGAAGATGCGGATTTTACAAAGATAGCCAAGAAGGCTGGACTGGGTCCTGAGGTGGCTCGGTTATTATTTGAAAGAGGGATTCAGGACCAAGAAAGTCTGAAGAAATTTTTAGAACCTTCCTTGGAGGACTTGCACGACCCTTATCTGCTCCATGATATGGACAAGGCAGTGGAACGGATTCGTCAGGCCATTGAAGAAGGGGAAAATATCCTCGTTTACGGTGATTATGATGCGGATGGCATGACTTCGGCTTCGATTGTGAAGGAAAGTTTGGAACAGCTTGGCGCTGAGTGCCGAGTTTATCTGCCCAATCGTTTTACCGATGGCTATGGCCCTAATGCTAGTGTCTATAAATACTTTATCGAGCAAGAAGGGATTTCCTTGATTGTGACGGTGGATAATGGGGTTGCTGGTCATGAGGCTATTGAATTGGCCCAGTCGATGGGAGTGGATGTCATTGTGACTGACCACCATTCCATGCCTGAAACCTTACCAGATGCCTATGCTATTGTCCATCCTGAACATCCGGATGCGAACTATCCTTTCAAATATTTGGCTGGTTGTGGAGTTGCTTTCAAGCTGGCTTGTGCCCTTTTAGAAGAAGTACAAGTGGAATTGCTTGATTTGGTCGCTATTGGTACCATTGCTGATATGGTTAGTTTGACAGATGAGAACCGTATCTTGGTTCAGTATGGTCTGGAAATGTTGGGACATACTCAGCGTATTGGTCTACAAGAAATGCTAGACATGGCTGGGATTGCTGCCAATGAAGTGACAGAAGAGACAGTTGGTTTCCAGATTGCCCCTCGTTTGAATGCCTTGGGGCGTTTGGACGATCCCAATCCTGCCATTGATTTGCTGACTGGGTTTGACGACGAGGAAGCGCATGAGATTGCCCTCATGATTCATCAGAAAAACGAAGAGCGCAAGGAAATCGTCCAGTCAATCTATGAAGAAGCTAAGACCATGGTGGATCCTGAAAAGAAGGTCCAAGTTTTGGCCAAGGAAGGCTGGAATCCTGGGGTTCTAGGGATCGTGGCTGGTCGTTTGTTGGAAGAACTAGGGCAGACAGTTATTGTTCTTAATATAGAGGACGGTCGTGCCAAGGGTAGTGCTCGTAGTGTGGAAGCGGTCGATATTTTTGAGGCTCTGGATCCTCATAGAGACCTCTTCATAGCCTTTGGTGGTCATGCAGGTGCAGCAGGAATGACGCTGGAAGTGGAGAAACTTTCAGATTTATCTCAGGTCTTGGAAGATTATGTCCGTGAAAAAGGCGCAGATGCTGGTGGTAAGAACAAGTTAAACCTAGATGAAGAGTTGGATTTGGAGACTTTGAGTCTTGAAACAGTCAAGAACTTTGAGCGCTTGGCACCTTTTGGAATGGATAATCAGAAACCTGTCTTTTATATCAAGGATTTTCAGGTTGAAAGTGCCCGTACTATGGGGGCAGGCAATGCCCATCTCAAGCTGAAAATTTCCAAAGGTGAGGCGAGTTTTGAAGTGGTAGCCTTTGGTCAAGGCAGATGGGCAACAGAGTTTTCTCAAACCAAGAATCTAGAGTTGGCAGTCAAATTGTCTGTCAACCAATGGAATGGCCAAACTGCCCTCCAGTTGATGATGGTGGATGCGCGTGTGGAAGGTGTTCAACTCTTTAACATTCGTGGGAAAAATGCAGTCTTACCAGAAGGGGTTCCAGTCTTGGATTTTGCTGGAGAACTGCCAAATCTGGCGGCTAGTGAAGCTATTGTCGTGAAAACCATTCCTGAGGATATTACTCAGCTGAAGATCATTTTTCAGGAACAGAATTTCTCTGCTGTCTATTTCAAAAATGACATTGATAAGGCCTATTATCTGACAGGCTATGGGACTAGAGAGCAGTTTGCCAAATTGTACAAGACTATTTACCAGTTCCCAGAGTTTGATATTCGCTATAAACTGAAGGATTTAGCTGCCTATCTCAATATTCAACAAATCTTGCTGGTCAAGATGATTCAAGTATTTGAAGAGCTAGACTTTGTGACGATCAAAGATGGTGTCATGACAGTCAATAAAGAGGCACCAAAGCGGGAGATCGGAGAAAGTCAGATTTACCAAAATCTCAAACAAACCGTCAAAGACCAAGAAATGATAGCGCTGGGTACAGTGCAAGAAATCTATGACTTTTTGATGGAAAAAGAATAGAAGCTAGGAAAGAGTTGGGCAACCAGCTCTTTTTTGAAAACAAATCTTCATTTTGAAAATCATCAAAAAAATGGTATAATGGTAGGAAAAGATTCGGCTAATACTCAATGAAAATCAGAGAGCAGACTAGGAAGCTAGCCGTAGGTTGCTCAAAGCACTGCTTTGAGGTTGTAGATAAGACTGACGAAGTCAGTCACATATATAATCCAAGGCGAAGCTGACGTGGTTTGAATCTGATTTTCGAAGAGTATAAAAGTAATAGTGCTTTTAGAATAAAAGGGCAAGAAACCCTATAATCAAGATAAATTAAGCTTTCGGAGGAAAAATGAGTAATATCAGTCTAACAACACTTGGTGGTGTACGTGAAAACGGGAAAAATATGTATATCGCTGAAATCGATGGATCTATTTTCGTTTTGGATGCAGGTCTGAAATATCCTGAAAATGAACAACTAGGGGTGGATGTCGTTATTCCAAACATGGACTACCTTTTTGAAAATAGCGATCGTATCGCTGGGGTCTTCTTGACCCACGGCCATGCGGATGCCATTGGTGCTCTGCCTTATCTCTTGGCTGAAGCCAAGGTACCTGTATTTGGGTCTGAGTTGACCATTGAGTTGGCAAAACTCTTTGTCAAAGGAAATGACACAGTTAAGAAATTCAATGATTTCCATGTCATTGATGAGGATTCGGAGATTGATTTTGGAGGGACTGTGGTGTCCTTCTTCCGTACGACCCACTCTATCCCAGAAAGTCTGGGTGTGGTCTTGAAGACAGCTGAAGGTAGTATCGTTTATACAGGTGACTTCAAATTTGACCAGACAGCTAGTGAATCTTATGCGACAGACTTCGCTCGTTTGGCAGAAATCGGTCGTGACGGAGTTCTAGCTCTTCTTAGCGATTCAGCCAATGCAGATAGCAATATCCAAGTGGCTAGTGAAAGTGAAGTTGGGGATGAAATCACTCAAACTATTGCAGACTGGGATGGTCGTATCATTGTTGCAGCAGTAGCTAGCAACCTCTCTCGTATCCAGCAGGTGTTTGATGCTGCGGATGCAACAGGCCGTCGTGTGGTCTTGACAGGATTTGATATTGAAAATATCGTCCGTACTGCTATTCGTCTTAAGAAATTGTCTCTAGCTAACGAGAGTCTTTTGATTAAGCCAAAAGATATGTCTCGCTTTGAAGACCATGAGTTGATTATACTTGAGACAGGTCGTATGGGTGAGCCTATCAACGGTCTTCGCAAGATGTCAATTGGTCGCCACCGTTATGTAGAAATCAAGGACGGTGACCTGGTCTATATCGTAACGACTCCATCTATCGCCAAAGAAGCAGTTATGGCGCGTGTGGAAAACATGATTTACCAAGCTGGTGGGGTTGTCAAACTGATCACTCAAAGCTTGCGTGTGTCAGGTCACGGAAATGCGCGTGATTTGCAGTTGATGATTAATCTCTTGCAACCCAAGTATCTCTTCCCAATTCAAGGGGAGTACCGTGAGTTGGATGCCCATGCTAAGGCTGCTATGGCTGTTGGTATGTTGCCAGAACGCATTTTTATCCCTAAAAAGGGAACCAGCATGGCTTATGAGAATGGGGACTTTGTCCCAGCTGGCGCAGTTTCGGCAGGGGATGTCTTGATTGACGGAAATGCTATCGGTGATGTTGGAAATGTAGTCCTTCGTGACCGTAAGGTCTTGTCAGAGGATGGTATTTTCATCGTAGCAATCACCGTTAACCGTCGTGAGAAGAAAATTGTGGCCAAGGCTCGTGTGCACACGCGTGGATTTGTTTATCTCAAGAAGAGCCGCGATATTCTCCGTGAAAGTTCAGAATTGATTAACCAAACGGTGGAAGAGTATCTTCAAGGAGATGACTTTGACTGGGCTGATCTTAAAGGGAAGGTTCGTGATAATTTGACCAAGTATCTCTTTGATCAAACTAAGCGTCGTCCAGCTATTTTACCAGTGGTGATGGAAGCAAAATAATCATTGAAATAAACAGAGGGAAAGTCGAATTTCGGCTTTTTCTTATCGGAAAATAGAAGGAGAAAATCATGGCAGTAATGAAAATCGAGTATTACTCACAGGTATTAGATATGGAGTGGGGGGTGAATGTTCTCTATCCTGACGCTAATCGAGTGGAAGAACCAGAATGTAAAGATATCCCTGTCTTGTACCTTTTGCATGGGATGTCTGGTAATCATAATAGCTGGCTCAAGCGGACCAATGTGGAACGTTTGCTTCGTGGAACTAATCTTATCGTCGTCATGCCCAATACCAGCAATGGTTGGTATACCGATACCCAGTATGGTTTTGACTATTACACAGCTCTAGCAGAGGAATTGCCACAGGTTCTGAAACGTTTCTTCCCTAATATGACTAGTAAGCGTGAAAAGACCTTTATCGCTGGTCTCTCTATGGGAGGCTATGGCTGTTTCAAACTGGCTCTTGCAACAAATCGTTTTTCTCATGCAGCTAGTTTTTCAGGCGCCCTTAGCTTTCAAGAGTTTTCTCCTGAAAGCCAAAATTTGGGAACACCAGCTTATTGGAGAGGTGTGTTTGGGGAGATTAAAGATTGGACAGCTAGTCCCTATTCCCTAGAAAGTCTGGCTAAAAAATCGGATAAAAAGACCAAACTTTGGGCTTGGTGTGGCGAGCAGGATTTCTTGTACGAAGCCAATAATCTTGCAGTGAAAAACCTCAAAAAGCTGGGCTTTGATGTGACCTATAGCCATAGCGCTGGAACTCACGAGTGGTACTACTGGGAAAAACAATTGGAACGGTTTTTAAAAATCCTACCGATTGATTTCAAATTAGAAGAGAGATTGAGCTAATTTTTTATAAATAAACCACCATTTATAGTTATTCTTGGCTTAAAAACATTGATGGAAGTCTATTTTTGCTAGACTTTTTAATCGAAAATAGTAAAATAGTAGAGAGATACTAGTTGAAAGAGAGAAAAATATGTATCGTTATCAGCTTGGGATACCACTATCAGAGTATGATGATTTTGTAAAAGAACATCCCATGGTTAATCTATTACAAAGCAGTGCTTGGGAAAAAGTGAAATCTGATTGGAATAATGAGAGGCTTGGTGTCTATGAAGGGGAGAACTTACTGGCTGTGGCTAGTATTCTCATAAAATCTCTGCCTTTGGGGTATAAAATGTTTTATATTCCAAGAGGTCCTATATTGGATTACAGGGATACAGAACTTTTAAAGTTTGTCCTGCAGTCTATTAAGTCTTATGCTCGCAATAAGAGAGCGGTTTTTGTGACTTTCGATCCAAGCATTTGTCTATCTCAACATTTGGTCAATCAAGATAAAACAGAATATCCTGAAAATCTTGCTATTGTTGATATTTTAGGGCAATTAGGAGTGAAATGGTCTGGGCGGACAACCGAGATGGATGACACCATTCAGCCTCGTATTCAGGCGAAAATATATAAGGAAAATTTTGAAGAAGATAAACTTTCTAAATCAACGAGGCAAGCTATCCGAACAGCACGAAACAAAGGGCTTGAGATTCAATATGGTGGACTGGAACTATTAGATTCATTTTCGGAGTTGATGAAAAAAACTGAGAAGCGAAAAGAGATTCATTTAAGAAACGAAGCCTATTATAAAAAATTATTAGATAACTTCAAAGAAGATTCTTATATCACGCTAACGAGTTTGGATGTTTCTAAGCGTTTAAGAGAATTAGAAGAACAGTTAGAAAAAAATAGAGTAGTTGCAGAAAAATTTAATGATGCAACCAAACCTTCAAAAGTTCAGGAAAATATAAAAGAAAAAGAACGTTTAGAAGAGGAAAGAGATTTCTTGCAGGGATATATGAATATGGGAAAATCAAACATTCCTTTAGCGGCTACTTTAAGTTTGGAATTTGGTACTACCTCTGTCAATCTATATGCTGGTATGGATGATGATTTTAAACGTTACAATGCACCAATTTTAACTTGGTATGAAACGGCTCGCTATGCCTTTGAGCGAGGTATGTTGTGGCAAAATTTAGGTGGTGTTGAAAACTCTCTCAATGGTGGACTTTATCATTTTAAGGAAAAATTTAATCCAACGATTGAAGAATATTTGGGAGAATTTACAATGCCTATCCATCCTCTCTATCCTCTGTTAAGACTTGCTCTTGATTTCCGTAAAACATTAAGAAAAAACATAGAAAGTAAGTATATGGCACTAATTACACTCACGAAAGAAGAGTTTCAGGCTTATTCTGATCAGGTTTCTTCTCGTTCCTTTATGCAATCGGTCCAGATGGGGGACTTGTTAGAAAAAAGAGGAGCTCGAATTGTTTATCTAGCTTTGAAACAAGAAGGAGAAATTCAAGTTGCAGCTCTGGTTTATAGCTTGCCCATGCTGGGTGGTCTGCATATGGAGCTCAATTCGGGGCCGATTTATACCCAACAAGATGCTCTTCCAGTTTTTTATGCGGAGTTAAAAGAATATGCCAAGCAAAATGGTGTATTAGAGTTGCTTGTAAAACCTTATGAAACTTATCAAACTTTTGATAGTGAAGGTAATCCAATAGATGCTGAGAAAAAAAGTATCATTCAAGGTTTAACTGATTTAGGTTATCAATTTGATGGCTTGACAAGAGGTTATCCAGGTGGAGAACCAGATTGGTTATACTATAAAGATTTGACTGAATTAACTGAAAAGAATTTGCTTAAAAGTTTTAGCAAAAAGGGTAAACCCTTGGTGAAAAAGGCTGAAACGTTTGGCATTCGGTTGAAAAAGTTACAACGTGAAGAACTATCGATTTTTAAGAATATAACAAAAGAAACCTCTGAACGTAGAGAATACAGTGATAAAAGTTTAGAATATTATGAGCACTTTTATGATTCATTTGGAGAACAAGCTGAGTTTCTCATAGCAACCTTGAATTTTTCGGAATATATGAACAAATTACAAGGTGAGCAAAGTAAACTAGAAGAAATCCTGGACAAGTTGCGACTTGATTTGAGTAAAAATCCTCATTCTGAGAAAAAACAAAATCAACTGAGAGAATATTCTAGTCAATTTGAAACGTTTGAAGTTCGAAAAGCAGAAGCGCGAGACTTGATTGAAAAATATGGAGAAGAAGATATTGTTTTAGCCGGGAGTTTATTTGTTTATATGCCTCAGGAAACGACTTATCTCTTTAGTGGTTCTTACACTGAGTTTAATAAGTTCTATGCCCCTGCACTGCTTCAAAAATATGTTATGTTGGAAAGCATAAAACGTGGAATACCTAAATACAACTTCCTAGGCATTCAAGGGATTTTTGATGGTAGTGATGGTGTTTTGCGTTTTAAACAGAATTTTAATGGCTATATTGTACGTAAATCAGGAACTTTCCGTTATCATCCATCATCTTTAAAATACAAAGCTATTCAGTTATTCAAAAAAATATTAGGACGTTAAGATGAAAAAGTCAGTATTTAGTTTTCTTTCAGCTTGTTTTAGTAAAATAGACTTTATTTGCTAGAAAGGTGGAGAGACATGCGCTGGCTTTTTCGTTTGATAGGGGCTTTCTTTTATTTTATTTGGCGTTTGTTTTGGCGTCTGGTTTGGATTGTTTTGCTTTTATGTACTCTTGCTTTTGGATTTCTCTGGTATCTGAACGGGGATTTTCAAGGGGCGCTGAAGCAAGCAGAACGGTCAGTAAAAATTGGTCAACAAAGTATCGACCAATGGGAAAGAACAGGGCAACTGCCTAAGTTGAACCAGACAGATAGCCACCAGCATTCTGAAGGAAGATGGCCACAGGCTTCTGCTCGTATTTACCTGGATCCGCAGATGGATTCACGCTTTCAAGAGGCATATTTAGAAGCAATTCAGAACTGGAATCAAACTGGTGCCTTTCATTTTGAACTTGTGACTGAGTCCAGCAAGGCAGATATCTTGGCTACGGAGATGAATGACGGAGGTACTCCTGTGGCAGGAGAGGCGGAAAGTCAGACCAATCTCTTGACGGGGCAATTCTTGTCTGTAACGGTGCGGTTGAATCATTATTATTTGTCCAATCCTAACTATGGCTATTCCTTTGAGCGTATCGTCCATACGGCAGAACATGAGTTGGGGCATGCAATTGGCTTGGACCATACAGATGAGAAGTCTGTGATGCAACCTGCAGGTTCCTTTTATGGTATCCAGGAAGAGGATGTTGAAAGACTTCGAAAATTATATGAGACCAATGAGTAGGGGACTATCTTTCCCTACTTTTTTGTTATAATGGAATTATGAACAACTTGATTAAATCAAAACTAGAGCTCTTGCCTACCAGCCCTGGTTGCTACATTCACAAGGATAAAAACGGCACCATTATCTATGTAGGAAAGGCTAAAAATCTGCGTAACCGCGTGAGGTCTTATTTCCATGGAAGTCATGATACTAAGACAGAGGCTCTGGTGTCTGAAATTGTGGATTTTGAATTTATCGTTACGGAGTCCAATATTGAGGCCCTTCTCCTAGAAATCAACCTGATTAAGGAAAATAAGCCTAAATACAATATTATGCTCAAGGATGATAAGTCCTATCCCTTCATCAAAATCACCAATGAGCGCTATCCTCGTTTGATTATCACTCGTCAGGTCAAAAAGGACGGTGGTCTCTACTTTGGTCCCTATCCAGATGTAGGGGCAGCAAATGAAATCAAGCGACTTTTGGATCGAATTTTCCCTTTTCGCAAGTGTAGCAATCCACCTTCTAAGGTCTGTTTTTACTACCATATCGGTCAATGTATGGCCCACACCATCTGTAAGAAGGATGAGGCTTATTTCCAGTCCATGGCTCAGGAGGTTTCTGATTTCCTAAAAGGACAGGATGACAAAATCATCGATGACCTCAAGGGAAAGATGGCGAAGGCAGCTCAAAGTATGGAGTTTGAACTTGCTGCGGAATACCGTGACTTGATTCAGGCCATTGGAACGCTTCGGACCAAGCAAAGGGTTATGGCCAAGGATCTCCAAAATCGGGATGTCTTTGGTTACTATGTGGACAAGGGCTGGATGTGTGTTCAGGTTTTCTTTGTTCGTCAGGGCAAGCTCATTGAGCGAGATGTCAATCTCTTCCCCTACTACAATGATCCAGATGAGGATTTCTTGACCTATGTGGGACAATTCTATCAAGAAAAATCTCACCTGGTTCCCAATGAGGTGCTGATTCCGCAGGATATCGATGAAGAAGCAGTCAAGGCCTTGGTGGATACCAAGATTCTCAAACCCCAACGTGGAGAGAAAAAACAACTGGTTAATCTAGCTATAAAGAATGCCCGAGTCAGCCTAGAGCAGAAATTTAACCTGCTAGAAAAATCAGTTGAAAAGACCCAAGGAGCTATTGAAAATCTAGGACGTTTGCTCCAAATCCCGACTCCAGTTCGCATCGAATCCTTCGATAACTCCAATATCATGGGGACCAGTCCTGTTTCGGCCATGGTGGTCTTTGTCAACGGAAAACCTAGTAAGAAGGATTACCGTAAGTATAAAATCAAGACCGTAGTCGGGCCAGACGACTATGCCAGTATGAGAGAAGTCATTCGCAGGCGCTATGGTCGAGTACAGCGTGATGGTTTGACTCCTCCAGATTTGATTGTCATTGATGGGGGACAAGGTCAAGTCAATATTGCCAAGCAGGTCATCCAAGATGAACTGGGCTTGGATATCCCAATTGCAGGTCTGCAAAAGAATGATAAGCACCAAACCCATGAATTGCTCTTTGGAGATCCGCTTGAGGTGGTAGAGCTGTCTCGCAATTCTCAGGAATTTTTCCTCCTTCAACGCATTCAAGATGAGGTCCACCGCTTTGCCATTACTTTCCACCGCCAACTGCGCTCCAAAAATTCTTTTTCTTCACAACTGGATGGAATTGAAGGGCTGGGACCTAAACGCAAGCAAAATCTCATGAAGCATTTCAAGTCTCTAACCAAAATCAAGGAAGCCAGTGTGGATGAAATCGTTGAAGTCGGTGTGCCAAGGGCAGTCGCAGAAGCTGTGCAGAGGAAGTTGAAGCCGCAGGAAGAAATGGAGTTGTCTCAAGTAGCGGAAAAGAGTGTAAATTACCAAACAGAAGGAGACCATTATGAATCATAAAATCGCAATTTTATCAGATATTCATGGCAATATAACGGCGCTAGAAGCAGTTATTGCAGATGCTAAAAATCAAGGAGTCAGTGAATACTGGCTTCTGGGAGATATTTTTCTTCCTGGTCCAGGTGCAAATGATCTGGTCGCTCTGCTGAAGGGACTTCCTATAACGGCAAGTGTTCGAGGTAATTGGGATGATTGTGTCCTTGAGGCCTTGGATGGCGAATATGGTTTGGAACATCCACAAGAAATCCAGCTCATGCGATTGACCCAGTTTTTGATGGAGCGAATGGATCCTGCAACGATTGTCTGGCTACGAAGCTTGCCTTTGCTAGAAAAGAAAGAAGTTGACGGACTGCGCTTTTCTCTCTCTCATAATTTACCTGACAAAAACTATGGGAGTGACTTACTGGTTGATAATGATACGGAGAAATTTGACCAACTCCTAGATGCTGAAACCGACGTGGCAGTCTATGGTCATGTTCACAAGCAGTTGCTTCGTTATGGCAGTCAAGGGCAACAAATCATCAATCCAGGTTCGATTGGTATGCCTTATTTTAATTGGGAAAAGTTAAAAAATCACCGTGCCCAGTATGCCGTGATAGAGATTGAAGACGGGGAATTGGTAAATATCCAATTTCGTAAAGTCGCTTATGCTTATGAAGCGGAGTTAGAATTGGCCAAGTCCCAGGGTCTTCCATTTATCGAAATGTATGAAGAACTACGTCGTGAAGATAACTATCAGGGACACAATCTGGAACTTTTAGCCAGCTTAATAGAAAAGCATGGGTATGTAGAAGATGTGAAGAATTTTTTTGATTTTTTGTAAGAGTTTCCTAAAATAACCAATGTAAACTAAAAAAGCGATTGGCTGGTCCAATCGCTTTTAGTATATCTTATTGTAATTGAGATTGATCTGGAAGATAAGAACCACCTAGATAAGTATTGCTGAGTTTTTCAAGTGTTCCGTCTTGATAGAGTTCTTTGAGCGCTTTATCAAATTTCTCTTTAAACTCTTTTTGGTCGCTTGAGAAAACGATATAATTGTTGGGGCTATCTGCAGAAGGCAAATCAACGACTGAGAGATCTAAGCCACGGTCCTTGATAATTTTTTGAACTGATACCTTGTCAAAAACTAGGAAATCAAACTCTCCGTTAGAGAGGTCTAGAATTCGTTTACCGATATCCTCACCAGAAAAATCGATAGTAGCGGGATTGTCAGTGTGTTTCTGATTCCAGTTATTGATAAATTGAGCGTTTGAAGTTCCAGTATCCTCTTGTGTTGTTTTGCCAGCAATTTGGTCAAGAGAAGTCAAAGGATTTTTCTTGTTGCTGACGAGGACGAGGGGATTGTTCGAAATTGGAAGTGAGTAAAGGTATTTTTCAGCACGTTCTTTTGTATAACTCAAGTTATTGGCTGCTGCTTGATAGTGACCAGAATCAAGTCCTGGGAAGATACTCTCCCAAGCAGTTCTTTGGAATTGAATCTCATAGTCGCTGAGCTTTTCATCCACTGCTTTTAGAACTTCGATATCGAAGCCTGTCAGATTGCCCTTGTCTTCGTAGTCAAATGGTGGCACATCACCAGCTGTAGCAACAACAATTGTCTTTTGAGAGCTGGTCTCTTTAGGTGTAGCTTGATTTCCACAGGCAACTAAAAAGGGGACGATAGCTAGTAGTAGGCTAAATTTTTTCATAATATCTCCATTCAAATGTAAAGTACTTGCTAGTTTATCAGAAACTGTCTTGATGAACCAATATATATTTTTTATGTCTGTGATAAAAAATCTTAATCATGGAAAATCCCTGCAAGCTCTTTCAAATTATGGTAGAATGGAAACAGTAGAATTAGAAAAGGAAATCGATTATGAAATTTCTTGAATTAAATAAAAAACGTCATGCGACCAAGCATTTCACTGATAAGCCAGTTGATCCTAAAGATGTTCGTACGGCTATCGAAATCGCAACCTTGGCACCAAGCGCCCACAATAGCCAGCCTTGGAAATTTGTGGTGGTTCGTGAGAAAAATGCTGAACTGGCAAAATTAGCTTATGGTTCCAACTTTGGACAGGTATCATCAGCGCCTGTCACCATTGCCCTCTTTACAGATACGGACTTAGCGAAACGCGCCCGCAAGATTGCCCGTGTCGGTGGTGCAAAGAATTTCTCAGAAGAACAACTTCAATATTTCATGAAGAATTTGCCTGCGGAATTTGCCCGTTACAACGAACAACAGGTCAGCGACTACCTAGCTCTCAATGCAGGTTTGGTTGCTATGAACTTGGTTCTGGCTCTTACAGACCAAGGAATCGGATCAAATCTGATTCTTGGATTTGACAAATCAAAAGTTAATGAAGTTTTAGAAATCGAAGACCGTTTCCGTCCAGAACTTTTGATTACGGTAGGTTATACGGACGAAAAATTAGAACCAAGCTACCGCTTGCCAGTGGATGAAATAATTGAAAAAAGATAGGAAGAAGAAAAAATGACAGCAATTGATTTTACAGCAGAAGTAGAAAAACGCAAAGAAGACCTCTTGGCTGACTTGTTTAGCCTTTTGGAAATCAACTCAGAACGTGATGATAGCAAGGTTGATGCTGAACATCCATTTGGGCCTGGTCCAGTAAAAGCCTTGGAAAAATTCCTTGAAATCGCAGACCGTGATGGTTACCCAACTAAAAATGTTGACAACTACGCAGGACATTTTGAATTTGGTGATGGAGAAGAAGTTCTCGGAATCTTTGCCCACATGGACGTGGTGCCAGCTGGTAGCGGTTGGGACACAGATCCGTACACACCAACTATCAAAGATGGTCGCCTCTATGCGCGTGGAGCTTCTGATGACAAGGGACCTACAACAGCTTGCTACTATGGCTTGAAAATCATCAAAGAATTGGGCCTTCCAACTTCTAAGAAAGTTCGCTTCATCGTTGGAACAGACGAAGAATCAGGTTGGGCAGATATGGACTACTATTTTGAAAATGTTGGACTTGCAAAACCAGACTTCGGTTTCTCCCCAGATGCTGAGTTCCCTATCATCAACGGTGAAAAAGGAAATATCACAGAATACCTCCACTTTGCAGGTGAAAATACAGGTGTAGCCCGTCTTCACAGCTTCACAGGTGGTTTGCGTGAAAACATGGTACCAGAATCAGCAACAGCGATTGTTTCAGGCGATTTGACTGACTTGCAAGCTAAACTAGATGCCTTTGTTGCAGAACACAAACTTAGAGGAGAACTCCAAGAAGAAAACGGTCAATATAAGGTGACGATCATTGGGAAATCAGCCCATGGTGCTATGCCTGCTTCAGGTGTCAATGGTGCGACTTATCTTGCCCTCTTCCTTAGCCAGTTTGACTTTGCAGGACCTGCAAAAGATTACCTTGATATCGCTGGTAAGATTCTTTTGAACGACCATGAGGGTGAAAGTCTCAAGATTGCCCATGTGGATGAAAAGATGGGTGCCCTTTCTATGAATGCTGGTGTCTTCCGCTTTGATGAAACAAGCGCTGACAATACCATTGCCCTTAACATCCGCTATCCAAAAGGAACAAGTCCAGAGCAAATCAAGTCAATCCTTGAAAACTTGCCAGTTGCTTCTGTCAGCCTTTCTGAACACGGTCACACGCCTCACTATGTGCCAATGGAAGATCCACTTGTCCAAACCTTGTTGAATGTTTATGAAAAACAAACTGGTCTTAAAGGTCACGAGCAAGTCATCGGTGGTGGAACCTTTGGTCGCTTGCTAGAACGAGGAGTTGCCTATGGTGCTATGTTCCCAGACTCCATTGACACCATGCACCAAGCCAATGAATTTATTGCCTTGGATGATCTCTTCCGAGCAGCAGCAATCTATGCCGAAGCTATTTATGAATTGATCAAATAAAACGATAGAAGTCTGAGATGCTATGCTTAGACTTCTTTTTGGAGGGAAAGTAGATGTCTCAAATCGAAAGAATAAAGCAGGCTATCATGGCGGATCCGCAGAATGCCAGCTATACCGAGCGCGGAATAGAGCCTCTCTTTGCAGCGCCAAAGACTGCTCGCATCAATATCGTCGGTCAGGCACCGGGACTTAAAACCCAAGAAGCAGGGCTTTACTGGAAGGACAAAAGTGGTGACCGCCTGAGAGACTGGCTAGGTGTAGATGAAGATACCTTTTACAATTCAGGTTGTTTTGCGGTTTTACCCATGGATTTCTACTTTCCAGGGCATGGCAAGTCAGGTGATTTGCCACCGCGAGCAGGTTTTGCTGAAAAATGGCACCCGCAGCTCTTGCAAGAATTACCAGATATTCAGTTAACCCTTTTGATTGGGCAATATGCTCAAGCCTACTATTTACAGGAAAAAATCAGTGGCAAGGTGACAGAACGGGTAAAACATTACCAGAATTACTTACCAGCCTATTTTCCATTAGTTCACCCTTCACCTCGAAATCAAATCTGGATGGTCAAAAATCCTTGGTTTGAGTCAGAAGTGGTGCCAGACTTGAAAAAAAGAATTAAAACCATTTTATAGTCAATGAAAATCAAAGAGCAAACTAGGAAGCTAGCCGAAGGCTGTACTTGAGTACGGTAAGGCGACGCTGACGTGGTTTGAAGAGATTTTCGAAGAGTATTAGGAGAAAAAGAATGAAAGAAATTAGCTTTGACGCATTTTACCAGCTTTACCAAAACGACCAACCTTCTCTAGTGGACGTGAGAGAAGTGGATGAGTTTGAAGCTCTTCATTTAGAAGGTGCTCAGAATCTTCCTCTGAGTCAATTAGCTGATACTTATGATCAATTGGACAAGGATCAGTTACATTATGTTATTTGTAAATCTGGAATGAGATCAGCGCGTGCTTGTCAATTTTTAGCTGAACAAGGTTATGAGGTTATCAATGTCCAAGGTGGTATGACTGCCTTTGAAGAATTTTGAACATTAGAATTTTCTCCTACTTGGTGTGATCTAGGTAGGAGAATGTTATTTTTAGATAATTCTTATTTTTGTGAATCTTGAAAACATTCAATATTTACTTCGTGAAGCTTTTTTCATACTCCTATTCATGATATACTAGGTCAGTATTTTATAAATATGAAGGAGATTTACATGGCTAAAAAAGGTGCCCTAACAGGTTTACTCCTGTTTGGAATATTTTTTGGTGCGGGGAACTTGATTTTTCCGCCTTCTCTGGGTGCTCTATCTGGAGAACATTTTCTTCCTGCTATCGCAGGTTTTGTCTTTTCAGGCGTCGGTATCGCCGTCTTGACCCTTATAATTGGAACGCTAAATCCTAAAGGATATATCTACGAGATTTCAACGAAGATAGCGCCTTGGTTTGCGACTCTTTACCTCTCAGTTCTTTACTTGTCAATCGGTCCATTCTTTGCTATCCCACGTACTGCTACAACAGCTTACGAAGTAGGAATCAACCCCCTTTTATCGGATGCAAATAAAGGACTTGGCTTGATTGTCTTTACCCTTCTTTATTTTGTGGCAGCGTATCTGATTTCGCTTAATCCATCAAAAATCTTAGACCGTATCGGCCGTATTTTAACGCCAGTATTTGCAATCTTGATTGTTATCTTGGTTGTTTTAGGAGCTATCAAATACGGTGGAACAAGTCCTCAAGCTGCTTCAGCTGCTTATCAAGCTTCTGCCTTTGGTACAGGTTTCCTAGAAGGTTATAATACCTTGGATGCCCTTGCTTCGGTTGCCTTCAGTGTAATCGCAGTTCAAACCTTGAAACAACTTGGATTTTCAAGTAAGAAAGAATACATTTCAACTATTTGGGTTGTTGGTATCGTTGTAGCCCTTGCTTTCAGCGCTCTTTACATCGGTTTAGGTTTCCTTGGAAATCATTTCCCAGTACCAGCTGAAGCGATGAAGGGTGGAACACCAGGTGTTTACATCTTGTCACAAGCAACTCAAGAAATCTTTGGTTCAACAGCTCAAATCTTCCTTGCAGCTATGGTTACTGTAACCTGCTTCACAACTACAGTTGGTTTGATTGTGTCAACTGCTGAGTTCTTTAATGAGCGCTTCCCACAAATCAGCTACAAGGTTTATGCGACAGCCTTTACCTTGATTGGATTTGCCATTGCTAATTTGGGTCTTGATGCGATTATCAAGTACTCAATTCCTGTACTGGTTATCTTGTACCCAATCACCATTGCCATCGTTATGATTGTCATTGTGAATAAATTTGTGGCTCTTTCAAAACCAGGTATGCAGTTGACAATTGCTGTGGTTACAGCTATTGCCATTGCAAGCGTACTAGGAAGCTCGTTTAAGGTTGAGTTTCTTGCAAACCTTGTTAACGCTCTTCCTTTTGCTAAAGCATCTCTCCCATGGTTGGTGCCAGCCATTGTCGGAATCTTGCTCTCATTGGTTCTACCAAACAAGCAAGAAAGCGATGTTTTTGAAATGGAATAATCACTAAAATCACTTTTGTAGCCAAGTCTACAGGAGTGATTTTCTTTTTTATCCGATGATAAATGTGTTATAATAGGTAGCAAAAGAGGTGAAGAAATGAATCAAACAGTAGAATATATCAAAGGACTGACAGCCATTGCGTCGCCAACGGGTTTTACTCGTGAAATTTCGGACTATTTAGTCAAGACTTTAGAAGGTTTTGGTTACCAGCCGGTTCGCACAGCCAAGGGTGGTGTCAATGTGACCATCAAAGGTCAAAATGATGAAGAACACCGCTACGTGACTGCCCATGTGGATACGCTTGGTGCCATTGTCCGCGCTGTCAAACCAGACGGCCGTCTCAAATTGGACCGTATCGGTGGTTTTCCTTGGAATATGATTGAAGGAGAAAACTGTACCGTTCATGTGGCTAGTACAGATCAAAAGCTATCAGGCACCATCCTCATCCACCAAACTTCTTGCCATGTCTACAAGGATGCAGGAACTGCAGAACGCACCCAGGACAATATGGAAGTGCGTTTGGATGCAAAAGTGACCAACGAAAAAGAAACTCGTGCCTTGGGGATTGAGGTTGGTGATTTTATCAGCTTTGACCCACGAACTGTCGTGACAGATACAGGATTTATCAAGTCTCGTCATTTGGACGATAAGGTCAGCGCAGCGATTTTGCTTAACCTACTTCGCATTTATAAGGAAGAGAAGATTGAATTGCCAGTAACAACCCATTTTGCTTTTTCAGTCTTTGAAGAAGTGGGGCATGGTGCTAACTCTAATATTCCTGCTCAGGTAGTAGAATATCTGGCTGTGGATATGGGAGCTATGGGCGATGATCAGCAAACAGATGAGTACACAGTGTCTATCTGTGTCAAGGATGCTTCAGGACCTTATCACTATGACTTCCGTCAACATTTGGTTGCCTTGGCTAAAGAGCAAGATATTCCATTTAAGCTGGACATCTATCCATTTTATGGTTCGGACGCTTCGGCAGCTATGTCTGCAGGTGCAGAAGTCAAACACGCCCTTCTCGGTGCTGGTATCGAGTCTAGCCATTCATATGAACGCACTCATATTGACTCGGTAGTCGCAACAGAGCGTATGGTTGATGCTTACCTTAAGAGCGGGTTGGTAGACTAATATGTGCCTTATTTGCCAGAGAATTGAGCTCATTAAAGCTGGGGACAATCCTTACTTTGTCAAAGAGTTGGAAACAGGCTATCTTGTGATTGGAGATCACCAGTATTTTTCAGGCTATAGTCTCTTTCTAGCCAAGGAACACGTCACGGAATTGCACCATTTAGAAAAGGAAATGAGACTCCGTTTTCTAGAGGAAATGAGTCTAGTCCAAGAGGCAGTTGCTAAGGTCTTCTCTGCTGAGAAAATGAATATCGAACTGCTAGGAAATGGTGATGCCCATCTTCATTGGCATCTGTTTCCTAGACGAAGAGGTGATATGAATGGTTACGGTCTCAAGGGACGTGGTCCAGTTTGGTGGGTTCCCTTTGAAGAAATGACCTCAGAAACATGTCAAGCAAAACCGGATGAGATTAAACAATTAGTCAAACGTTTATCGTCAGAAGTAGATAAATTATTAGAAATAAAGGAGTAGAAATGAAAAAAGATATCTTGTCTTGACAGCCTTGCTAGCCTTGAGTTTAGCAGCTTGTTCACAGGAAAAACAAAAAATGAAGATGGAGCGGCTAAAACAGAACAAACAGCCAAAGCTGATGGAGCAGTCGGCAGTAAATCTCAGGGAGCTTCCCAGAAAAAAGCAGAAGTGGTCAATAAAGGTGACTACTACAGCATCCAAGGGAAATACGATGAAATCATCGTAGCAAATAAACATTATCTTTTGTCGAAAGACTATAATCCAGGGGAAAATCCAACAGCCAAGGCAGAGCTGGTCAAACTCATCAAAGCGATGCAAGAGGCAGGTTTCCCAATCAGCGACCATTACAGTGGTTTTAGAAGTTATGAAACTCAGACTAAGCTCTATCAAGATTATGTCAATCAAGATGGGAAAGAAGCTGCCGACCGTTATTCTGCCCGTCCTGGCTATAGCGAACACCAAACTGGCTTGGCCTTTGATGTTATTGGGACAAATGGTGATTTGGTAACAGAAGAAAAAGCAGCCCAATGGCTCCTGGACCATGCAGCTGATTATGGTTTTGTTGTCCGTTATCTCAAAGGCAAGGAAAAGGAAACAGGCTATATGGCTGAAGAATGGCACCTTCGTTATGTCGGAAAAGAAGCTAAAGAAATTGCTGAGAGTGGTCTCAGTTTGGAAGAATACTACGGCTTTGAAGGCGGAGATTACGTTGATTAAAAAATAAACTTTTCTCTTGCAATTCTAGATAAATAGTGTATAATAGATGGGTATGTGAAAAGCATACTTGTGGGAGGTAAAAATCTTTAATTACCGCCAAAACCACAAAGGAGGATTTAAAAATGGCTAAAAAAGTCGAAAAACTTGTAAAATTGCAAATCCCTGCTGGTAAAGCTACACCAGCTCCACCGGTTGGACCTGCTCTTGGTCAAGCTGGTATCAACATCATGGGATTCACAAAAGAGTTCAACGCTCGTACTGCTGACCAAGCTGGTATGATCATTCCAGTTGTTATCTCAGTATACGAAGACAAATCATTTACTTTCGTTACAAAAACACCACCAGCTGCTGTTCTTTTGAAAAAAGCTGCAGGTGTTGAAAAAGGATCAGGGACACCTAACAAAACTAAAGTTGCTACAGTTACTCGTGCGCAAGTACAAGAAATTGCAGAAACTAAGATGCCAGATTTGAACGCAGCAAACGTAGAGTCTGCAATGCGTATGATCGAAGGTACTGCTCGTTCTATGGGATTCACTGTTGTTGACTAATCAATAACATCCCTATATAACCCGCAAGACTTCATCATTTCGAGAAGTGACGTGGGAGATGAAAATCGATTGAACCACTTACAAGGAGAATAGAAAATGGCTAAAAAAAGCAAACAACTTCGTGCTGCTCTTGAGAAGATCGACAGCACAAAAGCATACAGCGTTGAAGAAGCTGTAGCTCTTGCAAAAGAAACTAACTTTGCAAAATTCGATGCAACTGTAGAAGTTGCTTACAACTTGAACATTGACGTTAAAAAAGCTGACCAACAAATCCGTGGAGCAATGGTATTGCCAAACGGTACTGGTAAAACAGCTCGCGTTCTTGTATTTGCACGTGGTGCAAAAGCTGAAGAAGCAAAAGCTGCTGGTGCAGACTTCGTTGGTGAAGACGACCTTGTTGCTAAAATCAACGACGGTTGGTTGGACTTCGACGTAGTTATCGCAACACCTGACATGATGGCTCTTGTTGGACGTCTTGGACGTGTCCTTGGACCACGTAACTTGATGCCAAACCCTAAAACTGGTACTGTAACAATGGATGTTGCTAAAGCAGTTGAAGAGTCTAAAGGTGGTAAAATCACTTACCGTGCGGACCGTGCAGGTATCGTACAAGCGATCATCGGTAAAGTTTCATTTGAAGCTGACAAGTTGGTTGAAAACTTCAAAGCATTTAACGAAACAATCCAAAAAGCTAAACCAGCTACTGCTAAAGGAACTTACGTAACAAGCTTGACAATCACAACTACTCAAGGTGTTGGTATCAAGGTTGACGTTAACTCACTTTAATCAGTAGTTTATATCAGAGGACGAGTACGAAAGTGCTCGTTTTTGTATGTAAGTTATAGTCTCTATAAAATGGTTGTCTTATTTGGCTTATAGGGTGAGTAGCAAATGAAATACTGTTTTCTCTTCCTTCTTTACTAGAAAATATGGTATAATAGGGAGTAAAAAACTTTGAAAGAAAGAAAAAGATGAATTTAAAAGATTACATTGCAACAATTGAAAATTATCCTAAGGAAGGTATTACTTTCCGTGATATCAGTCCTTTGATGGCTGATGGAAATGCTTATAGCTATGCTGTTCGTGAAATCGTTCAATATGCTACTGACAAGAAAATTGATATGATCGTAGGACCTGAGGCTCGTGGATTTATCGTGGGTTGTCCTGTTGCTTTTGAGTTGGGAATTGGTTTTGCGCCTGTTCGTAAGCCAGGAAAATTGCCACGCGAAGTCATTTCTGCTGACTATGAAAAAGAGTACGGTGTTGATACCTTGACTATGCACGCGGATGCCATCAAGCCAGGTCAACGTGTTCTTATTGTAGATGACCTCTTAGCAACAGGTGGAACTGTTAAGGCAACCATCGAGATGATTGAAAAACTTGGCGGTGTTGTGGCAGGTTGTGCCTTCCTTGTTGAATTGGATGAATTGAACGGCCGTGAAAAAATTGGTGACTACGATTACAAAGTTCTTATGCATTATTAATGAAAAACAGTCCCTAGGGCTGTTTTCTCTACATTAGGATATAAAAATAGACTATAGCTAGTTAGAGAAAAACTATAATTGAAAACTATATCTTCTTGCAGTATAATAAAGGGACTAAGTGTTTGAGATTTGGCTTCAAATACATGCAATTATTCCTGAAAGAGTACAGTTAGGAGAGGGTTATGCCGATTCGAATTGATAAAAAATTACCAGCTGTTGAGATTTTACGGACAGAGAATATCTTTGTCATGGATGATCAACGTGCGGCCCACCAAGATATCCGTCCCTTGAAGATTTTAATTTTAAATCTCATGCCACAGAAAATGGTCACTGAAACCCAGTTGTTGCGCCATTTGGCTAATACGCCCCTGCAACTGGATATTGATTTTCTCTATATGGAGAGCCATCGTTCTAAAACGACTCGTTCAGAGCACATGGAGACCTTTTATAAAACTTTTCCTGAAGTCAAGGATGGGTATTTTGATGGGATGATTATTACTGGGGCCCCAGTTGAGCATTTACCATTTGAGGAAGTGGACTATTGGGAGGAATTTAGTCGGGTGCTTGAGTGGTCCAAGACCCATGTTTATTCGACCCTTCATATCTGTTGGGGCGCTCAGGCTGGTCTTTATCTACGCTATGGAGTGGAAAAACACCAGATGGACAGTAAGTTATCGGGTATCTATCCTCAGGACACTTTAAAGGAAGGGCACCTTCTCTTTAGAGGCTTTGATGATAGCTATGTATCCCCTCATTCTCGACACACGGAGATTTCTAAGGAAGAGGTCTTAAATAAAACCAATCTCGAGATTTTATCAGAGGGCCCTCAGGTTGGTGTTTCGATTTTGGCAAGTCGTGATTTACGAGAAATTTATAGTTTTGGGCATTTGGAATATGACCGTGATACCCTGGCAAAAGAGTATTTTAGGGATTGTGATGCAGGTTTAGACCCACATATTCCAGAAAATTACTTTAAGGATGATGATGTTAATCAGACACCTTGTCTTTGTTGGTCTTCGTCAGCAGCCCTTTTTTTCAGTAACTGGGTAAACTATGCGGTCTATCAGGAAACGCCTTTTGACTGGAGAAAAATTCAAGATGATGCATCCGCATTTGGATATTTATAAGAGGATTTATGACATATTTAGACGCTTTTAAATCAGGGAACTTGGTTTTACCGAGTGCCCTGCTCTTGCATTTTAAGGAACTCTTTCCTTCTAGCGATGATTTTCTGGTCTGGCAATTTTTCTATTTGCAAAATACGACAGGTTTGGAAGAAATGTCGCCAAGCCAGATTGCTGACAGGATTGGCAAGGAAATTTCGGATGTCAATCAGGCTATTTCCAATCTGACAGAGAGGGGACTGCTTCAGTATCGAACCATCGAATTGAATGGTGAAATCGAATTGCTTTTTGATGCTAGCTTGGCTTTGGAACGTTTGGATGACTTGCTTGGAGTTGCTCATTCAAGTTCAGACAAGTTGACACCTCAAAATCAGCTCAAGGATTTGGTAGAAACCTTCCAGCAGGAGTTGGGACGCTTGTTGACACCTTTTGAGATTGAGGATTTGACTAAGACACTAAAGGAAGATGGAACCAGTGCTGACTTGATTAAGGAAGCTCTTCGTGAAGCTGTTTTGAATGGGAAACCAAACTGGAAGTACATTCAGGCTATTTTGAGAAACTGGCGCCATGAAGGTATCAAAAGTGTGGCTCAAATTGAGGCTAAGCGGGCAGAGAGAGAAGCAAGCAATCCTCAGTTGACACAGGTATCTGCAGATTTCAGAAATGCTATGGATCTCTGGAAGGATTAATCCATGTAAGCAGGCTTGAAATCCGAGTAAGATTTGCAAGCTGTGTTTAATTGTGATAAAATAAATAGAAAATAAATTGAAAAAAGAGGTATGTGAAATGTCACGTAAACCATTTATCGCTGGTAACTGGAAAATGAACAAAAATCCAGAAGAAGCTAAAGCATTTGTTGAAGCAGTAGCATCAAAACTTCCTTCATCAGATCTTGTTGAAGCAGGTATCGCAGCTCCAGCTCTTGATTTGACAACTGTTCTTGCTGCTGCAAAAGGTTCAAACCTTAAAGTTGCTGCTCAAAACTGCTACTTTGAAAATGCAGGTGCTTTCACTGGTGAAACAAGCCCACAAGTTTTGAAAGAAATCGGTACTGACTACGTTGTTATCGGTCACTCAGAACGCCGTGACTACTTCCATGAAACTGACGAAGATATTAATAAAAAAGCAAAAGCAATCTTTGCAAACGGTATGCTTCCAATCATCTGTTGTGGTGAGTCACTTGAAACTTACGAAGCTGGTAAAGCTGCTGAATTCGTAGGTGCTCAAGTATCTGCTGCATTGGCTGGATTGACTGCTGAACAAGTTGCTTCATCAGTTATCGCTTACGAGCCAATCTGGGCTATCGGTACTGGTAAATCAGCTTCACAAGACGACGCACAAAAAATGTGTAAAGTTGTTCGTGACGTTGTAGCTGCTGACTTCGGTCAAGAAGTTGCAGACAAGGTTCGTGTTCAATACGGTGGTTCTGTTAAACCTGAAAACGTTGCTTCATACATGTCTTGCCCAGACGTTGACGGTGCCCTTGTAGGTGGTGCGTCACTTGAAGCAGAAAGCTTCTTGGCTTTGCTTGACTTTGTAAAATAATCAGTGGCAAAAGCTAGGTGGAACAGCATTCAGATGTCTGTTCCATTTTTTATAGGAGAGAAAAGATTGAAAACAAAGATTGGAAAAATTGGATTAGCAAGTCTCTGTTTACTCGGGTTGGCAACTAACCATGTCGCTGCGAATGAAACCGAAGTTTCAAAAACTTCGCAGGATACAACGACAGTTTCAAGTAGTCCAGAGCAACATCAGTCTTCTAATAAAACTCAAACGAGCGAAGGAGTAAAAACCAATTCGTCTGCCCACTGGGATGGGGATTATTATGTAAAGGCTGATGGTTCTAAAGCCAAGAGTGAGTGGATTTTTGATAACTACTATAAGGCTTGGTTTTATATTAAGTCAGACGGTCGTTATGCTCAAAATGAGTGGCAGGGTAATTACTACTTGAAATCAGGCGGTTATATGGCCAAAAATGAATGGGTTTATGATGACGCCTATAAGAATTGGTTTTATTTGAAGTCCGATGGTTCTTATGCTAACCAGGAATGGCACGTTGTTGGAGGTAAATGGCACTATTTTAAGAAATGGGGCTATTTAGCTAAAAGCCAATGGCAGGGAAATTATTTCTTGAATGGTCAAGGTGCCATGATGCAAAATGAATGGCTTTATGATCCAGCCTATTCGTCTTACTTCTATCTCAAGTCTGATGGTTCTTATGCAAATCAAGAGTGGCAAAAGGTAGACGGAAAGTGGTATTATTTCAAGAAGTGGGGTTACATGGCTAAAGATGAGTGGCAGGGTAACTACTATTTGACAGAAAGTGGTGCTATGGCGACTGGTGAATTAATCATGGATGATACTCGCTATATTTTTTCTGACTCAGGTGAGTTAAAAGAAAAGAAAGACTTGAATGTTGGCTGGGTTCACCGAAATGGCCACCGTTACTTCTTTAACCATCGTGAAGAACAAGTTGGGACTGATCAAGTTAAAAAGGTCATCGATGTCAGTGAGCACAATGGCCGTATTACTGACTGGCAAAAGGTTATCCAGGAAAACGGGGTTGATGGTGTTATTGTTCGTTTGGGTTATAGCGGTGTAGAAGATAAGGAATTGGCTTATAATATTCAAGAACTTAATCGTTTGGGTATTCCTTATGGTGTCTATCTTTACACCTATGCTGAAAATGAGACCGATGCTGAGAATGATGCCAAGCAGACTGTGGAGCTCTTGAAGAAATACAAGATGAACCTGTCTTATCCTATCTACTATGATGTTGAGAACTGGGAGTATGTCAATAAAAGTAAAAGAGCTCCAAGTGAGACTGGAACTTGGGTCAAGATTATCAATAAGTATATGGCAACAATGAAGCAGGCTGGTTATCAAAATGTGAAAGTTTATAGCTATCGTCAACTCTTGCAAACTCGTTTGAACCATCCAGATATTTTACAACATGTCAACTGGGTTGCAGCCTATACAGATGCGCTTGATTGGAATAATCCTCATTATTCAGGTTCAAAAGGTTGGCAATATACTTCATCTGAATACTTAAAAGGAATCCGAGGTCGTGTTGACGTCAGCGTTTGGTATTAAGATATAAAGTTGAGAAAGGAGTGTGCAAGAAATTTGCATCCTCTTTTTCTTTGTTTTACTGAAGCGAAGGGGCATGAAATTTATACTCTACGAAAATCTCTTCAAACCACGTCGGCTTTATTTGCAATCTCAAAGCTGTACTTTGAACAATC
Source organism: Streptococcus mitis (assembly GCF_000722685.1). Lineage (GTDB taxonomy): Bacteria > Bacillota > Bacilli > Lactobacillales > Streptococcaceae > Streptococcus > Streptococcus mitis_M. Next base: position 84,206 of record NZ_JPFV01000013.1, on the reverse strand, counting down.
TGCGGCTAGTTTCCTAGTTTACTCTTTGATTTTCGATTTTCATTGAGTATAAGATGCTGATCAAAATGATAATATCGTAGTTCAATAATACACTGTACAATTTAATAATTCTTATTCAGTTTGCTAGAAGTTTGTATGTTCTTTTTCTTTTCTTTATTAAAGTAAATAGACATGAAATTGACTCTAATATTTTCTAAAAAATTCTTAAATTATCAGTCTATTGCAACTTTTCTCATGTGGGTCATTTGACTTGCTATTGGTTTTTCTTAGTGGTATACTAAGATAGTAATCATTAAGAAGTGGTTACAAAAAATAATGAACGAGGTAAAGAAAATGGTAGAATTGAAAAAAGAAGCAGTAAAAGATGTAGCATCATTAACAAAAACAGCGCCAGTAGCATTGGCAAAAACAAAGGAAGTATTGAACCAAGCTGTTGCTGATTTATACGTGGCCCACGTGGCTTTGCACCAAGTACACTGGTACATGCGTGGTCGTGGATTTCTTGTATGGCATCCAAAAATGGATGAGTACATGGATGCTCTTGATGGTCATTTAGATGAAATCAGCGAACGATTGATTACACTCGGAGGTAGCCCATTCTCTACATTGACAGAGTTCCTTCAAAACAGTGAAATCGAAGAAGAAGTTGGAGAGTTCCGCAATGTAGAAGAAAGTTTGGAACGTGTCCTTGAAATTTATCGTTACCTCATCACGCTTTTCCAAGAAGCTTTGGATGTGACAGATAAAGAAGGCGATGATGTAACCAATGATATCTTTGTTGGAGCTAAGGCTGACCTTGAAAAAACAGTCTGGATGCTTGCGGCAGAATTAGGACAAGCACCTGGTTTGTAAGAAACAATAGAAAATATATAAATCTGTAGGAAATTTCTTACAGATTTTTTCTATTCTGTAAGCTATTCCAAACCAGTCTTTTTTTGAGTTTTTTGATAAAATAGTACTATCAGTGAAAAGGATGGAAGCATGAATAAGAAAATCGTAGCTATTTGGGCCCAGGATGAAGAGGGTGTGATTGGTAAGGACAATCGTCTGCCATGGTATTTGCCAGCAGAACTGCAACACTTCAAAGAAACAACTCTTAATCATGCTATCTTGATGGGGCGTGTGACCTTTGATGGAATGGGGCGTCGCTTGCTTCCAAAACGGGAGACTCTGCTTTTGACTCGTAACACAGAAGAAAAGATAGATGGAGTTACTGTCTTTCATGATGTCCGGTCTGTTCTCGACTGGTATCAGAGTCAAGAAAAGAATCTCTATATTATCGGTGGGAAGCAAATTTTTCAGGCTTTTGAACCCTACCTTGACGAAGTGATTGTGACTCAAATTCATGCTCGGGTGGAGGGAGATACCTATTTCCCTGAAGAGTTTGATCTGTCTCTTTTTGAGACAGTTTCAAGCAAATTTTATAGCAAAGATGAGAAAAATCCTTATGATTTTACCATCCAATACCGCAAGAGAAAGGAAGTCTAATGGAACGTAGTATATTTGGTTTTTTCACAGCCATGCTGTGTTTGGTCTGCTTGCTTGCAGGAGCACAGGCTTTTCGTAAAAAGCGTTATGGACTTTCTGTCCTGCTCTGGTTAAATGCCTTTACCAATTTGGTCAATAGTGTTCATGCCTTTTACATGACCTTATTTTAGATAGAATGATAGTATAGAATAGAACGGAAGGAAATCATGCCTACAACTAGGAATAATGATATGATGGTTTATTGCTCATTTTGTGGCAAAAGCCAAGAAGAAGTACAAAAAATAATCGCAGGCAACAACGCCTTTATCTGTAATGAATGTGTGGAGTTGGCCCAGGAAATCATTCGGGAGGAGTTGGCTGAGGAAGTCTTGGCAGACTTGTCAGAAGTTCCAAAACCAATCGAACTTCTCCATATCTTGAACCACTATGTAATCGGTCAAGATCGTGCCAAGCGTGCCTTGGCAGTGGCGGTTTACAACCACTACAAACGCATCAATTTCCACGATACGCGTGAAGAGTCAGAAGATGTGGATTTGCAGAAGTCAAACATCTTGATGATTGGCCCAACTGGTTCAGGAAAAACTTTCTTGGCTCAGACCTTGGCTAAGAGCTTGAATGTGCCTTTTGCAATCGCAGATGCGACAGCTCTTACTGAGGCTGGTTATGTGGGTGAGGACGTGGAAAATATCCTCCTCAAACTCTTGCAGGCTGCTGACTTTAACATTGAACGTGCAGAGCGTGGCATTATCTATGTGGATGAAATTGACAAGATTGCCAAAAAGAGTGAAAATGTGTCTATCACACGTGATGTTTCTGGTGAAGGGGTGCAACAAGCTCTTCTCAAGATTATCGAGGGAACAGTTGCAAGTGTGCCACCTCAAGGTGGACGCAAGCATCCACAACAAGAGATGATTCAAGTGGATACTAAAAATATCCTCTTCATCGTGGGTGGTGCCTTTGATGGCATTGAAGAAATCGTCAAACAACGTCTGGGTGAAAAAGTCATCGGCTTTGGTCAAAACAACAAGGCGATTGACGAAAACAGCTCATACATGCAAGAAATCATCGCAGAAGATATTCAAAAATTCGGTATTATCCCTGAATTGATTGGGCGCTTGCCTGTCTTTGCGGCTCTTGAGCAATTGACCGTTGATGACTTGGTTCGCATCTTGAAAGAACCAAGAAATGCCTTGGTTAAACAATACCAAACCTTGCTTTCTTATGATGATGTTGAGTTGGAATTTGACGACGAAGCTCTTCAAGAAATTGCCAATAAAGCCATCGAACGCAAGACAGGGGCGCGTGGTCTTCGCTCCATCATCGAAGAAACCATGCTAGACGTCATGTTTGAAGTACCGAGTCAGGAAAATGTGAAATTGGTCCGCATCACAAAAGAAGCTGTCGATGGAACGGATAAACCAATCCTAGAAACAGCCTAGAGGTGACTATGGAACTTAATACACACAATGCTGAAATCTTGCTCAGTGCAGCTAATAAATCCCACTATCCGCAGGATGAACTGCCAGAGATTGCCCTAGCAGGGCGTTCAAATGTTGGTAAATCTAGCTTTATTAATACCATGCTGAACCGCAAGAATCTAGCTCGTACATCAGGGAAACCTGGGAAAACCCAGCTCCTCAACTTCTTTAATATCGATGATAAGATGCGCTTTGTGGATGTGCCTGGCTATGGCTATGCCCGTGTTTCCAAAAAGGAACGTGAAAAGTGGGGGCGCATGATTGAGGAGTACTTAACGACTCGGGAAAATCTCCGTGCAGTAGTCAGTCTAGTTGACCTCCGTCACGACCCGTCAGCAGATGATGTCCAGATGTACGAATTTCTCAAGTATTACGAGATTCCGGTTATCATCGTTGCGACCAAGGCGGACAAGATTCCTCGTGGTAAATGGAACAAGCACGAATCAGCAATCAAAAAGAAATTAAACTTTGACCCAAGTGACGATTTTATCCTCTTTTCATCTGTCAGTAAGGCAGGGATGGACCAAGCTTGGGATGCAATCTTAGAAAAATTGTGAGGTAAAGAAAATGGCAAAAACAATTCATACAGATAAGGCCCCAAAGGCTATCGGACCCTATGTTCAAGGAAAAATCGTAGGCAACCTTTTGTTTGCTAGTGGTCAAGTTCCCCTATCTCCTGAAACTGGGGAAATCGTTGGAGAAACGATCCAAGAACAGACAGAACAAGTCTTGAAAAACATTGGAGCTATTTTGGCAGAAGCAGGAACAGATTTTGACCATGTGGTCAAAACAACTTGCTTCTTGAGCGATATGAACGACTTTGTTCCTTTTAACGAGGTTTACCAAACGGCCTTTAAAGAGGAATTTCCAGCTCGTTCAGCTGTAGAGGTAGCTCGTCTTCCTCGTGATGTAAAAGTCGAAATTGAAGTCATCGCAGAGATTGGATAAGCTAGTTGAAGTTTGGTTCTGCCAAACTTCTTTTGATATAAGGAGAGATAGATGACAAAGAAACAACTTCACTTGGTGATTGTGACAGGGATGAGTGGTGCAGGAAAAACTGTGGCCATTCAGTCCTTCGAGGATCTAGGTTATTTTACCATTGATAATATGCCACCAGCCCTCTTGCCTAAGTTTTTGCAGTTGGTTGAAACCAAAGATGATGATCATAAGTTGGCCTTGGTAGTGGATATGCGTAGCCGTTCTTTCTTCTTAGAGATTCAAACTGTTTTGGATGAGTTGGAAAACAAGGAAGAACTGGACTTTAAAATTCTCTTTTTGGACGCAGCAGATAAGGAATTGGTTGCTCGTTACAAGGAGACTAGACGAAGCCACCCACTAGCTGCAGACGGACGAATTTTGGATGGAATCAAGCTAGAGCGTGAACTCTTGGCACCACTGAAAAATATGAGCCAAAATGTGGTGGATACAACTGAACTCACTCCACGTGAACTTCGTAAAACTATTGCAGAGCAATTTTCAGATCAAGAACAAGCCCAGTCTTTCCGTATCGAAGTCATGTCTTTTGGCTTTAAATATGGAATCCCGATTGATGCAGATTTGGTCTTTGATGTCCGATTTTTGCCAAATCCCTATTACCTACCAGAACTGCGTAATCAGACGGGTGTGGATGAACCAGTTTATGACTATGTTATGAATCATCCTGAGTCAGAAGACTTTTATCAACATTTATTGGCCTTGATTGAGCCGATTCTGCCAAGTTACCAAAAGGAAGGGAAGTCCGTTTTGACCATTGCCATGGGTTGTACGGGTGGACAACACCGTAGTGTGGCCTTTGCCAAACGCTTGGCGCAGGACCTATCCAAGACTTGGCCTGTCAATGAAGGGCATCGAGACAAAGACCGAAGAAAGGAAACGGTAAACCGTTCATGAGAAAACCAAAGATAACGGTGATTGGTGGAGGGACTGGGATCCCCGTCATTCTTAAAAGTCTGCGGGAAAAAGATGTGGAAATCGCTGCTATCGTAACGGTGGCGGATGATGGTGGTTCATCAGGTGAACTCCGAAAAAATATGCAACAATTGACCCCGCCAGGTGATCTTCGTAATGTCCTTGTGGCCATGTCGGATATGCCTAAGTTTTATGAGAAAGTCTTTCAGTATCGCTTTTCTGAGAATGCCGGAGCCTTTGCTGGCCATCCATTGGGAAATCTCATTATTGCAGGCCTGTCAGAAATGCAGGGTTCGACCTATAATGCCATGCAGTTATTGAGCAAATTTTTCCATACAACTGGGAAGATTTATCCTTCCAGTGACCATCCCTTGACCCTGCATGCAGTCTTCCAGGATGGGACAGAAGTAGCTGGAGAGAGTCATATTGCAGACCATCCAGGCATGATTGACCATGTTTATGTAACCAATACCCTCAACGATGATACGCCTCTGGCCAGTCGTCGAGTAGTGCAGACCATTCTTGAAAGTGACATGATTGTCCTAGGACCTGGTTCCCTCTTTACCTCGATTTTGCCCAATATCGTGATTAAGGAAATCGGGCAGGCGCTTTTGGAAACCAAGGCAGAAATCGCCTATGTCTGTAATATCATGACCCAACGTGGGGAGACAGAACACTTTACAGATAGCGACCATGTGGAAGTCTTGCATCGTCATCTTGGTCGACCTTTTATCGATACTGTCTTGGTGAATATCGAAAAAGTGCCTCAGGAATACATGAATTCCAATCGCTTTGATGAATACTTGGTGCAGGTGGAACATGATTTTGCAGGTCTTTGTAAGCAAGTTCCGCGTGTGATTTCATCCAACTTCCTTCGCCTGGAAAATGGGGGTGCCTTTCACGATGGGGATTTGCTCGTGGATGAGTTGATGCGGATTATACAGGTGAGAAAATGAGTTTCACAGTAGCAGTAAAAGAAGAAATCCTAGGTCAACACCATCTGAGCCGGCATGAATTATCTGCCATTATCAAGATGTCTGGCAGCATCGGTCTCTCGACCTCGGGCTTGACCTTGTCTGTCGTGACAGAAAATGCCAAACTGGCTAGGCACCTCTATGAGTCCTTTCTCCATTTTTATGAAATCAAATCAGAAATTCGACACCACCAAAGAAGTAATCTTCGCAAGAATCGCGTCTATACTGTATTTACAGATGAAAAGGTGCAGGACTTGTTAAGTGATTTACATTTGGCAGATTCTTTCTTTGGCCTAGAAACAGGTATTGATGAGGAGATTTTATCGGACGAGGAAGCAGGGCGTGCCTATCTCTGTGGGGCTTTCTTGGCAAATGGGAGCATTCGTGACCCTGAGTCAGGCAAGTACCAGTTAGAAATCAGTTCTGTTTATCTGGATCACGCGCAAGGGCTTGCCTCCCTTCTCCAGCAATTTTTACTGGATGCCAAGGTGCTTGAGCGCAAGAAGGGGGCTGTGACCTATCTCCAGCGTGCCGAAGACATTATGGACTTCTTGATAGTAATCGGAGCCATGAAGGCGCGTGATGATTTTGAGAGAGTAAAGATTTTGCGGGAAACTCGTAATGACCTCAATCGGGCTAATAATGCTGAAACGGCTAATATCGCTCGGACAGTTTCTGCCAGCATGAAGATCATCAACAATATCAGTAAAATCAAAGATATTATGGGCTTAGAAAATCTGCCAGTGGATTTACAGGAGGTAGCGCAGTTGCGGATTCAGCATCCAGACTACTCTATCCAGCAATTAGCAGATAGCCTCAGTACCCCTCTGACCAAAAGTGGTGTTAATCACAGACTCAGAAAAATCAATAAGATAGCGGATGAGTTATAAAGATATAAAACACCTCTTTCTTGACAATTGAACAGAGCATGTGAGATAATAAAGAGGAATTGAGAAGTTCTAGCATTTTAGTGCTATCAGAAATCCCCTCGGTACTGCAATACCAAGGGGATTTTTTCTGGGTTAGATAGCACTAACCAGGAAGGTTACTTGTCGAAGTGATCGTCTAACCAACGAGTCACCAGCCATGAGATGATACTCTCGATGACTGCGATAAGTACTATTTTGAGAAGTTCTAGCATCTGTAATACCTCCTTTTCCAAGGCGTATCGTTAGTGCCATCGTTATTATATCACATGCTCTATCAATTTGATAGGACATTTTTGCTTTTTGAAAAAGAAGGGGAAAGGCAAAAAGCAATGTCATTAAGTTAAGAAATTTAGCTCTTTAAAATCAAAAACGCATAATATCAGATATTGAAAACCGTGATACTATGCGTTTTATTGTGAGAAAATTTATTTCATTTTCTCCTGAAATTGAGTTTTTACCCAGTCTCTAATGAGTTATTTCCAAGTGACCAGTTCGCTCCAAACGCTAACATTCGATATAGTAGAGGTTTCACCAGCTGGAACCCATTTGTTGGTGCCTAAGTATCTAACTTCTAGTTTACGAACGTTTACTGTGTAAGATGCTTTTAGTCTAATATAACCATAAGTGTAGGGTGGTACGTTATGGGAGACTGAGTGATTTAAACTAAGTCCAGCTCCAGACTCCGGAGCAGAAAAGCTAACACCTGCACCTACAGTCAGAGTAGCTCCAGCTTTTCCACCATAGGCAGTTGAACTTACAGGACCTGATGTGGTGCTTTTCTTGTAAGAGTGAGAGTATTTAGTTCTATAGTCTGCAACACCAGTTGCATTAGAACGAGTCTGATACGTAGATTTAGACTCTAAATAGGCGTCTCTAAGTTCAGTCGTATAAAATGACAATAACTCTCCTGTGTTGATATCTTTTACAATACGATTAGATACAATTTCATAATTTGTACCAGGATAGACATCAGCAAAAACCGTAGATGTTGTGACTAAGAATAATAGACTTGATAGTAGAGAGAAAAACAATAGTTTCAGTTTAATCATAACAAATTTCTTTTCTTCATGAGTAAAAGATTATTTTTTCAATCCTTTGAAAGTTATAATGCAACCCGAAATAATACTGAGAGTTCCTACAGGTCTCCAATATAGTTGCCAAAAGAATAAATTTATTCTTTCTTTCAGTGTCGCATAGGGTTCGGCATAATAGGGGTTGATGTGAAATAATAAAAAACCAAAACATAAAACTATGATTCCAGTTAAGAATAAAATGTCCTTATTTACTTTCCTCATAAAACCTCCTTTTATTTTATTTAAAGCGCTTTCTATTATTAGTATACGTCAAAAAAAGAAAAAAACAAGTCTATTTATTTATTTTTTTATATGGTATAATAGAATAGTTGGAGAGTTTTTATATAGCTTTAAAAGGCTGATATGAATACTTTGTATAATCTAATGATTCTTCAAAAAATTTCTTATTCAAACAAGAGCAAAGAGAAGGTGGGCTGCATATCAGAAGTTAGATGTATTTCTGTCTAACTTTTGAGGTGTAGTTCATTTTAAAACCACGAATCCTATGTGACTCGTGGTTCTTTTTTATAAACTAGTAGAGTGTTTTGGTTGTACTTTTTGCTCAGGGTCGATGTAGTTGATAGCATTATTAACAGCAGTCGGTGCTTCCCCTAGACCTGTCGCGATCAGATCAATTTTTCCGTCATAGTAGCAGCAGTCACCGATAGCATAGATACCTGCTTGGCTGGATTCCTGTTTGCTGTTGACGATAATCTTGTGGCGGTTGAGGTCAAGGCCCCAGTTTTTAAGGTTACCGACAGAAGATTTGAAACCATAGTTAACAAAGAGGTGATCTATGTCAATCGTTTCTGCTTCATCAGATTTGACTTTTGTGATTTCAAGCTTATCAAGTGTTTTTCCATCTCCAAGTAGTTGGCTAGGGACGAATGGTGTCTTGATGGTTACAGATGATTCTTGCAAGGCTTGGACACTGTGTTCCAAGGCGCGGAAATTATCTCTGCGGTGAACAAGGGTAGTTGGTGCAATTTTTTCAAAAGCCAAAGCCCAATCTACAGCTGAGTCTCCTCCACCAAGAATCGTCACTTTCTTGCCAGCGTATTGCTGGATATTGGAAACGTGGTAGTGGATGTTTTCATAGCCCTCAACACCTTCTAGTTCCAGCGGACGTGGTTTGAAGGCACCGCCACCCATAGCGATGATAACAGTTTTAGTCAGGTGACTTCCTTTAGAAGTTGTGATGACAAATCCTTCTTCTTGTTTTTCAATCTCAAGAACCGTTTCGTTGAGATGAATAGGGGTATCAAAGCCATTTAATTGCTCGATTAGACGGTTAGTCAACTCTTCTCCAGTCAGGTTTGGGAAACCCGGGACGTCTAAAATTTCCTTTTCAGGGTAGAGAATAGCAGGTTGTCCACCTAGTTGTGGAAGGGAGTCGATGATTTGGACCTTGGCTTGGCGTAGGTGGGCATAGAAGGCTGCAAAAAGCCCGACAGGACCACCACCTACAATGGTAATATCATAGAGTTGAGACATGGTTTCTCCTTTGTTTTTTCTAGTCAATTTATTTTATCATATTTTTCCTTAATTTAAAATGAAGTAGGATAGGGAAAAAAATGCCAGAAAAATGATATAATAGAAAGGAACGTGTTTGGACAGAGAGGAGACAGCAGATGAACTTTCAACAATTATCCAACCTGCAATATTGGACTAGCTTGTTTTCTAGTCCTTGGAGTATTGCCATCAATCTGTTTGATATTTTGATTGTGACCTATGTTTTGTATCGTTTTACAAAAGCGATAGCTGGTACCAAGATTATGATTCTGGTGCGGGGGGTCTTGATTTTTGTATTAGCCCAGGTTGTGGCCAATATCCTTGGTTTAACCACGATTTCTTGGTTGATTAATCAGATTATCACTTATGGAGTCATTGCTGTGGTTGTTATCTTCTCTCCAGAAATTCGAACTGGTTTGGAACGTTTGGGAAGGGCGACAGATTTCTTTTCTACTACTCAAATAAGTGCAGAAGAGCAAATGATTCGTGCCTTTGTCAAGTCAGTTGAATACATGAGTCCTCGTAAGATAGGTGCCCTGGTTGCCATTCAACGGGTTCGAACCTTGCAAGAATATATTGCGACAGGAATTCCCTTGGATGCCAAAATTTCGGCAGAACTCCTCATTAATATTTTTATTCCCAACACTCCTCTACATGATGGTGCTGTGATTGTTAGAGAAAATCGGATTGCAGTCACCTCTGCCTATCTGCCCTTGACAGAAAGTACAGGAATTTCCAAGGAATTTGGGACCAGACACCGGGCGGCTATCGGTTTATCAGAAGTGTCCGATGCCTTGACTTTCATCGTGTCAGAGGAAACAGGTGGTATTTCTATTACCTACAATGGGGTTTTCAAGCATGATTTGACGATTGAAGAATTTGAAGCAGAGCTACGAGCAATTCTTTTGCCTGCTGTTGAGGAAAAAGTCAGTTTTAAGGACCGTTTGCTAGGAGGTTGGAAATATGAGAAAAAATAGTCTATATATCATTTCATCTCTCTTTTTTGCTTGTGTCTTATTCATTTATGCAACGTCGACCAACTTTCAAAATAGCAATACCACAAGGCAGGTCAAATCGGAGACCTACACCAATACGATAACGAACGTTCCTATCGATATTCACTATGATGATGACCAGTATTTCATCAGCGGATTTGCATCAGAAGTTTCAGTGGTACTGACAGGTGCCAATCGTGTGACCTTGGCTAGTGAAATGCAGGAAAGCACTCGTAAGTTTAAGGTGACAGCGGATTTGACAGATGCTAGTGTTGGAACGATTGAAGTTCCTTTGAACATTGAAAATCTTCCTAGTGGATTGACCGCTGTGGCAACGCCTCAAAAGATTACAGTGAAAGTTGGGAAGAAGGTTAAGCGAGATGGGATGATTGTTGTGCCACAAGTTGACCAAAGCCAGATTGATCCCAAGCTACAACTTGATAGTGTAACCGTGTCAAATGAACGCGTTTCGGTCATGACTGACCAGGAAACATTAGCTAAGATTGACAAAGTTATTGCGCTTTTACCAACCAGCGAACGCATAACAGGTAATTACAGTGGCTCAGTACCTTTGCAGGCAATCGATCGCAATGGTGTTGTCTTACCAGTAGTTATCACTCCGTTTGATACAACAATGAAGGTCACTACAAAACCAGTAGCACCAAGTTCAAGCACAAGCAGTTCGTCGGAGACATCTTCGTCAACGAAAGCAACTAGTTCAAAAACGAATTAAAAATAGGAAAAGGATTTTATAAAAATGGGTAAATATTTTGGGACTGATGGAGTCCGTGGAGAAGCTAACCTAGAACTAACGCCAGAATTGGCCTTTAAACTAGGACGTTTTGGAGGCTATGTTCTTAGTCAACATGAAACGGAAGCTCCGAAAGTCTTTGTAGGACGTGACACACGTATTTCAGGGGAAATGCTAGAATCTGCCTTGGTGGCAGGACTGTTGTCTGTGGGGATTCACGTATACAAACTAGGTGTTTTGGCAACGCCAGCAGTAGCTTACTTGGTCAAAACAGAGGGAGCAAGTGCAGGTGTCATGATTTCTGCTAGCCACAACCCAGCCCTTGATAATGGGATTAAGTTCTTTGGTGGTGATGGCTTCAAACTAGATGACGAAAAAGAAGCAGAAATTGAAGCCTTACTAGATGCTGAGGAAGACACTCTTCCTCGTCCAAGTGCAGAAGGATTGGGAACCTTGGTAGATTATCCAGAAGGCTTGCGTAAGTATGAAGGATACCTTGTTTCAACTGGAACTCCTCTTGATGGAATGAAGGTTGCCTTGGATACAGCTAATGGAGCAGCTTCTACCAGTGCCCGTCAAATCTTTGCAGACCTTGGAGCTCAATTAACAGTTATCGGGGAAACACCAGATGGTCTTAACATCAACCTTAATGTTGGTTCAACCCACCCAGAAGCCCTGCAAGAAGTGGTCAAAGAAAGTGGCTCAGCTATTGGTTTGGCCTTTGACGGAGACAGTGACCGTTTGATTGCTGTTGATGAAAATGGTGAGATCGTTGATGGTGACAAGATCATGTACATCATCGGGAAATACCTTTCTGAAAAAGGACAATTGGCTCAAAATACAATCGTGACAACTGTTATGTCTAACCTTGGTTTCCACAAGGCCTTGGATCGTGAAGGTATTAACAAGGCAGTTACTGCAGTCGGTGATCGTTACGTTGTTGAAGAAATGAGAAAATCAGGCTACAACCTCGGTGGTGAACAGTCTGGTCACGTCATCTTGATGGATTACAATACAACAGGTGATGGTCAATTATCAGCTGTCCAATTGACAAAAATCATGAAGGAAACTGGTAAGAGCTTGTCAGAGTTGGCTGCAGAAGTAACCATCTATCCACAAAAATTAGTCAACATTCGAGTGGAAAATGCCATGAAGGAAAAGGCTATGGAAGTGCCAGCTATCAAGGCAATCATCGAGAAGATGGAAGAAGAAATGGCAGGGAATGGCCGTATCCTTGTTCGCCCAAGTGGAACAGAGCCCCTTTTGCGTGTTATGGCAGAAGCGCCTACAACAGAAGAAGTGGACTACTATGTTGATACCATCGCAGATGTAGTTCGAGCTGAAATCGGGATTGACTAAATCCTAGAAAACTAGATGAAAATAAAAAATTATGGTACAATAGCTTATAATATTGTAGCCGAGGGAGAAAGACATGAATCTTAAACGTGAACAAGAATTTGTTAGTCAGTATCATTTTGATGCGCGTAATTTTGAATGGGAAAATGAAAATGGAGCTCCTGAAACTAAGGTGGATGTGAACTTCCAATTGCTCCAACATGATCAAGAAAATCAAGTGACTTCCTTGATTGTCATCTTGACCTTTATGATTGTATTTGATAAGTTTGTCATCAGTGGAACCATTTCACAGGTAAATCACATCGATGGCCGTATTGTCAATGAACCAAGTGAATTGAGCCAAGAAGAAGTGGAAACTTTGGCTCGCCCAAGTTTGAACATGCTTAACCGTTTGACTTACGAAGTAACTGAAATTGCATTAGACTTACCAGGAATCAATTTGGAGTTCTAATATGAAACTAGCTGTTATCACAGATTCTTCTGCCTATCTCAGTGCAGAGACCTTGCAAAGAGAAGATTTATTTGTCTTGGATATTCCTGTCAATATTGATGGTGAGGAGTATGTCGAAGGCATCAATCTGACTGCTGAGGAATTTTACCAAAAAATGGCTCAGGCTTCTGAATTGCCTAAGACTAGTCAACCAAGTATTGCCAAGTTAGATGAAATCTTAACTTCGCTCAAAGAACAAGGTTATACCCATGCTTTGGGGCTTTTCCTATCTTCTGGAATTTCAGGTTTTTACCAAAATATCCAGTATATGATAGATGAATACGAGGGCTTAACCATTGCTTTTCCAGACACTTTGATTACAAGTGCTCCTCTAGGTATCATGGTTGAAAGCGTCTTTAATTGGCGTGACCAGGGCGATGATTTTGCCAGCATTCAGGATAAGCTAGCCATTCAAATCAGCCGTACGTCAGCCTTTATCATGGTAGATGATTTGGATCATTTGGTGAAAGGTGGACGTCTTTCAAATGGGGCTGCGATTTTGGGTAATCTGCTTAGCATTAAGCCAATCCTCTATTTCAATGACCAAGGTGTGATTGAAGTTTACGAAAAAGTTCGTACTGAAAAGAAAGCAACCAAACGCTTAATTGAAATTATCAAGGAAACAACGGCTTCAGGCCAATATCGGGTCATTGTCATTCACGGAAATGCTCCTGAAAAGGCTGAAGAGTTGCGTCAACACTTGCTTGAATCTGGAGTGGGTACGGATATTTCACTAGCTACATTTGGTAGTGTCATTGGGACACACCTAGGATCAGGAAGCATTGCTCTGGGTTATATTCCAGTGATTTAGTTGGCGCTTCTAGGCTAGTTAAGATGCCTTGTATCTTAGCAATTGAACACGGACTATCTGCCTCATGAAAAAAGATGCCTGTCTGGCCTTTCGTGGAAAGTCAGCGCAATTCCCTATTTTTCATGGGTAGCTAATGTCCTTTGTATCTTGATAATTGAACACGCCTGGAACCCTCTGTGAAAAAGATAGATTTTCCAAGGAGTAGACACTTCTTGATCAAAACTCCTATTTTCACTTTGTGTTCCTACAGGCTTTGTATCTTAGCAATTGAACACGGACTACCTGCCTCATGAAAAAAGATGCCTGTCTGGCCTTTCGTGGAAAGTCAGCGCCATTCCCTATTTTTCATGGGCAGCCAACGTCCTTTGTATCTTAGACAGGAGTAGAGATGAGTATTCGAGTAATTATTGCTGGTTTTAAGGGAAAGATGGGCCAAGCTGCTTGTCAGATGGTCTTGGCTGATCCAGACTTGGACTTGGTAGCAGTTTTGGATCCCTTTGAGTCTGAATCAGAATGGCAGGGTATTCCTGTTTTCAAGGATAAGGCTGATTTAGCAGGCTTTGAAGCGGATGTCTGGGTAGATTTTACTACTCCAACTGTTGCCTACGAAAATACACGCTTTGCTCTTGAAAATGGATTTGCTCCAGTAGTTGGAACGACAGGCTTTACTAGTGAAGAAATTGCAGAGCTAAAAGAATTTTCTCGTGCTCAAGATTTGGGTGGCTTGATCGCCCCTAACTTTGCCTTGGGTGCTGTCTTGCTCATGCAATTTGCGACGCAGGCTGCCAAATATTTCCCAAATGTGGAGATTATCGAGCTCCATCATGACAAGAAAAAGGATGCCCCGAGTGGAACAGCTATTAAAACAGCTGAATTGATGGCAGAAGTTCGAGAGTCTATTCAGCAAGGTGCGACTGATGAGGAAGAACTGATTGCAGGTGCCCGTGGTGCTGACTTTGATGGCATGCGTATTCACTCAGTTCGTTTGCCAGGCTTAGTAGCCCATCAGGAAGTCATCTTTGGCAATCAAGGAGAAGGATTGACCCTCCGTCATGACTCCTATGATCGCAGCTCCTTCATGACAGGGGTGAATTTGGGAATTAAAGAAGTTGTCAAGCGTCATGAGCTTGTCTATGGATTAGAACACTTATTATGAGATTAACGCAAATGCCTTCTGAATTTCAGAAGGCTTTACCAGTATTAGAAAAAATTAAAGAAGCAGGCTTTGAGGCCTATTTTGTTGGAGGTTCTGTTCGAGATGCCCTCCTCAATCGTCCTATCCATGATGTGGATATTGCGACCTCTTCTTATCCAGAAGAGACCAAGCAGATTTTTCCGCGAACAGCCGATATCGGAATCGAGCATGGAACCGTCTTGGTACTAGATGGGGATGAGGAGTACGAGGTAACTACCTTTCGGACAGAGGATGTCTATGTGGACTATCGCAGACCCAGTGCGGTTTCCTTTGTGCGCTCGCTAGAAGAAGACCTCAAACGCCGTGATTTCACAGTCAACGCCTTTGCCTTGGATGAGACAGGGGAAATCGTTGACTTGTTCCATGGGCTAGAAGATTTGGAAAAGCAAGTCTTACGAGCAGTTGGAGTGGCTAGTGAGCGTTTCAACGAAGATGCTTTGCGGATTATGCGTGGTTTCCGTTTTCAGGCCAGTCTTGGCTTTGAACTTGAGACAGAAACGTTTAAAGCAATGAAGACCTTGACGCCACTTTTGGAGAAAATTTCTGTGGAGCGTACCTTCGTTGAGTTTGATAAACTCATGCTGGCTCCATTTTGGAGAAGGGGTTTGGCTTCCATGATTGAGAGTCAAGCTTATGACTATCTCCCTGATATGGCATCTAGCCAAGACAAGCTCAACAGACTGTTTGATTTGGAGGCTAATTTCACCTTTGAATCCTCTGAACAAGCCTGGGCAGCTCTTTTGTGGGCTTTGGAGATTGAAAATGCGCAGCCATTTTTGAAGGCTTGGAAGACCTCACGCCAGTTTGCCAAGCAAGTTCAGGATTTGCTGACTATTTTGGCTCTGCGTGAAAAGGGAGAATTGAGCAAGCGCGATTGTTATCGCTTTGACTTGGATTTACTTTTACAGGCTGAAAATCTTCGTCAGGCCCAAGGGAAACCAGTCAACCCACAAGTCATCACAGAAACCTATCAGAGTTTGACCATTCATGACAAGAAAGAAATCCAAATCAACGGTGGTATTTTGATTAATGAATATGGCTATCAGCCGGGCCCAGACTTGGGAGAGATTTTAACAGAGATTGAATATGCCATTGTCGATGGAGAATTGGAAAATGACCGTCAAGCCATCCATGATTATCTGAGGGAGAAAAAATGAGTGATTTTATCGTTGAAAAACTAAGTAAATCCGTTGGTGACAAGACCGTTTTTAAGGATATTTCCTTTATCATCCATGACCTAGACAGAATCGGTCTGATTGGTGTCAATGGGACTGGTAAGACCACTCTTTTAGATGTTCTTTCTGGTGTTTCTGGCTTTGATGGGGATGTTAGTCCCTTTTCGGCTAAGAATGACTACCAGATTGGTTACTTGACCCAGGATCCTGATTTTGATGATAGCAAGACGGTCTTGGATACGGTTCTATCTAGCGACCTCAAGGAAATCCAGCTCATTCGTGAGTACGAATTGATCATGCTCAACTATAGTGAGGACAAGCAGGCGCGTTTGGAACGTGTCATGGCAGAAATGGACTCTCTCCAAGCTTGGGAAATCGAGAGTCAGGTCAAGACCGTTCTCAGCAAGTTGGGTATTCAGGACTTATCTACTCCTGTTGGGGAATTGTCAGGTGGTCTAAGAAGACGGGTCCAGTTGGCGCAAGTTCTTCTTGGTAACCACGACCTATTGCTTCTGGATGAGCCAACTAACCACTTAGATATAGCGACTATTGAGTGGCTGACCCTCTTTTTGAAAAATTCTAAGAAGACCGTCCTTTTTATCACCCACGATCGTTACTTCCTAGATGCTTTGTCAACACGGATTTTCGAGTTGGACCGAGCAGGATTGACTGAGTATCAAGGGAATTATCAGGACTATGTTCGCCTAAAGGCGGAACAGGATGAGCGCGACGCGGCTCTACTTCATAAAAAAGAACAACTTTATAAGCAGGAATTGGTCTGGATGCGCAGACAACCGCAGGCGCGTGCGACCAAGCAGCAGGCTCGTATCAATCGTTTCCACGACCTGAAAAAGGAAGTTTCAGGCGGCGTTGCTGAGACAGACTTGACCATGAACTTTGAAACCAGTCGTATTGGGAAGAAAGTCATCGAGTTTCAGGATGTTTCCTTTGCCTATGAAAACAAGCCTATTTTGCAAGATTTTAATCTCTTGGTGCAGGCTAAAGATCGTATTGGAATTGTTGGGGACAACGGTGTTGGAAAATCAACTCTCCTTAACTTGATTGCAGGAAGTCTTGAGCCGACAGCAGGACAAGTTGTGATAGGAGAAACTGTTCGCATTGCCTATTTCTCTCAGCAAATTGAGGGCTTGGATGAAAGTAAGCGAGTTATCAATTACTTGCAGGAAGTGGCAGAAGAGGTCAAGACCAGCGGTGGTTCTACGACTTCGATTGCAGAGTTGCTGGAGCAGTTCCTTTTCCCACGTTCGACGCATGGAACCTTGATTGAGAAATTGTCTGGGGGAGAGAAAAAACGTCTTTATCTCCTCAAACTGCTCTTGGAAAAACCAAATGTTCTTCTCTTGGACGAGCCGACCAATGACTTGGATATTGCAACCTTGACAGTTTTGGAGAATTTCTTGCAAGGCTTTGCTGGTCCAGTTTTGACTGTTAGTCACGACCGCTATTTCTTGGATAAGGTGGCGACCAAGATTCTCGCTTTTGAGGATGGTAAGATTCGTCCTTTCTTTGGTCATTACACTGATTACCTTGATGAAAAAGTCTTTGAAACAGAGATGGCCAATCAAGTGCAAAAAGCCGAAAAGGAAAAAGTCGTCAAGGTTCGAGAAGTTAAGAAACGCATGACCTACCAAGAAAAGCAGGAGTGGGCAAGCATTGAAGGCGATATTGAATCCTTGGAAAACTGTATCGCTGCTATTGAAGAGGAGATGCAGGCCAACGGCTCTGACTTTGGCAAACTGGCTACTCTTCAGAAAGAGCTAGATGAGAAAAACGAAGCACTCCTTGAAAAATACGAACGCTATGAGTATCTAAGTGACTTTGATAGCTAGAAGAATAGAAAAATCCCGTCTCATGGACAGGATTTCTCTATTCTTTTTTGGTTTCCTGGTGGAAGATATTTTGCCAAGTTTCGTGGCGACGCCAGATACTGGTGTGGATGATACCATCTAACTCATAGCTGATGAGTTTGGTCTTTTGACTGATGGAAGTGATTTGGATGTCCTTGATAGCTGAATTCAAGTCTTTTTCGGCTTTATAGGCCTCTTTATCCATCTGTTTTCCATTTTGGCGAATATAAACAAAATCGTCAGCCAAGAGTTCTTCCAGTTGATTTCCTTGGTCAATCAACTGTTCACGCATAAGCAATTTTTTATAGACATTGTCTAAAACTTCATCTTCAGGGATAGGTGCTGGCTCGATATGGACATCGGTATCAAAGACTCCAAAACGTTCCTCCAGCATAGACTCGACCTGATCCGCAATTTCATGGCTTTCAAAAACAGACAAGTCAGGATTCATTTCTAGTGTAATATCAAGGTAAATGTTGCTACCGTAGGTGCGCCCTCTTTGGGACTTGACCTTGCTGATTTTGGGAATTTCCATAATGGCTTTTTGGTAATCTTCCAGTAGACGGTCATCAAATCCATCTGAAAGACTAAAGGAAGACTCGATGAAGATATCATAGGCAGTCTTCAAGATAAAGAAAGTGATGATGATAGCAACCAGTTTATCCACAATAGGATAATTGAAACTGCTGGCTAGGATGGCAATGGTAGTACCAAGTGAGGTGACAGCATCAGAAAGATTGTCCTTGGCGGCAGCCTTCAGTGCCTTGGAGTTGGATTTCTTACTGAGACGAGTATTGTAGAGATAGACCACAAACATGATTGCTGCAGACATAATTCCTAGAGTTGAACCCAGAGGGTCAATGACCGTTTCTTCATGACTGAGAATTTTTTGAATGGTATCCCGAAGTACATCGAAACCGACATAAAACATGATGATGGAAGTGATTAAGCTTGCCAAATCCTCAATCTTCCAGTGGCCAAAACGGTGGTCACGGTCTGCAGGCTGGCGCGCCATCCGTATCCCTATCAAGAGGGCAACATTTCCAATGATGTCCGAGACGTTGTTAAAACCATCAGCCACCAAACTGGATGAATGAAGGAGGTGACCAGTTGCTAATTTTGCAGCAGACAAGACCAAATAGGTCGAAATACTGATAATAGCACCACGCTCAGCTAACTTGAGATTTGAAATAGATTGCTTCATTCAACTTCCTTTCTAGTCACATAGCATTCTACCATTATACTGGTTTTTAAGGGGAAATTCAAATAAGACGGATAAAACTAAGAAAATACAAAGCAGAAAATGCTTTTTTTTTTAGGAAATATGATAGACTGATAGAGATATATTAGGGAGGTAAATGAAAAAAATTATTTATTAACAGGAATTATATCCTTATTTTTCACTACATTAGTGTGGTTAACTATGGTTACTAGTGTAAAAAAAGGAATCCCATTTTCAGATGCAAGTATTTTTGAATATTTTGGTTATGCTATGAATCGTGGCGAACTTATGTACGCTAATTTATTTGATCATAAAGGACCAGTGGTTTTTCTAATAAATTATTTAGGATATTTTATTTCAGGTGCCTTTGGAATAAAGATTTTATATCTAGTGTGTACTTTATTTTTCTTTGCTATCAGTTTCCAAATCTCAAGACTATTTACAGGCAATAAACAATCTATATTTGTTTTATTAATAATCTTTTTTGTTTATGAACATTTTTTTGATGGTGGTTGGAGTTTGGAGGGATTTATTCTTCCTCTAATTACTTATTCTCTCTACATTTTTTAAAGTTTTTTATAATAAAAGATTTAAAGAATTATGAGATAGTACTATCTGGTTTATTTTTTTCTGTTGTACTATTTACAAAAGCGAATATGATTGGCATATGGTTAATTTTTTCTCTATATATAATTATTCATTATATTTTGATGAAAAATTATGGTGACTTATTCCGTCTAGTCGTTAGATTTTTAATTGGAGTATTTGTATTTATTCTTCCTTTGTTTGTATATCTACTTTCAAAAGGAATATTTTTTGAAATGTTGTACCAATCCATAGGTATTAATTTTATATATACAACAGAATCTAATAGTGGTAGCATAAAAGAAATACTGAAATGGTATATCTCTGAATCAAATTTATTAACTTTAAATGTAATTATCTTTATATCTTCGTTACTATCATGGGAAAAATATAAAAGCAAGTCAATTTTATATCATATTGTGTTTTTATTGTGTTTAATGCTAGCCCTTGTTTCAAAACGTAGTTATGGACATTATATACTTGTGGTGATTCCTTTGTTGATTCCATATCTTGCAAGTATATTTAATTTAATGAAAAATGTTACAATAAGTAAGGTTTTGTTCCTATCTTTAGGTTTAAGTGTTGTATATTTATCTAATATTAATGCTGTTAAAGAAAGTATTCGAACTAGAGATAGAAATTCGTCATATTTGCAACAAACTGTTGCGAATTATATAAAATCTAATACTGAATTTAATGATAGGATTTATACCCATCGTCAAAATGGGACTATATATCTATATAGTGATCGTCTTTCTAGTACAAAATATTTCTTTATACCAGCTGTAACAAATGATCAAATTTTAATTGAAGATTTTAAAAAATCAATTATTGAAAATCCACCAAAATATATTGTTTTTGATACTGAATGGGATTATGGTAAGAGAACTGATTCTTTTGTAAAACAATATATACATGATAATTATAAATTAGAGAAACAAGTTGAAACATCGATGATATACAGGAAAATAGGAAGTTAACATGAGTAGAAAAAATCCAATTTTATATATAGTTATTCCATGTTATAACGAAGAACAAGTCTTACCACATACTAATCCAATGTTTGTTGAAAAAATTGAACAATTAGTAAAGAAAGCAGAAATTCATTCCCATAGTAAAATTATGTACGTAAATGATGGCAGTAAAGATAAAACTTGGGAACTTATCCAAGAATATGCTTCATCGAATCCATATGTTATAGGTGTTTCTCAAAGTCGAAACCGTGGTCATCAAAGTAGTGTCCTTGCAGGTATGTATGAGGCTATTCAGTTTGCTGATATTGTTATTACCATTGATGCTGATGGTCAAGATGATATCAATTGTATGGACAAAATGATTGAAGAATATAAAAGTGGTTCTGAAATTGTATACGGTGTACGTGATAATCGTGATACGGATTCTGCTTTTAAACGAATTACAGCCGAAGGTTTTTATAAAGTGCTACGCTTATTTGGAGCAGAAGTTGTTTTCAATCATGCCGACTATAGATTGGTATCAAAAAGATTTTTGCAGGAGTTAGAGAAGTTCCAAGAAGTTAATCTTTTTCTTCGTGGTTTAATGCCTTTAGTTGGTTTTAAATATTCTTATGTTTCATATAAGCGCCATGAACGAATTGCTGGTGAGAGCCATTATCCACTATCTAAAATGCTTGGTTTAGCTATGGATGGTATTACCAGTTTATCAATCAAACCGATTCGTTTGATTACAAGCCTGGGTGTTTTGACGTCACTCTTTAGTTTTCTATTGATTATTTGGGTTTTATGGAGTAAGTTTGCGGGTACAGTCGTGGCTGGATGGGCAAGCACCTATGCAATAGTTAGCCTACTTGGTGGAGTTCAATTGATTAGTTTGGGGGTAATTGGTGAGTATGTTGGAAAGATTTATTTAGAAACGAAACGTCGTCCTAGATATATTATCAGCGATCGTACTTTTGATACAGATAGTGTTTCATCGGATATTAATTCTTGAAAATTGTTCAAATTTTGGTATAATAGTACTACTCAAGGGAGTAGCTGGCAGAAACCTGCGATAGTGTCGTCATTCCGAATTTTATACTGAAAAGTATGCTTTCCGGCACTATATTAAACAGCGAGACTTGTTATGATTAACAGGTCTCTTTTTGTTTGTCGTGAAAATATACGATGAGGAAAAGAGAGTCTGTTTTGCACACAATGTCAAGGAGGAGACACATGTCAAAAGAACAAAAACGCCAAGCGTTTTATACTCAGAGTCCTGAAGAGGTCTTGAAGGCTGTGGATGCGACCGAGCAAGGTTTGTCATCAAGTGAGGCTGAAAAGCGCCTTGCCGAATTTGGCCACAATGAACTCGAAGAAGGCGAGAAACGATCAATCCTAGTCAAATTCATCGAGCAATTTAAGGATTTGATGATTATCATTCTAGTTGCGGCAGCAATCTTGTCAGTCGTGACTTCTGGTGGGGAAGATATCGCAGATGCCATTATCATCTTAGCCGTGGTAATCATCAATGCTGCCTTTGGTGTTTACCAAGAAGGAAAAGCAGAGGAAGCTATCGAAGCCCTCAAATCCATGTCTAGTCCAGCTGCCCGTGTTCTTCGTGATGGGCACATGGCTGAGATTGACTCTAAAGAATTGGTTCCAGGAGATATTGTTGCCCTTGAAGCTGGTGATGTAGTACCTGCAGACCTACGTTTGCTTGAAGCCAATTCTCTTAAGATCGAAGAAGCTGCCCTGACAGGTGAGTCTGTTCCAGTCGAAAAAGACTTGACAGTCGAGCTTGCTGCAGATGCTGGTATTGGTGACCGTGTCAACATGGCCTTCCAAAACTCTAACGTGACCTATGGTCGTGGGATGGGTGTTGTAGTTAATACAGGGATGTATACTGAGGTTGGTCACATCGCAGGTATGCTTCAAGATGCGGATGAGACAGATACACCACTCAAACAAAACTTGAACAACCTTTCTAAGGTCTTGACCTATGCAATCTTGGTTATTGCCCTTGTTACTTTTGTAGTTGGTGTCTTTATCCAAGGGAAAAATCCACTTGGTGAGTTGATGACCTCTGTTGCGCTTGCCGTTGCAGCCATCCCAGAAGGACTCCCAGCTATCGTAACTATCGTTCTTGCCCTTGGTACTCAAGTTTTGGCTAAACGAAACTCTATCGTTCGTAAGTTGCCAGCAGTAGAAACACTTGGTTCAACTGAAATCATCGCTTCTGATAAGACTGGTACGCTGACTATGAACAAGATGACAGTCGAAAAAGTCTTCTACGATGCGGTCTTACATGACTCAGCTGATGACATTGAACTGGGTCTTGAAATGCCCCTTCTTCGTTCAGTTGTCTTGGCTAATGATACGAAAATCGATGTGGAAGGCAACTTGATTGGTGACCCAACCGAAACAGCCTTTATCCAATATGCCTTGGACAAAGGTTATGATGTTAAAGGATTTTTAGAGAAATATCCTCGTGTAGCTGAATTGCCATTTGACTCTGAACGTAAGCTCATGTCAACAGTTCATCCACTTGCAGATGGACGCTTCCTTGTAGCAGTCAAGGGTGCGCCAGACCAACTTTTGAAACGTTGTGTTCTTCGTGACAAAGCTGGGGATATTGCTCCGATTGACGAGAAGGTTACAAACCTCATTCATACAAACAATTCTGAAATGGCCCACCAAGCCTTGCGTGTCCTTGCAGGTGCTTATAAGATTATCGATAGCATTCCAGAAAATCTCACTTCTGAAGAGCTTGAAAATGATTTAATCTTTACTGGTTTGATTGGAATGATTGACCCTGAACGTCCTGAGGCAGCTGAGGCTGTTCGTGTGGCTAAGGAAGCTGGAATCCGTCCAATCATGATTACAGGTGACCACCAAGATACTGCAGAAGCGATTGCCAAACGTTTGGGAATCATTGACGCAAACGATACCGAAGGCCACGTTTTAACTGGTGCTGAACTCAATGAATTATCAGATGAAGACTTTGAAAAAGTAGTTGGTCAATACTCTGTTTATGCCCGTGTGTCTCCAGAGCACAAGGTTCGTATCGTCAAGGCTTGGCAAAAACAAGGTAAGGTCGTTGCCATGACAGGTGACGGTGTCAATGATGCGCCCGCTCTGAAAACGGCCGATATAGGTATCGGTATGGGAATCACTGGTACAGAGGTTTCTAAGGGGGCTTCTGACATGATTCTTGCAGATGATAACTTTGCGACTATCATCGTCGCAGTGGAAGAAGGACGTAAGGTCTTCTCAAACATTCAAAAGACTATTCAGTATCTACTTTCTGCCAATACTGCTGAAGTATTAACCATCTTCCTATCAACCTTGTTTGGTTGGGATGTTTTACAACCAGTTCATCTCTTGTGGATCAACTTGGTAACGGATACCTTCCCAGCTATCGCTCTAGGTGTTGAACCTGCTGAGCCAGGTGTTATGACCCATAAACCACGTGGACGTAAGGCAAGCTTCTTCTCAGGTGGTGTTTTCAGCTCCATAATTTATCAAGGAGTACTCCAAGCAGCTATTGTTATGAGTGTTTATGGTCTTGCCCTTCTTTACCCAGTTCACGTGGGTGACAATCATGCCATTCATGCAGATGCCCTTACTATGGCCTTTGCAACCCTTGGTTTGATTCAGCTCTTCCATGCTTACAATGTCAAGTCTGTTTACCAGTCCATCTTGACAGTTGGTCCATTCAAGTCTAAGACCTTCAACTGGTCTATCTTGGTATCCTTCATTCTTCTTATGACAACAATCGTCGTAGAACCACTTGAAGGAATCTTCCACGTAACCAAACTAGACTTATCACAATGGGGAATCGTCATGGCTGGAAGCTTCTCAATGATTATTATTGTCGAGATTGTTAAGTTTGTTCAGCGTAAACTTGGCTTTGATAAGAATGCGATTTAAGGGAGGTTCCTGATGTCAGCATATCAATTACCGACCGTATGGCAGGATGAAGCTAGTAATCAAGGAGCCTTTACAGGACTAAATAGACCAACAGCAGGTGCGCGTTTCGAACAAAACTTGCCAAAAGGAGAACAACCTTTTCAACTTTATTCGCTGGGAACACCAAATGGTGTGAAGGTCACTATATTATTGGAAGAATTACTAGAAGCTGGTTTTGAGCAAGCAGCTTACGACTTGTATAAGATTGCTATTATGGATGGGGATCAATTCGGATCAGACTTTGTGAAGCTTAATCCAAATTCCAAGATTCCAGCCTTATTGGATCAGTCAGGTACTGAAGATGTAAGAGTCTTTGAATCTGCTCATATTCTCCTTTATCTTGCTGAGAAATTTGGAGCCTTTTTACCAAGTAATCCTATGGAAAAGGTAGAAGTTTTGAATTGGCTATTCTGGCAAGCAGGTGCTGCACCTTTTCTAGGTGGGGGATTTGGACATTTCTTTAATTATGCCCCTGAAAAATTGGAATATCCAATTAATCGTTTTACGATGGAAGTGAAACGCCAGTTGGATTTATTGGATAGGGAATTGGCTCAGAAACCTTATATTGCAGGCAATGACTATACGATTGCAGATATTGCTATCTGGTCTTGGTATGGACAGTTAGTTCAAGGAAAACTTTACCAAGGTTCTGCAAAATTCTTAGATACCTCAAGTTACCAGAATTTAGTAAAATGGGCAGAAAAAATTGCCAATCGTCCAGCTGTTAAGCGTGGCTTGGAAGTGACTTATAAAGAAATTAAATAGCAAAAAAGTCATCTTCGGATGGCTTTTTGCTACAGTTGAGGGAAAGGGCTTGCAGTTATCAGCTTTTGTGCTATAATTGCTATAATATAGTAAAGATCAAGAGGAGTGTGAGGAAGTGGAAAAGAAAATTGTGAAGGATATTTTGTTTTTATCTCAGGTGTCTCAGCAGGCAAGTCAGGAAGACCTTTATCTTGCCAGAGATTTGCAGGATACACTCTTAGCAAATCGTGAGACTTGTGTTGGTCTAGCTGCCAATATGATTGGGGTGCAGAGGCGCGTGATTATCTTTAATCTTGGCTTGGTTCCCATGGTCATGTTTAATCCAGTGCTCCTGTCCTCTGAAGGACCTTATGAGACAGAAGAAGGCTGTTTGTCCTTAGTAGGTGTGAGACCTACTAAGCGTTATGAAACCATAAGGGTTGCCTATCGTGATAGCAAGTGGCAGGAACAGACCATTACCTTGACAGGATTTCCAGCTCAGATTTGCCAGCATGAACTGGATCACTTGGAAGGACGAATCATTTAGGAGGAAAGCAAATGAAACGAATAGTCTTTGAACTTATTTTTATCGCAACGACCTGGTATATATTTTTACCGCCCCTTAATCTAACCAGCTGGGAATTTCTCTTTTTCCTCTGTGGGCATTTGCTTCTTGTAGCAATCTTATTTGGCTTTGGCAAGGGAATAAATCTGGTCAAAACAGTTCATGTGCGCCACGGAAAGGCGGAAGCTGCCTTGAATTTAGAGAGTTTCAAAATCAATCGGTTAGGGAAAATTCTTTTAGCTTCCATTGGAGGAATTCTTCTCTTGGCAGCTTTGGTTTCCTTGGTGACTTCTAGCATTTTTCAGGCTAAAAATTATGCCAATGTAGTCACGGTTACGGAAAAAGATTTTACTGAATTTCCTAAGACTGATACCAGTAAGGTTCCTATTCTAGATAGAAGTACTGCTGAAAAAATTGGTGACCGCTACTTGGGTTCCTTAACGGATAAGGTGTCGCAGTACGTAGCGGCAGATACCTATACCCAATTGACGATTGATGGGAAGCCTTATCGGGTTACGCCACTAGAATACGCAGACCCTATCAAATGGTTTAACAATCAGGCCAAGGGAATCGGCGAGTATATCAAGGTAGATATGGTAACAGGCAATGCTGACTTGGTGGACTTGAAGACACCAATCAAGTATTCGGATTCAGAGTATTTTAACCGCGATGTCAAACGTCACCTGCGCTTTAAGTATCCAACCAAGATCTTCAAGACTCCATCATTTGAGGTGGATGATGAGGGTAATCCTTTCTATGTAGCAACGGTTTACCAAAAGCAATTTGGACTTGCGGTTCCCCGTCCTGTTTCAGTCATTATCTTGGATGCCACAAATGGAGAAACCAAGGAATACAGCTTGGCTGATGTTCCAGAATGGGTGGACAGAGTTTATCCAGCTGAGGAAACCATTGAGCAAATCAACTACAACGGTAAGTACCAGGACGGTTTCTGGAATGCTATGATTTCCAAGAAAAACGTGACCCAGACTACCAAGGGCTATAATTACTTGTCTATCGGCAATGACATCTATCTCTATACAGGTGTGACGTCGGCTAATGCAGATGAGAGTAATCTTGGTTTCATCCTTGAAAATATGCGAACAGGAGAAATCACTAAGTACAGTTTGGCTTCTGCGACTGAAGAATCGGCCCGTGAATCAGCCGAAGGTGCTGTTCAGGAGAAATCTTACAAGGCAACTTTCCCAATCCTCATCAACCTCAATGACAAGCCTCTCTATATAATGGGCTTGAAGGACAATGCTGGCTTGGTCAAAGAGTATGCTCTGGTAGACGCAGTCGAGTACCAAAATGTTATCGTAGCCACGACAGTGGAAGAACTACTCAGCAAATACGCAAACAAAAACGACCTTGAAATTGACAATGCAACGACAGAAAGCATCAAGGGTGTGGTAGCAGACCTCAAGTCCGCTGTCATTAAGGGCGACACCGTCTACTTCTTTAAAGTAGACGGCAAGATATACAAGGTCAAGGCCTCAGTATCAGATGACCTTCCTTACCTTGAAAATGGTAAAGCTTTCGAAGGTCAAGTAGGAAAAGACAACTATCTCAAGACCTTTAACCTACAGTAAAAACAGCTTTATTTAAGAAGTGTATGTTATAATAAGGTAAATTAAGCCTAAAGGAGGACAAAGAAATGGGTTTTTATGTGATGGTTGCTTCAATGTTACTCGGACTGCTCGCTTTGAAGATAGGTTTTTCTCTGTTTAAGGAGAAAAAAGATAAATTCTTATCTATCTTAACAAGCTTAGCTGGAATATCCCTTGTTCTCGTGGCTATCTGGTTAGGATGGCCAAAATAACCAAAGAAACCTCGCTCAAAACGAGGTTTTTTAGATGAATTTCTTGGTAGCGGCTAAAAAATATGCTACACTATTAATATGAAAATTTTAATCCCAACAGCAAAAGAAATGAACACAGACTTGCCAAGTATCGAAGATGCTCCTTTAAAACCAGAAAGTCAAGCTGTACTTGATGCCTTGACCCTCTATTCTGCTAGTCAATTGGAGAGTTTTTATAAGGTATCAGCTGAGAAGGCAGCGGAAGAATTTCAACATATCCAAGCTTTGAAAAGGAAAACTGCTCAACACTACCCAGCCTTGAAACTTTTTGATGGGCTTATGTATCGCCATATCAAGCGAGATAAGTTGACCGAGGTGGAACAAGCTTATCTTGAAAATCATGTCTTTATCACCTCGGCTTTGTACGGTGTCGTTCCAGCCTTGTCACCTATGGCACCTCACCGTTTGGACTTTTTGATGAAGTTAAAAGTTGCTGGTAAGACTTTGAAGAGCCATTGGAAGGCAGTCTATGATGAAGCTGTGAAGCAGGAAGAAGTGATTTTCTCCCTCTTGTCATCCGAATTTGAGACTGTATTTTCTAAGGAAATTAGAGAAAAAATGGTGACCTTCAAATTCATGGAGGACAAGGGTGGTCAGCTGAAGATTCATTCAACTATTTCGAAGAAAGCGCGTGGAGCTTTTCTGACATCTCTGATTGAAAATCAAGTACAGACGGTGGAGGAAGCTCGTAAGTTAAGTTTTGCGGGATTTAACTACCGAGAAGATTTGTCACAGTTACAGGAATTGGTTTTTGTAAAGGAAGTATATATAAAAGAGAAAAATTCAAATTGAGAATTAACTTCTTTTTTTCTAAACTGTATGAAGTTGGTTAAAAAATCTTTAAAATCAGAAAAATGCATATTATCAGATATTGGAAAAATTTGATGATATGCATTTTATTTTTCTAGAGTATTTTGGAGATTTTATACTTTAATTTTACTAGGATTGAAAGAAAAAATTAGTCATTTCCTATCTTTTCTATTGCTTTATTTCCTATCATTTGTTATATTAAAAGTGTAATTATTTTTTATTTAATGACGTAAGTGTTACACTTTTTAGACAGAAAGGAGTATTTTTTTAAATAGCAGATGTAAACGCTTACGTATATAGTGAAAGGATTTAGGACTTAATGGATAAAGGATTGTTTGAAAAACGTTGTAAATATAGTATTCGAAAATTTTCATTAGGGGTTGCTTCTGTCATGATTGGTGCAGCTTTCTTTGGAACTAGTACTGTCCTAGCAGATTCTGCACAAACAGGTTCAACAGCAAATATGCCGGCAGATTTGGCTGCAGCTCTTGCAAATGCTAAAGAGGACGGAGGGCATGATTTTGAGGCACCAAAAGCTGGTGAAGACCAAGGTTCTCCTGAAGTAACTGAAGGACCAAAGACTGAAGAAGAATTGCTGGCAAAAGAAAAAGAAACTGCAACAAGCTCTGCAGCTTCAGATGCTCTTCCTGAAGAATTACGTGGGAAACTTGATAAGGTTGAAGAAAATGGCCACACTGCCTCAAAAGAAGAACTAGAAAAAGAAGATAAAAGCTTAGTTCCAGAAGATGTCGCTAAAACAAAAAATGGTGAATTAAACTATGGTGCGACTGTCCAAATTAAAAGCGCTGCAGGGCTTGGCACTGGTATCGTTATTGGGGAAAATCTAGTTTTATCTGTTTCTCATAACTTTATCAAAGATGTTCCAGATGGTAATAATCGTAAGGTAGCTGATAATGTTGAGAGTGATGGAGATGTCTATACAGTTTCTTACAAAGGAGCACCAGATGTCAAATTTAGTAAGAATGATGTAAAACACTGGGACCGTGAAGGCTTCCTCAAAGGCTATAAAAATGACTTGGCAATTGTTAAGCTTCGTACACCTCTTGCAAATGCTCCCGTTGAAGTGGCTGAGAAGCCTGCAACAACTAAGGTAGGAGATAAGGTCCATGTATTTGGATATCCAAAAGGAGAACTTGATCCGATTCTGAATACAAGGGTTGAGGACATTAACAATCACGGAGAAGGTGTTCGTGGAATTAGCTATCAAGGAAGTGAACCAGGTGCTAGTGGTGGCGGGATTTTTGATGAAAATGGGAAATTGATTGGTATTCATCAAAATGGTGTCTCTGGTAAACGTAGTGGAGGTATTCTCTTCTCACCTGCTCAGCTAGAGTGGATCCAAAACTATATCAAGGGTATTGAAACAAGGAAACCAGCTGGTCTAGATGCTCTCGATAAACAAGTGGAAAACAAGGAAGAAAAACCAAAAGAGGATAAACTAAAAGAAGATAAACCTAAAGAAGAAAAACCAGCTGACAATAAGCCGGTAGAAAACAAACCAGCAGAAAATAAACCTGCTGAAAACAAGCCAGCTGAAACTAAACCGACTGAATCAAAAGAAGTCACTCCAGAATGGAAAACAGTTGAAAAGAAAGAACAACAGGGAACAGTAACTGTCCGCGAAGAAAAAGGAGTTCGTTACAACCAACTAGCTTCAACTGCTCAAAATGACAATGGTAAAAAACCAGCCTTGTTTGAAAAAGATGGTTTGACAGTAGATGCTAATGGGAATGCTACCGTTGATTTGACATTTAAAGAAGAATCCGAAACAGGTAAATCTCGCTTTGGTGTCTTCATGAAATTTAAAGATACTGATAACAATGTTTTTGTAGGATATGACCAAGGTGGATGGTTCTGGGAATACAAGACAAATGGTAGTGGGCTTTGGTATCAAGGTGGACGTGTTGCAGCCCCAGTAAATGGATCAACCAACCACTTGACGATCAGTCTAAAATCAGATGGACAGCTCAATGCAACTAATAATGATGTGAAACTTTTTGACACAGTTACCTTGCCATCTGCAGTAAATGACAAACTAAAAGATGAGAAGAAAATCGTTCTTAAAGCTGGAACCTATAATAGTAGTGAAAGAACAATTGTCAATGTCAAAACTGACAACCAAGAAGGAGTTAAAACAGATCAAGAATCTACTAAAAAAGAAAAGGGCGATACAGTAGATGATAGCAATGTAAAATACGACACTATTCAATCTACAGTATTGAAGGCAGTTATAGACCAAGCCTTTCCGCGTATTAAAGAATACGTTCTAAATGGGAACAAGCTTCCAGGACAAGTGCAACCAATTAATCAAGTTGTGATTAATAAGCATGCTGTGACTCCTGAAGTTAGCTACAAAAAGGTAAATGAAACAACTGCTGAGTATGAAATGAAACTCCGTGATGAGGCTAATCTGATCAATGCAGACATGACTGTTCGTTTGCAAGTAGTGGATAACCAACTTCACTTTGATGTGACTAAGATTGTGAACCATAACCAGGTAACACCAGGACAGAAGATTGATGATGAACGTAAATTACTTTCTTCAATCAGCTTCCTAGGAAATGCCTTGGTATCTGTTTCTAGTGACCAAGCAGGAGCTAAGTTTGATGGGGCAACCATGTCAAACAATACTCACGTCAGTGGTGATGACCATATCGAAGTGAGCAATCCAATGAAAGAATTAGCCAAAGGTTACATGTATGGATTTGTTTCAACAGATAAGCTTGCAGCTGGGGTATGGAGTAACTCACAAAACAGCTACGGTGGTGGTTCTTACGACTGGACACGTTTGACAGCTTATAAGAATACGATTGGCAATGCCAACTACGTGGAAATTCATAGTTCTGAATGGCAATGGGAAAAAGCTCATAATGGTATTGTCTTCCCAGAATATACGAAGGAACTTCCAAGTGCTAAAGTTGTCATCACAGAAGATGCCAATGCTGACCATAAAGTAGATTGGCAAGATGGTGCGATCGCATACCGTAGCATCATGAACAACCCTCAAGGTTGGGAAAAAGTTAAAGACATTACAGCTTACCGTATCGCTATGAACTTTGGTTCACAAGCGCAAAACCCATTCCTCATGACCTTGGATGGTATCAAGAAGATTAACCTTCATACAGATGGTCTTGGTCAAGGTGTACTTCTCAAGGGATACGGAAGTGAAGGACATGACTCAGGTCACTTGAACTATGCAGATATTGGTAAACGTATTGGTGGTGTTGAAGACTTTAAGACTCTTATTGCGAAAGCTAAGAAATATGGTGCCCACCTCGGTATCCATGTTAACGCTTCAGAAACCTATCCTGAGTCTAAATATTTTAATGAAAATATTCTTCGTAAAAATGCAGATGGTAGCTACAGCTACGGTTGGAACTGGCTTGACCAAGGTATCAACATTGATGCTGGTTATGACCTGGCTCATGGGCGTCTGGCGCGTTGGGAAGAGTTGAAGAAAGAATTGGGTGAAGGTCTAGACTTCATTTATGTTGACGTTTGGGGTAACGGTCAATCAGGTGACAATGGTGCCTGGGCAACTCACGTTATTGCTAAAGAAATTAACAAACAAGGTTGGCGCTTTGCTATTGAGTGGGGCCATGGTGGTGAATATGATTCTACCTTCCAACACTGGGCAGCTGACTTGACATACGGTGGCTATACAAATAAAGGTATTAACAGTGCCATTACTCGCTTTATCCGTAACCACCAAAAAGATTCTTGGGTTGGTGACTACAGAAGTTATGGTGGTGCAGCTGACTACCCACTTTTAGGCGGTTATAGCATGAAGGACTTTGAAGGATGGCAAGGACGTAGTGACTATAACGGTTATGTAACAAACTTGTTTGCTCATGATGTTATGACTAAGTACTTCCAACACTTTACAGTCAGCAAATGGGAAGATGGCAAACCAGTAACCATGACTGACAATGGTAGTACTTATAAATGGACTCCAGAAATGAAAGTTGAATTGGTCGATGCTGCAAATAACAAGGTTGTTGTAGCTCGTAAATCAAATGATGTCAACAGTCCACAATATCGTGAACGTATAGTTACGCTCAATGGTCGTGTTATCCAAGATGGTTCAGCCTACTTGACACCTTGGAACTGGGATGCAAATGGTAACAAGCTTGCGAGCGACAAGGAAAAAATGTACTACTTCAATACTGAAGCAGGTGCAACAACTTGGACACTTCCTAGCGACTGGGCAAATGGTAAAGTTTACCTTTATAAACTAACTGACCAAGGTAAGACTGAGGAAAAAGAAGTTGCCGTGAAAGACGGTAAGATTACCCTTGATCTTACTGCAAATCAGCCATATGTTCTCTATCGTTCTAAACAAACAAATCCTGAAATGTCATGGAGTGAAGGAATGCATATCTATGACCAAGGATTTAACAGCGAATCTTTGAATCATTGGAAGATTTCGGGAGATGCGTCTAAGGCTGAAATCGTGAAGTCTCAAGGTGCAAACCAAATGCTTCGTATTCAAGGCAATAAAGAAAAAGTGAGTCTGACTCAAAAATTAACTGGCTTGAAACCGAATACCAGATATGCAGTTTATGTAGGTGTGGATAACCGTAGTGATGCTAAAGCAAGTATTACAGTAAATACTGGTGAAAAAGAAGTAACCAACTACACGAACAAGTCGCTCGCTCTCAACTATGTAAAAGCCTATGCTCACAATACTCGTCGAAGCAATGCAACGGTTGATAACACAAGTTACTTCCAAAACATGTATGCTTTCTTTACAACAGGTTCAGATGTATCAAATGTAACCTTGACCTTGAGTCGTGAAGCAGGCGATGAAGCAACTTACTTTGATGAAATTCGTACTTTTGAAAATGAATCAAAAATGTACGGTGATGGTCACGATACTGCCACAGGTGCCTTTAAACAAGACTTTGAAAATGTCGGCCAAGGTATCTTCCCATTTGTCATCGGTGGTATCGAAGGTGTTGAAGACAACCGTACTCACTTGTCTGAAAAACATGGTCCATACACACAACGTGACTGGAATGGCAAGAAAGTTGATGACGTTATCGAAGGAAATTGGTCACTCAAGACAAATGGTCTCGTAAGTCGTCGAAACTTGGTTTACCAAACAATTCCACAAAACTTCCGCTTTGAAGCAGGCAAGACCTACCGTATTACATTTGACTATGAAGCTGGTTCTGACAACACTTATGCCTTTGTAGTCGGTAAAGGAGAATTCCAATCTGGACAGGCAAGTAATTTGGAAATGCATGAATTGCCAAATACTTGGACAGATTCTAAGAAAGCGAAACGTGCAACCTTCCTCGTGACAGGTGCTGAAACTGGCGATACATGGGTAGGTATCTACTCTACAGGAAATGCAAGCAACACTCGTGGAGACTCTGGAGGTAATGCGAATTTCCGTGGTTACAATGATTTCATCATGGACAGACTTCAAATTGAAGAAATTGTTTTGACAGGTAAGATGATGGCAGAAAATGCTGTTAAGAACTATCTTCCGACTGTTGCTATGACCAACTACACCAAAGAAACGATGGATGCTTTGAAAGAGGCTGTCTTTAACCTTAGTCAAGCAGACGATGATATTAGTGTAGAAGAAGCTAAAGCAGAAATCGCTAAGGTCAATGCTCTTAAAGACGCTTTAGTGATGAAGAAAACAGCTCTTGTGACAGATGATTTTGCAAGCCTAAGTGCTCCTGCTCAGGCTGGTGAAGGTCTTGCAAATGCTTTTGATGGAAACTTATCTAGTTTATGGCATACATCATGGGGCGGAGGAGATGTTGGTAAACCAGCTACAATGGTCTTGAAAGAACCGACTGAAATTACTGGTCTCCATTATGTTCCACGTGGTTCCGGTTCAAACGGTAATTTGAGAGATGTGACTCTTGTCGTAACTGATGAAACAGGTAAGGAACATACCTTCAATGCAACAAATTGGGCTGATAATAACAAACCTAAAGATATCAACTTTGGCAAGACGATCAAAGCTAAGAAAATTGTTCTAACAGGAACACGAACTTACGGAGATGGTGGTAATCAATATCAATCAGCTGCAGAATTGATCTTCACTCGTCCACAAGTGACTGAAGCAGGTCTTGATACTGCAGCTTATGAATCTGCCTTAGCTAAAGCTCAAAAATTGGCTGATAAGAGCAATCAAGAGGAAGTAGCAAGTGTTGTTGCCAGCATGAAATTTGCAACAGATAATCATCTCTTGACAAATAGAATGATTAAATACTTTGCAGATTATCTTGATCAATTGAAAGATGAAACACCTACTCCAACTCCAGAACCGAAACCTGAAACTCCAACATCAAGCAAGGGTGACCAAGTAGCACCAGTCATTGAAGTTCCGGAATTCACAGGTGGTGTAAACGGTGGCGAATCAGCTATCCATGAAGCTCCAGAGTATACAGGAGTAATAGGAACAGCAGGAGATGAAGTGGCTGTAAAAGAGGTTCCAGAGTTCACTGGAAGTGTAAATGCAGCAGAAGCAGCTATCCATGAAGCTCAAGAATATACAGGTGCAATGGGAACAGCAGGTGACCAAGCAGCACCTACGGTAGACAAACCAACTGAAGAGGTTCGTGTCTTATCAGATAAATCAACAGGCGTTGTAGTTGCAGGACTAGCAAGAGACTTGGCACCAGACATGCACCTTCAAGTTCAAAAAGTAACAGACCAAAGCCTACAAGGTATGGAATTTGATGCTTATTCTCTTCATTTGGTAGATAAGGATAATCATAAGGTTCAGCCGAAAGGCGCAGTCCTTGTTAGAGTACCGGTTTCTGGTGAAGTTGCTGGGGTATACTATACAGCATCAGGTGAGTCAGTAAACTTTACAAATGGTCAAGGAACAATTGAATTCACAACTAGTCAACTAGGACATTATGCAGTAGTTTATAAACCAGTTTCTAAACAAGAGTCACCATTAACTGAAGAGCCTGGAGGAAATGCACAGACTCCATCTACTGGGGAAGTAGGAGGTAAGACACAGACTCCATCCAATGAGGAAGTAGGAGGTAAGACACAAATTCCATCAACAGATCAATTCAATCAGAAGCAACAGAGTTCAGCAGAACAAGCAGTTGAACATCAATCAGTTGATAGGTCTAAACCAGGAATGAAGATAGAAGAAGCAAAAGAAGAAATGAAGGCTAAACTTCCAGAAACTGGTACTAGCCAGTCAGATAAGCTCTTCTTCCTTGCCAGCCTCAGTCTAGCAATGTCTGCTCTATTTCTTGCAAAGAGAAAAGAAGATTAGAATATACAAGAGTTTTCATTAAAAGGGAGCTCAAACTCTCTGCTTGTTCTAGTGGAGAAAAAAGAATACCCAGAGAGGACCTCTAGGTCCTCTCTTTTTCTAAAGGAAATGAGAACGTTTACGATTGTGATTATATGAAAGGAAATAGGAAAAAATGGGAAAACATTTTTTTGAGAAACGGTGTCATTATAGTATTCGTAAATTTACGATTGGTGCAGCTTCTGTTATGATTGGTGCCAGTATCTTTGGAGCTGGTATGGTTCAAGCTGCTGAAACAGAAGGACCTGCTGAGACAGAAGGAACAATAACACAGGCTAAGCCTCTGGATAAACTGCCAGCAGATATAGCAGCAGCTATTGAAAAAGCAGAAGCGAGTGCTGGAACTGTAGATGATCAACCTGCAGCGTCAGAAACTGAAGCAACTGCAGCTGAAACAACTACTCCAAAACCAACTGAAACTCCTGCTCCTAAGGAAGAAACAACTCCAAAACCAGCAGAAACTCCAAAAGAAGAAGTAGCTCCAACAGCTAAACCATCTGAAAAGCCAGTGACTAAAGATTTGGTCGAAACACCAGATGTCAATCATTTGGAAAAAGCTTCTGCTACAACATCAAACCATGAAGCAAACACACAATACACAGCAGAAAAGGCAATTGACGGAAAACCTGACACTCGATGGGCAACTGACCAAAACGTTGATAAACCAACCATCGAATTTACACTGGAAAAGACAACAGTGATTAAGCATGTGGAGATTGATTGGGATCGCCGTGTTCGTGGTGAAAAAAATGACCCCAATATTAAGTCATGGAATCTCTATTATGCTGGTCAAGATGATGTGAATGGTTCGGGAGTTAAAGAATGGAAGTTAGCTTATCAAAGAACAGGAACTCCACTTCTTGATGAAAAAGTTGATTTGAAAGAGGCTATTCAAGCGAAGTACCTTAAACTTGAAATCACAGATTACCAAGCTGGTACTATGAACTGGAAAAATGTTGGTATTCAAGAAATTCGTGCCTATTCAAACATTCCGGATGTAAGCAAACCTACAGATATTCGTCAAGTGACAGAACTAACAGTTGCTGAAGATGGAAAATCACTTGTCTTACCTAAATTACCGGGTGAAGTGAGCTTGATTGGTAGCAACAAACAGGGTGTTGTTGATCTCAATAACAAAATCTACAAACCTTTAACAGATCAAACTGTTAAGGTCATGGTCCAACAAGTCAAAGATACTCATACCTTCACAAAAGAATTTGAAGTTCTTATTAAAGGCTTGCATGCAGACGAAGGTGTTGGAACTAAGCCAGCAGTTGCTCCAGCAGTTCAACAATGGTATGGAACTGAAGGAAAAACTTCTATTACATCATCTACTGTTATTTCAGTCGGAGATTCTGGATTTGGTCAAGAAGCGAAATTCTATCAGACTGACCTTGAAAGTCGTGGCTTAGAAATCGCCACAGGTGGTCAAGCAGCACAAAACCGCATTGAGTTTAAAAAGGTTGAAGATAAGGGCTATGGCAAAGAAGGCTATGGTATCAGCATTAAAGATGGAGTTATCACTGTAGAAGCTGCAACAAATGCAGGAGCCTTTTATGCTACACGTACTCTTCTTCAAATGGGAGAAAAAGACCTACAGAACGGTGAAATCCGTGACTTCCCAAGTTTCAGCCACCGCGGTTTTATGCTAGATACAGGTCGTAAGTTTATCCCTTATGATACGCTTGTAGATATCATGCTCAACATGGCTTACTACAAGATGAATGACTTGCAATTGCACCTAAATGATAACTATATCTTCCTAAAAGAGCACTTGGCAGGTAAGAATTTAAGTCCAGAAGAAGAACTCAAGTATGTTCTAGAACATGCCAAGACAGGCTTCCGTGTGGAGACAGATATTGTTGGTAAGGATGGCCAAAAATTAACATCAGATGAGCACTATACCAAGGAAGAAATGCAAGAAATCATCAAATTAGCAAAAGCTTTGCATATCAACCTTGTTCCTGAAATTGACACACCAGGCCACGCTCTTTCATTTGTTAAGGTTCGTCCAGACTTGATGTATAAGGGTCAACTTAGTGCGAGAAAACACAATGTAGAACGTGTAGCTATGCTAGACTTGGATAACAAGTATGAAGAAACACTTGCTTTTGTCAAATCAGTCTATGATAAATTGTTGGATGGAGAAGATGCACCGCTCCATGGCGTATCTACAGTTCATATCGGTACAGATGAGTACTATGGAAGTCCAGAAAGCTATCGTCGCTATGTCAATGACCTCATCAAGTATATCAAAGGAAAAGGTTATACACCACGTATTTGGGGATCACTCAGCGCCAAACAAGGAAAAACGCCAGTTGATTGGAAAGATGTAGAAGTGGATATCTGGAGCCTTGGATGGCAACGTCCAGCAGCTGCCATCGCTCAAGGTGCCAAGATTATCAATATCACAGATGTTCCAACCTATAGTGTTCCAAGTGGTAGCAATAGCCAAACTGCTTATGGAGATTATGCTAACTATGAAACTCAGTACAACCGTTGGACACCAAATGACTTCTCAACAGGTGGAGGACCACGTCTAGAAGCCTCTAATCCTAATATCATTGGTGGTGGTCATGCGGTTTGGAATGATAATATTGACCTCCATGAAACTGGACTTACTTCTTACGATATCTTTAAACGTTTCTTCAAGAGTATGCAGTCTACTGCAGAACGCACTTGGGGTTCAGATCGTGCAGCCAAGACCTATGCAGACCGTGTTCAACCAGCAAGTGTTTATGCACCTCAATCTAATCCAGATAAGACCGTAGCTGAAGAAGACTTGTTCAAGATTAATCCTGAGACTGTCAAAGATTATCTTGCTAAGAAAGTGAAGAAGACTGAAGCAGGATTGAATTTCGACAAAGACAGTACTATCGAAGGTCTAGTTGGTGATGCGGGACCAAGTCATGTCTTGAAAGTGGATGTTACTGTAACTGGTGACGGAGAACAAACATTCTCAACAAGTGGAAACAACCAACTCTATCTTGCGGATAAGGATGGCTATCTTGCCTATACTTTTGAACAATTCCATATCCAATTCAATAAGAAACTTGAAAAGAATAAACGTTATCAAATCTCTGTTGTAACCAAACCACAATCAACAGAAGTGTATGTAGATGGTGAAAAGGTTGAACGGATTGCAAATCCAGCGAATCCTCGTTTTGCTCATAACAGCTTAGTTTTGCCGCTTGAAACGATCGGTGGTTTCAAAGGAATCTTACATAGTGCTGAGTTGTCAAATGAACCATTTGTCAATCCACGTTTGATTCCAAATGATCATTTTACAGTTTCTGCAACTAGTCAAGAATTACCAGGTACCAATGCAGAAGGTCCGGTAGAAAAAGCCTTTGACAATGATCCAAACACCTTCTGGCATTCAAAATGGTCTGGACATCAAGCACCATTCACAGTTGCTATGAACTTGAAAGCAAGTGAAAAAGTAAATGGTTTGACTTATCTTCCACGTCCAGGTGGTGGTAATGGTGTCGTGACATCTTATGAAATCTATGCTCAAAAAGATGGTCAAATGGTTAAAGTTGCTTCAGGAACTTGGGAAAACAATGCCAAAGAGAAAACAGTGAACTTTGATGCAGTTGAAACGAATAAGGTAGAATTAAAAGTCCTAGCAGGTGTTGCAGGATTTGGTAGTGCCGCAGAAATTCAACTTCTGAAACCAGTTTCTACTAACAAGGCAGAAGAGCCAGCTACTCCAAAAGCACCTAAAGTTGAGGAGATGGGTGACGGGACAACTGAACTTGCTGATAAATTTGTAGCTAGCAAGCCAACAAGTGATGAGGCAGTTGCTGCTGCAGCCCAAAGTCAAGACTACCTTAAGAAAGAATACAAGGTATTCCCAACACCACAAAAAGTAACTTACGATGAAGGTGTTACGAAACTCCATAAACAAGTCAATCTTGTCATGGGAGATCAATTAGATATCTATACTCGTAACCGCTTGAAGAGCGTTCTACAAGATCATCAAATCTCATACACAAGCAGTCAAACAGCAGTGGCAGGTGCTACTAACATCTACCTTGGTGTTCATGGTCAAAATTCACAGGCTGAAAAAGAAGTATCTGGAATTTCTCAAGGACTCTTTGATAAAATTGATGCTTATGCCTTGTCAATCAAGAACAATACAATCTCTATCGTCGGTAAAGATACAGATGCTGTCTTCTACGGTTTAACGACTCTCAAACACATGCTTAATGAGAGCGCGGCACCAGTCTTACGTAATGTAACAGTTGAAGACTACGCTGAAATTAAGAACCGTGGCTTTATCGAAGGTTACTATGGAAATCCTTGGAGTAATGCTGACCGTGCAGAATTGATGCGTTATGGTGGTGACTTGAAGTTGACCCAATACTTCTTTGCACCAAAAGATGATCCATATCACAACAAGAAATGGCGTGAACTTTATCCAGAAGAAAAACTAGCTGAAATTCGTGAATTGGCGCGTGTTGGAAACCAGAACAAGACTCGTTATGTATGGACCATCCATCCATTCATGAATAATCGTATCCGTTTTGGTAACGATGCTGACTACCAAAAAGACCTTGAAACTATTAAAGCTAAATTCACTCAATTAATGGATGTCGGTGTTCGTGAGTTCGGTATTTTGGCTGATGATGCCCCAAGTCCAGTTGGTGGCTACAATAGCTACAACCGCTTGATGAAGGACATGACAGACTGGTTGACTAAAAAACAAGCAACTTATGGTGGCCTTCGTAAGGAAATGATCTTTGTCCCAGGTCAATATTGGGGTAATGGCCGTGAAGATGAGTTGAAAGCACTCAATGAAAATCTTCCAACTTCAACCTCTATGACCCTTACTGGTGGTAAGATCTGGGGTGAAGTATCCGAAAGCTTCCTTTCTAACCTTAAGAACAACCTGACTGCAGGTGGTAAGACCTATCGTCCAGTTTCTCTATGGGTCAATTGGCCTGTTACCGATAACTCTAAACAACACTTGATCTTGGGTGGTGGTGAGAAATTCCTTCATCCGAATGTAGATCCTAGCCTTCTTTCAGGTATCATGTTGAACCCAATGCAACAATCCGAGCCATCTAAGATTGCCCTCTTCTCTGCAGCTCAATATGCATGGAAACAATGGAAGTCTGAAGAAGAAGCTAAGAAAGTCAACGATATCGCCTTTAACTTTGTTGAAAATGGTAAGTTTACTGATAGTGAAGCATCTATTGCCTTCCGTGAACTTGGTAAACACATGATCAACCAAAATATGGATGGTCGTGTTGTGAAATTGGAAGAGTCTGTTGAACTTGCTCCGAAATTGGCGACATTTATGTCTAAGTTGAAAGCAGGTCAAGATGTCAGCGCAGAGCGTGAAGGATTGCGTGCGGAATTTGCTAAACTAAAAGCTGCAGCTCAACTTTATAAAGCATCTGGCGATGAAAAGATGCGTGCTCAAATCCATTATTGGTTGGACAATACCATTGACCAAATGGATGCCTTGAGTGCTCTCCTTGATGGTACAGAAGCTATTGCTACAAATGACTCTGCAAAACTTTGGGATAGCTACTATAAGGGATTGAAACTATATGAACAGTCTCAAACTCATACTTTCCATTATGTAGACCATGACGAAAAAGCTGAGTTAGGTGTTCAACATATCCGTCCATTCTTGCTTGGACTGCGTGAAATCTTGGCAACAGAAGTTCAAAAAGCCTTGCATCCTGACCAAGTGATTAGTACCTTTATCACGAACCGTACAGGTGTAGAAGGCGGACTTGCTGAAGTGACTGATGGAGATTTGGGAACTCATGCATTGATCAAATCGCCAAACAGTATCAAGACTGGTGATTACATTGGCTTGAAATTTAACAAGGCTGTTCCACTCCAAAACTTGACCTTTGCAATGGGAACTCAAGCAAATCCTCGTGATACCTTTAACAATGCTAAGGTTGAGTATCTCAATGAAAATGATGAGTGGGTAACACTTTCAGAACCAAGCTACACTGGAAATGAACCACTGCTTAAATATGAAAAACTCAATATTCGTGCTAAGGCTGTTCGAATGATTGCGACTTCAGATCGTGATAATACTTGGTTTGCTGTAAGAGAAATTGCTGTTAACCGCCCTGTGGAAGTTACTCGTGCTAAACAGGCAGCTACTGTGACGATTAGTCCAAATCTGATGTACAAGTACAATACGACAGTTGGTCAGATTACAGACGGTCGTGACAATACAGAAGCCATGCTTGCGAATGCTGATCGAACGGATACAACTCCAGTAAATAGTTGGGTACAACTAGACTTAGGTGAAGTCAAACCTGTGACTAAGGTTCGTCTCCACCAAGGTTCAGGAGATAAATTGGCAGAAGGTGTTCTTGAATATTCTGCAGATGGTAACTCATGGCAAGAATTGGATCGCTTGACTGGTGAACAAACTAAAGAAATTGAAACTCCAATTTCAGCTCGATATGTTCGTATTCGCAATACTAAGAACATCAACTTATGGTGGCGTATCGCTGATTTCTCAGTTGAAACACGTACAGGCAATAGCCAATTGACTGATACAAATGTTGAAAACTTGAAGTCAACTCCAGTTTATGACAGCCTAGGCCGTTATGACCTGAAAATTCCGAGCGGAACAAAACTTCCGGCTAAGAGTTACTTGGGTATGAAACTTGATCGTCTTCACCAAGCTGAAAGCATTCAAGCAGTTGGTACAGAAAATCCATCCCTCAATTTGGAATACTCTCCAAATGCTCAAGAATGGTATCCAGCTGATCAAGTGACAGATAAGTCCTTGGTACGTTATGTTCGTTTGGTCAACAAGACTGATCAAGAACAAGCAGTAACAGCAACCTCTCTACTTGTTCAGACAAAAGAAGTTCAACCAACAACACTTGATTCTACATCAATGGGAATTCACCCAACATACGGTAGAAATGATGTCCGTAAGATTAAGAACTTGGATCAATTGTTCGACGGAGTTTACAATAACTTTGTAGAGTTTTCAGACTATGCTCGTAAAGATGGTCACATCACCTTGAAGCTTGGTAGTGAACGTGCAATCAAGAAAATTAGAGCTTACATTCAAGACGGTACTCAAAATTATCTTCGTGATGGTAAGATTCAAGTCAGTCAAGATGGTAAGACTTGGACAGATCTTGTGACAGTTGGTGATGGTGTTGCCAATGAAACACGTGATGATTCCTTGACAGATGGTTGGACACATGATTCTAAGATGCCAGGAAACCGCTATATTGAGGGTGAACTTTCAAGCCCAGTTAAAGCCAACTATCTCCGTGTTCTATATACAGCAGACTATAATGCTCGTTTTGTAGGCTTCACTGAGTTGGTAATCAATGATGGTGAATTTGTGAAGCCAATTAATGATCCAACTGTAGAAGGAAACAGCGGTGAAAACCAAGGTAACCTCTACACCAACCTCGTAGATGGTAAAGTCTTGACCAGCTACAAGGCTGAGAAAGAGCAAGGTGAGCTTGTTTACCACTTGTCAGAACCGACAGATGTCAACCATATCCGACTTGTTTCAAGTCTTCCGCAAGGAGTGAAGGTCCGAGTATTGGCTCGAACTCTTAAATCAGATAAAAGAAATTCTTGGTCAGAAATAGGTGAGATTACCTCAAGCTTCCAAACATTTGCTGTCCGAGATAAATCTCCATTATTGGATGTGAAACTTGTTTGGGAAGGTGGCAAACCAGAGTTCTACGAAATGACGACATTCCACCAAGAACTTCCAGAAGAACCAGCCAAACCAGTTCCAACTACAAGTAAGGGTGATGAACCAGCTTCAGTAGTAGAAGTCCCAGAATTCAAAGGCGGAGTAAACGCAGTTGAGGCAGCTACCCATGAAGTTCCAGAGTATACTGAAGCTATTGGCACAGCAGGAGATGATGTGGTTCCAGTAGTAGAAGGGCTAGAATTCAAAGGCGGAGTAAACGCAGTTGAGGCAGCTACCCATGAAGTTCCAGAGTATACTGAATCTATGGGAGACCCAAGCAAGCTACCATCACCAGTAGTAGAAGTCCCAGAATTTACCGGTGGCGTAAATGGCACTGAAGCAGCTGTCCATGAGGTCCCAGAATATAAAGAAACAGCAAGCCCTCAAGCCACTCCAACAGAGGAAAACTTGAAAGATTCGGTTGATAAAGTCTATGGAGATAAGATGAGTAGTGGCAATAGTAATGTTGAAACTACTGTTGAAAAGTCCGATGAATTTGCAAGTGCATCAGTGAAAACGGATCAAGCCCAAAAACAAGAACAACCGCAATCATCGATTTCTAAAGTTAAAGATCAACTTCCAGCAACAGGTGGAAAAGAATCAGCTGCTTTAGCCTTGTTAGGTAGTCTTGGATTAGTTTTCTCTGCCGCTTTTGTCAAAAAAGGGAAAAAGGATTAAGAATTCGAAAAAGAGTTATTCAATAATCCTAGATAAACATTAATGTCACAATAAAACCACACAGTGATTTCAGTCTTGACCATCATCAAGCCAAAGAAACACTGTGTGGTTTTTGAATAGTTGATAGTTTATACCCAATGAAAATCAAAGAGTAAACAAGGAAGCTAGTCGCAGGTTGCGCAAAACACTGTTTTGAGGTTGCAGATGGAAGCTGATGCGGTTTGAAGAGATTTTAGAAGAGTATTAGGACTAGATTCTTTACCAATTGTTAAGGTTCTCGTTATAGGATACTTACTCCCTCTTTTTTGTTATATTAAAATCACAAAAAAGATTGCAATTTCTTGCTCATTTTGATATATTCAATATATACAAAAAACAAACTTGATGCTTAGTTGTGTGTTCAGAAGGAAGTTATTTTTCTAAAAAAGTAAACGCTTACTTAGTATCGAGGGAAAGAAAAGAGGATTTTAATGA
The DNA here is from genome assembly GCF_000722685.1 of Streptococcus mitis. GTDB lineage: Bacteria > Bacillota > Bacilli > Lactobacillales > Streptococcaceae > Streptococcus > Streptococcus mitis_M. The sequence continues at coordinate 39,307 of NZ_JPFV01000013.1, read as the reverse complement.
ACAAAAGACTTTTCGATAAACGTTGCCATTATAGCATTCGTAAATTTGCTATAGGTGCGGCATCTGTAATGATTGGGGCTAGTATATTTGGTATTTCAGCTGTACAAGCTGAGGAGGTGGCTTCATCCAATACTCAAACAGAAGGAACAACGATTCATCAAGCCCAACCTTTAGATAAGCTTCCTGATGATGTGGCAGCTGCTATCGCAAAGGCTGATGAGAATGGTGGACGTGAGTTCGTAAAACCAAAAGTTGAGACAACAGAAAACAATGAAAGTAAGGATACAGAGTCTGCTAAACCTGTTAATGAAGGTAACCATGAATTGGTTAGTCCTAAAGTTGAAACTCCAAATAAGGTAGGAGAAGAAAACGAAGTTGAAGAGAAGCAAAAAGTTGAAGAGATAAATCCAAAGACTGTGGAAGATGCTCCGAAGTCTACAGCAGCAGTTGAAACAGATGTAAAAGAGGATGCTAAAAAAACTTCAGAAAAGGATCAGGTAAAACCGACTGCAGATCTCAAACCTTCGTCTGAAAAAACGCAAGCGCTTTCTAAAGACTTAAGTGAAGCGGATGTTGAAAAAGAGAAGCAGCTATTATCGGAGCGAAAACAAGATTTTAATAAAGATTGGTATTTTAAACTAAATGCCCAAGGAGATTTTTCAAAAAAAGATGTGGATGTTCATGATTGGTCTAAATTGAATCTTCCGCACGATTGGAGTATTTATTTTGATTTCGACCACAAGTCTCCTGCTCGTAACGAAGGTGGACAGCTAAACGGTGGAACAGCTTGGTATCGTAAGACTTTCACATTAGATGAAAAAGACAAGAACAAGGATGTCCGTATCAATTTTGATGGTGTTTACATGGATTCTAAGGTTTATGTAAATGGTAAATTTGTAGGCCATTATCCAAGTGGTTACAATCATTTTTCATATGATATCACAGAATTTTTAAACAAGGATGGTAGTGAAAATTCTATTACTGTTCAAGTGACCAATAAGCAACCAAGTAGTCGTTGGTATTCAGGAAGTGGGATTTATCGCGATGTAACCCTTAGTTATCGTGATAAAGTCCATGTTGCGGAAAATGGGAACCACATTACAACGCCGAAATTAGCTGAACAAAAAGATAGCAATGTTGAAACACAAGTTCAAAGTAAGATTAAAAATACAGATAAAAAGGCTGCTAATGTCTTTGTAGAGCAACAAATTTTCACCAAGGAGGGTAAGCCTGTTTCAGAAATAGTTCGTTCTGCAACTAAGAGTTTGGCAGAAAATGAAACAGCACATTTTAATCAGAATATCTTGGTCAATCAGCCAACTCTTTGGACAACGAAAAGTTACCATCCTCAACTTTATGTTCTTAAAACAAAAGTCTATAAAGAAGGCCAGTTAGTTGATGTAACAGAAGACACATTTGGTTACCGTTATTTCAACTGGACAGCTAAGGAAGGATTTTCTCTCAATGGTGAGAGAATGAAATTCCATGGGGTAAGTATTCACCATGATAACGGAGCTTTGGGTGCAGAAGAGAACTATAAAGCTACTTATCGTAAATTAAAACTTCTGAAAGATATGGGAGTGAACTCCATTCGTACAACCCACAACCCAGCGAGCCCTCAATTGCTAGATGCTGCGGCGAGTCTAGGACTTTTGGTTCAAGAGGAGGCTTTTGATACCTGGTATGGTGGCAAGAAGACTTACGATTATGGACGCTTCTTTGATCAAGATGCAACTCATCCAGAGGCTAAGAAGGGAGAGAAATGGTCTGATTTTGATCTCAGAACAATGGTAGAGCGTGATAAGAACAATCCGTCTATTGTGATGTGGTCTCTTGGAAATGAGGTAGAGGAAGCAAATGGTAGTCCTCGTTCTATTGAAACTGCTAAACGTTTGAAGGCTGTCATTAAAGCGATTGATACCGAGCGTTATGTTACCATGGGTGAGAATAAATTTAGTCGTGCAGCAACAGGTGATTTCTTAAAAGTTGCAGAAATCATGGATGCTGTGGGTATGAATTATGGAGAGCGCAATTATGAAGCTGTTCGTAGAGCTCATCCAGACTGGCTCATCTATGGTTCTGAAACTTCTTCAGCTACTAGAACGCGTGATTCTTATTACAATCCTGCTCAAATCCTTGGACACGATAACCGTCCAAATCGTCATTATGAACAATCTGACTATGGTAATGACCGTGTTGGATGGGGAAGAACAGCTACTGAGTCATGGACTTTTGACCGTGATCATGCTGGCTATGCTGGTCAATTTATCTGGACAGGAATTGACTATATCGGTGAACCAACTCCATGGCATAACCAAGATAATACACCTGTAAAAAGTTCTTACTTTGGTATCATCGATACGGCTGGTTTACCGAAGAATGATTTTTACCTTTACCGTAGTGAGTGGTATAGTGCTAAAGAAAAGCCAACTGTTCGCATTTTACCACATTGGAACTGGACTGATGAGACCCTTAAGGAGCGTAAGATGCTGGTTGATGGAAAGGTTCCAGTTCGTACCTTCTCAAATGCAGCAAATGTCGAATTATTCTTAAACGGTCAGTCGCTTGGTAAAAAGGAATTTACTAAGAAGAGAACAGAGGATGGGCGTCCATATCATGAGGGGGCTAAACCAAGTGAATTGTATCTTGAGTGGCTTGTAAAATATCAACCAGGTACACTGACTGCGATTGCTCGAGATGAAAATGGTAACGAAATTGCGCGTGATAGTGTGACAACTGCTGGGGAGCCAGCAAGAGTTCGTCTGACTAAAGAAGAGCATGTTATCACAGCAGATGGTAAAGATTTATCTTACATCCATTACGAAATTGTTGATGGCGAAGGGAATGTTGTTCCGACAGCGAATAATCTTGTTCATTTCAATCTTCATGGTCAGGGACAGATTGTTGGTGTGGATAATGGAGAACAAGCTAGCCGTGAGCGCTACAAAGCTCAAGCAGATGGAACATGGCAAAGAAAAGCCTTCAATGGTAAAGGAGTTGTCATTGTAAAATCAACAGAAAAAGAAGGTAAATTTACTCTTTATGCAGATTCTGCTGGTTTAACATCTGATAGCGCAACGGTCGCAACTGTGTCTGGTAAGAAAGAAAACCGTCACTTTATAGCCTATGCTCCTGTGAAGGCAACAACTGATGTGAGTACCAATCCTGAACTACCACAAACAGTAACAGCTATTTATAGCGACGGCAGTGTTGAAGAAAAAGCTGTGACTTGGAAAGTGCCATCTGACTTGCTTACAAGCGCAGGTGAGAAAAAAGTATCCGGTAATGTCGAAGGTCTCGAAACTAAGGCTGAAGCCCTTGTCAAGGCAGTTGCACTTGATAAGTGGTTGCCTAAGGTAGCAACAGTTCCAGTTGGTACAACGGCAGCTGATTTGGATAAAACGGTTACGGCTGTTTTGTCAGATGGTAGCTTAATTGATACCGATGTTGTTTCTTGGACTTTGAAAGATCCTGCCGCCTTGACTAAAGAAGGTGGACGAACTGAAGCAACTGGTAAATTGGCAGATGACGATCGTGAAGTAACTGCAACCTTTATCGCAAGCGACAAGGAAACAGAAAGTACTGTTACAGGTCTCACGGTTGGAGATAAGACTCTTGAAAACTTTGAGCCTGGAAAGACTTATTACCGAGTATCCCTTCCTTACACTGCTAAAATTCCAAGTGTTGGAGCACAGACTACGGGCTATCAGGTAACGGTTCAACAAGCTTCTGCTGATAATGGGTATCAGGCTTCCGTCTTCTTGAGTGACCAGAAGGGTGATTTAGTTCAAACTTATTTGATTCAATTCGTGAAGGAAGCACCTGCTTTGACTCGTTTGGAAGTAAGCGTTGAAGGAAAAGAGAAAGCAACAGAAGATCAAGTTCTCCCTTATCATGTGATTGGGCATTATGAGGATGGTTCACAGACAGAATTTGCAGCGTCAGATGTCCACTTGGAAGTCAAGTCAGCTGATGGTGGTCATCTTGAGGTAAATGGACAGAACTTGTTACTTTATACTAAGGGTAGTGTTACTCTAACTCCTCGTATTGACAATCAAACAGAAAAAACACAATCTGTCACAACTGAATTGGTGATTAGAGAAAATAAAGTAGAGAAGAAAATTGTCAAGCTTCATCCAGTTTCTATCTCTACAGATATTAATCAGCAGCCTAATTTGCCTAGCCAAGTTGGAGCGGAATTTGATAAGGGCTTGCCTCGTAAGGTAGCTGTGACTTGGGACAAGGTAGATGAAAAAGAATTGGGACGCTATCATAGCTTTACCCTTAAAGGACATGTAGAAGGAACAGATATTGAAGCTCAAGCAACGGTGACGGTTGAAGGCTTACAAGTTGCAGAGGAAATCAGCCTTACTCTTCCTAAGGGTGAGACAGTTCAATTGCCAGCAAGTGTACGTGCTTACCATTCTAATGGAACCACTATCTACAAAGATGTGGTTTGGGATAAGGTTCCAGCTAACTTTAGTCAAACTGAAGGGGTGTATGAAATCAATGGTCATTTAGCTGGTAGCAATCTGACCACCAAGGCTCATGTCCGTGTTTCTAGTCAAGTGGTTGCTGGAAATAATATCTCTAAACAATGGACAGGTTCCCAATTGCCAGCTGCCATTGTATCCAATACAGGAGGAGATGACTCAGCTAATTCCTTGAACGACCTGACTGTGTCAAGAACGTCGACAGATGCTAAAAATAGATGGACTACTTGGAGAACAGATACTGATAATGACTGGGCTTCTATCTTGTTTGGTAATTCAGGAGACTTGACAAAACGCTTTGTTGATAATCTTTCAGTTGATTTCTATACTGATGGAGCGATTGGTCTTCCAAAAGAATATGTTATTGAATACTATGTCGGTCAAGAAGTCCCAGATCTTCCAAATGATGTCAATAATGCCCAACGTGATAGCAATCATCCATTCAATAATGCAGCTAACTGGAAAGAGGTGGAACACCTCAAAGCTCCAGGACAATTATCTGCAGGTAAAACCAACCACTTTACATTTGATAAGGTAGAAACCTATGCTGTTCGTATGCGCATGAAGAAAGCAGATGGAACTGCTGGTGTTGGTTTGACAGAGATAACTGTCCTTGGAAATAAGGTAATGAGCTCTACAAGCTCAGAAATTTCTATCCAAGTAGATGGCAAGAAGCTTGAACATTTCAATCCATCTAAGACAGACTATTATATTCCTCAATCTAGCAAGGAAATCACTGCAACAGCTAGCAATAATGGTCTGGTAACAGTTGTGCCTGCAACAAGTGAAAAAGGTGCGACACGTCTTATCTTAAAAGCTGAGGATGGAACTGTTCTGAAAGAATATCGCATCTTCCGTGATGATGAAAAAGAGTCAACACAACCAGTAGCTGCAGAAAATAGTGCTAAGACTTTGAATGTAGGTGATCAACTTCAATTGCCTGCTGAAGTGACAGTTTACTATCCTTCACAAGCTGGTTGGGTTAAATCTAACCTTGCTGTCCAATGGGATGCAGTCCCTGAACATGCAACGGAACATGAGGGAAGTTTTGAGGTAACTGGTCATGTCATTGGTACAAATCTAAGTACCAAAATGCAGGTAACAGTTGTTTCTAAAGGTAACCAAGCTCTGTCAGAAAATCCAAGCAACAATGAAACGGATTCTAAAGCCTTTGCTTCGACAACGAACGATACACAAGCAGCTTCACATGATAGAATTTTCTATATCAATGATGGAAAATACAATGAAGACGGACGTTGGACAAACTGGTCTCGTACTCCGAAAAATCAAGAAACTTCTGTCGGACTAGTCTTTAAGAAGGATGGAAAAATTGCCTCTCAATCCATTGGAAAAGTAGCTATTCAGTTCTTTAAAGATAGTGGAACAGATGCTCCAGAGAAAATGGTTCTAGAAAGATATATTGGTCCTGCCTTTACAGAACCAAGTACGATTTCTCGTTATGAAGAAAATGCTGACCATCCATTCAACAAGGCAGAAAATTGGGCATCAATCCCTTATAAAGCTTCTGGAGAATTAGTAGCTGGTAAACCAATAGAGTTTAACTTTGAACCGGTTCAAACGACAGCTATTCGTGCCCGCATGACTCGTAAGGCTACTACTAATGGTTTGGCAGTTGTAGAATTTACAGCCTACTCTGCAGGCAAGGGAGCAGAAGTGGAAACACCATCAGCCACTATTTCGGTTGATGGAAAAGCATTGGAAAACTTTGATCCAAATGTGACAGATTATACACTAACAGCAATGAGTTCCCAACCAAAAGTCACTGCGACAACTAGTGGACATGGAGTAGTTACAGTTGTGAATCCTGGAAATACTAATCTTCCAACACTCGTGCGTCTTATTTCCAAAGATGGAAATCTTGTGAAAGAGTATCGTTTACACTTTAAGACAGCCTTCCAAACAACTCCGACAGAAGGAGTTAAGAACTTAGTAGCAGAAACTCCAAGCTTAGAAATTGAAAAGACTCCGCTACCATTTAAAGAAGTTATTCGTGAAAATCCTGAACTTGCTCAAGGTCAACGTCGTGTAGTTTCTGAAGGACAAAATGGAGAAAAAGTTGACTATATTCAAGTATCGGGAACTACTAGAACTCTGGTTCATACTGAACAAAGAAAGGCTCAAGATCGCATTATTGAGGTAGGAGTAAAACCATCTATTTCAAATAGTAAAGGTGAGGAACCTGCGCCAGTCAACGAAGTTCCAGAATTCAAAGGCGGTGCTAACTTTGTAGAAGCAGCAGTCAACGAAGTTCCGGAATTCAAAGGCGGTGCTAACTTTGTAGAAGCAGCGGTCAATGAAGTCCCTGAATTCAAGGGAGGTGCTAACTTTGTTGAAGGAGCAGTTAACGACATTTCAGAATACAAAGGGAAACAATCGACTGTTGGTAATCAGGTAGCACCAGTCGATGAGAAACCTGACTTTAAAGACGAGGTAAACACAGGAACTCCTCAAGATAGCAAACTTCCAGGGGATAAAGCTGTTCCAGAAACAGTAGGAAATCATGAAGCACCAGTTCGTGAGAAAGCAGAGCATCCAGTACAGAACTTAGCTAATAACCAGACTACAGAAAGAAAGGCTTCAGCAGTCAAAGAAGATCAAAATAGCTTACCAGAAACTGGTGAGAGAGAATCTGATACAGCTATCTTCTTAGCAGGTGTTAGCTTATCCTTGTCAGCAGCACTATTGACTGCAAAACGTAAAGAAGATTAGACTTTATCTCTAAAGCATTCTGATTTTTATAAATTAATCGAGGATTAAAACTTGAATCTATAAGTAAGTAGAGCTACTATGATATAGAACCTCAATTTGAGGAGAAATATAGTAGATCCCTGCATGATAAAACGCATCGTATTAAGGTTTTGAATACCTATAGGATGCGTTTTTTTTATAGTGAAATGAAATAAAAAAACGAACAAATTGATTGGGAAATTTATACTCAATAAAAATCAAAGAGCAAACTAGGAAGCTAGACTCGAGCTTTACTTGAGTACGGTAAGGTGACGCTGACGTGGTTTGAAGAGATTTTCGAAGAGTATTAGGTATGAAAAAACCACCCAAATGGGTGGCTAAGAGTCATAAAATATCTTTATTTGATAGCATTAACCAAGTCTTGAGCTTGTTTTTCAAGTGAGTTTAGGACTGTTTCTTCAAGAACCAATTTTCCATCTGTCCAAGCAGAGTCATTCACACGTGCAGCAGTGAAATCACCAATGACTTGTGTACGGATAAATGGCAAGAGGTCTTTGTAGATAGCAAAGAGTTGATCGTGACCTGCATTGGCTACAGATGATACTGTGACAAACTTGTCTTGAAGGGCAGAAGCGCTGTGTGTATCAGACAAGTCAAGGGCACGAGATAGCCAGTCAAGCAAGTTTTTCACTGTACCAGGGATAGAGAAGTTGTAGACTGGAGAGAAAATCCAGATGGCATCCGCAGCAAGAACTGCTTCACGAGCAGCGGCTACAGCTGGATGAGTTGGAACTTCCAAATCTTGGCTGAAGAGAGGAAGAGCTGAATAATCAAGGTAGCTAACTTCTGCTTGACCAGCAAGTACTTTTTCAGCTTCGAGAGCCATTTGGTGGTTGAAAGAACCTTGACGTAGTGATCCGACGATAAATAATACTTTTTTAGACATGATGTGTCTCCTTTTTTTAAAAATTTCGAGAACCTTCTCGTTGTTATAAAATATATTACAACAAAACAAACCAACTTGCAAGAGATTTGCTCAGAGTTTATTTGAAAATTATAAAATTGCTGAAATTCTAGTCACTTGTGACTGGAAAAGTAAGAACTGTTTATTTTAGATTCTGGTTTACATTTATTTTTGAAGAACATTCCTATATTATCTTGTATTATGATGATATAAGTGCTAAAATAAACGAGAAGACTCGAAATAGAAACCGTAGAACGGCTATTTTCCGGTATCATTTCATGAACAATTAAACAAACAATAATGGCATTTCAAGAATGCTTCTAAAAGGGGTGGAGATCATGTAAGGCACAAATTAACAAGTGACAGACAAATGAAATACGAATACACTTGTTAAGGAGAAAAGATGTTAATAAGAAATTATCGGAAAAATATTGGCCTGATGGCCGGAGTTGAGTTTTTTGCTTTTTTAGGGATTACTAGTTTTTGGATTCTCTTTCTCAGTCAAAACGGAATGTCTCTTTGGCAGATTGGACTGCTGGAGAGTATCTTTCATGCGACCAGTCTTCTCTGCGAAATTCCATCTGGAATGTTAGCTGACCGCTATTCCTATAAGACCAACCTTTATTTAAGTCGTATAGCAGGAATTGTGTCTTCTATTCTTATGTTGGCTGGTCAGGGAAATTTTTGGATTTATGCACTAGCTATGGCGGTGAGTGCCTTGTCTTATAATTTTGATTCAGGCACAAGCGCAGCAATGGTCTATGACTCTACTGTAGAGGCTGGACTAAAGGAGCGTTATCTATCCATTTCAAGTTTCATATCAGGAGTGTCAGAAGGAACCCAGTCTTTTGGGACAGTGCTAGCAGGATTTTTTGTTCATGGTCAATTGCACCTGACCTACTATATCATGATTGCCACTTCTATCATAGTTCTTTTCCTGATTTGGATGCTGAAAGAACCCAGTGTTAAGCTAGAAAAAACTGATAGTGTGACCATAAAACAGATTATTTGGACTGTTAAGGAAGAGTTGCAGCGAAATCCCATGCTTTTCAACTGGATGATTTTGTCTCAGATTGTTGGAACACTCATGTGCATGTTTTATTTTTACTATCAAAATCAGTTACCAGATTTAAGTAGTTGGCAAATTTCAGCAGTTATGCTACTTGGTAGTCTCTTGAATATCGTCGCAGTCTATCTAGCGAGTAAGATTGGAAAGAAATATGCCACCTTGAAGATTTTCCCTATTCTCGTCATGCTGACTGGAGTTACCTACCTGCTGTCCTACTTTGGAACACCTCTAATCTATATTTTGATTTATTTGATTAGTAATGCTCTATATGCTCTTTTTCAGCCGATTTTTGACAATGATTTGCAAGGGCGCCTTCCAAGTGAAGTAAGGGCAACCATGCTAAGTGTTTACTCTATGATGTTTAGCCTAAGTATGATTGTGTTCTTCCCACTGACAGGGTGGTTGATTGACAATTTAGGTTTTGTGCTAACATTTCTTTATCTAGGATTATTTTTAGTCTTGATTAGCCTTCTACTGCCTGTCTTTTTAGGAAAAATGGCTAACAGAATGGATGAAAAAATGATTCCATAGATCAAAAAAAACTTACGAAAACTTGAGTGCCAAGCTCAGGTTTTTTGATACGTTGATTTTACTTGTATCTTTACTTTTTTTAACAAGAAAAATCGGTTTGCTTTGAAGGAAGAAATAATATAGGTTTGTTTTTGCATTCACTTGTAATAAAGCCCAATAGATGGTAAAATAGACGAGTGAAAAAAAGACAAAACAAAGCAAAAAATAATCTACTGTGGCAGTATGGTCTAGGGATGACGATTTTGTTTGTGGTTATCAGTGCTTCCTTTCTGTATCTAGTGTTTCTGAGTATGAAACCCTATCAAACAGCTAAAAGTGAAGGAGAAAAATTAGCTCAGCAGTATGCAGGATTAGAGCAGGCTGATCAGGTTGATTTATACAATGGCTTGGAATCCTATTATAGCGTTCTTGGTCGTAATAAACAGCAAGAAGCGCTTGCTGTCCTGATTGGAAAAGATGACCATAAGATTTACGTTTATCAGCTAAATCAGGGTATTTCACAAGAAAAAGCAGAAGCTCTTTCTAAGGAAAAAGGAGCTGGCGAAATTGACAAGATTACCTTTGGCCGTTATCAAGACAAGCCAATCTGGGAAGTCAAGTCAGGCTCTGATTTTTATCTAGTAGATTTTGAAACAGGAGCATTGGTCAATAAGGAGGGCCTATGAAACTATCCAACCGTGTTTTAGAAATGGAAGAAAGTGTGACCTTGGCTGCTGGAGCCCGTGCCAAAGCACTGAAGGCTGAGGGAAGGGATATCCTATCTCTAACCTTGGGTGAGCCAGATTTCACTACTCCAAAAAATATTCAAGATGCCGCCATTGCATCGATTCAAGATGGGCGTGCTTCTTTTTATACAGTAACCTCAGGTCTGCCAGAGCTCAAAGCGGCGGTCAATGTCTATTTTGAGCGCTTTTACGGCTATTCTGTAGCGCCGAATCAAGTGACAGTCGCTGCTGGAGCTAAATATTCTCTCTATACCTTCTTTATGGCTGTGGTCAATCCAGGTGATGAAGTTATCATCCCAACACCCTACTGGGTCAGCTATGGAGACCAGGTCAAGATGGCAGAGGGTATTCCAGTTTTTGTTCCTGCTAAAGAGGACAATGACTTTAAGGTAACTGTAGAGCAGTTAGAAGCAGCTCGAACAGACAAGACCAAGGTTTTGGTGCTGAATTCACCATCCAATCCGACAGGTATGATTTATACCCGTGAGGAACTCTTGGCAATCGGAAACTGGGCTGTAGAAAAGGATATTCTCATCCTAGCAGATGATATCTATGGGCGCTTGGTCTATAATGGTCATGAGTTTACACCCATTTCTAGCCTATCGGAAGCGATTCGCAAGCAAACAGTGGTCATCAATGGTGTGTCTAAAACCTATGCTATGACAGGTTGGCGGATTGGCTATGCCGTCGGAGAAGCAGACATTATCGCTGCCATGTCCAAGATTGCAGGTCAAACAACCTCCAACCCTTCAGCAGTAGCCCAGTATGCAGCAGTTGAGGCTCTATCAGGTGGGCAAGATACTGTAGAAAGCATGCGTCAGGCTTTTGAGGAACGACTCAATACTATCTATCCCCTACTTGCTGAGGTGCCAGGATTTGAAGTGGTCAAACCGCAAGGAGCCTTCTACCTCTTCCCAAATGTCAAAAAGGCCATGGAGATGAAAGGCTATACGGATGTGACAGACTTTACAACTGCTATCCTTGAAGAAGCTGAAGTGGCCTTGGTAACAGGAGCAGGATTCGGAGCGCCAGAAAATGTGCGCCTCAGCTATGCGACAGACCTAGACACGCTTAAAGAAGCAGTTAAACGCTTGAAAGTATTTATGGAAAAATAAAAGAAAAGGAAAAATAATGACAAAACGTGTAACGATTATTGATGTAAAAGACTATGTTGGTCAGGAAGTGACGATTGGTGCTTGGATTGCCAACAAATCAGGAAAAGGGAAAATCGCCTTCTTGCAATTGCGTGACGGAACAGCCTTCTTCCAAGGTGTGGCCTTTAAACCAAACTTTGTAGAAAAATTTGGTGAAGAAGTGGGGCTTGAGAAGTTTGATGTTATCAAACGCTTGAGCCAAGAAACTTCTGTTTATGTGACAGGTATTGTCAAAGAAGACGAACGTTCTAAGTTTGGCTATGAGTTGGATATTACAGACATCGAAGTGATTGGTGAATCTCAAGATTACCCAATTACTCCCAAAGAACACGGTACTGACTTCTTGATGGACAACCGTCACTTGTGGCTTCGTTCTCGTAAGCAAGTAGCTGTGATGCAAATCCGTAACGCAATCATCTATGCAACTTATGAGTTCTTTGACAAGAACGGCTTCATGAAATTTGATAGCCCAATTTTGTCAGGGAATGCGGCTGAAGATTCAACTGAACTCTTTGAAACGGACTACTTCGGAACTCCAGCCTACTTGAGCCAATCAGGTCAGCTTTACCTAGAAGCAGGTGCTATGGCTCTTGGTCGTGTCTTTGACTTTGGTCCAGTATTCCGTGCTGAAAAATCAAAAACGCGCCGTCACTTGACTGAGTTTTGGATGATGGACGCAGAGTACTCATACTTGACACACGATGAGTCACTTGACTTGCAAGAAGCTTATGTTAAAGCTCTTCTTCAAGGTGTTCTTGACCGTGCGTCTCAAGCCTTGGAAACCTTAGAACGTGATACAGAACTCTTGAAACGCTACATTGCAGAGCCATTCAAACGTATCACTTACGATCAAGCCATTGACCTCTTGCAAGAACATGAAAATGATGAAGACGCTGACTACGAACATCTTGAGCATGGAGATGACTTTGGTTCACCACACGAAACGTGGATTTCAAACCACTTTGGTGTGCCAACTTTTGTCATGAACTATCCAGCAGCCATCAAGGCATTTTACATGAAACCAGTTCCTGGAAATCCAGAGCGCGTGCTTTGTGCAGACTTGCTTGCTCCAGAAGGCTATGGAGAAATCATCGGTGGTTCTATGCGTGAGGAAGACTACGATGCTCTTGTAGCTAAGATGGATGAACTTGGTATGGATCGTACAGAATATGAATTCTACCTTGACCTTCGTAAATACGGTACAGTTCCACACGGAGGATTTGGTATCGGTATCGAACGTATGGTAACCTTCGCAGCTGGAACAAAACACATCCGTGAAGCCATTCCATTCCCACGTATGTTGCACCGTATTAAACCGTAAGAATAGGAAAACGCCCATGTGGCGTTTTTCGAATTCCAGAGTTTTTACTTGCGTAAAAAATTATTTTCTAGTATAATAGTTTATTGTGAGCGAACCTCACTTACCCCTTGCAAAGTCTTGGGGTCATTAGACCAAAAGGAGGAACATATCAATGGCTAAATACGAAATTCTTTATATCATTCGTCCAAACATTGAAGAAGAAGCTAAAAACGCTTTGGTAGCACGTTTTGACTCTATTTTGACTGACAACGGTGCAACTGTTGTTGAATCAAAAACTTGGGAAAAACGTCGTCTTGCATACGAAATCAAAGATTTCCGTGAAGGACTTTACCACATCGTTAACGTTGAAGCAAACGACGACGCTGCTCTTAAAGAGTTTGACCGTCTTTCAAAAATCAACGCTGACATTCTTCGTCACATGATCGTCAAAACTGACGCGTAAGAAGGTAAACTATGATTAACAATGTTGTACTTGTAGGGCGTATGACACGTGACGCTGAGTTACGTTATACCCCATCAAATGTAGCAGTTGCGACTTTTACTCTTGCAGTAAACCGTACATTTAAGAGTCAAAATGGCGAACGTGAGGCTGATTTTATCAATGTCGTTATGTGGCGCCAACAGGCTGAAAACCTTGCTAACTGGGCTAAAAAAGGCTCACTTATCGGGGTGACAGGTCGTATCCAGACTCGTAGTTACGATAACCAGCAAGGACAACGTGTCTACGTGACAGAGGTCGTGGCTGAGAATTTCCAAATGTTGGAAAGCCGTAGTGTGCGTGAAGGTCATACAGGTGGAGCTTATTCTGCACCAAGTTCAAACTATTCAGCGCCTACAAATTCAGTACCAGACTTTTCACGTGATGAAAATCCATTTGGAGCAACAAATCCATTGGATATTTCAGATGATGATTTACCATTCTAATGGACAACTAAAATTATAAAGGAGAAAAAACATGGCTCAACAACGTCGTGGCGGATTCAAACGCCGTAAAAAAGTTGATTACATCGCAGCAAACAAAATTGAATATGTTGATTACAAAGATACTGAGCTTCTTAGCCGTTTCGTTTCAGAACGTGGGAAAATCCTTCCACGTCGTGTAACAGGAACTTCAGCTAAAAACCAACGTAAAGTAACAACAGCTATCAAACGCGCTCGCGTAATGGCTTTGATGCCTTTCGTAAACGAAGATTAAAAAAGAGGTCCGGGTGGACCTCTTTTTCATGAGCTTGGAAACAAGAAAGCGAATTAAGACCCGGGTGGGTCTTTTTTCACGAGATAGTTTTTTTCTGACCTTGGCGTGCTATAATGGTAATAAAAAGAGTAAAGGTGGGTAAGTCAAAGATGAATTGTACGATTAGAAATATGATTAAGTCTGATATTGAATCCTTATCTCATGGATTTATGAATCAAGGTTGGCCTGGTAGAGAGGAAATTTTGGCTAGATATTTTCTGGAACAGGAAAGTGGGGAGAGAGAAGTCTTAGTTGCAGAGATTGATGGTGCTGTAGCGGGCTACGTTACCATTTTGCCCTCTGCTAAACATGGTCCTTTTGCAGAAGTCTATCCAGAATTATCAGATTTTAATGTGTTTGAGCCTTTTCGAAATCAAGGGATTGGGAATCAACTGCTAGAAGAAGCAGAAAAACGAGTCAAGGTTGTTTCGAGTAAGGTTACTCTTGGTGTAGGTTTGCACTTAGGCTATGGCCCTGCCCAGAGATTGTATATCAGACGGGGCTACATTCCAGATGGGACAGGTGTCTGGTATAGAAATCAACCCTTGGAAATGAATGCAACTAGCCAAAATAATGATGATTTGGTTTTGTATCTAGTAAAGGAATTCGGATAAGAGACAAGGATTTTATTGGGGATGTGGGATTTAGCTACTTTATGGTATAATGGAAAGAGTTAGATTGAAAGAGGTAGTGATATGGATGCGAAATTAAGATACAAGGCAAAAAAGATTAAGATTGTCTTTTTTGATATTGATGATACATTGAGAAATTCCAAGACAGGTTTTATTCCAGCTTCAATCCCAACTGTTTTTAAGCAATTACGTGAGAAAGGAATTTTGACGGGTATTGCTTCTGGACGAGGGATTTTTGGTGTCGTTCCTGAGATTCGTGAACTCAAGCCTGACTTTTTTGTGACTTTAAATGGGGCCTACATCGAAGATAAAAAAGGTCAAATCATTTATCAACATCAGATCGAGAAGTCAGATGTTGAGGAGTATATCTCTTGGGCCAAGCAAGAAGGAATTGAGTATGGCTTGGTTGGGAGTCATGATGCCAAGTTATCGACTCGCACCGATATGATTAGTGAAGCGATTAATCCAATTTATCCTGATTTAGATGTGGATCCCGATTTTCATGAGAAAGAAAACATCTATCAGATGTGGACTTTTGAAGATAAAGGAGACGACTTGCACTTGCCTGACAGTCTCTCAGACAAACTTCGCATGGTTCGTTGGCATGAGCATTCGTCTGATATTGTGCCGATTTCAGGCTCCAAAGCGACAGGTGTGGAAAAGGTTGTGGAACACCTTGGCTTGAAACCAGACAACGTCATGGTTTTTGGAGATGGGCTGAATGACTTGGAACTCTTTGATTATGCTGGAATCAGCGTTGCCATGGGAATTTCTCATGATAACATCAAAGAAAAAGCGGATTATATTACAAAAACATTAGAAGAAGATGGCATTTTTGATGCCTTAGAAAGATTTGGTATGGTAGAAAAAGAATTGCATTTCCCACAAGTAGACATTGAAACAGTAGAAGGTCCGTTGGCGACTATTAAGACCAATCACGGAGACTTGCGTATCAAGCTTTTCCCTGAACATGCTCCTAAAACAGTGGCTAACTTTGTAGCTCTTTCAAAAGATGGTTACTATGATGGTGTCATTTTCCATCGTATTATCAAGGACTTTATGATTCAAGGTGGAGACCCAACTGGAACTGGTATGGGTGGCGAGTCAATCTACGGCGAATTTTTTGAGGATGAATTCTCAGAAGAACTTTACAATATCCGTGGTGCCCTTTCTATGGCCAATGCTGGTCCAAATACCAACGGTAGCCAGTTCTTTATCGTGCAAAATCAACATCTGCCTTATTCTAAGAAAGAAATTGCTCGTGGAGGTTGGCCAGAATCGATCGCAGAAATCTATGCCAACCAAGGTGGGACACCTCACCTAGACCGTCGACACACTGTTTTTGGTCAGTTAGCTGATGAAGCATCTTACGCAGTCTTGGATGATATTGCTTTTGTTGAGACAGGGGCTATGGACAAGCCAGTTGAAGATGTCGTGATTGAAACAATTGAAATCGAGGACTAAGATGAAAATCGGTGATAAGCTAAAGGGCCGTATTACAGGGATTCAGCCCTACGGAGCCTTTGTTGAGCTAGAGACGGGTGATACGGGGCTGATTCACATTTCAGAGATTCGGACAGGCTTTATTGAAAATATCCAAGAAGCTTTGAAAGTCGATGAAGAGGTTCAGGTTCAGGTAGTGGATTTAGATGAATTTACAGGGAAAGCTAGTCTTTCTATCCGCACTTTGGAGGAAGAAAAGCACCAGTTTCCGAGACGGAGACGCTTTTCAAGCGACCGTTTTAACTACGGCTTCGCTCCTCTCAAACGAATGATGCCAATTTGGACCAAGGAAGCCCTTCAACATTTGAAGAATCAGAAGCACTAGTTAGAAACCTCTATCTTTTGTAATGTTAATATGAATTTGCTATAATAGAATCATGGAAGAAGAACAATTATTAAAATCAGGGGAGCGCATTAACCAGCTCTTTTCGACAGATATTAAAATCATTCAAAATAGAGAGGTTTTTAGCTATTCGGTGGATAGTGTTCTCTTGTCACGCTTTCCACGTTTCCCTAAGAAGGGATTGATTGTGGATTTCTGCGCTGGAAATGGAGCAGTGGGGCTTTTTGCCAGTACTCGTACTCAGGCACAGATTTTGGCTGTTGAGATTCAGGAGCGTTTGGCAGATATGGCTGAACGCTCTGTCCGTTTGAATGGCTTGGAGGAGCAGATGCAGGTCATCTGTGATGATTTGAAAAATATGCCTGCTTACATTCAGGGAAGTAAGGTGGATATGATTTTGTGTAATCCGCCCTATTTCAAGGTGGATCCTCATTCCAACTTGAACGAGAGTGAACATTATCTTTTGGCTCGCCACGAAATCACGACCAATTTGCAGGAAATCTGTCGTAGTGCCCAAAGTATTCTCAAGTCCAATGGACGCTTGGCCATGGTTCATCGTCCTGATCGACTTCTGGATATTTTGGATACCTTACAACGGCATAATCTAGCTCCTAAGCGCCTGCAATTTGTCTATCCCAAAAAGGAAAAGGAAGCCAATATGCTTTTGATTGAGGCTATCAAGGATGGTTCAACAAGCGGCTTTAAGGTCTTACCACCTCTCATTGTTCACAATGATGATGGCTCTTATACGCCTGAACTCGAAGAGATTTATTATGGATCATAAGGCTTATATGTACGTGCTGGAGTGTCGTGATGGATCCTACTATACAGGCTATACGACTGATGTGAGAAGACGCCTCGCTGTCCACAATAGTGGGAAGGGAGCCAAATACACACGAGCACGCTTGCCAGTCAAACTTATCTATGCTCAAGGTTTTGCCAGTAAGGAAGAAGCCATGTCAGCTGAAGCCCTTCTCAAGCGTAAGAAGAGGTCACAGAAGGAAGAATTTTTATCTGAAAATCAAGATAGAAATTTACTCAGTTATTTTGAAGAATCGTGAGGAGTCCTTTGACTCCTCTTACTTTTGTCAAAAAGCGAAAAAAATGCTACAATAAAGAGAATAAACAAAATGAGGTATTATCATGTCTAAGATTCTAGTATTTGGTCACCAAAATCCAGACTCAGATGCCATCGGGTCATCTGTAGCCTTTGCCTACCTTGCAAAAGAAGCATACGGTTTGGATACGGAAGCTGTTGCCCTTGGAACTCCAAATGAAGAAACAGCCTTTGTCTTGAACTATTTTGATGTAGAAGCACCGCGTGTTATCACTTCTGCTAAAGCAGAAGGTGCAGAGCAAGTTATCCTGACTGACCACAATGAATTCCAACAATCTGTATCAGATATCGCTGAAGTAGAAGTTTACGGTGTTGTAGACCACCACCGTGTGGCTAATTTTGAGACTGCAAGTCCACTTTACATGCGTTTGGAGCCAGTTGGGTCAGCTTCTTCAATCGTTTACCGTATGTTCAAAGAACATGGTGTGGCTGTTCCTAAAGAGATTGCTGGTTTGATGCTTTCAGGTTTGATTTCAGATACTCTTCTTTTGAAATCACCAACAACACACCCAACAGATAAAGTCATTGCTCCAGAATTAGCTGAATTGGCTGGTGTCAACTTGGAAGAATATGGTTTGGCTATGTTGAAAGCTGGTACAAACTTGGCTAGCAAATCTGCTGAAGAATTGATTGACATCGATGCTAAAACTTTTGAATTGAACGGAAATAATGTTCGTGTTGCTCAAGTAAACACAGTTGACATCGCTGAAGTGTTGGAACGCCAAGCAGAAATCGAAGCTGCAATGCAAGCTGCCAACACAGCAAACGGCTACTCTGACTTTGTCTTGATGATTACAGATATCGTCAACTCAAACTCAGAAATCCTAGCACTCGGTGCTAACATGGACAAGGTCGAAGCAGCTTTCAACTTCAAACTTGAAAACAACCACGCTTTCCTTGCTGGTGCTGTTTCACGTAAGAAACAAGTGGTACCTCAATTGACTGAAAGCTTTAACGCTTAAGACTTTGAGTGTCAATTCAAATTAGGAAAGTCTAGTTTGACTTATATCGAAAGGAGTTTCGGCTCCTTTTTTTCTAGGAGTGAAGCATGTTAGCAAATGGCGATTTGATTTTTGTGAGAGATGAGTCTGACATGGGACAGGCTATCCAGACTTCCACAGGCAACTATAATCATGTTGCCATTTATTTGGATGGGATGGATTTACCACTCTAGTGGATAGGCTGGTGTAGTCTGTCAAGAACCAGCAGACTTCTTTGAGTCCAATCATTTGTACGACCTCTATGTCTACCCAGAAATGGATATCCAGTCTGTGAAGGAAAAAGCTTGCAAACATCTGGAAGCTCCTTACAATGCTTCTTTCTATCCGGATGGACATGGTTTTTACTGTTCCCAGTATATGGCAGAAATCCTACCGATTTTTGAAACCATTCCCATGAAATTTGGGGATGGGAAGCAGGACATTAGTGATTTTTGGAGAGAATATTACAGAGGACTAGGCCTGCCTGTTCCTATGAACCAAGCTGGGACCAATCCCAGTCATTTGGCAGCATCGCCTCTGTTAGAATGTAAAGAAAGGAATCTTCATGATTCAGATTTTTAATCCATCTCGTTTGACGAGACAGCTTTTTTTTGGAGAATTGATCCGCTATCTGGGCCAGCATGATGATGTGATTTTGCGGGAAATTAAGGCTCAATTTCCAGATCTAGCAGTTGATAAACGCATGGAAGAATATATAAAGGCTGACTTGATTCTACGGGAAAATAAGCGCTATTACCTCAATCTTCCCATGCTTGAATCACTCGATAGTCTCGAACTGGACCAAGAGATTTTTGTTAGAGAAGATAGTCCGATCTATCAAGCCTTGTTGGAGCAGAGTTTTGAGACAGAATTACGAAATCAAACCAATGCAGCTATTTTAGTTGAAAAGACGGACTTTGCGCGAACAAAAATGACTCTTTCCAATTATTTCTACAAGGTCAAACATCAGTATCCTTTGACAGAAAAACAGCAGGAACTCTATGCCATTTTGGGAGATGTTAATCCTGATTATGCTCTCAAATATATGACGACTTTTTTGTTGAAATTTCTCAAAAAAGACCAGCTTATGCAGAAACGCCGTGATATCTTTGTGGACAGTTTAGTTGTCCTAGGTTATATTGTCCAAAATGAAGATGGAAAGTATGAGTTGGCTATCGATTTTGATAAGGAAAGATTAACTTTCTACTTGGACTGATATCTTGTTTCTGAGCACATTGTTTGACTTTCCTTAGTATTCGATATAAACTAATATGTAACCGGTAACACATATCGGAATAAAACTAAAGGAGACAATCATATGTCACTTGAAAACAAATTGGAACAAGCAACAGGCGCTATCAAAGAAGGATTTGGTAAAGTTACTGGGGATAGCAAAACTGAAGCAGAAGGTGCTGTAGAAAAGACAGTTGCTAAGGCAAAAGAAGTAGTTGAAGATGCTAAAGGTGCTGTAGAAGGTGCCGTTGAAGGCTTGAAAAACGCTTTTAAATAAAGATAGAAAAAATCAAGGGTTTCATTTCCCTTGATTTTTCTATCTTATAAATAATTTTCTGCGACGGCTGCATCACCTGGATAGGTTTCTTTCTTTCCTTGAACGATTTGGTAGCAATCTGCTCCCTTACCAGCAATAATAACTGCATCTAATTCGTGATTTGTGATAGCCATAGCTGCCTTGATGGCTTCTTGGCGATCCGCAATTTTTTCAACAGGATGATTGATATAGCTACTAATTTCATCCGCAATGGCCATTGGGTCTTCATAGTTGGGGTCATCAGCAGTCAAAAAGACTTGAATCTCAGGGTGTTGATTGAGGAGAAGTCCAAAGTCCTTACGACGACTTTCTCCCTTATTTCCTGTCGAACCCAGAACCAGAGCAATTTTTCCAGTTTGATGAGTTTCAACCACATTGATGAGTTTTTTCAGACTATCCCCATTGTGGGCATAGTCGATGAAGACCTTGGCTCCATTTTTCTGGGTGAGGACTTCCATACGACCAGGAACTCGGGTTGAAGCGATTCCTTTTTTGATGTCCTCAAGACTAGCTCCGAGACGGAGACAAGCAAGTCCTGCAGCAACGGCATTTTCTTGGTTGAAGTGACCAATTAGTTGGATATCATAATCACCAGAGAGTTTACCAGTAGCTGAGAAGCTAAATGCTTTGGAGTTTTCGATTTGATTACTTGACTGGCTACCATAGAAGTCATGCTCTTGATTTTCTACTTGTTCCTTTAAGATTGAAAAATGGTCCATATCACTGTTAATGACAACTGCTCGGCTATTTTCCATCAAGAGACGTTTGTGGTAGAAGTAGTCTTCAAAGCTAGGGTGTTCAATCGGGCCGATATGGTCTGGGCTGATATTGAGGAAAACTCCCACATCAAAGGTTAGGCCATAGACACGTTTGACCAGATAGGCTTGACTGGATACTTCCATGATGAGGTGGGTACGGTCATTTTGCACAGCTTGATTCATCATGTCAAAGAGGTCAATGCTCTCAGGAGTTGTCAATGCTGACTTAAAGAAAGTCTTGCCATCTAGAGTTGTATTCATAGTCGAGAGCATAGCAGGTCGGTGCCCTTGAGATAAGATGTTATAGGCGAAATAGGCTGCTGTTGTTTTACCCTTAGTACCAGTAAAGGCAAGGAGTTTGAGTTTTTCCTGTGGATTTCCATAAAATTCCATAGCTACCAAACTCATGGCTTTCTTGATATCGCTGACGATAATAGCAGGAATACCAACCTCATAATCTTTTTCAGCCACATACCAACCGAGGCCTTGAGAGATAGCTGAAAGAAGAAATTCCTTCTTAAAGGCAGCACCCTTGACGAAAAAGAGGCTCTTTTCTTTGGCCTTACGACTGTCATAGCAGATGGTGTCAAATACGACATGGCTATAGTTGTAGTGATAATGTCCTTGGTCGATAATCTCGCGGAAGAGACCATCTTTCTTTAATATATCTAATACGGTTTCAATCTTAATCATACTTTCTATTGTAAACCGAAAGTCGCAAATTTACAAGTCACAAGGAAAAGTTTATAATGGAAGATGAGGAACTTTTTCCTAGTTATCAAAATTGAATGAGGAATCTATGTCGCACGAAAACAATCACCAGCAGGCCCAGATGTTACGGGGGACTGCTTGGCTAACGGCTAGTAATTTTATCAGTCGCCTACTCGGGGCTATTTATATTATCCCATGGTACATCTGGATGGGGTCTTATGCAGCTACGGCCAATGGTCTCTTTACCATGGGCTACAATATCTATGCCTGGTTCTTGCTGGTTTCAACAGCAGGGATTCCAGTTGCGGTGGCCAAGCAAGTTGCCAAGTACAATACCATGCGAGAAGAGGAGCATAGCTTTGCCCTGATTCGGAGCTTTTTAGGCTTTATGATAGGACTAGGTTTGGTTTTTGCTTTAATCTTGTATGTCTTTGCTCCTTGGCTAGCAGACTTATCTGGCGTGGGCAAAGACTTAATCTCAATCATGCAGAGCTTGGCTTGGGCGGTCTTGATTTTCCCATCTATGAGTGTTATCCGAGGCTTCTTCCAAGGGATGAATAACCTGAAACCTTATGCCATGAGCCAAATCGCTGAGCAGGTCATTCGGGTTATCTGGATGCTTCTAGCAACCTTTATCATTATGAAGCTTGGTTCGGGAGACTATCTAGCAGCAGTCACCCAATCCACCTTTGCTGCCTTTGTCGGCATGGTAGCCAGTTTTGCAGTCTTGATTTATTTCCTTGCTCAAGAAGGGTTACTCAAAAGAGTATTTGAAACAAGGGATAAGATTAATAGTAAGCGTCTTTTGTCCGATACCATTAAGGAAGCCATTCCTTTCATCCTGACAGGGTCTGCCATTCAGCTTTTCCAAATCTTAGACCAAAATACCTTTATCAATAGCATGAAGTGGTTTAGCAACTACAGTAATGAAGACTTAATTGTCATGTTTTCTTATTTTTCTGCCAATCCAAATAAAATTACTATGATTTTGATTTCTGTTGGGGTTTCGATTGGGAGTGTCGGTTTGCCGCTTTTGACTGAAAACTATGTCAAGGGGGACTTGAAGGCGGCTTCTCGTCTGGTTCAGGACAGCATCACCATGCTTTTCTTATTCCTGCTACCAGCAACAGTTGGAGTGGTCATGGTAGCGGAACCTCTTTATACAGTCTTTTATGGCAAGCCAGATAGTTTGGCTATGGGCTTGTTTGTCTTTGCAGTTTTGCAGTCTACTATTTTAGGCTTGTACATGGTCTTGTCTCCAATGCTTCAGGCCATGTTCCACAATCGCAAGGCAGTTCTCTATTTTATCTATGGTTCCATTGCCAAGCTAGTCTTGCAACTTCCAACCATCGCTCTCTTCCACAGTTACGGACCTTTGATTTCCACTACAATCGGTCTCATTATTCCTAATGTCTTGATGTATCGGGATATTTGTCAAGTAACTGGTGTTAAGCGCAAGGTGATTTTGAAGCGAACCATTTTAATCAGTTTGTTAACTCTTTTCATGTTTCTAGTAGTTGGGACATTGCAGTGGATTTTAGGATTTGTCTTCCAACCAAGTGGACGTTTGTGGAGTTTCCTATATGTAGCTCTTGTCGGTGCCATGGGAGGAGGAGTTTACGGATTCTTGAGTCTTCGTACCCGTTTATTGGATAAGGTGATTGGAAAAGTCCAAGCAGATCGCTTACGAATCAAATTAAAGTTAACTTAAAAAACATTTATAAATAAAAGGGATAATTTGAACATTTCTATCGTGAAATGCTTAAATTATTCTCTTTTTTATTAATTTGTAGAATAATAACTAAAGTTTGTAGATAGTAATTTAATTTTTCTTAATTTTTACTTAAAAAACTATTGACTAAATAAAACTCAAGTTGTATAATAAGACAAATATTTAAATCAGGAGGTTCTGGAGATGAAAAAGTCTAAAGCCAAGTATGCAGCACTTGCAGGTGTCGTGTTAAGTGCAGGTATTTTATTGAGCGCGTGTGGAAATTCTAGCACAGGGTCAAAAACATATAATTACGTTTATTCAAGTGATCCATCTAGTTTGAACTATCTAGCAGAAAACCGTGCAACGACCAATGATATTGTGACCAATCTGGTAGATGGGCTCATGGAAAATGACCAATATGGAAATTATGTCCCATCCTTGGCAGAGGATTGGAGTGTTTCTAAGGACGGTATGACCTATACTTACAAACTTCGTAAGGATATTAAGTGGTATACTTCAGATGGAGAAGAATATGCTCCTGTAACTGCCCAAGATTTTGTCACTGGTTTGAAATATGCGGCTGATAAAAAATCAGAAGCCTTGTACTTAGTGCAAGAATCCGTTGCTGGTTTAGATGATTATATTACTGGTAAAACAACAGACTTTTCAACTGTCGGTGTTAAGGCTCTTGATGACCAAACCGTTCAATATACCTTGACACGACCAGAATCTTACTGGAACTCAAAAACAACATCAACTATTCTCTTCCCAGTCAATGCAGATTTCTTGAAATCAAAAGGGGATGATTTTGGCAAGGTAGACCCATCTAGTATTTTGTATAATGGACCTTTCTTGATGAAATCCTTTGTTTCAAAATCTGTCATCGAATTCAAGAAAAATCCTAACTACTGGGATGCTAAAAATGTCTTTGTAGATGATGTGAAATTGGCTTATTTTGATGGTAGTGACCAAGATGCACTGGCTCGTAACTTTGTGGAGGGGGCTTATAGCTACGCCCGTCTGTATCCAAATAGTTCAAGTTTTGAAGGGATTAAAGAAAAGAATAAAGACAATATCATTTATAGCATGCAAGATGCTACATCTTATTTCTTAAACTTTAACCTGGATAGAAAATCTTATAAATTCACTTCCAAGACAAGTGATGCTGAAAAGAAATCGACTCAGGAAGCGGTTCTTAATAAAAACTTCCGTCAAGCCATTAACTTTGCCTATGATCGTACAGCTTACGGGGCTCAATCTCAGGGAGAAGATGGGGCAACTAAGATTTTGCGTAACCTCGTCGTTCCTCCAAACTTCGTAAGTATCAACGGAAAAGACTTTGGTGAAGTAGTGGCTTCTAAGATGGTGAATTATGGTAAAGAATGGCAAGGAATCAACTTTGCAGATGCCCAGGATCCATACTACAATCCAGAAAAAGCAAAGGCTAAATTTGCAGAAGCTAAGAAAGAACTTCAAGCCAAAGGAGTCCAATTCCCTATCCACTTAGATAAAACAGTAGATTTGACGAATAAGGCAGAGATTCAAGGAATTAATTCCATGAAACAATCAATTGAATCTGTCTTGGGTTCAGATAATGTTGTGATTGATGTTCACCAACTCTCTACTGAAGACTTTGATAATACAAGCTATCTGGCTCAAACTGCTGCTCAGAAAGATTATGATCTTTACAACGGTGGTTGGAGTGCAGATTATCAAGATCCTTCAACTTATCTTGATGTCTTTAATGTTAATTCTGGTGGTTTGATGCAAAATCTAGGTTTAGAGCCAGGTGAAGCCAATGACAAGGCCAAGGCTGTTGGATTGGATGTCTACACTCAAATGTTGGAAGAAGCAAATAAGGAGCAAGATCCAGCTAAACGTTATGAGAAATATGCTGATGCCCAAGCTTGGTTGGTGGATAGCTCTCTAGCAATTCCAAATGTTTCACTAGGCGGAACACCAACATTGAGAAAAATTGTTCCTTTCTCAACACCATATTCATTGGCTGGTAATAAAGGGGTTGAATCATATAAATACCTCAAATTACAAGATAAGACAGTCACAAAAGACGAATATGAAAAAGCCAAAGAAAAATGGCTGAAAGAAAAAGAAGAATCTAATAAAAAAGCTCAAGAAGAATTGGCAAAACACGTCAAATAAGAATTTTTCCATAAAAACGATGGTTTCGAAAGAAGCTGTCGTTTTTTATATAGTTTGAAACTATAACTAGCTCTTGAAAAGAAGAAAATGAGTTGATGAAAATAAGTGGTACAATAGTTACTATAGATTTGGAGGAATTGTATGAGCAAGGAATTACACATTAACACAATTTTGGCCCAGGCGGGTATTAAGTCAGATGAAGCGACAGGTGCATTGGTGACACCGCTTCATTTTTCAACGACCTATCAGCATCCAGAGTTTGGTCAATCTACTGGATTTGACTATACGCGCACCAAAAATCCAACTCGCAGTAAGGCGGAAGAAGTCTTGGCAGCTATTGAGTCAGCAGACTATGCCCTAGCTACTAGCTCAGGAATGTCAGCTATTGTACTGGCCTTTAGCGTCTTTCCAGTAGGAAGTAAGGTTTTAGCAGTTCGCGACCTTTACGGTGGCTCTTTCCGCTGGTTTAACCAAGTGGAGCAGGAAGGTCGTTTCCATTTTACCTATGCCAATACAGAAGAAGAGTTGATTGCCGAGTTAGAAAAGGACGTGGATGTTCTCTATATCGAAACGCCAACCAATCCTTTGATGTTGGAATTTGATATTGAAAAACTAGCAAAATTGGCTCATGCTAAGGGTGCCAAAGTGGTGGTGGACAATACCTTCTACAGTCCTATCTACCAACGTCCGATTGAAGATGGGGCAGATATCGTTCTGCATTCAGCAACCAAGTATTTAGCAGGCCACAATGATGTCTTGGCTGGAGTGGTTGTGACCAATAGTTTAGAACTATACGAGAAGCTTTTCTACAATCTCAATACGACAGGGGCAGTCTTGTCTCCATTTGATAGTTATCAATTGATTCGTGGTCTCAAGACCTTATCTCTTCGTATGGAGCGCTCAACTGCCAATGCCCAAGAAGTGGTTGCATTTTTGAAGGATTCTCCAGCAGTCAAGGAAGTTCTCTACACTGGTCGTGGGGGTATGATTTCCTTTAAGGTAGCGGATGAAACACGCATTCCACATATCTTGAACAGTCTCAAGGTCTTCTCTTTTGCAGAAAGTTTGGGTGGGGTGGAAAGTCTCATTACTTATCCAACGACACAAACTCATGCTGATATTCCAGCAGAAGTGCGCCATTCTTATGGTTTGACAGATGACCTCTTGCGCTTGTCGATTGGAATTGAAGATGCTAGAGATTTGATTGCAGATTTGCGCCAAGCCTTGGAAGGATAAGACTATGGGAAAATATGATTTCACAAGCCTGCCTAATCGTTTAGGGCACCATACCTACAAATGGAAAGAGGCTGAAACGGATAGTGAAGTTCTACCAGCTTGGATAGCAGACATGGACTTTGTTGTTTTGCCTGAAATCCGCCAAGCTGTGCAGACTTACGCAGACCAACTGGTTTATGGCTATACCTATGCCAGTGAAGAGTTGATTAAGGAAGTTCAAAAGTGGGAAGCGACACAACACGGCTATCACTTTGACAAAGAAGCTCTTGTCTTTATCGAGGGTGTGGTACCAGCCATCTCAACAGCTATTCAAGCCTTTACAAAAGAAGGCGAAGCAGTTCTGATTAACACACCTGTCTATCCGCCTTTTGCTCGCAGTGTCAAGTTGAATAATCGTAGATTGATTACTAATTCTTTGGTGGAAAAGGATGGTCTGTTTGAGATTGACTTTGACAAACTGGAGAAGGATTTGGTAGAAGAGGATGTCAAACTCTATATCCTCTGCAACCCTCACAATCCTGGTGGACGTGTTTGGGAAAAAGAAGTGTTGGAAAAGATTGGTTTACTCTGCCAAAAACACGGTGTTTTCTTGGTTTCGGATGAGATTCACCAAGATTTGGCCCTCTTTGGTCACAAACACCAGTCTTTTAATACCATTGATCCTGCCTTCAAAAATTTTGCGATCGTCTTGAGCAGTGCCACTAAAACCTTTAACATCGCTGGGACAAAAAATTCCTATGCAGTCATTGAAAATCCTAAGTTGAGACTGGCTTACCAGAAACGCCAGTTGGCCAATAATCAGCATGAAATTTCAGGCTTGGGCTATTTGGCGACAGAAGCTGCTTATCGCTATGGGAAGGATTGGTTAGAGGAACTCAAGCAAGTCTTTGAAGACCATATCAATTATGTGGTGGATTTATTTGGAAAAGAGACAAAAATCAAGGTCATGAAACCGCAAGGAACCTACTTGATTTGGCTTGATTTTTCAGCCTATGACCTGACTGATGAAAGATTGCAAGAGTTGTTGAGAAATGAAGCTAAGGTTATCCTCAACCGTGGTTTGGATTTTGGAGAGGAAGGGAGTCTCCATGCCCGTCTCAATGTAGCCATGCCCAAATCCCTGCTGCAAGAAGTTTGTCAGCGAATTGTGACGACTTTTGCCAAACGTTAAAAATCCAGCCTTCTAGGAGAAAAGTATCCCTAGAAGGCTATTTTCATAGGTGAAAATATGGTATAATAAAAAGATAAGGTAAAGGTGAAAATATGGCTAAATTGATTCCGGGGAAAGTCCGTATCGAAGGCGTTGCCCTTTATGAAACTGGTAAGGTTGACATCATCAAGGAAAAGAACAATCGGCTCTACACTCGCGTTGCAGAAGAAGAACTGCGCTATAGTTTAGAGGATGATTTGGTTTTTTGTGCCTGCGATTTTTTCCAAAAGAGGGGCTACTGTGTGCATTTGGCAGCGCTGGAGCATTTTCTAAAAAACGATGAGCGTGGTCAGGAAATCTTGCAGAGTCTGGAAGAAGGTCATGAAGAAAAAGAGGCCGTTGAAACCAAGGTGACCTTGGGTGGCAAATTTTTGGACCGAATCTTGTCTCCAAAATCAGAACGTGCCTATGAATTATCCGCTGTGGGGCAAGTGGAAGCAGGAACTAATCATATCTTGTGGACCCTGAGAATCGGGCAAATCAATAACCAAAAATACTATGTCATTCGGGATATTCCACTCTTTTTAAAAGTTGTCGAGCAAAGAAAGTCTTATATGATTGGCAAGATTTATGAGGAGTCTCTTTCTTGGGAATCCTTTGATGAGGCCAGCCAAGAACTTCTGACTTTCTTGCGGGGACTGATGGAGGAAGGACAGGTTCCAGACCTCTTTTTCCAAAACCAAGGTCGGCACCTCTTTTTCCCTCTGACTTTTTTTGAGCAGGGTGTGAATTTACTGATTACCTTGCCTCATTTTCAATTTGACCACCAAGTGGATAGCTATCAGACCCTACTTTTTCAGGATTTGCATGCTGATGCCAGTCTATTTGCCTTTACAGTAACAGAATACTCGGATTATTTTGAAATGGAAATCAGTGAGAGTACGAGGGTCAATGTCTTTTATCAGGGAGCTGTGCTTTTCCATAAAGGACAGGTTTATTTTCTAACAGACCAGCAGATGCGTCTTCTCAAGGAAATCAAAGCGCTGCCTGTGGATCAGCATGGAAAGAAATTCCTGCAATTTGATAGCAGTGACCGAGATAAGTTGGCTTCTTGTCTGACTCTTTTTGGCCAGATGGGGACTGTTTCAGCTCCAGAACGCTTACAAATCAAAACCTTTACGCCCTCTTTTTACTTTGATAGGGAAGAGGATAATCGGATTCGTTTAGAAATCCAGTTTGATTATGGGGATAGACAGGTATCTAGTCGACAAGAGCTAGAAGAATTGCCATTTTCGAGTGATGCTGACTTAGAAGAAAGAATTTTCCAAGCCTGTTTGGCTGCGGGCTTTGAAGCAGACTTTCAATCTTGGCGTCAGGCCTTAAAAGCGGAGTCTGTCTATCATTTCTTTCATGAAATCATTCCAGGCTTTGAAAAACTCGGAAATGTTGACCTATCAGACAAGCTAGAAGAACTTTATAGTCTGGCAAGCCCTCAAGTGCAGATTGCTTCCAAGGGAGGTCTCTTGGAAATCCAGTTTGATTTTCAAGATATAGCCCAAGAGGAAATTGACCAAGCCATGCAGGCCTTGGTTGCCAATCAAGATTTTTATATCGATTCGTCCAATCAAGTCTACTTTTTCGATGAAGAAACCAAGAAAATTCGCCAAAATCTACAGGAACTAGGACAATTTGAATTAAAAGATGGGACCTTGCAGGCTCGAAAATCCTTGGCCTACAGTTTAGCTCATCTCTTTGAAGGGCGAGACCGTGTTTCTTTTTCACAAGAATTCCAGAATCTGGCCCATGACTTGACGCATCCAGAGGAATTCCCTAGACAAGCAACTCAGGTCAAGGCTGATTTACGAGATTATCAGGAAAAGGGAATCGGCTGGTTGCAAATGCTCCATCATTATGGTTTTGGTGGGATTTTAGCTGATGATATGGGACTTGGTAAAACCCTGCAGACCATTGCTTTTTTGACCAGTCAAGTGACAAAAGAAAGTCGGGTCTTGATTTTAGCTCCATCTGGTTTGATTTACAACTGGGCAGATGAATTTCAGAAGTTTGCCCCACAGTTGGCTGTAGCTGTTGTTCATGGCTTGAAAGCTAGTCGTGAAGAGATTCTTGCTGAAAGCCATCAAATCTATGTGACTAGCTATGCTACCTTCCGTCAGGACAGTGATTTTTATCAGGGGATGGCCTTTGACTTCCTTTTCTTAGATGAGGCTCAGGTCATGAAAAATGCCCAGACTAAGATTGCCCAGACCTTGAGACAATTTGTGGTGCCGTCGGTCTTTGCCTTGTCAGGAACTCCTATTGAAAACCATCTAGGTGAGTTGTGGTCTATTTTCCAAATCGTCATGCCAGGACTCTTGCCAAGTAAGAAAGAATTTATGAAATTGCCAGCCGAGCGCGTAGCTCAGTTTATCAAGCCTTTTGTTATGAGGCGTAAGAAAGAAGAAGTTCTGACTGAATTGCCAGATTTGATTGAAGTGGTTTATAAGAATGAACTGGAAGACCAGCAAAAGGCTATTTACCTAGCCCAGTTGCAACAGATGCGAGACCGTTTAGCTCAGGTGTCAGATCAGGAATTTCAGCGTAGTCGAGTGGAAATCTTGTCTGGTTTGATGCGCTTGCGTCAAATCTGTGACACCCCTGCCCTCTTTATAGAAGATTATCAGGGAGCCAGTGGCAAGCTGGATAGTCTCCGAGACCTGCTAGTACAGGTGGCAGACGGCGGACACCGTGTCTTGATTTTCTCGCAGTTCAAGGGAATGTTGGAGAAAATAGAACAAGAACTGCCAGACTTGGGATTGACATCCTTTAAAATCACAGGTTCAACCCCAGCAAAGGAAAGACAAGACATGACCAAGGCCTTTAATCAAGGGGAAAGAGATGCCTTTCTGATTTCTCTTAAGGCTGGTGGTGTCGGTCTGAACCTGACAGGTGCAGATACAGTGATCTTGGTTGACCTTTGGTGGAATCCTGCGGTGGAAGCGCAAGCCATTGGCCGTGCCCATCGGATGGGTCAGGAAGAAACGGTTGAGGTCTATCGCTTGGTAACTAAAGGAACTATCGAAGAAAAAATTCAGGAACTACAAGAACAGAAGAAACATTTGGTGTCACAAGTATTGGACGGAACAGAGTCACGTGGCAGCCTGACCCTAGCAGAAATTAGAGAAATTTTGGGAATTTCTGAAGTCAGCACTTGAAAAATCAAGACAATACGCTATAATGAAGTGTTGAAAGGAAATAGAAAATGAAACAAGAACGATTTCCATTGGTGTCAGATGACGAGGTCATGTTGACTGAAATGCCAGTCATGAATCTCTATGATGAGTCTGATCTAATCAGTAATATCAAGGGTGAGTATCGAGATAAAAATTATTTAGAATGGGTCCCTATTACTGAAGAGGCGCCAGTCAAACCGATTGAAAAGCAAGTAGAGAAAACTAAAAAGGCTCCTTTAGGGGTAAAAAAAGAAGGAAAGAGCTATGCAGAGGTGGCGCGTGAAGAAGCGCGCGCAGACTTGAAAAAGAAACGCTCGGCAAGCTATCTGACTAAGGACATCACTCCTACAAGACGCCATTCTCAGCCAAGTCTAGTTAGAAAGGGCAATCAACCTACCGCGCCTTTCCAAAAGGAAAATCCTGGTGAATTTGTCAAATATAGTCAAAAAATGACCCAGTCTCATTACATCTTGGCGGAAGAAGTGAGCAATATTTCGACTCAAGCTGAGACAAAAGAAACTTCAGGCCCAAAGAAAAACAACTATGATTTTCTAAAGAAGAGCCAAATCTACAATAAAAAAAGTACACAAACAGAACAAGAACGTCGGGTTGCCCAAGAGTTAAATCTGACAAGAATTACGGAATAGGGGAGAAAACATGCCAAAGACATATCATTTTATCGGAATTAAGGGATCAGGGATGAGTGCCTTGGCCTTGATGTTGCACCAAATGGGTCATAAGGTACAGGGATCAGATGTTGAAAAGTACTACTTTACTCAACGCGGTCTTGAGCAGGCAGGAATTACCATTCTTCCTTTTGATGAAAAGAATCTAGACGGTGATATGGAAATTATTGCTGGAAATGCCTTCCGCCCAGATAACAACGTTGAAATTGCCTATGCGGACCAAAATGGTATCAGTTACAAACGTTACCATGAGTTCCTAGGTAGCTTTATGCGTGACTTTGTTAGCATGGGAGTAGCAGGAGCACATGGAAAAACTTCAACGACAGGTATGTTGTCTCACGTCTTGTCTCACATCACAGACACCAGCTTCTTGATTGGAGATGGAACAGGTCGTGGTTCGGCCAATGCCAAATATTTTGTCTTTGAATCTGACGAATATGAGCGTCACTTTATGCCTTATCATCCAGAATACTCTATCATCACTAACATTGACTTTGACCATCCAGACTATTTCACAAGTCTAGAGGATGTTTTCAATGCCTTTAATGACTATGCCAAACAAATTACCAAGGGTCTTTTTGTCTATGGTGAAGATGCAGAATTGCGTAAAATTACAGCTAATGCTCCGATTTATTATTATGGTTTTGAAGCTGAAGGCAATGACTTTGTAGCTAGCGATCTTCTTCGTTCAACAACTGGTTCAACCTTCACAGTTCACTTCCGTGGACAAGAATTGGGTCAATTCCACATCCCAACCTTTGGTCGTCACAATATCATGAATGCGACAGCCGT
Organism: Streptococcus mitis; assembly: GCF_000722685.1. Lineage (GTDB taxonomy): Bacteria > Bacillota > Bacilli > Lactobacillales > Streptococcaceae > Streptococcus > Streptococcus mitis_M. The sequence continues at coordinate 6,546 of NZ_JPFV01000013.1, read as the reverse complement.
TATTGGTCTTCTTTACACAGCAGGATTTGATTTGAACTTGGTGCGTGAACACTTGAAAACATTTGCCGGTGTTAAACGTCGTTTCACTGAGAAAATTGTCAATGATACGGTGATTATCGATGACTTTGCTCACCATCCAACAGAAATTATTGCGACCTTGGATGCGGCTCGTCAGAAATATCCAAGCAAGGAAATTGTAGCAGTCTTCCAACCTCATACCTTTACAAGAACCATTGCCTTGTTGGACGAATTTGCCCATGCTTTGAACCAAGCGGATGCAGTTTACCTAGCACAAATTTATGGATCTGCTCGTGAAGTGGACCATGGTGATGTTAAGGTAGAAGACCTAGCTAATAAAATCAACAAGAAACACCAAGTGATCACTGTTGAAAATGTTTCTCCACTCCTTGACCATGACAATGCTGTCTATGTCTTTATGGGAGCAGGAGACATCCAAACCTATGAATACTCATTTGAGCGTCTCTTGTCTAACTTGACAAGTAATGTTCAATAGGCTATTCACATGGAAATTCCAATTAAGATTATTCAGGCAAGTAAGTCTGATTTGCCTGAGATAGAGGCACTGCAGGCCTCGTCTTTTCCGATAGAAAAGCAGCAACCTTCCCATATCTTAGAAGAAAGTATCCGTAAGTCTGCGGATACCTTTCTTCTAGCTAGGGATGAAAATCAGCTACTGGGCTACGTTCTAGGAAGTCCTCATCCCCACAATCCGCAATGTCTAGAAATTCGTTTTTTAGTCATCGAGGCTGACCATCAGAGACAGGGATTGGGAACGCTTCTTCTTGCGGCTTTGAAAGATGCGGCAGTGGAGCTGGATTACAAAGCTATTCGTTTGAATAGTCCGGATGAGCTGCTTTCCTATTTTGAAATGAACGGTTTTATCGATGTAGAAGAAACAGATTCGCTATATTCAGCTAGTCAAGATTTTAGTATGATTTGGTTTAATTTCTTTTAGAGGAGGCACAATGAAAATTAGACCAGCAAGATTAGAAGATTTGGATCGTATCGTTGAGATTGAACTAGAAAATTTCTCGACTGAAGAAGCCATTCCTCGCTCTGTTTTTGAAGCTCATTTGCGAGAAATTCAGACCTCGTTTCTGGTTGCAGAAAAAGAGGGTAAGATTATTGGGTATATAGAAGGACCAGTTGGCCCCCAACGCCATCTGCAAGACCAGTCTTTTACAGAAGAGATAGAAGATTATAGTCATGAATCTGGTGGTTATATCTCTGTAACCTGTCTTTCTATTGCTAAGGAGGCACAGGGACTTGGACTTGGTCAGAAATTACTAACAGCCTTGAAAGAGTTGGCTCTTGAACACAAAAGAGAAGGTATTAATTTAACCTGTCATGACTATCTCATCGCCTACTATGAAAAGAATGGATTTGTCAATGAAGGTCTGTCTCAGTCAACCTTTGCAGGGGAAACTTGGTATGATATGGTCTGGGAAGCTAATACTCTTCGAAAATCAAATTCAAACCACGTCAGCGTCGCCTTACCGTACTCAAGTACAGCTGGCGGCTAGCTTCCTAGTTTGTTCTTTGATTTTCATTGAGTATAAAAAATAAGCTAGAAAAGCATGCTAGGTTGCTTTTCTTTCGTTTTTAAGATATAATATTATGGATTGTCAACGAGGAGGATAAACTTTTGAGTGAAAAGCCAAGAGAAGACGAAAAATTAAGCTTTAAAGAGCAGATTTTACGTGATTTAGAACGCGTCAAAAAATATGAAGAAGATCAGGAAGAAGTTAATTTAGCTTCAATAAAACCCCAACTTTCTTCTAAAAATGATCAGTCAATAGAAGATTTGATGGAAGATTCTCTATCAGCTGTAGAGGATATTATGAGAAACGCTCCTACCGTGCCGACTCACCCCAGCCAAGATTTATCAGCATCTCCATCAAATGAGATAAAAAGAGAAACTCTTACTGCTCCAAGCCATCCAAGTCAAGATGTTCCTTCTTCTCCCGCAGAAGAGGCTGTAAGACAAGCTCCACTTGCTCCTAGCCATCCGAGTCAAGAAGGACCTTCTGCTCCGTCAGCTGAGGGAGTATCAAGACCAGTTTCAGGACCTGTTAGTCCTAGAAAAGTAGAAAAGGAATTTAATGAAATTCCAACAAGGGTAGCTGTTTCTTATAAGACAGAAGGGCAGAAAGAAGTAGTAAAAAAAGAAGTTCCTACTTCACAACCAGTAGTGGAAAAGAAAGTAGTGGAAAAGAAAGCTGTAGAAGAAATGCCTGTAACTCCACGTCGTAGCCGTCGTGATACAGTTCAACCTACTAAGAAGAAAAAATCAGGATTCAAGGCCTTCTTCATTTCTCTACTAATTTTCCTAGGCTTGATTTCAGCAGGTGGTTACTTCGGTTATCAGTATGTTCAGTCGTCTTTACAGCCTGTGGATGCTTCATCTAAACAATATGTGACAGTGCAAATCCCAGAAGGAGCCAATGTTCAAACAATTGGTTCAACTCTTGAAAAGTCTGGCTTGATTAAACATGGAGTGATTTTTGCTTTTTATGCGAAATATAAAAATTATTCAGATTTGAAGTCTGGCTATTACAATTTGCAAAAGAGCATGAGTACAGAAGACATCATCCACGAACTACAAAAAGGTGGAACAGCTGAAGCTCAAGAACCTGCTCTTGCGAATTTAACAATTCCAGAAGGTTATACGATTGATCAAATTGCACAAGCGGTAGGTCAATTGCAAGGTGACTTCAAAGAGCCTTTGACAGCGGATGCCTTTCTGGCAAAAGTTCAAGATGAGAACTTTATCAGCCAAGAAGTTACCAAATATCCTAGTCTACTTGAAAGCTTGCCTACAAAGGAAAGTGGCGTTCGTTACCGTTTAGAAGGTTTCCTCTTCCCAGCTACTTACTCTATCAAGGAAAGCACAACTATTGAAAGCTTGATTGATGAGATGCTGGCAGCTATGGATAAGACTTTGGCACCTCATTATAGTGCAATCAAGTCTAAAAACTTGACAGTCAATGAATTGCTAACAATTGCGTCACTCGTAGAAAAAGAAGGTGCTAAGACTGAAGATCGTAAGTTGATTGCAGGTGTATTCTACAATCGCTTGAATCTTGGTATGCCACTTCAAAGCAATATTGCCATCTTGTATGCTCAAGGAAAACTTGGTCAGAAGATTAGTCTTGCTGATGATGCTGGAATTGATACGACAATTAATTCACCGTATAATGTTTATACGAAAGCTGGTTTGATGCCAGGTCCAGTAGATAGTCCAAGTTTGGATGCCATCGAGGCAAGTATTAATCAGACTAAGAGTGATAACTTATATTTTGTAGCTAATGTTACAGATGGCAAGGTCTATTATGCTGCTACTCAGGAGGAGCATGATCGTAATGTCGCTGAACATGTCAACAGCAAATTAAACCAAACAAACTAAAATTATGTGATGCTTCACATAATTTTCTTTAGAAAATATTATCAGAAGAAAGTTGAGAAAAATGGCAGAAAAAACATATCCTATGACCCTTGAGGAAAAGGAAAAACTTGAAAAAGAATTAGAAGAATTGAAATTGGTCCGCCGACCAGAGGTGGTAGAACGCATTAAGATTGCCCGTTCATATGGTGACCTTTCTGAAAACAGTGAATACGAAGCAGCTAAGGATGAACAAGCCTTTGTTGAAGGACAAATCTCTAGCTTGGAAACAAAAATCCGTTATGCTGAAATCGTCAATAGCGACTCAGTTGCCCAAGACGAAGTAGCGATTGGTAAAACAGTCACTATCCAAGAAATTGGTGAGGACGAAGAAGAAGTTTATATTATCGTAGGTTCAGCAGGTGCAGATGCCTTTGCAGGTAAGGTTTCAAATGAAAGCCCAATCGGACAAGCCTTGATTGGTAAGAAAACAGGTGACACAGCAACCATTGAAACACCTGTTGGTAGCTATGATGTAAAAATCTTGAAGGTTGAAAAAACAGCCTAAAAACAGAAAAGGAGTGGGGAGGCAATGCGCTTCACTCACTCCTTTTTCCATTTTAAATTGAATTGGAGACGATATGAGTTCAAAGAAGAAAAAAATAAGATGGAGCGTGGTCTGACCAATCGTCACGTACAGGTTATGGCCATTGCAGGAACAATCGGAACAGGACTCTTTTTGGGAGCAGGTCGCTCTATCAGCCTAACAGGTCCTTCCATTGTACTGATTTATATGATTACTGGGGCTTTTATGTTCCTCATGATGCGTGCGGTTGGGGAAATGCTCTACCAAGACCCTGAGCAACACACCTTTATCAACTTTATCACGCGCCATTTGGGTAAGGGCTGGGGATATTTTTCAGTCTGGTCTTACTGGCTATCCGTTGTCTTTATCGGTATGGCGGAAATCACAGCTATCGCTCACTATGTTCAGTTCTGGTTCCCTAGCTGGCCAAGTTGGATGATTGAGATTGGATTTTTGACCATTCTAGCCTTGGTCAATTTGATTGCGGTGAAACTCTTTGGGGAAGTTGAATTTTGGTTTGCTATGGTTAAGATTGTGGCTATTTTAGCTATGATTGCCACAGGGGTCTTTATGGTCTTGACAGGCTTTAAGACACCTCATGGAGTAGCAAGTTTAGCTAATATCGCCGACAATTTCTCCCTCTTCCCAAATGGTGGAGTGAACTTTGTCATGGCCTTCCAGATGGTGTTCTTTGCCTACCTCATGATTGAGTTTATTGGGGTAACGACTTCAGAAACAAAAAATCCACGCCAGGTCTTGCCAAAAGCTGTTAAGGAAATTCCTTTGCGAATCGTCTTTTTCTATGGTGGAGCTCTCTTGGCCATTATGTCCATTATCCCATGGCGCGAACTTGCATCGACTGATTCACCTTTTGTTACAGTATTTGAATTGGCAGGTATCAAGTGGGCGGCAGCCTTGATTAACTTCGTCGTTTTGACCTCAGCAGCATCTGCTCTTAACTCAACCCTTTATTCAACAGGACGTCATTTATACCAGATTGCCCATGATTCGCCAAATCGCTTCCTAAAAGCAATTAAGGCAGATACTCTCTCTAGACACAATGTGCCACAAAATGCTATCATCGCTTCAGCGATTTTGATTGCCCTAGCAGCCTTTATCAATGTCTTGCCAGGAGTTTCGGATGCCTTTACCTTGATTACGGCATCGTCGTCTGGTGTCTATATCGCCATTTATATCTTGATTATGGTGGCTCATCTTAAATACCGCAAGTCACCAGACTTTATGGCGGATGGTTATCTCATGCCCCATTATCGTTTCCTAAATCCCTTAACCATGCTCTTCTTTGCCTTCGTCTTTGTAACCCTCTTTTTACAAGAGTCTACATTTGTCGGAGCAATCGGATCAGCTATCTGGATTATCGGTTTCGGGATTTATAGCCAGTGGAAATTTAGAAAATAGATTTGAGACTCATCAACTTAGGTTGGTGAGTTTTTCTTTGAGATCAAGTCAAAAAAGCACCAGAGTCTAAAATGACTTTGGTGCTTTGAAGTTGTACACATTTTGTTGTCTACTGATGTGGATAGTTATTCCTTATCTTCTGTAGGGAATGGAATGCCAGTTTTATTCAGTCGTTGAACCTCTTGGATAAATACGTTTTTTGTAAGAAACATATTTTGTAGTGGGAAAAGGTCGTTCTGGGCATCAATGTAATGAAGAATAGTATTAGCTTGTTCAATAGCCTTAGGATCATTTTGTCGAAGTAGATTGTAAACTTCATACATGTTTAAGTGAAATAGGGGATTTATTGCAATGGCAGTGTAGGATTCTTGAGTTAGTATTAGTTTTAACTTATAGATGAGTTTGTCAGCTTTATCATAGTAGCCATAGCGAGAGTAAGTCCTCACCAAGTTAGCACCACACTGAATATATAAGTGAGCAAATTCTACAGTTATATATTTAACCTTATCTAATTCTTTAACGATTAGATTTTCGATGTATTCAAGGAATTGTACTTCAAAAAATTGCTCTTCAAATAGAAAGAGAACAAAAATAATAGTAAAATCACGAAAATAAAGTGTATCTATACTTAAGATATAGTCAATCAAGTAATGAAGAGCTTCTAGTTCATCAGGAGTGAATTCACTAAATCTCATTGAACGTTGGCTAGTGAGTAATTTTAGGGTGTAATATTCTATGAGATTTGTCCATTCACTTTTTTTCCCTAATATTTGTCTGGCTTTGGCTATATCATCTTTACTGATTGCATTGGTAATTTGTCTTAATCTTTGAGTATTCTCATTTTTAATATGTAACACTTCTACATAGTCTATCTCATCTAAATTAAATCTGCTCAAAATTTCAAAAAATGTATCTACTTTAACAGTAGCGAGTCCTTTTTCAAAACGACTGAGGTTGTTGGGAGTAATGGCATCTCCAGCAGCCTCTTTAAGGCTCATATTACGATCTTGACGGATTTTATAAACGATTTCTCCATAGTGTTTGAATTCCATGATGTTCTCCTTGAGCTTTATTGGTTTTATTATAACTTAAATTTCTCCATTTTTGGGAAAAACTACTGTTTTTAGTAGATTTTTTT
>NZ_JPFV01000012.1 GCF_000722685.1 Streptococcus mitis | reverse complement strand
TTATGGCCAAACGTGGCATTAAAACTATGCTTTATGGTCCTATGAAACCAGTCGGTCTTGAGTATCCAGAAGACTACACAGGACCTCGTGATGGAGAATTCAAAACCCCTTATGCGGTTGTCCAGCTTCGTCAGGACAATGCGGCTGGTAGTCTCTACAATATTGTTGGTTTCCAGACCCACCTCAAATGGGGAGAACAAAAGCGTGTCTTCCAAATGATTCCAGGTCTTGAAAATGCGGAGTTTGTTCGTTATGGTGTCATGCACCGTAATTCTTACATGGACTCACCAAATCTTCTTGAGCAGACTTACCGTTCTAAGAAACAACCAAATCTCTTCTTTGCTGGTCAAATGACGGGTGTAGAAGGCTATGTTGAATCCGCAGCGTCAGGATTAGTTGCGGGAATTAACGCGGCTCGTCTTTTCAAGGGAGAAAGCGAGGCTATTTTCCCAGAGACGACAGCGATTGGAAGCTTAGCTCATTACATCACCCATGCGGACAGCAAACACTTCCAACCTATGAATGTCAATTTCGGAATTATCAAGGAGTTGGAAGGCGAGCGTATCCGTGATAAGAAGGCTCGTTATGAAAAAATTGCAGAGCGTGCTCTTAGCGACTTAGAGGAATTTTTAACTGTCTAATTTTTTTGAAAGAATTGCTCATGGTACTATAAAAATCTTAGAAATTGTGATAAAATAGGTAGGATAAAAAAAGGAGAGTGAAAATGGCGAATCCCAAGTATAAACGTATTTTAATCAAGTTATCAGGTGAAGCCCTTGCCGGTGAACGTGGCGTAGGGATTGATATCCAAACAGTTCAAACAATCGCAAAAGAGATTCAGGAAGTTCATAGCTTAGGTATCGAAATTGCCCTTGTTATTGGTGGAGGAAATCTCTGGCGTGGAGAACCAGCTGCAGAAGCAGGTATGGACCGCGTTCAGGCAGATTACACAGGAATGCTTGGGACTGTTATGAATGCTCTTGTGATGGCAGATTCATTGCAACAAGTTGGGGTTGATACACGTGTGCAAACAGCTATTGCCATGCAACAAGTGGCAGAGCCTTATGTCCGTGGACGTGCCCTTCGTCACCTTGAAAAAGGCCGTATCGTTATCTTTGGTGCCGGAATTGGTTCACCTTACTTCTCAACAGATACAACAGCGGCCCTTCGTGCAGCTGAAATCGAAGCAGATGCTATTCTTATGGCTAAAAACGGTGTCGATGGTGTTTACAATGCCGATCCTAAGAAAGACAAGACAGCCGTTAAGTTTGAAGAATTGACCCACCGTGACGTTATCAATAAAGGTCTGCGTATCATGGACTCAACAGCTTCAACCCTCTCAATGGATAATGACATTGACTTGGTTGTCTTCAACATGAACCAACCAGGCAACATCAAACGTGTCGTATTTGGTGAAAATATCGGAACAACAGTTTCAAATAATATCGAAGAAAAGGAATAAGAAAGATTATGGCTAACGCAATTATTGAAAAAGCTAAAGAGAGAATGACCCAGTCTCACCAATCACTTGCTCGTGAATTTGGTGGTATCCGTGCTGGCCGTGCCAATGCAAGCTTGCTCGACCGTGTACATGTAGAATACTATGGAGTCGAAACTCCTCTTAACCAAATCGCTTCAATTACGATTCCAGAAGCGCGTGTTTTGTTGGTAACACCATTTGACAAGTCTTCATTGAAAGACATCGAACGTGCCTTGAATGCCTCTGATCTTGGTATCACACCAGCTAACGATGGTTCTGTGATTCGCTTGGTTATCCCAGCTCTTACGGAAGAAACTCGTCGTGACCTTGCTAAAGAAGTGAAGAAGGTCGGCGAAAATGCTAAAGTGGCTGTCCGCAATATCCGTCGCGATGCTATGGACGAAGCTAAGAAACAAGAAAAAGCAAAAGAAATCACTGAAGACGAATTGAAGACTCTTGAAAAAGATATTCAAAAAGTAACAGACGATGCTGTTAAACACATCGACGACATGACTGCCAACAAAGAAAAAGAACTCTTGGAAGTCTAAAAATAAACAGAAAAACTCAGTTGGCATTGCTGGCTGAGTTTTATTCGAAAGAAGGAAATATGAATACAAATCTTGCAAGTTTTATCGTTGGACTCATCATCGATGAAAATGACCGTTTTTACTTTGTGCAAAAGGATGGCCAAACCTATGCTCTTGCCAAGGAAGAAGGTCAACATACAGTAGGAGATACGGTCAAAGGTTTTGCCTACACGGATATGAAGCAAAAACTCCGCCTGACAACCATAGAAGTGACTGCCACTCAGGACCAATTTGGTTGGGGAACTGTAACAGAGGTTCGTAAGGACTTGGGTGTCTTTGTGGATACAGGCCTTCCTGACAAGGAAATCGTAGTGTCACTTGATATTCTCCCTGAGCTCAAGGAACTCTGGCCTAAGAAGGGCGACCAGCTCTACATCCGTCTTGAAGTGGACAAGAAAGACCGAATCTGGGGACTCTTGGCTTATCAAGAAGATTTCCAACGTCTGGCTCGTCCTGCTTACAACAACATGCAGAATCAAAACTGGCCAGCCATTGTATACCGCCTCAAGCTGTCAGGAACCTTTGTCTACCTACCAGAGAATAACATGCTTGGCTTTATCCATCCTAGCGAACGTTACGCAGAGCCACGATTGGGTCAAGTTCTAGATGCGCGTGTCATTGGTTTCCGTGAAGTGGACCGCACGTTGAACCTTTCTCTCAAACCACGTTCTTTTGAGATGTTGGAAAATGATGCTCAGATGATTTTGACCTACTTGGAAAGCAATGGCGGTTTCATGACCTTAAATGATAAGTCATCTCCTGATGATATCAAGGCGACCTTTGGCATCTCTAAAGGTCAGTTCAAGAAAGCACTTGGCGGCTTGATGAAGGCTGATAAAATCAAGCAAGACCAGTTTGGGACAGAGTTGATCTAGGGTGACTTATGAGAAAATCATTTTACACTTGGCTCATGACCGAGCGCAACCCTAAAAGTAATAGTCCTAAAGCTATCTTGGCAGATCTAGCTTTTGAAGAGTCTTCCTTCCCAAAACACACAGATGATTTTGATGAGGTGAGTTGCTTTTTGGAAGAACATGCCAGCTTCTCTTTTAATCTAGGAGATTTTGACGCTATCTGGCAAGAATACTTAGAACACTAGCATTTAGTCACTAGGTTTGGGCTAGTAATTTCTCCATCCCTCTGCTATAATAAAAAGAAATAAAAGGATTAGAGAGGTTCTTTATTTGAAGGAACATTCAATAGACATTCAACTGAGTCATCCAGATGACTTGTTTCATCTTTTTGGTTCCAATGAACGCCATCTTCGTTTGATGGAAGAAGAGCTTGATGTGGTGATTCATGCTCGTACGGAGATTGTCCAGGTTTTGGGAGAAGAGACTGCCTGTGAGGAAGCCCGTCAGGTTATTCAGGCTTTGATGGTCTTGGTAAATCGTGGGATGACCGTTGGTACACCAGATGTGGTGACTGCAATTAGTATGGTCAAAAACGATGAAATTGACAAGTTTGTCGCCCTTTACGAAGAAGAAATTATCAAGGACAATACAGGGAAGCCTATTCGTGTCAAAACCTTGGGTCAAAAACTTTATGTAGATAGTGTTAAACAGCATGATGTGACCTTTGGAATTGGGCCAGCAGGGACAGGGAAGACCTTCCTTGCAGTGACCTTGGCTGTGACAGCTCTTAAACGTGGTCAGGTTAAGCGGATTATCCTAACACGCCCAGCGGTGGAAGCTGGCGAGAGTCTAGGTTTTCTTCCGGGTGATCTTAAGGAGAAGGTAGATCCTTACCTTCGACCTGTTTATGATGCCTTGTATCAGATTCTGGGAAAAGACCAGACGACTCGTCTCATGGAGCGTGAAATTATCGAGATTGCACCTCTTGCCTACATGCGTGGACGGACCTTGGATGATGCCTTTGTCATTCTCGATGAGGCGCAAAATACGACCATCATGCAGATGAAGATGTTTTTGACTCGTTTAGGTTTTAATTCTAAGATGATTGTCAATGGAGATATCAGTCAGATTGACCTGCCACGTAATGTCAAGTCAGGTTTGATTGATGCCCAAGAAAAACTCAAGAACATTCACCAAATTGACTTTGTTCATTTTTCAGCTAAGGATGTGGTTCGCCATCCAGTTGTCGCTCAGATTATCCGAGCTTATGAACCAGTACCAGTTAAAAATGAAGAGCGCGAAGAATTAGATACTCAACCTCTATCTGAAGGATAGTTCTTTTGTACTTAAAGTTATCTCAATGTTAAGTCTATAGTAGATTGAAGTTAGAATAGTACGTCGTGATTGCTAAAATATTTCTAGAAATAAATTTGACTTTCCTAATCGATTTGTTCATATTTTATTTCAATCTACTATAAATTTGCGTTTTAAATGTTTCATTCAATATCCTTGTATTAGATTAGAAAGGTTTCAAGTGGTAGAAACGTATGGAATCAATCTTTTTAAAACTAGCTCAGTATCCCATAGTGGAGACTGAGCGTTTATTGCTTAGACCTGTAACCTTGGATGATGCGGAAGCAATGTTTGCCTATGCCTCGGACATAGAAAATACGCGCTACACTTTTCCAACTAATCAAAGCTTGGAAGAAACTCAAAATAATATTGCTCAGTTCTACTTGGCTAATCCCTTAGGGCGTTGGGGAATAGAACTAAAAAGTACTGGAGAGTTTATCGGAACCATTGACTTGCACAAGATTGATCCTGTTCTTAAGAAGGCAGCTATTGGCTACATTATCAATAAAAAGTATTGGAATCAAGGATTGACGACATAAGCCAATCGTGCCGTAATTGAGCTAGCTTTTGAGAAGATAGGGATGAATAAGTTGACTGCCCTTCACGATAAGGCTAATCCTGCATCTGGAAAGGTCATGGAGAAATCAGGCATGCGTTTTTCACATGCAGAACCATATGCTTGTATGGACCAGCATGAAGAAGGCCGAATAGTTACAAGAGTTCATTATGTCTTGACCAAGGAAGACTATTTTGCAAATAAATAAGCAGTTGAGAAGAAATTTTCAACTGTTTTTTCTTCCTCTTACGAATAATCTAAGAGAGGAGAAAATATGGAAGCAATTATCGAGAAAATTAAAGAGTATAAAATCATTGTCATCTGTACTTGTCTGGGCTTGCTTGTAGGAGGATTTTTCCTGCTAAAACCAGCTCCACAAACACCTGTCAAGGAAACGAATTTGCAGGCAGAAGTTGTAGCAGTTTCAAAGGATTCAGTATCCGAAAAGGAAGTGAAGAATGCAGAAAAGGAAGAACCTGTTGAACAAGATCTAATCACAGTAGATGTCAAAGGCGCTGTTAAATCGCCAGGGATTTATGACTTGCCGGTAGGTAGTCGAGTCAATGATGCTGTTCAGAAGGCAGGTGGCTTGACAGAGCAAGCAGACAGCAAGTCGCTCAATCTAGCTCAGAAAGTTAGTGATGAGGCTCTGGTTTACGTTCCCACTAAGGGAGAAGAATCAGCTAGTCAGCAGGCAGGTTCTGGAACGGCTTCTTCAACAAGCAAGGAAAAGAAGGTCAATATTAACAAGGCCAGTCTGGAAGAACTCAAGCAGGTCAAAGGCTTGGGAGGAAAACGAGCCCAGGATATTATCGATCATCGTGAGACGAATGGCAAATTCAAGTCGGTTGATGAACTTAAGAAGGTCTCTGGCATTGGTGCTAAAACGATAGAAAAGCTAAAAGACTATGTTACAGTGGATTAAGAAACTCCCTATTCCCCTAATTTACCTGAGTTTTCTATTGCTTTGGCTTTACTACGCCATTTTCTCATCATCTTATCTCGCACTGCTAGGTTTTGTTTTTCTGCTAGTCTGTCTCTTTATCCAATTTCCGTGGAAGTCTGTTGGAAAAGTTCTAGTAATTTGCGGAATCTTTGGATTTTGGTTTCTGTTTCAAAATTGGCAACAGAGTCAAGCGAGTCAAAATTTGGCGGATTCTGTTGAAAGGGTACGGATTTTGCCTGACACTATTAAGGTCAATGGTGATAGTCTGTCCTTTCGTGGCAAGTCTGATGGACGCATTTTTCAAGTCTATTATAAACTCCAGTCCGAGGAGGAGAAAGAAGCCTTTCAAGCCTTAACCGACCTTCATGAGATAGGACTAGAAGGGAAGCTTTCGGAGCCAGAAGGGCAGAGAAATTTTGGTGGCTTTAATTACCAAGCCTATCTGAAGACTCAGGGAATTTACCAGACTCTCAATATCAAAAAAATCCAGTCACTTCAAAAGGTTGGAAGTTGGGATATAGGTGAAAACCTGTCCAGTTTACGCTGTAAGGCTGTAGTTTGGATTAAGACGCATTTTCCAGATCCTATGCGCAATTACATGATGGGGCTCTTGTTAGGGCATCTGGACACAGATTTTGAGGAGATGAATGAGCTTTATTCCAGTCTAGGAATTATCCACCTCTTTGCCTTATCAGGCATGCAGGTAGGTTTTTTCATGGATGGATTTAAGAAACTACTTTTGCGATTGGGCTTGACCCAAGAAAAGTTGAAATGGCTGACTTATCCCTTTTCCCTTATCTATGCAGGTCTGACAGGATTTTCAGCTTCGGTCATTCGCAGTCTCTTGCAAAAGTTACTGGCTCAACATGGTGTTAAGGGCTTGGACAATTTTGCTTTGACAGTCCTTGTCCTCTTTATCGTCATGCCCAACTTTTTCCTGACTGTAGGAGGAGTTTTGTCCTGCGCTTATGCTTTTATCTTGACTATGACCAGCAAAGAAGAGGAGGGGCTCAAGGCTGTTGCTAGAGAAAGTCTAGTCATTTCTTTGGGAATATTGCCCATTCTATCCTTCTATTTTGCGGAATTTCAACCTTGGTCCATCCTTTTGACCTTTGTCTTTTCCTTTCTTTTTGACTTGGTCTTCTTACCGCTCTTGTCTATCTTATTTGCCCTTTCCTTTCTCTATCCAGTCATTCAGCTTAATTTTATTTTTGAATGGTTGGAGGGCATTATTCGCTTGGTCTCACAGGTGGCAAGTAGACCTCTAGTCTTTGGACAACCCAATGCATGGCTTTTAATTTTATTGTTAATTTCCTTGGCTTTGGTCTATGATTTGAGGAAAAACATTAAAAGGCTAATAGTATTGAGCTTATTGATTACAGGGCTCTTTCTCCTGACCAAGCATCCACTGGAAAATGAAATTACCATGCTGGATGTGGGGCAAGGCGAAAGTATTTTCCTACGGGATGTAACTGGTAAGACCATTCTCATAGATGTAGGTGGCAAGGCAGAATCTGATAAGAAAATCGAAAAATGGCAAGAAAAGGCGACGACCAGCAATGCCCAGCGAACCTTGATACCCTATCTTAAAAGTCGAGGAGTAGCTAAGATTGACCAGCTAATTTTGACTAACATGGACAAGGAACATGTTGGAGATTTGTTAGAGATGCCCAAGGCTTTCCATGTAGGGGAAATTTTAGTATCAAAAGGAAGTCTGAAACAGAAGGAATTTGTGACAGAACTACAGGCAACTCAAACAAAGGTGCGTAGTATGACAGTAGGGGAGAACTTGCCCATTTTTGGAAGTCAGTTAGAAGTCCTATCTCCAAGGAAAATTGGAGACGGGGGTCATGAAGATTCCCTGGTTCTTTATGGGAAACTCTTGGATAAGCACTTTCTCTTCACTGGAAATTTGGAGGAGAAAGGAGAGAAGGACATGCTGAGGCACTCTCCAGACTTGAAAGTGGATGTTTTGAAAGCTAGCCAACATGGCTCTAAAAAATCATCAAGTTCAGCCTTTCTAGAACAGCTCAAACCAGAGATGACTCTCATCTCAGTTGGAAAGAGCAATCGAATGAAACTCCCCCATCAGGAAACCTTGATCCGACTGGAAGGTATCAATAGCAAAGTTTACCGAACTGACCAGCAAGGAGCTATACGCTTTAAAGGTTGGAAAAATTGGAAAATCGAAAGCGTTCGATAGGAAGGATAAATACTGTATATTAGTAAAATAAACTAAAAATCTGTTGCATAATAATGATAAAAACGATATAATGAAAGCGTATTCGATATTGATAATATAAAACTATTAAAAATTAGTAAAAACCGTTTAATTAGTTAGTTTATGATTATTGGTCTTTTTCAGTCCAGTATATCTGCTGTGAGCGTTCTTAAAATTTATCGGTATGATTGGAATACCTACTATCAAGTCTAGTATGAATTACCACAGACATAGCTATATTAACGTTCCATCATGGTCTCGTTATTATAGCTATTCTGAGTATAAAGTTGGTTCTGGTTGGAATTACAATCGTTATGAGGTAATAAACTACTACAGCGGAGGCTATTAATCCTTAAAAAGTGATAAAAAGGAGGGATAGATATGTTGCAGCTTACTCATGTGACCTTAAAAACGCGACAAGTCATCTTACAAGATGTTGATTTTACATTTGAAAAGGGTAGGATTTATGGTATTCTTGCTATCAATGGTTCTGGAAAGACGACACTGTTCCGAGCCATTAGCAATTTAATTCCTATAAGTAGCGGAAATATCGCAGTCTCGCCTTCTTTGTTTTATTATGAGAGTATTGAATGGCTGGATGAAAACTTAAGTGGGATGGATTACCTTCGTCTTATCAAAAACATCTGGAAGTCAGGTCTGAACTTGAGGGATGAAATTGATTACTGGGAAATGTCTGACTATATCAGCCTTCCCATTCGCAAGTATTCTTTAGGTATGAAGCAACGATTGGTGATTGCCATGTATTTCCTCAGTCAGGCGAAATGCTGGCTTATGGATGAGATTACAAATGGCTTAGATGAGTATTATCGACAGAAGTTTTTTGATAGGCTAGCACAAATCGATAGACAAGAGCAGCTGGTTCTTTTAAGTTCCCACTATAAGGAAGAGTTGGTTGATGTCTGCGATAGAGTAGTAACCATTCATCGGGGAAAGATAGAAGAGGTTTAGTTTATGAAAGATGTTGGTCTATTCTTATTAAAAAAAGTTTTCAAAAGTCGCTTAAATTGGATTATCTTAGCTTTATTTGTATCTGTACTCGGTGTTACCTTTTATTTCAATAGTCGGACTGCAAACTCAGTCAGCTTGGAGGGAGAGTTGGAAACTCGTCTTGTAGCAATTGAGAGAGTCATCAATGAATATGAAGAGAAACTCTCCCAAATATCTGACACCAGCTCGGAGGAATACCAAATTGCTAAAAATACTTTAGACGTGCAAAAAAATCATTTGACTCAAAAGACAGAAATTCTGACTTTATTAAAAGAAGGACGCTGGAAAGAAGCCTACTATTTGCAGTGGCAAGATGAAGAGAAGAATTATGAAAGGATATCAAATAGCCCGACTTCTAGCTCTGAACTAAAAATGGGGGCTGACCGCGAGCGAAAGATTTACCAAGCCTTATATCCCTTGAACATAAAAGCCCACAATTTAGATTATCCGACCCACGGGATTGATCAGATTGTCTGGATTTTAGGGGTTATCATCCCAAGCTTATTTGTGATTGCTATTATTTTTATGCTAACGCAACTATTTGCAGAAAGATATCAAAATCATCTGGATACAGCTCAGTTATATCCTTTTTCAAAAGTGACATTTGCAATGTCTTCTCTTGGAGTTGGAGTGAGCTATGTAACTGTGCTGTTTATTGGAATCTGTGGATTTTCTTTTCTAGTGGGAAGTCTGATAAGTGGTTTTGGACAGTTAGATTATCCCTACCCGATTTATAGCTTAGTGAATCAAGAGGTAACTATTGGAAAGATACAAGATGTGTTATTTCCTGGCTTGTTATTAGCTTTCTTAGCTTTTATCATCATTGTGGAAGTCGTCTACTTGATTGCTTACTTTTTCAAGCAAAAAATGCCTGTCCTTTTTCTTTCACTCATTGGGATTGTTGGCTTATTGTTTGGCATCCAAACAATTCAGCCTCTTCAAAGGATTGCACATCTGATTCCCTTTACTTACTTACGTTCAGTGGAGATTTTATCTGGAAGATTACCTAAGCTGATTGATAATGTCAATCTAAATTGGGACATGGGGCTAGTTTTACTTCCTTGCCTGATTATCCTTTTGTTAGTGGGGATTCTATTTATCGAAAGATGGGGAAGTTCACGTAAAAAGGAAGTTTTTAATAGGTCTTAGCATTCCTATAGGGAAGCTAAGGAAAAACTAACATAGGGAGGGAATCACCTTGGTTCTCTCTTTTTGATTCGAAAACCAAGGCAAAATATAAACAGAAACTTTTCAAAAAATAACTTTTTATCTTGACAAGAGCTAGAAAACTTGGTATCATATAAAAGTTGAGAAAAGCAGAAGTGAGAGCTTCTCGCCTTGTGACATTAAGTTGCCTGGCCCTACGGATGAAAAGTTTCTAAGAAACGCTATCATAACGTGCGGGCTTGTATATTTACGAGTCCGCTATTGTTTTTCTCTAATAAAACAAAAGAGGTGAAAACCATAGCAAAGCAAGACTTATTCATCAATGATGAGATTCGTGTACGTGAAGTTCGCTTGATTGGTCTTGAAGGAGAACAGTTAGGCATTAAGCCACTTAGTGAAGCGCAAGCTTTGGCTGATAACGCTAATGTTGACCTAGTATTGATTCAACCCCAAGCCAAACCACCTGTTGCAAAAATTATGGACTACGGGAAGTTCAAATTTGAGTACCAGAAGAAACAAAAAGAACAACGTAAAAAACAAAGTGTTGTTACTGTGAAAGAAGTTCGTCTAAGTCCAACTATTGACAAGGGTGACTTTGATACAAAACTTCGCAATGCACGCAAATTCCTTGAAAAAGGAAATAAAGTTAAGGTATCTATTCGCTTTAAGGGTCGTATGATTACCCATAAAGAGATTGGTGCAAAAGTTTTAGCCGAGTTTGCTGAAGCAACTCAAGATATTGCCATCATCGAACAACGTGCTAAAATGGATGGACGTCAAATGTTCATGCAATTGGCGCCAGCGACTGACAAAAAATAATTGTCAGAAAGTTAAATAAAGGAGAAAAAATCATGCCAAAACAAAAAACACACCGCGCATCAGCTAAACGTTTCAAACGTACAGGTTCTGGTGGACTTAAACGTTTCCGTGCTTACACTTCTCACCGTTTCCACGGAAAAACTAAGAAACAACGTCGTCATCTTCGTAAAGCATCTATGGTGCATTCAGGAGATTACAAACGTATCAAAGCAATGCTTACTCGCTTGAAATAATAGCTTGACTGTAAGTAAACAATTCTAGGAAATATTTGGAGGAAATAAAACATGGCACGTGTTAAAGGTGGCGTTGTATCACGCAAACGTCGTAAACGTATTCTTAAATTAGCAAAAGGTTACTATGGAGCTAAACACATCTTGTTCCGTACTGCAAAAGAACAAGTAATGAACTCTTACTACTATGCATACCGTGACCGTCGTCAGAAAAAACGTGACTTCCGCAAATTGTGGATCACTCGTATCAACGCGGCAGCTCGTATGAACGGACTTTCATACTCACAATTGATGCATGGTTTGAAATTGGCTGAGATCGAAGTTAACCGTAAAATGCTTGCTGACTTGGCTGTTAACGATGCAGCAGCTTTCACAGCTCTTGCAGATGCAGCTAAAGCAAAACTTGGTAAATAATAACAGATAAGACTGGAACAGTATTGTCCCAGTCTTTTTAAAAATAAAGGAGAAAAATATGGCTTCAAAAATGCTACATACTTGCTTGCGAGTAGAAAATCTTGAAAAATCAATCGCATTTTATCAAGATGCTTTTGGATTTAAAGAATTGCGTCGCAGAGATTTTCCAGACCATGCCTTCACGATTGTCTATTTAGGACTTGAGGGTGACGACTATGAGTTGGAGTTGACTTATAACTACGATCATGGTCCTTATGTGGTTGGAGATGGATTTGCCCATATCGCCCTCAGTACACCTGATCTTGAGGCGCTTCATCAAGAGCATAGTGCAAAAGGATATGAAGTGACTGAGCCAAATGGTCTACCAGGAACTGCACCTAACTATTACTTTGTTAAAGACCCTGATGGCTACAAGGTCGAAGTCATTCGTGAAAAATAATCACGTGAAGTCAAGTAGAATGTTCGTTTTCTACTTGACTTTTTTTAGATGAAAGAGTATACTAATAAAAATTTAACCTTTAAGGGGAGTCCAGAGAGACTCACAAGGTGTCAGATAAAAGAATAGTACAATTTTCTAGAGGAGACTTTTTGAGTGTGCTCTCTTCTGTTGTACGATTTTAACTGAGGCCTTGCACTAGCAAGGTCTTTTCTTTGTCTGGTCCCCTTAAAATTTAAGGAGGAAAAGTCATGAATCCCACATGTAAGAAACGTTTGGGTGCAATTCGTTTGGAAACCATGAAGGTGGTTGCACAGGAGGAAATCGCGCCAAAAATCTTTGAATTAGTTCTAGAAGGGGAAATGGTTGAAGCTATGCGAGCAGGCCAATTTCTTCATCTGCGTGTGCCTGATGACGCCCATCTCTTGCGTCGCCCTATTTCAATTTCGTCTATCGATAAGGTTAAGAAACAGTGTCATCTCATTTATCGGATTGAGGGAGCTGGGACAGCTATTTTCTCAACCTTAAGTCAGGGAGATATTCTTGATGTGATGGGTCCTCAGGGGAATGGTTTTGACTTGTCTGACCTAGATGAGCAGAGCCAGGTTCTCCTTGTTGGTGGGGGATTGGTGTTCCGCCCTTGCTTGAGGTTGCCAAGGAATTGCATGCGCGTGGTGTGAAAGTAGTGATAGTTCTCGGTTTTGCTAATAAGGATGCTGTTATCCTTGAAAAAGAATTAGCTCAATATGGTCAAGTCTTTGTAACGACAGATGATGGTTCTTATGGTATCAAGGGAAATGTTTCCGTTGTCATTAAGGATTTAGACAATCAATTTGATGCTGTTTACTCATGTGGGGCGCCTGGAATGATGAAGTATATCAATCAAACCTTTTATGACCACCCAAGAGCCTATCTATCTTTGGAATCTCGTATGGCTTGTGGTATGGGGGCTTGCTATGCCTGCGTCCTAAAAGTGCCAGAAAGCGAGACGGTTAGTCAACGCGTCTGTGAAGATGGCCCTGTTTTCCGCACAGGAACAGTTGTATTGTAAGGAGAAAATCATGACTACAAATCGTTTACAAGTTTCTCTACCAGGCTTGGATTTGAAAAATCCGATTATTCCAGCATCAGGCTGTTTTGGTTTTGGACAAGAGTATGCCAAGTACTATGATTTAGACCTTTTAGGTTCTATTATGATCAAGGCGACAACCCTTGAACCACGCTTTGGCAATCCAACTCCCAGAGTTGCTGAGACACCTGCTGGCATGCTCAATGCAATCGGCTTGCAAAATCCTGGTTTAGAGGTTGTTTTGGCTGAAAAGCTACCGTGGCTGGAAAGAGAATATCCAAATCTTCCTATTATTGCCAATGTGGCTGGTTTTTCAAAACAAGAGTATGCAGCTGTTTCTCATGGTATTTCTAAGGCAGCCAATGTAAAGGCTATTGAGCTCAATATTTCTTGCCCCAATGTAGATCACTGTAATCATGGACTCTTGATTGGTCAAGATCCAGATTTAGCCTATGATGTGGTGAAAGCAGCTGTCGAAGCCTCAGATGTGCCAGTTTATGTCAAACTGACCCCTAGTGTGACGGATATCGTTACTGTCGCAAAGGCAGCAGAGGATGCAGGAGCAAGTGGCTTAACCATGATCAATACTTTAGTCGGTATGCGCTTTGACCTCAAAACTCGCAAACCAATCTTGGCAAATGGAACGGGTGGAATGTCAGGTCCAGCAGTCTTTCCAGTAGCCCTCAAACTCATCCGCCAAGTTGCCCAAACAACAGACCTGCCTATCATTGGAATGGGGGGAGTGGATTCGGCTGAAGCTGCCCTAGAAATGTATCTGGCTGGTGCCTCTGCTATCGGAGTTGGAACAGCCAATTTTACCAATCCATATGCCTGTCCTGATATCATCGAAAATCTACCAAAGGTTATGGATAAATATGGCATCAGCAGTCTAGAAAATCTACGCAAGGAAGTAAAAGAGTCTATGAGATAAACTGCAATCAATCTGTTCTTGATGAACAAAGTTGTCAAGGAAGTAAGTTATAGTTGATTGAATCTAGAATAGTACGCTGTGACTGCTAAAATATTTCTAGAAATTAATTTGACTTTCCTAATTGATTTGTTTATATCTTATTGCAATCTACTATAAAAATCCTGATTTCAAGTAAAATCAGGATTTTTTCATGGATGCGATTTTTTCTGGGTCTGGTGTGACACGGAGGGTCTTTTGTCCTGTGTAGGTGACAAAGCCGGGTTTTCCACCAGTTGGTTTGTTGAGTTTCTTGACTTCAATCATATCTACCTGGACCAGATTTGACAGGCGACCTTGAGAGAAGTAGGCGGCTAGCTCTGCTGCGTCTGTTTTGACTTCATCAGATGGGTCAAGATTTCCTGAGATGACAACATGGCTTCCAGGAATGTCCTTGGCATGGAACCAAAGTTCCTCCTTGCGGGCCATTTTAAAGGTTAGCTCTTCATTTTGCAGGTTATTGCGGCCGACATAGATGATGGTTTTGCCATCGCTTGCTAGATATTGTTCTGGTTTTTTGCGTTTCTGGATTTTCTCCCGTTGTCTTCTGCGGATAAAGCCTGTTTGGATCAATTCTTCACGGATTTCAGCGATTTCTTCCAGTCCAGCTTGGTTGAGGACAGTTTCCACACTTTCTAGATAGAGAATGGTTGCCTTGGTTTCTTCAATCAGATCAGTTAAGTATTTGACAGCTTCTTTGAGTTTCTGATACCGTTTAAAATAGCGTTGGGCATTCTGGTTGGGAGTCAAGGCCTTATCAAGCGCAATGGTGATAGGTAGGTTGGTATAGTAGTTGTCTAGGATAACCTGGTCTTGGTCGTTAGGCACTTGATGGAGGAAGGTTGTTAGCAATTCCCCTTTTTGGCGAAATTCTTCAGCATTGTCTGTCGCCAGTAATTCTTTTTCCTGTTTTTTGAGTTTGTGGCGGTTTTTCTGAAGTTCATTTTCAACACGACGAATGAGTTCACTGGCTTGCTGTTTGACGCGGTCGCGCTCAGCCTTATCCTTATAGTAGGTGTCCAACAAATCAGAAAGACTGGCAAAAGGCTCTCCCATCTGATTTGCAAAAGGAACTGGACTGAAGGAAGTCTCAGTCAAGCATGGCTTGGTTTCTTGATTGAAAAAGTTTCGGAAAGTGGAAAGTTTTTCACTAACCAGTATCCTTTCCAATTCATTTGCCGTATCGCGTCCCAGACCTTGAAAGAGGCTTTGAAGATTTTTAGCTGTCGTTTCCTGTGTTTGCAGGATTTCAAAGAGTTTCTCGTCCTTGATCGTAAAAGGATTGAGAGATTCCGTACTTGGCGGAGCGATATAACTCGATCCAGGAAGCAAAGTGCGGTAGCTATTTTGTGAAAAGCCGACGTGTTTAATGACTTCGAGAATTTTATGACTGCTCTTATCAACCAGTAGAATATTACTGTGTTTCCCCATGATTTCGATAATCAAGGTAGCCTGAATATGGTCCCCAATCTCGTTTTTATTGGAAACTGTAATTTCCACAATACGGTCATTTTCAATCTGCTCGATCGATTCAATTAGGGCACCCTGCAAATATTTTCTTAAAACCATGATAAAGGTAGAAGGTTGGGCTGGATTTTCAAAAGTTGTTTGGGTCAGCTGAATGCGTCCAAAAACTGGATGGGCAGAAAGGAGCAGGCGATGACTTTGGCGATTGCTGCGGATTTGCAAGACCAACTCTTGTTCAAAAGGTTGATTGATTTTCTGGATGCGACCATTCACTAACTCTCTTCGCAATTCCTCAACCATGTGGTGTAAAAAAATCCGTCAAATGACATCGTTCTCTCCTTGTGATTGTATTCCATAGTATTATATCAAAAAGGTAGAATAAAATCATGGAAATGTGGTATAATAAAGCCAAGTAAAGAGAAACGAGAAGCACATGTATATTGAAATGGTAGATGAAACTGGTCAAGTTTCAAAAGAAATGTTGCAACAAACCCAAGAAATTTTGGAATTTGCAGCCCAAAAATTAGGCAAAGAAGACAAGGAGATGGCAGTCACTTTTGTGACCAATGAGCGTAGTCATGAACTCAATCTGGAGTACCGTGACACGGACCGCCCGACAGATGTTATCAGTCTTGAATATAAACCAGAGTTGGAAATTGCCTTTGACGAAGAGGATTTGCTTGAAAATCCTGAATTGGCAGAGATGATGTCTGAGTTTGATGCCTATATTGGGGAATTGTTCATCTCTATCGATAAGGCTCATGAGCAGGCCGAGGAATACGGTCACAGCTTTGAGCGTGAGATGGGCTTCTTGGCAGTACACGGCTTTTTACATATCAATGGCTATGATCACTACACTCCGGAAGAAGAAGCGGAGATGTTCGGTTTACAAGAAGAAATTTTGACAGCCTATGGACTCACAAGACAATAAACGAAAATGGAAAAATCGTGACCTGATATCTAGTTTAGAATTTGCTCTCACAGGAATTTTTACTGCCATCAAGGAAGAACGCAATATGCGAAAACATGCAGTGACGGCTCTTGTAGTCATTCTTGCAGGTTTAGTTTTTCAGGTGTCACGAATCGAATGGCTCTTTCTCCTATTGAGCATTTTCTTGGTAGTAGCTTTTGAAATTATCAATTCTGCTATTGAAAATGTGGTGGATTTGGCCAGTCACTATCACTTTTCCATGCTGGCTAAAAATGCCAAGGATATGGCGGCTGGCGCGGTATTAGTGGTCTCTCTTTTCGCAGCCTTAACAGGCGCATTGATTTTTCTCCCACGAATCTGGGATTTATTATTTTAAACAGTAAGAGGAAATTATGACATTTAAATCAGGCTTTGTAGCCATTTTAGGACGTCCCAATGTTGGGAAGTCAACCTTTTTAAATCACGTCATGGGGCAAAAGATTGCCATCATGAGTGACAAGGCGCAGACAACGCGCAACAAAATCATGGGAATTTATACGACCGATAAGGAACAAATTGTCTTTATCGACACACCAGGGATTCACAAGCCAAAGACAGCCCTTGGAGATTTCATGGTTGAATCCGCCTACAGCACTCTCCGTGAAGTAGATACAGTTCTCTTTATGGTTCCAGCTGATGAAGCACGTGGTAAGGGGGACGATATGATTATCGAGCGTCTCAAGGCTGCTAAGGTTCCTGTGATTTTGGTTGTGAACAAGATCGATAAGGTTCACCCAGACCAGCTTTTGTCTCAGATTGATGATTTTCGTAATCAAATGGACTTTAAGGAAATCGTTCCAATCTCAGCTCTTCAAGGGAATAACGTCTCTCGTCTAGTGGATATTTTGAGTGAAAATCTGGACGAAGGATTCCAGTATTTCCCAGCTGATCAAATCACAGACCATCCAGAGCGCTTCTTAGTATCAGAAATGATTCGCGAGAAAGTCTTGCACCTAACTCGTGAAGAGATTCCGCATTCTGTCGCAGTAGTTGTGGATTCTATGAAACGAGATGAAGAGACAGACAAGGTTCACATTCGTGCAACTATCATGGTCGAGCGCGATAGCCAAAAAGGGATTATCATCGGTAAGGGTGGTGCTATGCTTAAGAAAATTGGTAGTATGGCCCGTCGTGATATTGAACTTATGCTAGGGGACAAGGTTTTCCTAGAAACTTGGGTCAAGGTCAAGAAAAACTGGCGCGATAAAAAGCTAGATTTAGCTGACTTTGGCTATAATGAAAAAGAATACTAAGTAGGGGTGGGCTCATGCCTGCTTCTTGTTTTTACAGAAGGAGGATTTATGCCTGAATTACCTGAGGTTGAAACCGTGCGTCGTGGCTTAGAAAAATTGATTCTGGGTAAGAAGATTTCGAGTGTAGAAATTCGCTATCCCAAGATGATAAAGACGGATTTAGACGAGTTTCAAAAGGAAGTGGCTGATCAGATTGTTGAGTCAATGGGACGTCGAGGTAAATATTTACTTTTCTACCTGACAGACAAGGTCTTGATTTCCCATCTGCGGATGGAGGGCAAGTATTTTTATTATCCAGACCAGGTTCCTGAACGCAAACATGCCCATGTTTTGATTCATTTTGAAGATGGTGGGACGCTTGTTTATGAGGATGTACGCAAGTTTGGTACTATGGAACTCTTGTCTCCTGACCTTTTGGATGCCTATTTTATTTCTAAAAAAATAGGTCCTGAACCAATAGAGCAAGACTTTGATGTGCAGGTCTTTCAAGCTGCTCTAACTAAATCTAAAAAGCCTATCAAATCCCGTCTCCTAGACCAGACCTTGGTAGCTGGATTAGGAAATATTTATGTGGATGAGGTTCTCTGGCGTGCTCAGGTTCATCCAGCTAGACCTTCCCAGACGTTAACAGTAGCAGAAGCGACTGCCATTCATAACCAGACTATTGCTGTTTTGGGACAGGCTGTTGAAAAAGGTGGTTCCACCATTCGGACCTATACCAATGCCTTTGGGGAAGACGGGACCATGCAGGATTTTCATCAGGTTTATGACAAGGCTGGTCAAGAATGTTCCCGCTGTGGAACTTTAATTGAGAAAATCCAACTAGGCGGACGCGGAACCCACTTTTGTCCAAACTGTCAAAGGAGGGACTGATGGGAAAAATCATTGGAATCACTGGGGGAATTGCCTCTGGTAAGTCAACTGTGACAAATTTTCTAAGAAAGCAAGGTTTTCAAGTAGTGGATGCCGACGCAGTCGTCCACCAACTACAGAAACCTGGTGGTCGTCTGTTTCAGGCTCTAGTCCAGCACTTTGGGCAAGAAATCATTCTAGAAAATGGAGAACTCAATCGCCCTCTCCTAGCTAGTCTTATCTTTTCAAATCCTGAAGAACGAGAATGGTCTAAGCAAATCCAAGGAGAGATTATCCGTGAGGAACTAGCTGTGTTAAGAGAGCAGTTGGCTCAGACAGAATCCATTTTTTTCATGGATATTCCTTTGCTTTTTGAACAAGACTATAGTTCTTGGTTTGATGAGACATGGTTGATCTATGTGGATAGAGATGTCCAAGTGGAACGTTTAATGAAAAGGGATCAGCTATCCAAGGATGAAGCTGAGTCACGTCTGGCAGCCCAGTGGCCTTTAGAAAAAAGAAATATTTGGCCATCCATGTTCTAGACAACAATGACAATCAGGACCAACTTCTAACACAAGTACTTTCTCTACTTGACGGAAGTCAGTAAGATAACTCTAAAATCAGGTATTTCAAGGATTTACTCCTCCAACCAAGTTTTTTATATTGGTGGAGTTATAGGTCCCATGGCAGGTTCTGCAGTAGCAGGAAAATTTGGCTACCATGCTGTCTTTTATGCGACAAGCCTTTGTGTTGCCTTTAGTTGTCTCTTTAACCTGCTTCAATTTCGAACATTATTAAAAGTAAAGGAAATCTAGTGCGAGTAAAAATTAATCTCAAATGCTCCTCTTGTGGCAGTATCAATTACCTAACTAGTAAAAACTCAAAAACCCATCCAGACAAGATTGAGGTTTTAAAGTATTGTCCCAAGGAAAGAAAAGTAACCCTACATCTTGAATCTAAGTAGATTTTATGGTAAAATAATAAGGATTTTAAGGAGTTTGATATGTATAACCTATTATTAACCATTTTATTAGTATTATCTGTTGTGATTGTGATTGCAATTTTCATGCAACCAACCAAAAACCAATCCAGCAATGTATTTGATGCCAGCTCAGGTGATTTGTTTGAACGCAGTAAAGCACGCGGTTTTGAAGCTGTAATGCAGCGTTTGACAGGGATTTTAGTCTTTTTCTGGCTAGCCATTGCCTTAGCATTGACGGTATTATCAAGTAGATAAGAAAATAATGGGCAGGACTAGGTCTTTGCCTCTTTTTATTTTTAAAGGATGTTTAAGAAGGTTTTGCAGTAAAAGAAAAGAAAAAATCTAGAAAGAAAATATGAAAGATAGAATAAAAGAATATTTACAAGATAAGGGAAAGGTAACTGTCAATGACTTGGCTCAGGCTTTGGGAAAAGCCGGATCCAAGGATTTTCGTGAGTTGATTAAAACCTTGTCCCTAATGGAAAGAAAGCACCAGATTCGCTTTGAAGAAGATGGAAGTCTGGCCTTGGAAGCCAAGAAAAAACACGAGATTACCCTCAAGGGGATTTTTCATGCCCATAAAAATGGCTTTGGATTTGTTAGTCTGGAAGGTGAGGAGGACGACCTTTTTGTAGGGAAAAACGATGTCAACTATGCTATTGATGGCGATACCGTTGAGGTGGTTATCAAGAAAGTTGCTGATCGTAACAAGGGAACAGCTGCCGAAGTCAAAATTATCGATATCTTAGAACACAGTTTGACAACTGTTGTCGGTCAAATCGTTCTAGATCAGGAAAAGCCCAAGTATGCTGGCTACATCCGTTCGAAAAATCAGAAAATCAGTCAACCGATCTATGTGAAGAAACCAGCCCTTAAACTGGAGGGAACAGAAGTTCTCAAGGTCTTTATCGATAAATACCCAAGCAAGAAACATGATTTCTTTGTCGCTAGTGTCCTCGATGTGGTGGGGCATTCAACGGATGTCGGAATTGATGTCCTTGAGATTTTGGAGTCTATGGACATTGTATCCGAGTTTCCAGAAGCCGTTGTCAAGGAAGCAGAAAGTGTGCCTGATGCTCCGTCTCAAAAGGATATGGAAGGTCGTCTGGATTTGAGAGATGAGATTACCTTCACCATTGATGGCGCGGATGCCAAGGACTTGGACGATGCGGTGCATATCAAGGCCTTGAAAAATGGAAATCTGGAGCTTGGTGTTCACATAGCAGATGTTTCCTATTATGTGACAGAAGGTTCTGCCCTGGACAAGGAAGCCCTTAACCGCGCGACTTCAGTCTATGTGACAGACCGAGTGGTGCCAATGCTTCCAGAACGACTGTCTAATGGAATTTGCTCCCTCAATCCCAAAGTTGACCGCCTGACCCAGTCTGCCATTATGGAGATTGATAAACATGGTCGTGTGGTCAATTACACCATTACACAAACGGTTATCAAGACAAGCTTCCGTATGACCTATAGTGATGTCAATGATATCCTAGCTGGCGACGAGGAAAAGCGACAAGAATATCAGAAAATTGTTCCTAGTATCGAATTTATGGCCAAGCTTCATGAAACTTTAGAAAACATGCGTGTGAAACGTGGAGCCCTCAATTTTGATACCAATGAAGCGAAGATTTTAGTGGATAAACAGGGTAAGCCTGTTGATATCGTTCTTCGTCAGCGTGGCATTGCCGAGCGTATGATTGAGTCCTTCATGTTGATGGCCAATGAAACAGTTGCCGAGCATTTTAGCAAGCTGGATTTGCCTTTTATCTATCGAATTCACGAGGAGCCTAAGGCTGAAAAAGTTCAGAAGTTTATTGATTATGCTTCGAGTTTTGGCTTGCGCATTTATGGGACTGCCAGTGAGATTAGCCAAGAGGCACTTCAAGACATCATGCGTACTGTTGAGGGAGAACCTTATGCAGATGTATTGTCCATGATGCTTCTTCGATCTATGCAGCAGGCTCGTTATTCGGAGCACAATCATGGCCACTATGGACTAGCTGCTGATTATTATACTCACTTTACCAGTCCGATTCGTCGTTATCCAGACCTTCTTGTTCACCGTATGATTCGTGATTACGGCCGTTCTAAGGAAATAGCAGAGCATTTTGAGCAAGTGATTCCAGAGATTGCGACCCAGTCTTCCAACCGCGAGCGTCGTGCCATTGAGGCAGAGCGTGAAGTCGAAGCCATGAAAAAGGCTGAATACATGGAAGAATACGTAGGCGAAGAATACGATGCGGTTGTATCAAGTATTGTCAAATTTGGTCTCTTTGTCGAATTGCCAAATACGGTTGAAGGCTTGATTCACATCACCAATCTGCCTGAGTTCTACCATTTCAACGAACGTGATTTGACTCTTCGTGGAGAAAAATCAGGAACAACCTTCCGTGTAGGTCAACAAATTCGTATTCGGGTTGAAAGAGCCGACAAGATGACGGGGGAAATTGACTTCTCTTACATTCCAAGTGAGTTTGATGTGATCGAAAAAGGCTTGAAACAGTCTAGTCGTAGTGACAGAGGGCGTGGTTCCAGTCGTCGTTCAGATAAGAAGGAAGATAAGAGAAAATCAGGACGCTCAAATGATAAGCGCAAGCATTCACAGAAAGATAAGAAGAAAAAAGGAAAGAAACCTTTTTATAAGGAAGTAGCTAAGAAAGGAGCCAAGCATGGCAAAGGGCGAGGGAAAGGTCGTCGCACAAAATAAAAAGGCGCGTCACGACTATACAATCGTAGATACGCTAGAGGCAGGGATGGTCCTGACTGGAACTGAAATCAAGAGTGTGCGAGCAGCTCGAATCAATCTCAAGGATGGCTTTGCCCAAGTAAAAAATGGAGAAGTTTGGTTGAGCAATGTTCATATCGCTCCTTACGAAGAGGGCAATATCTGGAACCAGGAACCAGAACGTCGTCGAAAACTCCTGCTCCATAAGAAACAAATCCAAAAATTAGAACAAGAGACTAAAGGAACAGGAATGACCCTGGTTCCCCTAAAAGTCTATATCAAAGATGGCTATGCCAAGCTCCTTTTAGGTCTAGCTAAAGGGAAGCATGACTATGACAAACGGGAGTCTATCAAACGTCGTGAGCAAAATCGCGACATCGCGCGCGTAATGAAAGCAGTCAATCAGCGATAAAAAGAGGAAATGAAAATGGAAAAATTAGTTGCCTATAAACGTATGCCCTTGTGGACTAAAGAGACCATGCCAGAGGCTGTTCAGCAGAAACACAATACCAAGGTTGGGACTTGGGGCAAGATTACTGTTTTAAAAGGAACTCTCAAGTTTATTGACTTGACAGAGGATGGTGAAGTTTTAGCTGAGCATCTCTTTGAAGCAGGGGCTGACAATCCCATGGCACAACCACAAGCCTGGCACCGAGTGGAGGCTGTAACAGACGATGTAGAATGGTATTTGGAATTTTATTGTAAACCTGAGGATTATTTCCCTAAAAAATACAATACCAATTCTGTTCATTCAGAGGTCCTAGAGGCAATGCAGACAGTAAAACCAGGGAAAGCTTTAGATTTGGGCTGTGGTCAAGGCCGTAACGCACTCTTTCTAGCCCAGCAGGGTTTTGATGTGACAGCTGTGGATCAAAATGAGCTGGCCCTTGAAATCTTGCAAAGTATTGTGGAGCAGGAAGATCTGGACATGCCTGTTGGTCTTTACGATATCAATTCAGCCAGCATTGGGCAAGAGTATGATTTCATCGTTTCGACAGTTGTTCTCATGTTTCTACAAGCGGACCGCATTCCTGCAATTATCAAAAACATGCAGGAGCATACCACGGTCGGTGGTTATAATCTTATCGTTTGTGCCATGGACACGGAGGATTATCCTTGCTCGGTTAACTTCCCATTCACATTTAAAGAGGGAGAATTGGCAGACTACTACAAGGATTGGGAGTTGGTCAAGTACAATGAAAATCCAGGTCATTTGCACCGTCGTGATGAGAATGGCAATCGTATTCAACTACGCTTTGCGACCATGCTAGCTAAGAAAATCAAATAAACATGAATGAAGGTTGGGGAATTCCCTAACCTTTTTAAAAATGCCAAATGTTATAAAAATGTAATATTTCTGACTATATGATTTTTATTTCAAAAATTTATATAAATATATTGCAAAATCACCTTTATATGTATATATATATATACGCATAAAAATTATAATAGATTAAAAAATATGAAAAATGTTCTATTGAATTTTTATAGTAAAAGAGTATCATATAGTATGATAAACTATTTATTTTGGAGGAAATTAAATGTTTCATAAAGGTAAACACGATCGTGAAAAGCAATTACGTTTTTCTATTCGTAAGGTCAGCTTTGGTGCAGCTAGTGTCGCAGTAGCCGCATTGTTCATGTTTTTAGGAAATGGAGCAGTATCTGCTGCAGAGCAAGGAGTGCCTTCAACTAATGGGGAGACTCAAGCACCGCAACCTAAAGATCAGAATGTCCAGAATGGGACCTACGAAGGGAACACAGTAGCAATTAGTCCTGCTGCAACAGTAGAGACAAATACTCAACCTTCAACAGTTGAAAATAATCCTTCTCCAGAATCATCACCTCAGAAGGTGGAGACTCTAGATAAGAAAGAATTAACAGATTTAATCAAAGAAATTGATGGAAAGTTTGCTAAAGGAACCTATGCTACTAAAACAGAAGAAAGCGTTAACAATCTTAGAACTGTTTTAGAAGAAGCAAGAACAGTTTTAAATAATGCGAAAACACAAGATGAATTATCACAAGCACAAGCTAAATTAGTTACAGCAACAACAAAATTACAAACAAAACCAGAAGAGAAAAAAGAAGTAGCAGCAGTAGATACGACAAATGGAAAAGCTACTGTAGGTAAAAAAGCAACAAATGCTGAGAAATCTTCAGAATCTAACTCGATTGCAAACTCAGGTTCTAGAGATGAACGTAATGGAAAAGTATTGGATAAAAATAATCCATTCCGTACAGATGCAACTCCTAGCACGTCAACAAGCACAGATCCGCTAGCTAAGAATGCGACAAATGTAGCTATTGTGAATGGTAATTTTAATGATACTAGCCAAGGAGCAGTACTTCCAACTGCAACATCAGATCCTATTACTGTTAAGAACGATATCAGTAAATTAACAGGATGGAAACCTGTTAATTCAACAACAACAACAGTTCCTCTTATTTGGACTCCGAAAGCATCTCAATATGCTGATGGATTTCCGGGTGATAAAGGTTCTAGAATAGGAGCTGTTTTAGCAGTATATCCAGGAAGAGGATCGGGTAGTGGTAGTCCAAAACCTGAATTTGGTCCTATTTATCAAGATATTGATGTAGTTGGTGGCCAAGAAGTGAAGGTAACTTGGAGAGGATCAACAGTAAATATAAATGGTGGTAATAATGGAGCAAAACTAGTTGTTAAAAATCCAGAAACAGGAGCAGTACTAGGTCAGTATGCAAGAGGATATTCTGGTACTCCGATGGGAGAAATGTCTGTGCTTGTAAACGTTCCTGAAGGATTAACAAAATTAAGACTTCAATTTGAAACAGCCCTTAATAGAAGTACAGAAAATCATACTGGTGATAATAGTTACAATAGACCAGCTATATCATCTGATGAGAATGCAGGAGGAGTTGTAGGTAATGTTCGTGTTGCTAGTGGTTCATATCTTGTATCCGAAGTTGTAAGCACTACTTATGAATCTACAGCTACTTCAGCTACTTCTGCTACTGTGGATACCACTGTGACTGTAAAAGTTATTAATAAAGGATTCTCAACTTCTACAAATAATCAATATAGAGTTGAGTTGCCAGAGGGTGCAAAATTAGTTGAAACAACAGGTACAAGATCTGCTCAACTAAATGGAACTAGTTTGACTCTTGATTTTAACAATTTGGACCCTAAACGAGAACAGACTTTAACGTATACTTTTAGTTTGCCAACTACCAAACCAATTGAAAAACAATTGGAGGGGACAGTTTCTTATCAAACTTCAGGAAATCTGATTAATAAAGAGACTAAAAAAACAGGTAGTGATACAGTTGCACAACAAACAGTTAAAATTAATATGTATAAAGCTGACCTACAAGCGGAAGCAGCAAAAGCAGCAACTTTAAATCAAAGTGATTATACACCTGAAGCATGGGCAGCCTATCAAGCAGAAATAGCTAAGGCTCAAGAGATTTTAAATGAAGAAACAAACAATGTAGCAATAGCGAATCGTAAAAATCAAGCGGATATTAATGCTCAGACTTTGTTGCTTCAAAAAGCTCAAGCTAAATTAGAAATTGATAAGGCTAAGAAAGTTAAATTAGCAGCAATTGAAGGTACTCCAAACGCAACGAAAGAAGAAAAAGATGCGGCTAAACAAGCAGCACAAGATGCAGCAACAAAAGCAGATAAAGCAATTGACGCAGCAACTGACAATGCAGGAGTAACAACAGCTCAAACAGAAGGAACAGCAGCGGTAGAAGCTGTAAGTCCAACAGTAGCAGTTAAAGATGCGGCTAAAGCAGAAGTAGCGAAAAAATTAGCAGAAAAATTAGCAGCAATTGAAGGTACTCCAAACGCAACGAAAGAAGAAAAAGATGCGGCTAAACAAGCAGCACAAGATGCAGCAACAAAAGCAGATAAAGCAATTGACGCAGCAACTGACAATGCAGGAGTAACAACAGCTCAAACAGAAGGAACAGCAGCGGTAGAAGCTGTAAGTCCAGTAGGTAAAGAGAAAGCCCTAGAAGCCATCCAAACAGCGTCAGAAGCTAAGATTGCCTCAATTGATAAGAACGCTAAATTGTCAGATGATGAAAAAGCAGCAGCGAAAGCCGAAGTAGCGAAAGCCGCCCTCGCAGCCGTAAATGCTATCAATGAGGCGAAAGATCAAGATGGTGTAGATGGCGCTCAAACTACAGGGGTTGAAGCAATTGAAGCAGTAACTCCAGTAGGTAAAGAGAAAGCACTGGAAGCCATCCAAACAGCGTCAGAAGCTAAGATTGCTTCAATTGATAAGAATGCTAAATTGTCAGACGATGAGAAAGCAGCAGCGAAAGCCGAAGTAGCGAAAGCCGCCCTCGCAGCCGTAAATGCTATCAATGAGGCGAAAGATCAAGAAGGCGTAGATGGCGCTCAAACTACAGGAGTTAAAGCAATTGAAGCAGTAACTCCAGTAGGAACAAGTAGTACAGTTGGCGAAGGCAATGTCATTACTCCACCAACTGTAGAAGTTCCAGAATACACAGATCCAGTAGGCACAAGCAGTACAGATGGCGCCGGCAATTTGATTACCCCACCAACTGTAGAAGTCCCAGCCTATACAGAACCAGTAGGTACAAGCAGTACAGATGGCGCCGGCAATTTGATTACCCCACCAACTGTAGAAGTTCCAGCCTATACAGAACCAGTAGGTACAAGCAGTACAGATGGCGCCGGTAACTTGATTACCCCACCAACTGCAGAAGTTCCAGCCTATACAGATCCAGTAGGCACCAGCAGTACAGATGGCGAAGGTAATGTCATTACGCCACCGACTGTCGAAGTTCCAGCTTACACAGATCCAGTAGGTACAAGTAATACAGATGGCGATGGTAACGTTATTACCCCACCGACTGTCGAAGTGCCAGCGTATACAGATCCAGTAGGCACAAGTAGTACGGATGGCGCAGGCAACGTTATTACCCCACCAACAGCAGAAGTCCCAGCCTATACAGAACCAGTAGGCACAAGCAGTACATCTGGTGACGGCAACGTAGTTACGCCACCAACAGCAGAAGTCCCAGCCTATACAGGTAGTGTGAATGGTATTTCAGAAGAAATGCCAGCTCAGCCACATAAGGACGGCAGTGCTAATGAAATGTCAGATGGAACTCCAGGATCTGAAACTACAATAAATAAAGATCGACAACTTCCAAATACTGGTACAGCAGACTCTACAGTAGCTATGGTAGCAGCTGCAGCAAGTGCAGTACTTGGACTTGGTCTTGCAGGCCGTCGTCGTAAAGAAGATGAGGAAGCATAATTTATATATAAGTTAATCTAATCTTTTAGTAAAATCTGTATTTGATTCTATAGCTTATATAGAATTTCTTAAAAAATCTCCTAGTAGTCCATTGATTGCTAGGAGATTTTGGTTATTTGTCAATTATAGTACAATAAATTGAAACTGGAATAGTACGAAATAAATTCTTAATCCTTAATCATTGATAGAAATTAATTTGATTTCCCTAATGAATTTGTTCATATCTTATTTCAACTCACTATAATTCCCCAATCAATTTGCTTATATTTTATTTCGATTTACTACACTTTTTTCTATAATTAAAAATACGATTATTAATTTTTACGAATAATATAGAAAAGGAGGGAAATCATGTTTGTTGCGAGAGATGCTAGGGGAGAGTTGGTAAATGTGTTAGAGGATAAGCTTGAGAAGGAAGAATACACCTGCCCAGCTTGTGGAGGTCAGCTCCGTTTGCGTCAAGGACCAAGTGTCCGGACCCACTTTGCCCATAAATCCCTAAAAGACTGTGGGTATTCCTTTGAAAATGAAAGTCCAGAACACTTGGCAAATAAGGAATCCCTTTATCACTGGTTGAAAAAAGAGGCAGAGGTGCAATTAGAATACCAGCTTCCAGAGCTTAAACAGATTGCGGATGTATTTGTAAATGGTAATCTAGCTCTAGAAGTTCAGTGTAGTCCCTTGCCTCAAAAAGTTCTTAAAGAGCGTAGTGAGGGTTACCGTAGTCAAGGTTATCAAGCACTGTGGTTGCTGGGGGAAAAACTTTGGCTCAAGGAGCGTTTGACTCGTCTGCAACAAGGTTTTCTCTATTTCAGTCAAAACATGGGCTTTTATGTTTGGGAAATAGACAAGGAAAAACAGCTTTTAAGACTCAAATACCTGATTCACCAAGATCTCCGAGGTAAACTCCATTATCAGATTAAGGAATTTCCCTATGGACAAGATAGTCTACTGGAGATATTACGTCTCCCCTATAAGAAACAAAAAATATCTCATTTTACAGTTTTTCAAGATAAGGATATCTGTCGCTATATCCGACAACAACTCTATTATCAAAATCCCTTTTGGATGAAAGAACAAGCAGAAGCCTATCAAAAGGGAGAGAATATCCTGACTTATGAGCTAAAAGCATGGTATCCCCAAATTAGACCACTAGTGGGCAAATTTTTCCAGATTAAACAAGACTTGAACAGCTATTATCAGCACTTTTACACCTATTATCAAGAAAATCCTCAAAATGATTGGCAAAAGCTTTATCCACCAGCCTTTTATCAGCAATATTTCTTGAAAAATATGGTAGAATAGAAAGGATGGAGGAATCTAATGGTATTACAAAGAAATGAAATAAATGAAAAAGATACATGGGATCTATCAACGATCTATCCAACTGATCAGGCTTGGGAAGAAGCCTTAAAAGATTTAACAGAACAATTGGAGACAGTAGCCCAGTATGAAGGCCATCTCCTAGATAGTGCGGATAGCCTACTCGAAATCACTGAAGTTTCTCTTGAAATGGAACGCCAGATGGAGAAGCTTTACGTTTATGCTCATATGAAAAATGACCAGGATACACGTGAAGCCAAGTACCAAGAGTACTATGCCAAGGCTATGACTCTCTATAGTCAGCTAGACCAAGCCTTTTCATTTTATGAGCCTGAATTTATGGAAATCAGTGAAAAGCAGTATGCTGACTTTTTAGAAGCTCAACCAAAATTGCAGCTTTATCAACACTATTTTGACAAGCTTTTACAAGGCAAGGAACATGTTCTTTCACAACGTGAAGAAGAATTATTAGCTGGAGCTGGTGAAATTTTTGTTTCGGCAAGTGAAACCTTCGCTATCTTGGACAATGCGGATATTGTGTTCCCTTATGTCCTCGACGATGATGGTAAGGAAGTGCAGCTATCTCACGGGACTTACACACGTTTGATGGAGTCTAAAAATCGTGAGGTTCGCCGTGGTGCCTATCAAGCTCTTTATGCGACTTATGAACAATTTCAACACACATATGCTAAAACCTTGCAAACCAACGTTAAGGTGCAAAACTACCGTGCAAAAGTTCGCAACTACAAGAGTGCTCGTCATGCAGCCCTAGCAGCCAATTTTGTTCCAGAAAGTGTTTATGACAATTTGGTAGCAGCAGTTCGCAAGCATTTGCCACTCTTGCATCGTTACCTTGAGCTTCGTTCAAAGATTTTGGGGATTTCAGACCTCAAGATGTACGATGTCTACACACCGCTTTCATCTGTTGAATATAGTTTTACCTACCAAGAAGCTTTGAAAAAAGCAGAAGAAGCCTTGGCAGTCTTGGGTGAGGATTACTTGAGCCGTGTCAAACGTGCCTTCAGCGAGCGTTGGATTGATGTTTACGAAAATCAAGGCAAGCGTTCAGGGGCCTACTCTGGCGGTTCTTATGATACCAATGCCTTTATGCTCCTCAACTGGCAGGACAATCTAGATAATCTCTTTACTCTTGTCCATGAGACTGGTCACAGTATGCACTCAAGCTATACTCGTGAAACTCAGCCTTATGTTTACGGAGATTATTCTATCTTCTTGGCTGAGATTGCCTCAACGACCAATGAAAATATCTTGACGGAGAAATTATTGGAAGAAGTGAAAGACGACGCAACGCGCTTTGCTATTCTCAATAACTTCCTAGACGGTTTCCGTGGAACAGTTTTTCGTCAAACTCAATTTGCTGAGTTTGAACACGCTATCCACCAAGCAGACCAAAATGGTGAAGTCTTGACAAGCGACTTCCTAAATAAACTCTACGCAGACTTGAACCAAGAGTATTATGGTTTGAGTAAGGAAGACAATCCTGAAATCCAATTTGAGTGGGCTCGCATTCCACACTTCTACTATAACTACTATGTATATCAATATTCAACAGGTTTTGCAGCAGCCTCAGCCCTAGCTGAAAAGATTGTTCATGGTAGTCAAGAAGACCGTGACCGTTATATCGACTACCTCAAGGCAGGTAAATCTGACTATCCACTTAATGTCATGAGAAAAGCTGGTGTTGATATGGAGAAGGAAAACTATCTCAACGATGCCTTTGCAGTCTTCGAACGTCGTTTGAATGAGTTTGAAGCCCTTGTTGAAAAATTGGGATTGGCATAAGATGGTTGAATCATATAGTAAAAATGCCAACCATAACATGCGCCGCCCTGTCGTCAAGGAAGAAATTGTGAACTTGATGCGCCAGCGCCAAAAGCAAGTCACAGGATCTTTGAAAGAATTGGAAGACTTTGCCCGCAAGGAAAATATTCCCATTATTCCCCATGAAACGGTAGCTTATTTCCGTTTTCTCATGGAAACCATACAACCTAAAAACATTCTGGAAATTGGGACGGCTATCGGTTTTTCAGCCCTCTTGATGGCGGAACATGCGCCAAACGCCAAGATTACAACCATTGACCGCAATCCAGAGATGATTGGATTTGCCAAGGAAAATTTCGCCCAGTTTGACAGTCGCAAGCAAATCACTCTCCTAGAGGGAGATGCGGTAGATATCTTATCTACCCTGACAGAGTCCTATGATTTCGTCTTTATGGACTCTGCCAAGTCTAAATACATCGTTTTTCTGCCAGAAATCCTCAAACATTTGGATGTTGGAGGTGTGGTTGTCTTGGATGATATTTTCCAAGGTGGTGATGTTGCCAAGGATATTATGGAAGTCCGTCGTGGTCAGCGAACTATTTACAGAGGACTTCAAAGACTATTTGATGCAACCTTAGACAATCCAGGACTCACCGCAACACTAGTACCTTTAGGGGACGGCATTCTCATGCTTCGTAAAAATGTAGCAGATGTTCAATTTCCTGTTGGCGAATGATTTTCAGAAAAATTTAAGAAAATATAGTAAAATAGATAGGGTAACACTTATCTCAAAGGAGTAGACATGAAGAAAAAACTATTGGCAGGTGCCATTACATTATTATCAGTAGCAACTTTAGCAGCTTGTTCGAAAGGTTCGGAAGGGGCAGACCTTATCAGCATGAAAGGAGATGTCATCACAGAACATCAATTTTATGAGCAAGTGAAGAGCAATCCTTCAGCTCAACAAGTGTTGTTGAACTTGACCATCCAAAAAGTATTTGAGAAGCAATATGGCTCAGAAGTAGATAACAAAGAAGTCGATGATACTATAGCTCAGGAAGAAAAACAATACGGTGATA
Organism: Streptococcus mitis; assembly: GCF_000722685.1. GTDB lineage: Bacteria > Bacillota > Bacilli > Lactobacillales > Streptococcaceae > Streptococcus > Streptococcus mitis_M. Next base: position 253,556 of record NZ_JPFV01000012.1, on the reverse strand, counting down.
ACTACCAACGTGTCTTGTCACAAGCAGGTATGACTCTTGAAACACGTAAAGCTCAAATTCGTACAAGTAAATTAGTTGAGTTAGCAGTTAAGAAGGCAGCAGAAGCTGAATTGACAGATGATGCTTATAAGAAAGCATTTGACGAATACACTCCAGATGTGACTGCTCAAATCATCCGTTTGGACAATGAAGACAAGGCTAAAGAAATTCTTGAAAAAGCCAAGGCAAGTGGCGCAGATTTCGCTCAATTAGCTAAAGATAATTCGACAGATGAGAAAACTAAAGCGAACGGTGGAGAAATCACTTTTGACTCTGCTTCAACAGAAGTACCAGATCAAGTTAAGAAAGCAGCTTTCGCTTTAGATGTAAACGGTATTTCTGATGTGATTAGTGTTACTGGAACACAAGCATACAGCAGCCAATATTACATTGTAAAACTCACTAAGAAAACAGAAAAATCATCTAATATTGATGACTACAAAGAAAAATTAAAAACTGTTATCTTGACTCAAAAACAAAATGATTCAACATTTGTTCAAAGCATCATCGGAAAAGAATTGCAAGCAGCCAATATCAAGGTTAAGGACCAAGCCTTCCAAAATATCTTTACGCAATATATCGGTGGTGGAGATTCAAGCTCAAGTAGTTCATCAAAAGAATAAAACAGAAAAGAGCCAAGTGCTCTTTTTCTTATGACAAAAATGGTCTATCTGATGGATAAGAGTTTTTTTCTTTCGGAAAAAATGGTATAATAGCAATCAAAACTAGAAAACAAACGGAATTTGGGAAGCAATTGTGTTGTTCTCATTAGATTGGTGATACTATGAAGATTAGTAAAAGGCACCTGTTAAATTATTCTATTCTAGTTCCTTACTTACTTTTATCTATTTTGGGCTTGATTGTGGTTTATTCGACAACCAGTGCTATTTTAATTCAAGAAGGCCAAAGTGCACTGCAATTGGTCCGAAGTCAGGGACTATTTTGGATATTTAGTTTGATACTGATTGCCTTGATATATAAGTTGAAACTGAATTTTTTAAGAAACGAACGTCTTTTATTTATCGTTATGTTCGTTGAGCTGATTCTATTAGCCTTGGCTCGTTTAATTGGTATTCCTGTCAATGGAGCCTATGGCTGGATTTCAGTAGGACCTCTGACTATTCAGCCAGCAGAATATTTGAAAATTATTATTATTTGGTATTTAGCAAACAGATTTTCCAAACAACAAGAGGATATAGCTATTTATGATTTTCAAGTTTTAACACAAAATCAGTGGCTTCCTCGTGCGTTTAATGATTGGCGCTTTGTCCTCTTTGTATTGATTGGGAGCCTTGCTATTTTCCCAGATTTGGGGAATGCTTCTATCTTAGCTTTGGTTGCTTTGATTATGTACACAGTTAGTGGGATTGCTCATCGCTGGTTTGTAGCCTTTATCGGTCTTTTGTTTGGCGTTTCCGCCCTTTCCTTAACAGCTATTGATATGATAGGGGTTGATAAGTTTTTAAAAGTTCCAGTATTTGGATATGTGGCCAAGCGTTTCAGTGCCTACTTTAATCCCTTTGCTGATTTGGCAGGAGCAGGCCACCAACTTGCAAATTCCTACTTTGCCATGGTCAATGGTGGATGGTTTGGTCTAGGTTTAGGAAATTCAATCGAAAAACGTGGCTATCTACCAGAAGCCCATACAGACTTTGTATTTTCAATTGTCATTGAAGAGTTTGGATTTGTGGGTGCCAGCTTGATTTTAGCACTTGTCTTTTTCCTCATTTTGCGAATTATCCTAGTAGGAATTCGTGCTAAGAATCCCTTTAATTCCATGATGGCGATTGGAGTTGGGGGGATGATGTTGGTACAGGTCTTTGTTAATATCGGTGGAATTTCTGGTATTATTCCCTCAACAGGAGTTACCTTCCCCTTCTTATCGCAAGGAGGGAACAGTCTTTTGGTATTATCTGTAGCCATCGCCTTTGTCTTAAATATTGATGCAAGTGAAAAACGTGCCAAATTGTATGAGGAGTTAGAAGCTCACTCATCACACTATATGTAGCGCTGAGAGTAGAAAGGATTGCCTATGTCTCTTCAAAAATTAGAAAACTATAGTAATAAAGCTGTCGTGCAAGAAGAAGTATTGATTTTAACAGAATTGTTAGAAGATATCACTAAAAATATGCTTGCTCCAGAAACTTTTGAAAAAATCATGCAGTTGAAGGAATTATCAACTCAAGAAGATTATCAAGGCTTGAACCAATTGGTTACTAGCCTTACAAATGATGAAATGGCTTATATTTCACGCTATTTCTCTATCTTGCCTCTCTTGATTAATATTTCAGAAGACGTGGATTTGGCCTATGAAATCAACCATCAAAACAATATCGATCAAGATTATCTTGGTAAATTATCAGCAACGATTAAAATGGTTGCAGAAAAAGAAAATGCGGTTGAAATTCTAGAACACTTGAATGTTGTCCCTGTTTTGACAGCCCATCCAACACAAGTACAACGTAAGAGTATGTTGGATTTGACCAACCATATCCATACCCTCTTGCGTAAGTATCGTGATGTGAAGCTAGGCTTGATTAATAAGGAAAAATGGCATAATGATCTCCGTCGTTACATCGAGATTATCATGCAAACAGATATGATTCGTGAAAAGAAATTGAAAGTTACCAATGAAATCACGAATGTTATGGAATACTACAATAGTTCATTCCTGAAAGCTGTTCCTCATTTGACTGCTGAGTACAAGCGCCTGGCTAAAAAACATGGCTTGGAGTTGAAACATCCTAAACCAATTACCATGGGAATGTGGATTGGTGGAGACCGTGATGGGAATCCTTTTGTTACAGCAGATACCTTGAAACAATCTGCTATGACTCAATGTGAAGTCATCATGAACTACTATGATAAAAAGATTTACCAACTTTATCGTGAATTCTCTCTCTCAACTAGTATTGTCAATGTCAGCAAGCAAGTCAGAGAAATGGCTCGTCAATCTAAGGATAACTCGATTTACCGTGAAAAAGAGCTTTACCGCCGTGCCTTGTTTGATATTCAATCAAAAATCCAAGCAACAAAAACCTATCTGATTGAAGATAAGGAAGTTGGGGCTCGCTATGAAACAGCTAATGATTTTTATAAGGATTTAATTACTATTCGTGATTCCCTCTTGGAAAATAAGGGTGAAGCACTGATTTCTGGTGATTTTGTTGAGTTGATTCAGGCAGTTGAAATTTTTGGTTTCTATTTGGCATCTATTGACATGCGTCAAGATTCTAGTGTTCATGAGGCCTGTGTAGCAGAACTTTTGAAATCAGCAGGAATTCATTCGCGTTATAGCGAACTAAGTGAAGAAGAAAAATGCCAGCTTCTCTTGAAAGAATTGGAGGAAGATCCACGTATTCTTTCTGCTACTCATGTTGAAAAATCAGAGTTACTTGAAAAAGAATTGGCCATCTTTAAAGCTGCTCGTAAGTTGAAAGATAAGTTGGGTGATGATGTTATTCGTCAAACCATTATTTCACATGCAACCAGCGTATCAGACATGTTGGAATTGGCTATCTTGTTAAAAGAAGTAGGGCTAGTTGATAAAGAAAGAGCCCGTGTCCAAATCGTTCCTCTCTTTGAAACAATCGAGGACTTGGATCACTCAGAAGAAACTATGAGAGAATACCTTTCTCTTACCCTTGCTAAGAAATGGATTGCTTCGCGCAATAACTACCAAGAAATTATGCTTGGTTACTCTGACAGTAATAAAGATGGGGGTTACTTATCATCATGTTGGACCCTCTACAAGGCTCAACAACAATTGACTGCTATTGGAGATGAATTTGGTGTTAAGGTTACCTTCTTCCATGGCCGTGGTGGGACTGTCGGTCGTGGTGGTGGACCAACCTATGAAGCCATCACATCTCAACCGCTCAAGTCTATCAAGGATCGTATCCGTTTGACGGAGCAGGGTGAAGTAATTGGGAATAAATACGGTAACAAAGACGCAGCCTACTATAACCTTGAAATGTTAGTATCTGCAGCCATTAACCGTATGATTACGCAGAAGAAGAGCGATACCAATACATCAAATCGTTATGAAGCCATTATGGACCAAGTAGTGGACCGTAGTTATGATATCTACCGTGATTTGGTTTTTGGTAATGACCATTTCTATGATTATTTCTTTGAGTCAAGTCCAATTAAGGCTATTTCAAGCTTTAATATCGGTTCACGTCCAGCCGCTCGTAAGACCATTACAGAAATCGGTGGTTTGCGTGCCATTCCATGGGTCTTCTCATGGTCGCAAAGTCGTGTGATGTTCCCTGGCTGGTATGGAGTTGGTTCAAGCTTCAAAGAATTTATCGATAAGAATCCAGAAAATATCGCTATTCTACGAGATATGTACCAAAATTGGCCTTTCTTCCAATCACTTCTTTCAAATGTTGATATGGTCTTGTCAAAATCAAATATGAATATTGCTTTTGAATATGCCAAACTTTGTGAAGATGATCAAGTAAAAGCAATCTATGAGACTATTTTAAATGAATGGCAAGTCACCAAGGAAGTTATCTTGGCTATCGAAGGTTACGATGAACTCTTGGCTGAAAATCCATATCTAAAAGCAAGTTTGGATTATCGTATGCCATACTTTAATATTCTTAACTACATCCAGTTGGAGTTGATTAAACGTCAACGCCGAGGAGAATTATCAAGCGATCAAGAAAAATTAATCCATACAACCATCAACGGAATTGCAACAGGATTGCGTAATTCAGGCTGATACCTATCAAACTTCCTCTTTTTTATAGGGGAAGTTTTTGAATAGTTCAAAAAAATACTCAAAGAGTCTTGACAAGTAATTGAAAAATGATATAATTTAACCATTCAGAAAAGTAATCATATAAACTTTTTAGAGAGTCTGTGGTAGCTGAAAACAGATAAGTGATGATGATGAAAATTGGGCTGGATGTTATTTAGAATTTGAAATCATAAAAATTCGGTGAGCACACCTTACAGTGCATCTCGTGATTGCGAGACAGAGCGATAGGGAAATTCCCTATAATTGAGGTGGTACCGCGCATCGACGTCCTCACACAAGTTTTTGTGTGAGGACTTTTTTGATGGAGGTTAGTATGGAAAGAAAACGATGGCGTCGCTTGTTTATACTCAATGAAAATCAAAAAGCAAACTAGGAAGCTAGCCGCAAGCTGCTCAAAACACTGTTTTTAAGTTGTGGATAGAACTGACAGAGTCAGTATCATATACCTACGGTAAGGCGACGCTGACGTGGTTTGAAGAGATTTTCGAAGAGTATTAGATAAGTGAAGTATTTTAAAGGAATAAAAAGGAGAAATAGAATGAAAAATAAACGTTTAATTGGAATTATCGCTGCATTAGCAGTCTTAGTAGCAGGAAGCTTGATTTACTCTTCAATGAATAAACCAGAAGCTAAGAATGAAAAGAAAGTTGCCAAAGTTGGTGTCCTTCAATTTGTGAGCCATCCGTCTCTTGACTTGATTTATAAAGGGATTCAAGACGGACTTGCAGAAGAAGGCTATAAAGATGACCAAGTTAAAATCGATTTTATGAACTCAGAAGGTGATCAAAGTAAGGTTGCGACAATGAGTAAACAATTGGTTGCAAATGGGAATGATCTTGTAGTTGGTATTGCGACACCAGCTGCTCAAGGATTGGCTAGTGCCACAAAAGACCTACCAGTTATCATGGCCGCGATTACAGACCCAATCGGTGCTAACTTGGTTAAAGATTTGAAAAAACCAGGTGGCAACATCACAGGAGTATCTGACCATAATCCAGCTCAACAACAAGTTGAACTCATCAAGGCTTTAACACCAAATGTGAAAACAATCGGGGCTCTTTACTCAAGTAGCGAAGACAATTCAAAAACACAGGTCGAAGAATTTAAGGCTTATGCTGAAAAAGCAGGTTTGACAGTGGAAACATTCGCAGTTCCTTCAACAAATGAAATTGCTTCAACAGTTAACGTTATGACTAGCAAGGTCGATGCTATCTGGGTTCCAATTGATAACACCATTGCATCGGGATTTCCAACGGTTGTCTCTAGTAATCAAAGTTCTAAGAAGCCAATTTATCCAAGTGCTACTGCCATGGTAGAAATAGGTGGTTTGGCATCAGTTGTAGTTGACCAACATGACCTTGGTGTGGCAACAGGTAAAATGATTGCGCAAGTCTTGAAAGGTGCAAAACCGGCTGATACTCCAGTCAATGTCTTTTCAACTGGTAAGTCAGTAATTAACAAAAAATTGGCACAAGAGCTAGGTATTACGATTCCTGAATCTGTTCTAAAAGAAGCAGGACAAGTGATCGAATAATCTGTAATGGAGGAGTTGGGGACATCTCCTCCAATTTTTTACAATAGAAAGCATATAGAAAAGGTTAAGAAACAGATGATATTATCTATTATTTCTCAAGGATTTGTCTGGGCTATTCTAGGTCTGGGAATCTTTATGACATTTAGGATTTTGAACTTTCCAGATATGACGACAGAAGGTTCCTTCCCTCTTGGGGGAGCTGTTGCTGTCACTTTGATAACGAAAGGTGTGAATCCTTTTTTAGCAACTCTTATTGCTGTAGGAGCAGGTTGTTTGGCTGGTATGGCAACAGGACTTCTTTATACAAAAGGGAAGATCCCAACCTTGCTCTCAGGGATTTTGGTGATGACTTCTTGTCACTCTATTATGCTCTTGATTATGGGACGTGCAAATTTAGGATTGCTTGGAACCAAGCAAATTCAAGATGCCTTGCCTTTTGATTCGGATTTGAACCAACTCTTGACAGGTCTTATCTTTGTGAGTATTGTCATTGCTCTCATGCTCTTTTTCTTGGACACTAAACTCGGACAAGCCTATATTGCTACAGGTGACAATCCTGATATGGCTAGAAGTTTCGGGATTCATACTGGACGCATGGAGCTCATGGGCTTGGTCTTATCAAATGGTGTGATTGCCCTTGCAGGAGCTCTCATTGCCCAGCAAGAAGGGTATGCCGATGTATCTCGAGGAATCGGGGTTATCGTTGTGGGGCTTGCAAGTTTGATTATTGGAGAAGTTATCTTCAAGAGTTTGAGCTTGGCAGAACGTCTGGTTACCATCGTTGTAGGTTCTATCGCTTATCAATTCTTAGTGTGGGCAGTTATTGCGCTTGGCTTTAATACAAGTTACCTTCGTTTGTACAGCGCCGTGATTTTAGCAGTCTGCCTCATGATTCCAACATTTAAGCAAACCATCTTGAAAGGAGCCAAGTTAAGCAAATGACAGCCATTGTAGAATTAAAAAATGCAACCAAAGTCGTTAAAAATGGCTTTGATGAAGAAAAGATTATTTTAAATGATGTTTCCTTAGAAATTTTTGAACAGGATTTTATCACGATTTTAGGTGGAAATGGTGCTGGGAAATCAACCCTCTTTAACACTATTGCAGGAACCTTGTCATTAACCAGTGGAACTATTCGTATCTTGGGTGAAGATGTTACTAAGTTTTCACCAGAGAAGAGAGCCAAGTATCTGTCTCGAGTTTTCCAAGATCCAAAGATGGGGACAGCTCCCCGTATGACGGTGGCTGAAAATCTTTTGATTGCCAAGTTTCGTGGTGAAAAGCGTGGACTGTTTCCGAGACGTCTGGCTAGCTATAAGGATGAATTTCAGGCAACCATTGAAAAAGTAGGGAATGGTCTTGAGAAACACTTGAATACGCCAATTGAGTTCTTATCAGGTGGGCAAAGACAGGCTTTGAGTCTCTTGATGGCAACCTTGAAGCGTCCTGAATTACTCTTGTTAGACGAGCATACTGCAGCCCTTGATCCAAAGACAAGTGTGGCCCTCATGGAATTGACAGATGAATTTGTCAAGAAAGATCAGTTGACAGCTCTTATGATTACCCACCATATGGAAGATGCTCTTAAGTATGGCAATCGCTTGATTGTCATGAAAGAAGGACGGGTTATCCAAGATTTGAAACAAGAAGAAAAAGCAAAAATGAAAATCTCTGATTATTATCAACTCTTTGAATAAAGTAGGGAAAATGAGTGAAATGGTTTACTTTTTTCTGAAATAAAGTATACTATATAAAGTAAACTATGATAACATGGAGGTATTGTGTATGGTTGACAAACAAGTCATTGAAGAAATCAAAAACAATGCCAACATTGTGGAAGTCATAGGAGATGTGATTTCTTTACAAAAGGCAGGACGGAACTATCTAGGGCTCTGTCCTTTTCATGGTGAAAAAACACCTTCTTTCAACGTTGTAGAGGATAAGCAGTTTTATCACTGTTTTGGTTGTGGTCGCTCGGGTGATGTCTTTAAGTTCATCGAGGAGTACCAAGGGGTTCCCTTTATGGAGGCTGTCCAAATCTTAGGTCAGCGTGTTGGGATAGAGGTGGAAAAACCGCTTTATAGTGAGCAGAGGCCAGCCTCGCCTCACCAAGCTCTTTATGATATGCACGAAGATGCTGCCAAATTTTATCATGCTATTCTCATGACAACAACCATGGGGGAGGAGGCCAGAAATTACCTTTATCAGCGTGGTTTGACAGATGAAGCGCTCAAACATTTTCGGATTGGTTTAGCACCTCCAGAACGAAACTATCTCTACCAGCGTTTGTCTGGTCAGTATCGTGAAGAGGATTTCCTGGATTCGGGATTGTTTTATCTCTCGGATGCCAATCAATTTGTAGATACCTTTCACAATCGAATTATGTTTCCCCTGACAAATGATCAGGGAAAGGTCATTGCCTTCTCAGGTCGTATCTGGCAGAAAACGGATTCACAAACTTCTAAGTATAAAAATAGCCGATCGACTGTAATTTTTAACAAAAGTTACGAATTATATCATATGGATAGGGCAAAAAAATCTTCTGGAAAAGCCAGTGAGATTTACCTGATGGAAGGGTTCATGGATGTCATTGCAGCTTATCGGGCTGGAATCGAAAACGCTGTCGCATCTATGGGAACAGCCTTGAGTCGAGAGCATGTTGAGCATCTGAAAAGGTTAACCAAGAAGTTGGTTCTTGTTTATGATGGCGATAAGGCTGGGCAAGCAGCGACATTGAAAGCGCTGGACGAAATTGGTGATATGCCTGTGCAAATCGTCAGCATGCCTGATAGCTTGGATCCAGATGAGTATCTACAAAAAAATGGACCAGAAGACTTGGCCTATCTATTAACGAAAACTCGTATTAGTCCGATTGAGTTCTACATTCACCAGTACAAACCTGAAAATAGTGAAAATCTGCAGGCCCAGATTGAGTTTATTGAAAAAATAGCTCCCTTGATTGTTCAAGAAAAGTCTATCACTGCTCAAAATAGCTATATTCATATTTTAGCTGACAGTCTGACATCTTTTGATTATGCCCAGATTGAGCAGATTGTTAATGAGAATCGACAGGCACAAAGACAGAATCGCATGGAAGGGATTTCCAGGCCGACGCCAATCACCATGCCTGTCACCAAGCAGTTATCGGCTATTATGAGGGCAGAAGCCCATCTACTTTATCGAATGATGGAATCTCCTCTTGTTTTGAACGATTACCGTTTGCGAGAAGATTTTGCATTTGATACACCTGAATTTCAGGTCTTATATGACTTGCTTGGTCAGTATGGCAATCTTCCTCCAGAAGTTTTAGCAGAACAGACAGAGGAAGTTGAAAGAGCTTGGTACCAAGTCTTAGCTCAGGATTTGCCTGCTGAGATGTCGCCACAGGAACTTAGTGAAGTAGAAATGACTCGAAACAAGGCTCTCTTGAATCAGGACAATATGAGAATCAAAAAGAAGGTGCAGGAAGCTAGCCATGTAGGAGATACAGATACAGCCTTAGAAGAATTGGAACGTTTAATTTCACAAAAGAGAAGAATGGAGTAACAATGGCAACAAAACAAAAAGAAGTAACAACATTTGACGTGCAAGTAGCAGAATTTATCCGTAATCATAAGCAAAAAGGGACAGCAACAGATGATGAAATCAATGCTAGTCTGGTTATTCCTTTTACCTTGGATGCTGATGGGATTGAAGATCTCTTGCAACGGATTCAGGATGCAGGGATTTCTATCACAGATAACGAAGGAAATCCAAGTGCACGTGTTCTTAGCACTGAAGAAGAACCAGAACTTAGCGATGAGGATTTGATTGGTTCAACTTCTGCTAAGGTCAATGACCCTGTCCGTATGTACTTGAAAGAGATTGGTGTCGTTCCTCTCTTGACCAATGAAGAGGAAAAAGAATTAGCACTAGCAGTTGAAGCTGGCGATATCGAAGCCAAACAACGTCTTGCGGAAGCCAACCTTCGTTTGGTCGTTTCTATAGCCAAACGCTATGTCGGTCGTGGTATGCAATTCCTTGACTTGATTCAAGAAGGAAATATGGGCTTGATGAAGGCTGTTGACAAGTTTGATTATTCTAAAGGATTCAAGTTCTCAACTTACGCAACTTGGTGGATTCGTCAGGCTATCACTCGTGCTATTGCGGATCAAGCTCGTACCATCCGTATCCCAGTTCACATGGTTGAAACTATCAATAAATTGGTTCGTGAACAGCGTAATCTCCTTCAAGAATTGGGACAAGATCCAACACCAGAGCAAATTGCTGAACGTATGGATATGACTCCTGACAAGGTACGTGAAATCTTGAAGATTGCTCAGGAACCAGTATCGCTTGAAACACCGATTGGTGAAGAGGATGATAGCCATCTTGGAGACTTTATCGAAGATGAAGTGATTGAAAATCCAGTGGACTATACAACTCGTATCGTCTTGCGTGAGCAGTTGGATGAGGTCTTGGATACTCTTACAGATCGTGAAGAAAATGTTCTACGTCTACGTTTTGGACTAGATGATGGGAAAATGCGTACCCTTGAAGATGTGGGTAAAGTCTTTAACGTGACTCGCGAGCGTATCCGTCAGATTGAAGCCAAGGCTTTGAGAAAACTACGTCAACCAAGTCGCAGCAAACCGCTTCGTGATTTTATTGAAGACTAAGAGTGAGGATAAACATGGCTTATACAGAAGAGCAAATTGAAAACATCAAAACACGAATTTTATCAGCCTTGGAAGAAGTTATCGACCCTGAGTTGGGAATTGATATTGTCAATCTTGGTTTAATTTATGAGATTCGTTTTGATGGAGATACAGGACATACTGAAATTGATATGACACTCACTACTATGGGTTGCCCTTTAGCAGATCTCTTGACGGATCAGATTTATGATGCCATGACAGAGGTGCCAGAAGTAACGGATACTGAGGTCAAATTAGTCTGGTATCCAGCCTGGACAGTTGAAAAAATGAGTCGTTATGCCCGCATTGCCCTAGGCATTAAGTAAACATATAAAAGGATGTGAGAGACCATTGGAAAAGCGAGGAAATTTCCCCCTCTTTTCCTCCAGTCTCTCCTTTCTTTTGCTGATTTTATTCAAAGAAAATGATATAATAGTAGTTATGGAAAAAAAGAAATTACGCATCAATATGTTGAGTTCAAGTGAGAAAGTAGCAGGACAAGGAGTTTCAGGTGCTTACCGTGAATTAGTTCGTCTTCTTCACCGTGATGCCAAGGACAAATTGATTGTTACAGAAAATCTTCCAATCGAGGCAGATGTGACTCACTTTCATACAATTGATTTCCCCTATTATTTATCAACCTTCCAAAAGAAGCGCTCAGGGAGGAAAATTGGCTATGTACATTTCTTGCCTGATACACTTGAGGGGAGTTTGAAAATTCCATTTTTCTTAAAGGGAATTGTCAAACGTTATGTATTTTCTTTTTACAACCGGATGGAGCACTTGGTTGTGGTCAATCCTATGTTTATTGAGGATTTGGTGGCAGCTGGTATTCCACGTGAAAAAGTGACCTATATTCCTAATTTTGTCAACAAGGAAAAATGGCATCCTCTACCACAAGAAGAGATAGTCAGACTGCGAACAGAGCTAGGTATTAGTGATAATCAGTTTATCGTAGTAGGTGCTGGTCAAGTTCAGAAACGTAAAGGGATTGATGACTTTATCCGTCTGGCTGAGGAATTGCCTCAGATTACCTTTATCTGGGCTGGTGGTTTCTCTTTTGGTGGTATGACAGATGGTTATGAACGCTATAAGAAAATTATGGACAATCCCCCTAAAAATTTAATGTTTCCAGGTATTGTATCGCCAGAGCGTATGCGCGAATTATATGCCCTAGCGGATCTTTTCTTGTTACCTAGTTACAATGAGCTCTTTCCTATGACTATTTTAGAGGCGGCTAGTTGCGAGGCTCCTATTATGTTGCGTGATTTGGATCTCTATAAGGTGATTTTGGAGGGAAATTATCGGGCGACAGCAGATAGAGATGAGATGAAAGAAGCTATTCTGGAATATCAAGCGAATCCTGCTGCTTTAAAAGATTTGAAAGAAAAAGCTAAGAATATTTCTAGAGAGTATTCTGAAGAGCATCTGTTGCAAATCTGGTTGGACTTTTATGAGAAACAAGCCGCTTTAGGGAGAAAATAAAAAGTGAGGTAATCTATGAGAATTGGTTTATTTACAGATACCTATTTTCCTCAGGTTTCTGGTGTTGCGACCAGTATTCGAACCTTGAAAACAGAACTTGAAAAGCAGGGGCATGCTGTTTTTATCTTTACGACTACAGATAAGGATGTCAATCGCTATGAAGATTGGCAAATTATCCGTATTCCAAGTGTTCCCTTCTTTGCTTTTAAGGACCGCCGCTTTGCCTACCGAGGATTTAGCAAGGCGCTTGAAATTGCCAAACAGTATCAACTGGATGTTATCCATACTCAGACAGAATTTTCTCTTGGTTTGTTGGGGATTTGGATTGCGCGTGAATTGGAAATTCCCGTCATTCATACCTATCACACCCAGTATGAAGACTACGTGCATTATATTGCTAAGGGGATGTTGATTCGTCCTAGTATGGTCAAGTATCTGGTCAGAGGTTTCCTGCACGATGTGGATGGGGTTATTTGCCCGAGTGAGATTGTCCGTGACTTGCTATCTGATTATAAAGTCAAGGTTGAAAAGCGGGTCATTCCAACTGGAATTGAATTAGCTAAGTTTGATCGTCCGGAAATCAAGCAGGAAAATTTGACAGAACTGCGTAGTAAATTAGGGATTCAAAGTAATGAAAAGATGTTGCTGAGTCTTTCTAGAATTTCCTATGAAAAAAATATTCAAGCAGTATTAGCAGCCTTTGCAGAAGTTCTGAGAGAAGAAGACAAAGTGAAACTGGTGGTAGCTGGAGATGGTCCTTATCTGGATGACCTTAAAGAGCAAGCCCAGAAACTAGAGATTCAAGACTCGGTCATCTTTACAGGAATGATTGCTCCCAGTGAGACGGCTCTTTACTATAAGGCAGCGGATTTCTTCATCTCGGCATCGACAAGCGAAACGCAGGGTTTGACATACTTGGAAAGCTTAGCTAGTGGAACGCCTGTCATTGCTCACGGAAATCCTTATCTGGACAATCTTATCAGTGATAAAATGTTTGGAACCTTGTACTATGGAGAACATGATTTAGCTGGTGCTATTTTGGAAGCCCTGATTGCAACACCAGACATGAATGAGCATACCTTATCAGAGAAGTTGTACGAGATTTCAGCTGAAAACTTTGGGAAACGAGTGCATGAGTTTTATCTGGATGCCATTATTTCAAATAATTTCGAGAAAGATTTAGCCAAAGATGACACGGTCAGTCAGCGTATTTTTAAAACAGTTTTGTATCTACCGCAACAGGTGGTTGCTGTACCTGTAAAAGGTTCTAGACGTATGCTGAAGGCTTCAAAAACACAGTTAATCAGCATAAGAGATTATTGGAAAGAACATGAAGAATAGAAAGAGGAACAGCTATGAAAAAACAATTAATGAGAAGTGGTCGTGATAAAAAGATTGCTGGTGTTTGTGCCGGGGTGGCCTATTATCTAGATATGGATCCGACTATTGTTCGAGTTATTTGGGGTGTCCTTGCTTGCTGTTACGGAGCTGGAATTGTAGCTTATATCATTTTATGGATTATTGCACCAGTAGCAAGTGACTATTGAAAACTAGCTCAATTCATGCTAAGATAATAGAAAATAGAATGTAACGAAGGAGATAAAAATGGCATTTGGAGATAATGGAAAACGTAAAAAAACTATGTTTGAGAAATTAACCTTGCTTATCGTGCTTATCATGTTAGTAGCAAGTATTTTGGGAATTTTTGCAACTGCAATTGGTGCCCTCAGTAATCTATAAAATAGATTCAAGAAAATTTTGTGACTGGGATTTCCCAGCCCTTTTTTAAAGTGAGAAGAAAAAATGAGTATGTTTTTAGATACAGCCAAGATCAAGGTCAAGGCTGGTAATGGTGGTGATGGCATGGTTGCCTTTCGCCGTGAAAAATATGTCCCTAATGGCGGTCCTTGGGGTGGTGATGGTGGTCGTGGAGGAAATGTGGTCTTCGTTGTAGACGAAGGTTTGCGTACCTTGATGGATTTTCGCTACAATCGTCATTTCAAGGCTGATTCTGGTGAAAAAGGAATGACCAAAGGGATGCATGGTCGTGGTGCAGAGGATCTTAGAGTTCGAGTACCACAAGGTACAACTGTTCGTGATGCAGAGACTGGCAAGATCTTGACAGATTTGATTGAACACGGTCAAGAATTTATTGTAGCCCACGGTGGTCGCGGTGGTCGTGGAAATATCCGCTTTGCGACACCAAAAAATCCTGCACCTGAAATCTCTGAAAATGGGGAACCAGGTCAGGAACGTGAGTTACAATTGGAACTAAAAATCTTGGCGGATGTTGGTTTAGTAGGTTTTCCATCTGTAGGGAAATCAACACTTTTAAGTGTTATCACCTCAGCTAAACCTAAAATTGGTGCTTACCACTTTACGACCATTGTGCCAAATCTAGGTATGGTTCGTACCCAATCAGGTGAATCATTTGCGGTTGCTGACTTACCAGGTTTGATTGAAGGGGCTAGTCAAGGTGTTGGTTTGGGAACTCAATTCCTCCGTCACATCGAGCGTACACGTGTCATCCTTCACATCGTTGATATGTCAGCTAGTGAAGGTCGTGATCCTTATGAGGATTATCTTGCCATCAATAAAGAGCTGGAGTCATATAATCTCCGTCTGATGGAGCGTCCACAGATTATTGTAGCCAATAAGATGGATATGCCTGAGAGTCAGGAAAATCTTGAAGAATTCAAGAAGAAATTAGCTGAAAACTATGATGAATTTGAAGAGTTACCAGCTATCTTCCCAATATCTGGTTTGACCAAGCAAGGTCTAGCAACGCTTTTGGATGCTACAGCTGAATTGTTAGACAAGACACCAGAATTCTTGCTCTACGATGAGTCAGATATGGAAGAAGAAGCTTACTATGGATTTGACGAGGAAGAGAAAGCCTTTGAAATTAGCCGTGATGACGATGCGACATGGGTGCTTTCTGGCGAAAAACTCATGAAACTCTTTAATATGACCAACTTTGATCGTGATGAATCTGTCATGAAATTTGCCCGTCAGCTTCGTGGTATGGGGGTTGATGAAGCCCTTCGTGCGCGTGGTGCTAAGGATGGGGACTTGGTCCGCATTGGTAAATTTGAGTTTGAATTTGTAGACTAGGAGACTGGTATGGGAGATAAACCGATATCTTTCCGAGATGCGGATGGCAATTTTGTTTCCGCCGCAGACGTTTGGAATGAAAAGAAATTGGAAGAACTGTTTAATCGTCTCAATCCAAATCGTGCTCTAAGATTGGCACGAACTAAAAAAGATAATCCATCTTAAATAAGTAAGATAAAACTCTAATTATCAGTCAAGTTAACTCTAACAAATAGAAGATAAGATCGAGAAAGGGCAAAATTTGTTCTTTCTTTTTGTATGCTTATACTCTTCGAAAATTTCTTCAAACGATGTCAGCGTCGCCTTACCGTACTCAAGTACAGCTTGCGGCTAGCTTCCTAGTTTGCTTTTTGATTTTAATTGAGTATCAGTTATAGTAGAGTGGAATAGAATATGGACAAATAGATTAGGGAATTCAAATCAAATTTCTAACAAGGATTTAGAAGTCGTATTGTCTTATTCCAGTTTCAAAATACTATACTTTTTCTATTGAAAAAGAATTTTTTTACAAAAATAGTTGGCTATTTAGTTTATTTATGCTATAATGGGAACAATTATTTTTAGGAGGTGCAGTATGTCTTATTTGTTTGAGATATTACCGAGTTTATTGAGCGGTGCAAGCATGACTTTGCAGGTTTTTGCACTGGTCTTGATTTTTTCTATTCCCTTGGGCGTTTTGATTGCCTTTGCCTTGCAAGTCCATTGGAAGCCCCTCCATCATCTGATTAACATTTATATTTGGATCATGCGAGGGACACCCTTGCTTTTGCAATTAATCTTTATCTATTATGTGTTACCAAGCATTGGGATTCGTTTGGATCGTCTTCCTGCTGCCATCATTGCCTTTGTTTTGAATTATGCAGCTTATTTTGCTGAAATCTTCCGTGGGGGGATTGATACCATTCCTAAAGGTCAATATGAGGCTGCCAAGGTCTTGAAGTTTAATCCTTTTGATACAGTGCGCTATATTATTTTGCCCCAAGTGACCAAGATTGTTCTCCCTAGTGTATTTAATGAGGTTATGAGTTTGGTCAAGGATACCTCTCTGGTCTATGCTCTAGGAATTTCAGATCTTATCTTAGCTAGTCGAACAGCTGCCAACCGTGATGCTAGTCTGGTTCCTATGTTCTTGGCAGGAGCCATTTACTTGATTTTGATTGGGATTGTGACAATCATTTCCAAAAAAGTTGAGAAGAAGTACAGTTACTATAGATAGGAGGCTGCTATGTTAGAATTACGAAATATCAATAAGAGATTTGGTGAAAAGCAAATTTTGTCCAATTTCAGTCTAAAAATTCCTGAAAAGCAAATCCTAGCTATCGTTGGACCTTCTGGTGGAGGTAAGACAACCCTCTTACGTATGCTTGCAGGTCTTGAAACCATTGATTCAGGGCAAATCTTTTATAATGGAGAATCTTTAGAATTGGATGAACTGGAGAAGCGCAATCTACTAGGATTTGTATTCCAAGATTTTCAACTTTTCCCTCATTTATCCGTTCTAGACAATTTGACCTTATCTCCTGTGAAAACAATGGGAATGAAGCAGGATGAGGCTGAGCAGAAGGCGCGTGGTCTTTTGGAACAGTTAGGACTGGCAGGGCACGCAGATGCTTATCCATTTTCATTATCAGGTGGGCAAAAGCAGCGGGTGGCCTTGGCGCGTGCTATGATGATTGACCCGGAAATCATTGGCTACGATGAACCAACTTCTGCCCTAGATCCAGAATTACGCTTGGAAGTGGAAAAACTAATCTTGCAAAATAGGGAACTTGGCATGACACAGATTGTGGTTACCCACGATTTACAATTTGCTGAAAATATCGCAGATCAGATTCTCAAGGTTGAACCCAAGTAGGAGGTGCTAATGACTAATAAGAAAATTGCTTTAGTATTGGTTTCGCTCCTAACCCTCTTTTTAACTGCATGTACTCAGAAGGCTAGTGATCCAAAGCAGGATAACTGGGATAAGTATCAAGAACAAGGGACCATTACTATTGGTTTTGACAATACTTTTGTACCCATGGGCTTTGAAGAAAAGAATGGTCAATATACAGGCTTTGATATTGACTTAGCTCAAGCAGTCTCTGAAAAATTAGGTATCAAGGTGCAATGTCAGCCAATTGATTGGGATATGAAAGAAACGGAACTGCAAAACGGAACTATAGATGCCATCTGGAATGGCTATTCTGCGACTGATGAACGCCGAGAGAAAGTTGCCTTTAGCATTCCATATATGGAAAATCAGCAAGTTTTGGTTACGAAAAAAAGCCAGCAAATTCATTCAGTAGAGGATATGAAGGATAAGACCTTGGGAGCCCAAGCTGGGTCCTCTGGTTATCTTGACTTTGAGGCCCAGCCAGATTTACTGAAAAATCGTGTTAAAGACCAGAAGGCCAATCAATACCAGAGTTTCAATGAAGCCTTGATTGATTTGAAAAATGATCGGATTGATGCCTTGTTGATTGACCGAGTGTATGCTAATTACTATCTCCAGTCTGAAGGTATATTAAATGACTATAATGTCTTTTCAGCAGGATTTGAAAGTGAATCTTTTGCGGTCGGAGTTAGACCTGCTGATAAAAGATTACTACAAGCTTTAAACCAAGCCTTTATCGCACTACACCAAGAAGGAAAGTTCCAAGAGATTAGCCAAAAGTGGTTTGGAGAAGATGTAGTAACCAAAGAAGTGAAAAGTAGAGATTGAGTGTTTCCTCAGTCTCTTTTTGCATCGAAAAATCCCCTGACAAGAGCCAGAGGATAAGAGTATTATTTCATTGTTGGGAAGAGCAATACATCACGGATAGTTGTTGTATCAGTGAGGAGCATGCAGAGACGGTCGATACCGATTCCCAAACCACCTGTTGGTGGCATACCGTATTCAAGGGCTTCGATGTAGTCGTAGTCGATGCCTGTCGCTTCATCGTCACCAAGTTCTTTGGCTTTAGCTTGGGCTTCAAAACGGCTAAGTTGGTCGATTGGGTCGTTCAACTCAGTAAAGGCATTACCGTACTCCTTAGTCATAATGAAGAGCTCGAAACGGTCAGTAAAGCGTTCGTCTTCAGGGTTCTTTTTAGCCAGTGGAGATACAGCGACTGGATGTCCATAGACAAAGGTTGGTTGGATCAAGGTTTCTTCAACAAACTCTTCAAAGAAGGCATTGATAATGTGACCAACTTCAGTGTAGTGTTTCTCAACTGGAACTTTCTTCTCAGCAGCGATAGCTTTAGCTTCTTCCAAAGTCATATCTTGCCAGAAATCGACACCTGTAATTTCCTTGATAGCATCCACCATATGAACACGTTTAAATGGTTCATTGATTTTGATTTCAGTACCTTGATAGTTAACTGGACCATCGCCTTTAACTGATTTAGCAGCGTGTTGGATAATACCTTCAGTCAAGTCCATGATATCTTGGAAGTCTGCATAAGCTTGGTAAACTTCGATAGAAGTAAACTCAGGGTTATGAGTAGCATCCATTCCTTCGTTACGGAAGATACGGCCGATTTCATAGACACGCTCCATACCACCAACGATAAGGCGTTTTAAGTGAAGCTCAGTCGCGATACGAAGCACCATGTCAATGTTTTGAGCGTTGTGGTGAGTGATAAACGGACGAGCAGCAGCACCACCAGCTTCGTTATGAAGAACAGGTGTTTCCACTTCAAGGAATCCTTTTTGATCAAGGTAACGACGGATTTCAGAGATGATTTTTGAACGAGTAACAAAGCGTTCAAAGCTTTCACGGTTTGAAATCAAATCAAGGTAACGTTTACGGTAAATAGTTTCAACGTCTGTTAAACCGTGGAATTTCTCTGGAAGCGGACGAAGGGCTTTGGACAAGTGAGTGATATGTGTAGCCTTGATAGAGAGTTCTCCCATATCTGTACGCATCACTTCGCCTTCGACACCAAGGAAGTCTCCTAAGTCAGCCTTTTTAAAGATTTCGTAGTTTTCTTCACCGACAGCATCTTTACGAACGTAGATTTGAATCTGGCCTTCGCGGTCTTGAAGGTGGGCAAAACCTACTTTACCTTTACCACGTTTGGTTACCAAGCGTCCTGCGATAGTAGCTGTTTCGTTTTTATCATGTAATTGTTCTTTATCGAGATCAGCATATTTATCTTTTAATTCTTGTGAATTTGCAGTGCGTTCAAAGCGTTTTCCGAAAGGATCGATTCCTTGTTCACGGAGCGCAGCCATTTTTTCACGGCGAACGATCTGCTGGTCATTTAGTTCTTCCATATGTTCTGTTGACATGGGATCCTCCTAGTTTTACTCAAAATTGAATACGATGAGTCATTTTTTGCGATACTCCCATTTTATCATAAATATCCAAGAAATTCACGGATAATCTTTAAAAACTAAAAAGAACTTGACACTAAAATCAAGTTCTTTATTGATAAGAGGTATCATTCCACGTATCAAGAGTGAATTTTTCAAAATCATGGGTTTCTAAAATTGTTAGGCTGGCATTTGCTAGACCGCCATCTTTACGAAGAAGTGGCTCTTTATAACCTAGAAGAGTACGAAGACTGGCAGTAAGATTGGCGCCGTGACCGACAATTAGAATACGCTCAGCTGGACTATCTTTGAGTGATTTGATAAATTGGATGGTTCGTTGCGTGGTGCTATAAAGGGATTCAGCTCCGAACATTTGAGTGTCAAATTTAGCAAGATTAGATCGGAAAGCTTTGATTTGTTGCGGATAAATAGCTTCCAAGGTTGCAATTTTCAAACCTTCCAACTTACCCAGCTGCCATTCACGAAGATTAGGAACACTTTCTAAAGGACAGGGAGTCTGGAGTTGACTTTGGATAATCTCGGCAGATCTGACCGCTCGAGGTAAATCACTTGAATAAATCTGATTAAAAGGAACATCCTTGAGATACTGGCCAAGTTGTTTTAGGGTGTCAATGGATTCAGGAAGAAGGGGAGAGTCTCCACTGGCACCTTGAAAGCGTCCTTCTTGGTTCCAGACTGTACGACCGTGGCGGACAAAGTAGAGTTTCATTACTTGCTGTCCTCCAAGATATCTACAAAGTCAGCCTTTACAAAACTAGCCAAGTCTTGTGGTGCGACGATAATGCTGTGACCAACTTCGCCTGCAGAGACAATCATTTGATCCAAGTCTAGAGCAATCTTATCGATAAAAATGGGGTAATTGTGTTTCTGACGAATGCCAACTGGATTATTGGCTCCATGAATGTAACCAGTTGTTTTTTCCAAGTCCTTTTGGGGAATCATGCTCACTTTTTTATTGCCAGAAATTTTAGCTAGTTTCTTTTCAGACAAGTGTTGGGTGATAGGGACAATTCCGATAATCGGTCCTGTCTTGTCTCCCAAAAGAGCCAAGGTTTTAAAAATCTGATTTCGTTCATAGCCTTGAGGAAGCTCTCCTTCCAGGGCATTGATTTGAATCCCCTGATGTGGGATACCTGCTTTGGACAGGATTTGTTCCACCAATGTTTTTTTGACTTTAACTTTTTTTGCCATTATTTATACTTATCCTCCAATTGGCTCATCCAAATACCAAGCCAGATTCCCAGTGCAAAGAAGAAGGCGATGATGACATAACCGACAAGAGAAATACCGGTGTACTGGATACTTTCAGCATTTCCTGCATTTGGAATCAAGATCAAAAGGGTACTTGATAGGACGATACCGATGATGAAATGATAGACACGTGAGTGGTAGTTGTTTAAGGCATAATCCATCAATTTTGAAAAAATGATGAGAGTTGCACCAGCACCGATTCCAATCGGGAAGAAGGTTCCCAAGAGGTCAAAGGTTTTAAAACCAGTCAACATAGGAGCGTAGAGTCCCAAAATCAAAAGTAGGTTTGATGGACTGAGGCCCGGAACTAATACGCCAAGAGCCAGCAGTGCACCTGCTAGGACGAAATTAAGAAAGTTGGCACTTAAGGTTCCAACGACAAAATTTAAGGCATAGAGTCCTAATCCAGAAATGATAAAGGTTGTCCAGAACCAAGCCAAATCAATCTTGTCTCGGTCAGATTCTCGAGTTGATTCCTTGAGGAGACTAGGAACTGTACCAATGATGGCACCCGCAAAGCTCCATAAGACAAAAACCTGATAATTTTCAAGCAGGTATTCAATCGGGTAGGAAAATAAGCCGATTCCCAGAAGCATACCGATGGCAACTGGAATAAAGTACAAAACATTTTCTTTAAAGTCTTTAAAGGGATGGGCCAGAAAACCAATCATTCGTTCATAAATTCCTAAGATTGCTGCTAGAACCCCTCCGGAAATTCCCGGTAAGATAAATCCAAGAGCAATCACAATCCCTTTAATAATACGTGCTAACCATGAGAGCATATACTTCCTCCAACTATTTCTATTTCAAAAAATCCTTACTATATTGTATCACAATCTAAAACAAAAAGAAAAAGCAAATGCTAAACAAATGCTTTTAAGGTTTTAAAAAGAGTTTTCTAAAGGTTTCTTCTTTATTTTTTAGGGAAGAGATGACGTTGATATCCAAATCGTGGTCAAAGCCGGCAATTTTTCCTTTAGAAGTGTACTGGTGGATATCGTAATCTAAGTCCGTATTAGGCTTGCTTTCGAAAAATCCAGTATTTGAACCATAGGAAGGAATCCAAACAGACGTAAACTTGTCTGTATCAATACTGTGTTCTTCCATGAAGTAGACCCCAACGTAGATTCCGATATTTTTTGCACCTAGTGATTCTAGTTTTGCACGAAAGGCTTCAACACCTTCGTTCATATTGGACATGGTTTTATCTTCCACGTCTAGCCAATAGTAACTTGGACTGTATGGAGATGAAGCATTATAAAAAACTTCAGCTGCTTTTTCCATTTCTTGGACACTTTTTCCAGCTAAATAAGCATAGACACCAACTGGGACATTTCGTTTTTGAAACTCAGTGATATGGGTTTTAAAAGCCTTATCTACCCCATTAACAAAGGAGGCATCGTTCTCTTTGGACGTTTGAGCGCCACTATGGACGCGAACAATGGCTCCAGAAATGTTTTGGGACAGAGTATCGTAATTAATTTCCTCAGGACGCTGCCAACCAGAAACATCAATTACCGGTTTATCTAAGTTATGTAATGCCTGGGTTTTTATTTGAGTAATATTTGATTTTGTCTTTACAGGATGATCTTCATAATGGGGGCGATTTAGGATTAACATAAAAATCATAATCCCAAAAAAACCAAATAAAATAAGCGGATTAAATTTCTTTCTCATATTTCATCATTTTACCTTAAAAATCAAAAAAAATCAAAAAAAATACTCAAAAAATGGGTTAGGGAAGGGACTTTGGAGCATTTTTTATTCAAGATCGCGGAATGATTTGAAATATGGTATAATAAAAGGGAATTTCTAGAGAAAAGAGAAGATTATGTCAAATTATGCCATTATTTTAGCAGCGGGTAAAGGGACTCGTATGAAATCTGATTTGCCAAAAGTGTTGCACAAGGTTGCGGGTATTTCTATGCTGGAACATGTTTTTCGTAGCGTGGGCGCTATACAACCTGAAAAGACAGTAACAGTTGTGGGACACAAGGCAGAATTGGTTGAGCAGGTCTTGGCTGGACAGACAGAATTTGTAACTCAATCTGAACAGTTGGGTACTGGCCATGCAGTTATGATGACAGAGCCTATCCTAGAAGGTTTGTCAGGTCACACCTTGGTCATCGCAGGGGATACTCCTTTAATCACAGGTGAAAGCTTGAAAAATTTGATTGATTTCCACATCAATCATAAAAATGTGGCCACTATCTTGACTGCTGAAACAGATAATCCTTTTGGCTATGGACGAATTGTTCGTAATGACAATGCTGAAGTTCTTCGCATTGTTGAGCAGAAAGATGCCACAGATTTTGAAAAACAAATCAAGGAAATTAACACTGGAACTTACGTTTTTGACAATGAGCGTTTGTTTGAGGCTTTGAAAAATATCAATACCAACAATGCTCAAGGTGAATACTATATTACAGATGTCATTGGCATTTTCCGTGAAGCTGGTGAAAAAGTTGGTGCTTATACGTTGAAAGATTTTGATGAGAGTCTTGGAGTAAACGACCGTGTGGCTCTTGCGACTGCTGAGTCGGTCATGCGTCGTCGCATCAATCACCAGCACATGGTCAATGGCGTTAGCTTTGTTAATCCAGAAGCAACTTATATCGATATTGATGTTGAGATTGCTCCTGAAGTTCAAATCGAAGCCAATGTTACCTTGAAAGGGAAAACGAAAATTGGTGCTGAGACTGTTCTGACTAATGGAACTTATGTAGTGGACAGCACTATCGGAGTAGGAGCTGTCATTACCAACTCTATGATTGAGGAAAGCAGTGTTGCAGACGGCGTAACTGTAGGTCCGTATGCCCACATTCGTCCAGGTTCAAGTCTAGCTGCTCAAGTTCATATTGGCAATTTTGTTGAGGTTAAAGGGTCTTCAATCGGTGAAAATACCAAGGCTGGTCATTTGACTTATATCGGAAACTGTGAAGTGGGTAGCCACGTTAATTTCGGCGCAGGAACCATTACAGTCAACTATGACGGCAAAAACAAATACAAGACAGTCATTGGCAACAATGTCTTTGTTGGTTCAAATTCAACCATTATTGCGCCAGTTGAGTTAGGTGACAATTCCCTCGTTGGTGCTGGTTCAACTATTACCAAAGACGTTCCAGCAGATGCGATTGCTATTGGACGTGGTCGTCAGGTCAACAAAGATGAATATGCAACTCGCCTCCCTCATCATCCTAAGAATCAGTAGGAGTCTGTCATGGAATTTGAAGAAAAAACGCTTAGTCGAAAAGAAATCTATCAAGGCCCAATTTTTAAACTGGTTCAAGATCAGGTTGAATTACCCGAAGGCAAGGGGATTGCCCAACGCGATTTGATTTTCCACAATGGAGCTGTCTGTGTTTTAGCCGTAACGGATGAGCAAAAACTCATCTTGGTCAAGCAGTACCGCAAAGCTATCGAGGCTGTCTCTTACGAAATTCCAGCTGGAAAATTGGAAGTAGGAGAAAATACAGACCCTGTTGCAGCAGCCCTGCGTGAATTAGAGGAAGAAACAGCCTATACAGGGAAGTTAGAACTCTTGTACGATTTTTATTCAGCTATTGGCTTTTGTAATGAGAAGTTAAAACTGTACTTAGCAAGCGATTTGACAAAGGTGGAAAATCCGCGTCCGCAGGATGAAGACGAAACCTTGGAAGTCCTTGAAGTGAGTCTAGAAGAAGCTAAGGAATTGATCCAATCAGGTCATATTTGTGATGCCAAGACAATTATGGCTGTTCAGTATTGGGAATTGCACAAAAAATAGAGGAGGTCAGTATGGGTAAACCTTTATTAACGGATGAAATGATTGAAAGAGCTAATAGAGGCGAAAAAATTTCAGGTCCTCCTTTGCTAGATGATGAGGAGACAAAGATTTTACCAACTTCTTCTTCCCGTTTTGGTTATGCTAATCCTAAGGAACATGGTTTTAGCCAGGAAACCTTGAAGATTCAGGTCGAACCGTTTATTCATAAAAGCCGTCGCATTGAAAATACCAAGAGAAATGTCTTCAATTCTAAGTTAAATAAAATCTTATTTGCAGTTATCTTTCTCTTGATTTTGCTTGTCTTAGCAATGAAACTTTTGTAATAGAAAAGGAATTGAAATGAAAATAGGAATTATTGCGGCTATGCCAGAAGAACTGGCGTATCTGGTCCAGCATTTAGAAAATGCCCAGGAGCAAGTTGTTTTGGGGAATACCTATCACACAGGAAGCATTGCCTCTCATGAAGTCGTTCTCGTAGAGAGTGGAATTGGTAAAGTCATGTCTGCTATGAGTGTGGCGATTTTGGCTGATCATTTCCAAGTGGATGCTTTGATTAACACAGGATCTGCTGGGGCAGTAGCAGAGGGTATTTCTGTTGGAGATGTTGTGATTGCTGACAAATTAGCCTATCATGACGTGGATGTTACAGCTTTTGGATATGCTTATGGACAAATGGCGCAACAACCGCTTTATTTCGAATCAGATAAAACTTTTGTTGCTAAAATTCAAGAAAGTTTATCTCGATTGGACCAAAAATGGCATCTTGGATTGATTGCTACAGGAGATAGTTTTGTTGCAGGAAATGATAAGATAGAAGCGATTAAGTCCCATTTCCCAGATGTTTTGGCTGTTGAGATGGAGGGGGCAGCTATTGCTCAGGCAGCGCATGCCCTTAATCTTCCAGTCTTAGTCATCCGAGCTATGAGTGATAATGCCAACCATGAAGCAAACATCTCTTTTGATGAGTTTATTATCGAAGCTGGACGTCGCTCTGCCCAAGTCTTATTAGCCTTTTTGAAGGCTTTAGATTAAGCGAAAATTTGACAGTTTTTCTAGCTTATGATAAGATTTAAGTAAAGAAAAGCTAGAAAACGTTTCAGAGGATATTATGAGTATTGAAATGACCGTCAGTGAGATTGCAGAGGTCTTAGGATTATCTCGCCAAGCAATCAATAACCGTGTCAAAGAATTACCAGAAGAAGACACAGATAAAAATGACAAAGGGGTAACAGTAGTTACTAGAAGCGGCTTGATTAAGCTAGAAGAAATCTATAAAAAAACGATTTTTGAAGATGAGCCTGTCAGTGAAGATGTCAAGCAACGTGAACTGATGGAGATTCTAGTTGATGAGAAGAATGCAGAAATTCTCCGTCTTTATGAACAATTAAAAGCCAAGGATCGTCAGCTATCAGAAAAAGATGAGCAGATGCGCATCAAAGACCGTCAGATTGCTGAGAAAGACAAACAACTAGATCAGCAGCAACAATTGACTCTTCAAGCCATGAAGGATCAAGAAAATCTCAAGCTAGAGCTGGACCAAGCAAAAGAAGAAGTCCAATCCACTAAGAAAGGCTTTTTTGCTCGTTTATTTGGAGGATAATCAAGGAGCTGTTTAGGTTAAATGCTAACCTGATGGCTTCTTTTGTTTCTAAATAGTATAGTTGCTCAAATAGAATAAGAAGAGAGATAGTAGAAGAGAGGTATAGAATGGAACGATTAGAAGAGTACATTGCTTTTGACTTAGAATTTAATCAGCACGAAGGACAAACACACTTGATTCAAGTATCGGCAGTGCATTTTAGAGATGGACAGGAAATCGATGCCTATGATTCCTATGTTCATACCAATGTACCTCTAAAAAGCTTTATCAATGGTTTGACTGGGATTACGGCTGAGATCTTAAAAGATGCTCCTCCAGTGGAGAAAGTTATAAAAGATTTCCAAGAGTTTGTGGGTTCTTTACCGATGGTAGGATACAATGCTGCTAAAAGTGATTTGCCTATTCTAGCAGAACATGGTTTAGACTACAGCCAGCAGTACAAGGTAGATCTGTATGATGAAGCTTTTGAACGTCGGAGTTCGGATTTACATGGTATTGCCAATCTCAAATTGCAAACCGTTGCCTCATTTCTTGGATTTCAAGGTCAGTCCCATAATAGTTTAGAGGATGCACGAATGACGGCGCGTGTTTACGAGTCCTTTCTAGAGTCGGATCAAGCTAGAGAATTATTAGGGACAGGAAGTAGCCTATCGAACAATCCTTTTGGAGGCTTAGACTTGTCTCAATTATTTGACTAGGAGTGCCTATGAAACCTGAAAAACCTAAAAATCTAGGTTTTAAGCAGATATACTTTAATCTAGATAAAATACTCTTTCTTTTCTTCTTGACTTTCATGATGATTGAGTTTGTCTGGTTACCATCAAATTCTTGGATTGCTGGACTTTTACTTCGTCAGACAGGCTATCTCTTTCTTTCCTACAACAATATTTTTGCCATTATAACGGGCTCACCTTTTATTAGTCTTGCTTTATTTGTTCTGGTAATTGTTAATTTATTGATCGCCTATTACCAGATAGGGCTTCTCTTTATTGGTGCTCGGCATTTATTATGCCATGAAAAAAGGACCTTGCTGGAGTACAGTCGTAAGGTCTTTCGCCAAAGTTTCTTGTTTATGAAGCAAGTGACGCTTTCCAAAATGGCCTTTATTTTCTTTTACGTCATGATGCTCTTTCCATTGATTCGAAAGATTTTAAAGATTTACTACCTAAATAAAATTGTCATTCCAGACTTTATCGTTGATTATGTAGAAGACAAGTATTGGCTAGTAGGTATAGTGGTTACTATTCTAGCTTTACTTCTATTTTACATTTCAGTGCGTTTCATGTTTGCCCTACCTCAGCTTTTATTTGAGAAGAAAGCAGTCAAAGAAGCAGTCAGATACAGTCTAGAGAAGACAAGAAAGCACTCCTGGTTTTATACTTGGAACTTACTTTGGATTGTCGTCAAAACCTACCTATTTTTCATTCTTTTATTGATTCCAATATTAGCAAGTCAGGCACTGATGGATGGTCTGACTCATAAGGAATCTCTTGTACTGGGAATTATCAACTTTGTTTTAATAAAGAATTTCCACTATATAGTCTTGACTTACTTTCTCATTAAGTTTGTTTCCTTCATAACAGGAGAAGAACTTGAAATCACACCAAGGAGAAAAAAAGACCACTGGATGAGATGGGGAGTGATGGGCTGTGCTACTATCTTTTTCGCTCTTGAGGGTTATGTTTATTTAGAAGCTCCAGTCGCCAATAAACCTTTAATTATCTCTCACAGAGGAGTATCTAATAAGAATGGTGTCCAAAATACCGTCCAATCTTTAGAAAGGACAGCCCAACTAAGTCCAGACTTTGTTGAGACGGATGTTCAGGAAACCAAAGATGGCCAGTTTGTCATGATGCATGATGCCAATATCAAGAATCTGACAGGAGTCAATGCCAATCCCCAAGATTTAACCTTAGATGAATTAACTAAACTCGATATTTCAGAAAATGGTTATCATAGCAAGGTGTCTAGTTTTGATGACTATCTCAACAAAGCCAATGAATTGCATCAAAAACTCCTCATTGAGATAAAAACCAGTCGAAAAGACAGCCCAGATATGATGAAACGCTTTATGGAAAAATATGGAACTGTTCTTAAGCAGAATGGTCACCAAATGCAATCCTTGGACTACCATGTGATTGACCAGATTTTATCCTACGATTCACAAATTCCAGTCTATTTCATCCTACCTTACAATAGTATTTTCCCAAGAACGAAAGCTACAGGTTACACCATGGAGTATTCAACTTTAGATGAAAATTTTGTCAACAAGCTTTGGAATACCGATCAGAAATTGTATGTGTGGACCATTAATAGTTCAGAGTCCTTTGATAAATCTGTTCAGTTAGGAGCTGATGGCATGATAACAGATGACTTGGAAATGATTCAAGAGCAAGTTACCATTGCCCAAGAAGACCCAGAGTATACTGAATTGCTTTTCAAACAGGCCATGGAATTCTTTAATTTTTAGTAAGCAAAAAACCACCTCTAAAATAGCAAAAAAACGAGCATTGTATCAGTTGGATATGCTCGTTTTATTATGCCATGGTTTATAATTGATACTCAATGAAAATCAAAGAGCAAACTAGGAAACTAGCCGCAAGCTATACTTGAGTACGGTAAGGCGATGCTGACGTGGTTTGAAGAGATTCTCGAAGAGTATGAAATAAGAATAAAACAGGAAGTAATGCCTATGAAGTGGTTGAACTAGGTTATTTATGTTAGATGTAAAAGGCTTACTAATTTCTGCATGAAGAAGAATTTCGAATATAAGGTGAATGAAAAATGGATCTTGCCCCCCTTGGGGCAGATGAGAGAGTATTGTTGGCGCGTGCAAAGTTTATGTTAGAGACAAATAAGTTATCACAACATAGCTAGGTTTCAATTTTATGAGTATGAATCTCATAAAATTGGTCAAGAAACTACCCTCTAAAACATCAATTATACAAAGAGAGACTGTGTAGTTTTATTTTTGAGTTAATTTTTTCTTAAATCAAGTGCTTACTGAGGATTGCTTTTATTTTCTGAAGTTGGAGTATTGGGTTGTTTTTCATTTTCAGTGGTAGCTTTACTTGGAGCAGGAGTAGTAGAGTCCTGAGTTGCTGTTTTCTGCTCTTCTTTTTTCTCTTCCTTGACACTAGATTGTGGTGTTTCTTCTTGCTGTGTTTTTTCTTGAGAAGTGTTATTTTCCTTATTGGGACGAGTGTTTTCCTGAGGGGCTTCCTTTTGAATTTCTTTGACAATTGTTGTCGTCTGGCTTGTCGTAGGTTCTTTTTTAGTATTTTTGTTATTATCCAAGGCGTTCATGATAGTGATACTTGCGGTAATCAAGCCAAGGATACTACCAATAGTAGCAACGGTTTTTTGAAAGACTGTAAAGCCTTTTTTGATGTGTTCTGTTTTTGGTTTTGAAGTTCTACGATAATTAGACATACATTCTCTCCTTTAATTAAAATTTATTATACCGCATTTCTTTAAAAAAATCTTAAAAAAAGAGGAATTGCCTATTCTTGTCGCAGGCTCCGTTTCATGATACAATAGAAAGAGTGATTTTAGAAAGCGTGAGAAAACATGATTTACTTTGATAATTCAGCGACGACCAAGCCCTATTCTGAAGCCATTGAAACCTATATGCAGGTGGCTTCAAAAATTTTAGGAAATCCATCTAGTCTCCATCGTTTGGGAGACCAGGCAACACGAATCTTAGATGCTTCCCGCCAACAGATTGCAGATTTAATCGGTAAGAAAAGCGATGAAATCTTTTTTACCTCTGGTGGGACAGAAGGAGATAATTGGGTCATCAAGGGTGTGGCCTTTGAAAAAGCCAAGTTTGGCAAGCACATCATCGTATCAGCCATTGAACATCCAGCAGTCAAAGAGTCAGCCCTCTGGTTGAAAAGTCAAGGATTTGAAGTGGATTTTGCTCCAGTTGATGAGAAAGGATTTGTGGATGTTGAGGCTCTAGGAGCTTTGATACGACCTGATACAATCCTAATTTCTGTCATGGCTGTAAACAATGAAATCGGCTCTATCCAGACCATTGAGGCTATTTCAGAACTCTTGGCAGACAAGCCGACTATTACTTTCCACGTTGATGCTGTTCAGGCACTTGCTAAGATTCCAACTGAAAAGTATCTGATAGAACGAGTGGATTTTGCGACCTTCTCTAGTCATAAGTTTCATGGTGTTCGAGGTGTTGGTTTTGTCTATATCAAGTCTGGCAAGAAGATTACGCCTCTTTTAACAGGTGGTGGTCAGGAGCGTGATTATCGTTCGACAACTGAAAATGTAGCAGGGATTGCAGCGACAGCCAAGGCCCTCCGCTTGTCTATGGAAAAGTTAGATATCTTTACGAGCAAGACAGGGCAGATGAAATCTGTTATTCGCCAAGCTCTTCTGGACTATCCAGATATTTTTGTCTTTTCAGATGAGGAAGACTTTGCCCCTCATATCCTGACTTTTGGAATCAAAGGTGTTCGTGGTGAAGTTATCGTTCACGCCTTTGAAAACTATGATATTTTCATTTCAACGACCTCTGCTTGTTCGTCCAAGGCTGGGAAACCTGCCGGCACCTTGATTGCCATGGGAGTGGATAAGGATAAGGCCCAGTCAGCAGTTCGTCTGAGTCTTGACCTAGAAAATGATATGAGTCAGGTCGAGCAGTTTTTAACCAAGCTAAAATTAATTTACAATCAAACTAGAAAAGTAA
This sequence comes from Streptococcus mitis, assembly GCF_000722685.1. Classification (GTDB taxonomy): domain Bacteria; phylum Bacillota; class Bacilli; order Lactobacillales; family Streptococcaceae; genus Streptococcus; species Streptococcus mitis_M. Next base: position 222,313 of record NZ_JPFV01000012.1, on the reverse strand, counting down.
GATAGGAGCATTTATGCAGTATTCAGAAATTATGATTCGCTACGGAGAATTATCAACCAAACACAAAAATCGTATGCGTTTCATCAATAAACTTCGCAATAATATTTCAGACGTTTTGTCTATCTATCCCCAAGTAAAAGTGACAGCAGATCGCGACCGTGCCCACGCTTACCTCCATGGAGCTGATTACACCGCAGTAGCAGAATCGCTCAAACAAGTATTTGGAATTCAAAACTTCTCTCCCGTTTATAAGGTTGAAAAGTCTGTGGAAGTTCTTAAGTCTGCTGTCCAAGAGATTATGAAAGAAACTTACAAGGAAGGAATGACCTTTAAAATCACTGGTAAGCGTAGCGACCACACCTTTGAACTTGATAGTCGTGAACTCAACCAAACTCTTGGTAGTGCTGTTTTCAAGGCTATTCCAAACGTGAAAGCTCAGATGAAAAATCCAGATATTAATCTTCAGGTTGAGATTCGTGAGGAAGCGGCTTATATTTCCTATGAAACCTTTCGTGGAGCAGGAGGATTACCTGTGGGAAGTTCTGGTAAAGGCATGCTCATGTTGTCAGGAGGAATTGATTCACCTGTGGCGGGTTATCTAGCTCTTAAACGAGGGGTAGATATTGAGGCAGTTCACTTTGCTAGCCCACCTTACACGAGTCCTGGTGCCCTTAAAAAAGCTCAAGATTTGACTCGTAAATTGACCAAGTTTGGCGGAAATATCCAGTTTATCGAAGTGCCTTTTACAGAGATTCAAGAAGAAATTAAGGCTAAAGCGCCAGAAGCCTATCTTATGACCTTGACACGCCGTTTTATGATGCGGATTACCGATCGTATTCGTGAGGAACGAAATGGTTTGGTTATCATCAATGGGGAAAGTCTTGGTCAAGTAGCTAGTCAGACCTTGGAAAGCATGCAGACTATCAACGCTGTGACCAGCACTCCAATCATTCGTCCTGTGGTGACTATGGATAAGTTGGAAATCATTGACATCGCCCAAGCAATCGATACCTTTGATATTTCTATCCAGCCTTTTGAAGACTGCTGTACGATTTTTGCACCTGACCGTCCTAAGACAAATCCTAAAATTAAAAATGCAGAGCAGTATGAAAAACGGATGGATGTTAAGGGCTTAGTTGAGCGAGCGGTGGCAGGGATTATGATTACTGAGATTACACCTCAAACTGAAAAAGATGAAGTCGATGACTTGATTGACAATCTCCTCTAATCAGAAAATCCAAAAGAATTTAGAAAAATAAATGAAAAAGTTAGTTTTTAATCCAAAAATGGAAGCAAAACTGACTTTTTTTCTATTTTTATGATATAATGATATAAAATTTTGAATATAGAGAGTTTTCTGACAATGAATCAATCCTACTTTTATTTAAAAATGAAAGAACACAAACTCAAGGTTCCTTATACTGGTAAGGAGCGCCGTGTGCGTGCTCTTCTTCCTAAAGATTATGAAAAAGACACGGATCGTTCCTATCCTGTGGTTTACTTTCATGACGGGCAAAATGTCTTTTATAGTAAAGAATCCTTTATTGGTCACTCATGGAAGATTATTCCAGCCATTAAACGAAATCCTGATATCAGTCGCATGATTGTCGTTGCTATTGACAATGATGGCATGGGGCGGATGAATGAGTATGCGGCTTGGAAGTTCCAAGAATCTCCTATTCCAGGCCAGCAGTTTGGCGGTAAGGGTGTGGAGTATACCGAGTTTGTCATGGAAGTGGTCAAGCCTTTTATCGATGAGACCTACCGTACAAAAGCTGATCGCCAGCATACGGCTATGATTGGTTCCTCTCTAGGTGGCAATATTACCCAGTTTATCGGTTTGGAATACCAAGACCAAATTGGTTGTCTAGGTGTCTTTTCATCTGCAAACTGGCTCCACCAAGAATCCTTTAACCGCTATATCGGTCGCCAGAAACTATCTCCTGACCAGCGCATCTTTATCTATGTGGGAACAGAAGAAGCGGATGATACAGACAAGACCCTGATGGCTGGTAATATCAAACAAGCCTATATCGACTCGTCGCTACGCTATTACCATGATTTGATTGCTGGGGGAGTTCATCTGGATAATCTTGTCTTGAAAGTTCAGTCTGGTGCTATCCACAGTGAAATCCCTTGGTCGGAGAACTTACCAGACTGTCTGAGATTTTTTGCAGAAAAATGGTAAGTTAGGAAAGGAGAAAGCCAATGCATATAGAACATCTTAGCCACTGGAGTGGTCACCTTAACCGTGAAATGTACCTCAACCGTTACGGATATGCTGGGATTCCAGTTGTGGTCTTTGCTTCATCAGGTGGTAGTCACAACGAATACTATGATTTTGGCATGATTGATGCCTGTGCTTCCTTTATCGAGGAAGGGCGTATTCAGTTCTTTACCCTATCCAGTGTGGATAGTGAGAGCTGGTTGGCCACTTGGAAAATTGGTCACGACCAAGCAGAAATGCACCGTGCCTATGAACGCTATGTGATTGAGGAGGCTATTCCTTTTATCAAACATAAGACAGGTTGGTTTGATGGTATGATGACGACAGGTTGCTCGATGGGCGCCTACCATGCTGTCAATTTCTTCCTCCAGCATCCAGATGTTTTTACCAAAGTAATTGCTCTTAGTGGAGTTTACGATGCACGTTTCTTTGTCGGCGATTACTACAATGACGATCCTATTTACCAAAACTCGCCAGTAGATTATATCTGGAATCAGAACGACGTCTGGTTTATTGATCGTTACCGTCAGGCAGAGATTGTGCTTTGTACGGGTCTTGGTGCCTGGGAACAAGACGGTCTACCATCTTTCTACAAGCTCAAAGAAGCCTTTGACCAGAAACAAATCCCAGCCTGGTTTGCAGAATGGGGACATGATGTCGCCCATGACTGGGAATGGTGGCGTAAACAAATGCCCTATTTTCTTGGACACCTGTATTTATAAAAGGAGTTACCTATGAATTACCTTGTTATTTCTCCCTACTATCCACAAAACTTTCAACAGTTTACGATTGAGTTAGCTAATAAAGGTATCACAGTCTTGGGAATTGGTCAAGAACCTTACGAGCAATTGGATGAACCTTTGCGCAATAGTTTGACCGAGTATTTCCGTGTAGATAATCTTGAAAATGTAGACGAAGTCAAGCGTGCAGCTGCTTTTCTCTTTTATAAGCATGGTCCAATTGACCGCATTGAGTCCCATAACGAATACTGGCTTGAGCTAGACGCAACACTCAGAGAACAATTCAATGTTTTTGGTGCCAAACCAGAGGATCTCAAAAAGACTAAATTTAAGTCTGAAATGAAGAAACTTTTCAAAAAAGCAGGTGTTCCTGTGGTACCTGGAGCTGTTATCAAGACGGAAGCAGATGTTAATCAAGCTGTGAAAGAAATTGGCCTTCCAATGATTGCAAAACCTGATAATGGAGTGGGAGCAGCGGCTACCTTTAAGCTTGAGACAGAAGACGATATCAATCACTTCAAGGCTGAGTGGGACCATTCAACCGTTTATTTCTTTGAAAAATTTGTCACCTCTAGCGAAATCTGTACTTTTGACGGGATCGTGGACAAGGATGGTAAAATTGTCTTTTCAACAACCTTTGACTACGCCTATACACCGCTTGATCTCATGATTTACAAGATGGACAATTCCTACTATGTGCTCAAGGATATGGATCCCAAACTATGCAAGTATGGGGAAGCAATTGTCAAGGAATTTGGTATGAAAGAACGGTTCTTCCATATCGAGTTCTTCCGTGAAGGGGATGATTACATTGCCATCGAGTACAATAACCGCCCTGCAGGTGGTTTTACCATTGATGTTTATAATTTTGCTCATTCCTTGGATCTCTATCGTGGCTATGCAGCTATTGTCGCAGGAGAGGAGTTCCCAGCGTCAGACTTTGAACCTCAGTATTGTTTGGCTACTTCTCGCCGTGCAAATGCTCACTATGTCTATTCTGAGGAGGACTTGCTTGCCAAATATAGTCAGCAGTTCAAGGTTAAAAAAATCATGCCAGCGGCCTTTGCGGAACTTCAAGGAGATTACCTTTACATGCTGACAACTCCAAGTCGACAAGAAATGGAGCAAATGATTGCAGATTTCGGACAACGTCAAGAATAAGAACTCTCGTTATTGAAGAAATTTTCTGAAAATTACAAAATATACTTGCTATTTTAGAAAAATAGTGTAGAATAAAAGAAATAGGTTTTTAGAATAAGGAGTGGAATATGACAGTAACGATTGATTGGGAGAATCTTGGTTTCTCCTATATGAAATTACCTTATCGCTATATTGCTCATTTTAAAAATGGACAATGGAATCAGGGAGAGCTTACAGAGGATGCAACTTTGCATATTTCAGAGTCTTCTCCAAGTCTCCACTATGGACAACAAGCATTTGAAGGATTGAAAGCTTATCGTACTAAGGATGGTAGTATTCAACTTTTCCGTCCTGATGAAAATGCTAAACGCCTGCAACGTACTTGTGACCGTCTCTTGATGCCACAAGTTCCGACAGACATGTTTGTAGAAGCTTGTAAGGCAGTTGTCCGCGCGAATGAAGAATACGTACCACCATATGGCACAGGTGGAACCCTTTATCTTCGTCCCCTTTTAATTGGTGTTGGAGATATTATCGGGGTAAAACCAGCGGAGGAATACATTTTCACCATCTTTGCTATGCCAGTTGGGAATTACTTTAAGGGTGGTTTGGTTCCAACTAACTTCTTGATTCAGGATGAATACGACCGTGCTGCTCCAAATGGTACAGGCGCGGCTAAGGTTGGTGGGAACTATGCTGCCAGTCTCTTGCCAGGGAAATTGGCTAAATCACGCCATTTCTCAGATGTTATCTACCTAGACCCTTCAACTCATACAAAGATTGAAGAAGTCGGTTCAGCTAACTTCTTTGGAATTACAGCTGACAATGAATTTGTAACACCATTGAGTCCATCTATCTTGCCATCTATTACCAAATATTCTTTGCTTTATTTGGCAGAACATCGCTTGGGCTTAACTCCTATTGAGGGGGATGTTCCAATTGATAACCTGGATCGTTTTGTAGAGGCAGGTGCTTGTGGTACAGCAGCGGTTATTTCTCCAATTGGAGGTATTCAACACGGTGATGATTTCCATGTATTCTATAGTGAAACAGAAGTAGGTCCTGTGACTCGTAAACTCTATGATGAATTGACTGGTATTCAGTTTGGTGATATTGAAGCGCCAGAAGGATGGATTGTAAAAGTAGATTAAAATAAACAAAAGGAGATTTTTATGAAATCGAAAAAGTGGCTCTTAACAGCAGGAGTGGTCCTGAGCACAACAGCTTTTTTAGTAGCTTGTGGAAAAGCTGATAAAGAAGCAGATGCACCGACAACATTTTCATATGTCTATGCAGTAGATCCAGCATCTTTGGACTATAGTATAGCGACTCGTACATCTACAACAGATGTCATCGGGAACGTGGTTGATGGCTTGATGGAAAACGACCAGTACGGAAATGTTATTCCTTCCTTGGCTGAGGATTGGTCTGTGTCCAAAGATGGTTTGACCTATACCTATAAACTTCGTAAAGGGGTTAAATGGTATACTTCAGAAGGTGAAGAATACGCAGAAGTAACAGCCCATGACTTTGTGACAGGACTAAAACACGTAGCTGATGGCAAGTCAGACGGTGTCTCTCTCATCCAAAATTCAATCAAGGGTTTGGATTCTTACATGACTGGTGAAACGAATGATTTCTCTACAGTTGGTGTCAAAGCTTTGGACGATTACACAGTTGAATATACCCTAAACAAGCCTGAAAGCTTTTGGAACTCTAAAGTCACCACAGCAACGATGTTACCTGTAAATGAAGAGTTTTTGAAGGCATCAGGTAAAGATTATGGAGCAGTTACTCCAGCAGGGATTCTCTATAATGGTCCTTATTTCTTGAAGACCCTGACATCTAAATCGTTAATTGAATACGAGAAAAACCCAAATTACTGGGATAAAGAAAAGGTAAAAATCGAGAAGATTAAATTGACCTACTACGATGGTTCAGATCAGGAATCGTTGATTCGTAGTTTCTCTTCAGGTGCCTATACGACAGCCCGTCTCTTCCCAAGTAGCTCAAACTTTGCTTCAACTTTGGAACAATACGGAGATAAAATCACTTATAGCCCACAGGACTCAAGTAGTTATTACTTCACCTTTAACGTAAATCGTCAGTCATATAATAAAACTGCGAAAACAAGTGAGGAACAAAAGACTTCTACAAAAGAAGCTATGCTTAATAAGGACTTCCGTCAGGCTATCAACTTTGCCTTCAACCGCCATTCTTATGCTGCCCAGCTAAATGGTGAAGACGGTGCGGACAAGATTATTCGTAACAGCCTCGTTCCAGATAACTTTGTGCAAGCAGGTGGTAAGAACTTTGGTCAAATCGCTCAAGCAGAGTTGGTGAACTATGGTGACCAATGGAAAGGTGTTGAGCTAGTTGATGGTAAGGACTCTATCTACAACCCTGACAAGGCTAAAGCAGCATTTGAAAAAGCTAAGAAAGACTTAGAGTCTAAAGGGGTAACTTTCCCAATTCACTTGGATGTTCCAGTTGAACAAACAGATACCATCGCCGTTCAACAAAGTAACTCTTTCAAACAGTCAATCGAATCAACTCTTGGTGCTGAAAATGTTGTCATCGACGTTCTTCAAATGACAGATAATGAAAAGGAAACAATCACTTCACAAGCGCGTGTTCCTTCTCAAAAAGACTATGATTTGAACAGTACAGGATGGGCTCCAAGTTATCAAGACCCAGCATCTTATTTAACTATCATGGATCCTAAATCAGGTTCTGCTATGAAACACCTAGGTATCACTAAAGGAAAAGACAAGGATGTCGTAGCTAAGATTGGTTTGGACCAGTATAAGAAATTATTGGATGATGCCGATTCAGAAACTACCAATCTTGAAGAGCGCTATGAAAAATATGCCAAGGCTCAAGCTTGGTTGACAGATAGTTCATTATTGATGCCAACAGCCTCATCTGGTGGTTCTCCGGTTGTAAGTAATGTAGTACCATTCTCAAAACCATACTCACAAGTTGGTATTAAGGGTGATCCATATATCTTTAAAGGAATGAAATTGCAAAAAGATATTGTTACGACAAAAGAATATGAAGAAGCACTGAAAAAATGGCAAAAAGAAAAATTGGAATCAAACGGTAAGTACCAAAAAGAACTAGAAAAACACGTTAAATAAAGCAGAAAACTCTATATCAGACTCAAAATGATATAGAGTTTTTTCTTGCTAGTTTTGGGATTTTCTTGTAAAATAGAAAAAGTGAAGAGAGGTAAGAAATGAGTAAGAAAGATAAAAAAATCGAAATTCAAGTAGCAGATGCCAAAGTTAATGTAGGAAAAGACAGTTTTGAAGGCTATACCTTAACCATTGGTAAAAAAGTTATCGGAGAAATTGCCGAATTAGATGGACAATTTGCCATCATAAAGAATGGGAATGTTGATAGTTTTTATAAAAAATTGGAAAAAGCTGTGGAAATTTTGATTGAAAATTATAATTTAGCAAAATAAGTCTTGTTTTTTTGAAATTTTCATGATATAATAGTCCATGTTGATTGTAGGAGAGATAGCGAAGAGGCTAAACGCGGCGGACTGTAAATCCGCTCCTTCGGGTTCGGGGGTTCGAATCCCTCTCTCTCCATTTCATCAATGGGGTATAGCCAAGCGGTAAGGCAAGGGACTTTGACTCCCTCATGCGTTGGTTCGAATCCAGCTACCCCAGTTCTTAGGTAATGATCAAGATAAAAAGCAAAATATCTTAGGGTATTTTATTTTTATAATTGAAAGACGTGAAAGATATGAACATGTCCTTGCGGGTGCTTAGGAAAAAAATTATAAGTATGTCAAGTTTAAGAAAAACTTGATTGTTGGAGGATTTTTTAGATGAACGAATTTGAAGATTTGCTAAATAGCGTTAGCCAAGTTGAGACTGGTGATGTTGTTAGTGCTGAAGTATTGACAGTTGATGCGACTCAAGCTAACGTTGCAATCTCTGGAACTGGTGTTGAAGGTGTCTTGACTCTTCGCGAATTGACAAACGATCGCGATGCAGATATCAATGACTTTGTTAAAGTAGGAGAAGTATTGGATGTTCTTGTACTTCGTCAAGTAGTTGGTAAAGATACTGATACAGTTACATACCTTGTATCTAAAAAACGCCTTGAAGCTCGCAAAGCATGGGACAAACTTGTTGGTCGCGAAGAAGAAGTTGTTACTGTTAAAGGAACTCGTGCCGTTAAAGGTGGACTTTCAGTAGAATTTGAAGGTGTTCGTGGATTTATCCCAGCTTCAATGCTGGATACTCGTTTCGTACGTAACACTGAGCGTTTTGTAGGTCAAGAATTTGATGCTAAAATCAAAGAAGTTGACGCTAAAGAAAACCGCTTCATCCTTTCACGTCGTGAAGTTGTTGAAGCAACTACAGCAGCAGCTCGTGCTGAAGTATTCGGTAAATTGGCTGTTGGTGATGTAGTAACTGGTAAAGTTGCACGTATCACAAGCTTCGGTGCTTTCATCGACCTTGGTGGTGTTGACGGATTGGTTCACTTGACTGAATTGTCACATGAACGTAACGTTTCACCAAAATCAGTTGTAACTGTTGGTGAAGAAATTGAAGTGAAAATCCTTGATCTTAACGAAGAAGAAGGACGCGTATCACTTTCACTTAAAGCAACAACACCTGGACCATGGGATGGCGTTGAGCAAAAATTGGCTAAAGGTGATGTAGTTGAAGGAACAGTTAAACGTTTGACTGACTTTGGTGCATTTGTTGAAGTATTGCCAGGTATCGATGGACTTGTTCACGTATCACAAATTTCACACAAACGTATTGAAAATCCAAAAGAAGCTCTTAAAGTTGGTCAAGAAGTTCAAGTTAAAGTTCTTGAAGTTAACGCAGATGCAGAGCGCGTATCACTTTCTATCAAAGCTCTTGAAGAGCGTCCAGCTCAAGAAGAAGGACAAAAAGAAGAAAAACGTGCTGCTCGTCCACGTCGTCCAAAACGTCAAGAAAAACGTGATTTCGAACTTCCAGAAACACAAACAGGATTCTCAATGGCTGACTTGTTCGGTGATATCGAACTTTAATCAAATTGAAAATTTACAAAATCCTTTGTTTCCTAAACAAGGGATTTTTCTTTTGTCTGTAAGCCTTTTTTGATATAATAGTTCTATGTTAGAATCAGAAAAACAATCACGTTATCAAATGTTAAATGAAGAGCTCTCTTTTTTATTGGATGGTGAAACCAATGTTTTGGCTAATCTTTCCAACGCCAGTGCTCTTCTAAAATCACGCTTTCCTAATACCGTATTCTCAGGCTTTTATCTGTTCGATGGAGAGGAATTGATTTTAGGTCCCTTCCAAGGCGGTGTTTCCTGCATCCGTATTGCACTAGGCAAGGGTGTTTGTGGGGAGGCAGCTCACTTTCAGGAAACTGTTCTGGTTGGAGATGTGACGACTTATCCCAACTATATTTCTTGTGATAGTCGGGCTAAAAGTGAAATTGTGGTGCCCATGATAAAGAATGGTCAACTACTTGGAGTTCTGGATCTGGATTCTTCAGAGATTGATGATTATGATGATCTGGATCGAGATTATTTGGAACAATTTGTCGCTATTTTGCTTGAAAAGACAGAATGGGACTTTACAATGTTTGGGGAGAAAGCCTAATGTATCAAGCACTTTATCGAAAATATAGAAGTCAAAATTTCTCCCAGTTGGTTGGTCAAGAAGTTGTGGCTAAGACTCTTAAACAAGCAGTGGAGCAAGAGAAAATAAGTCATGCCTATCTTTTTTCAGGTCCTCGTGGAACAGGAAAAACCAGTGTAGCTAAGATTTTTGCCAAAGCTATGAACTGTCCAAATAAAGTTGGTGGTGAACCTTGTAATAACTGTTATATTTGTCAGGCAGTGACGGACGGTAGTTTAGAAGATGTCATTGAAATGGATGCGGCCTCTAATAATGGGGTAGATGAAATTCGTGAAATTCGTGATAAATCTACCTATGCCCCTAGCCTTGCTCGCTATAAGGTTTATATCATAGATGAGGTTCACATGCTGTCTACAGGGGCTTTCAATGCCCTCCTAAAGACTCTGGAAGAGCCAACACAGAATGTGGTCTTTATTTTGGCCACTACTGAATTGCACAAGATTCCTGCCACTATTCTATCTCGTGTACAACGTTTTGAATTTAAATCAATTAAGACACAGGATATTAAGGAACATATCCACTATATCTTAGAAAAAGAAAATATCAGTTCTGAACCAGAGGCTGTGGAAATCATTGCCAGACGGGCTGAAGGTGGGATGCGGGATGCCTTGTCAATTTTGGATCAAGCCCTGAGTTTGACACAAGGAAATGAATTGACGACTGCCATCTCTGAAGAAATTACTGGCACCATTAGCCTATCAGCCTTGGATGATTATGTGGCCGCCTTGTCTCAACAGGATGTTCCCAAGGCTTTGTCTTGCTTGAATCTTCTTTTTGAGAATGGTAAGAGCATGACTCGTTTTGTGACCGACCTTTTACACTATTTAAGAGACTTGTTAATTGTTCAAACAGGTGGTGAAAACACTCACCATAGTGCAGTCTTTGTTGAGAATTTGGCACTTCCTCAGGAAAATCTGTTTGAAATGATTCGCTTAGCGACAGTGAGTTTAGCAGATATTAAGTCTAGTTTGCAGCCCAAGATTTATGCTGAGATGATGACCATCCGTTTGGCGGATATTAAGCCTGAACCAGCTCTTTCTGGGGCGGTTGAACATGAAATTGATTCGCTGAGACAGGAAGTGCTACGTCTCAAACAAGAACTCGCAAATGTGGGAGCTGTACCCAAGCCAACTAGTCCAGCCCCTAGTCGCCCAGCAGCAAGTAAGACAATCTATCGTGTGGATCGCAATAAAGTTCAATCTATCTTACAAGAGGCTGTTGAAAATCCTGATTTAGCACGTCAAAATCTGATTCGTTTACAAAATGCCTGGGGAGAGGTAATTGAAAGTCTTGGAGGGCCTGATAAGGCTCTGTTAGTTGGATCTCAACCGGTTGCGGCCAATGAACACCATGCCATTCTTGCTTTTGAGTCTAACTTCAATGCTGGTCAAACCATGAAACGAGACAATCTTAACACCATGTTTGGCAACATCCTCAGTCAGGCAGCAGGTTTTTCACCTGAGATTTTAGCCATTTCCATGGAGGAATGGAAAGAAGTTCGCGCAGCCTTTTCAGCTAAATCTAAATCTTCTCAAGTTGAAAAAGAAGCAGAAGAAAGTTTGATACCAGAAGGATTTGAATTTTTAGCTGATAAAGTGAAGGTAGAGGAAGACTAAAGAAAGATTTCATGATACAATAAGTTTATGAATAGACAACAATTTATTATCATCGCGCTGTTTACAGCTGCTGAGACCTATTTTTTTAATGAAGCCTGGATGACTGGTCGCTATATTATGGCAGCCTTTTGGGCTATTTTACTATTTAGAAACTTTAGAGTTAGTTACTTGATGGGCAAGATTGTAGATGTTATTGACCAACATTTAAAAGGAAAAGACTAGTCCTCAGCTTCTAGACAAAATCAAAGCCTTTTAGGCTTTTTTTTGTTATACTATAAAAGTATATTTATTGACCTTTTATACTCTTCGAAAATCTCTTCAAACCACATCAGCTTTATCTGCAACCTCAAAGCGGTGCTTTGAGCAACCTGCGGCTAGCTTTCTAGTTTGCTCTTTGATTTTCAGTGAGTATTAACGTATTTTCTAGGGAAATCAAGTATGTTTCTAGTAAGCACTGTAAAGGTCTTGAAAAAGAAAGGAACTATCATGTCAGTATTAGAGATCAAAGATCTTCACGTTGAGATTGAAGGAAAAGAAATTTTAAAAGGGGTTAACCTGACCCTGAAAACAGGCGAAATCGCCGCTATCATGGGGCCAAATGGTACGGGTAAATCGACTCTTTCTGCCGCTATCATGGGAAATCCAAACTATGAAGTTACCAAAGGTGAAGTCTTGTTTGATGGAGTAAACATTCTTGAATTGGAAGTGGACGAGCGTGCGCGTATGGGACTTTTCCTTGCTATGCAATACCCATCTGAAATTCCTGGAATTACCAATGCTGAGTTTCTTCGTGCAGCCATGAATGCTGGTAAAGAAGATGATGAGAAGATTTCAGTTCGTGAGTTTATTACTAAACTAGACGAGAAGATGGAACTGCTCAACATGAAAGAAGAAATGGCAGAGCGTTACCTCAACGAAGGTTTCTCTGGTGGTGAGAAAAAACGTAATGAAATTCTTCAACTTTTGATGTTGGAACCAACATTTGCCCTTTTGGATGAGATTGACTCTGGTCTTGATATTGACGCTCTTAAAGTCGTATCGAAAGGTGTTAATGCCATGCGTGGTGAAGGTTTTGGTGCTATGATTATCACTCACTACCAACGTCTTTTGAACTACATCACACCTGATGTGGTACACGTGATGATGGAAGGTCGTGTTGTCCTTTCTGGTGGTCCAGAATTGGCTGCGCGTTTGGAACGTGAAGGATACGCAAAACTAGCTGAAGAACTTGGCTACGACTACAAGGAAGAATTGTAATTCCCTCGTATCTTTTAGGAGAAGTAAATGACTAAAGAAAATATTAAACTTTTTTCAGAAATGCACGCTGAACCAAGCTGGTTGGCTGACCTCCGTCAAAAAGCTTTTGATAAGATTGAGAGCCTAGAATTACCAGTCATTGAGCGTGTCAAATTCCACCGTTGGAATCTGGGTGATGGAACGATTACAGAAAGTGAACCATCAGCAAATGTTCCAGATTTCACAGCTCTAGATAACCACTTGAAGTTGGTCCAAGTAGGAACTCAAACTGTTTTTGAGCAAACTCCAGTTGAGTTAGCTGAACAGGGTGTTGTCTTTACAGACTTCCACTCAGCTTTAGAAGAGATTCCAGAGCTTATTGAAGAATTCTTCATGTCATCTGTTAAGTATGACGATGACAAGCTGGCAGCCTATCATACAGCTTATTTCAATAGTGGTGCTGTTCTCTACATTCCAGATAACGTAGAAATCACAGAACCAATCGAAGGCGTTTTCTACCAAGACAGCGATAGCGATGTGCCGCTTAACAAGCATATTATGATTATCGCTGGTAAAAATTCTAAGATTAGTTATCTTGAACGTCTAGAGTCACGAGGTGGAGGTAGTGCAAAAGCAACTGCCAATATCACAGTTGAAGTGATTGCTCGTTCTGGTGCGCAAGTGAAGTTTGCGGCTATTGACCGTCTAGGTGAAAACGTCACTGCCTACATTAGCCGTCGTGGTAAATTAGGCAACGATGCAAGTATTGACTGGGCAATCGGTGTCATGAACGAAGGAAATGTCGTTGCTGATTTTGATAGTGACTTGATTGGTAATGGTAGCCATGCAGATCTTAAAGTAGTAGCTCTTTCAAGTGGCCGTCAGGTACAAGGGATTGATACCCGAGTAACTAACTATGGTTGCAACTCAATCGGAAATATCCTGCAACATGGGGTTATTCTTGAAAAAGCAACTTTGACTTTCAATGGTATTGGCCACATCATCAAAGGTGCTAAAGGAGCAGATGCGCAACAAGAAAGTCGTGTTCTCATGCTTTCAGACCAAGCTCGTTCAGATGCCAATCCAATTCTTTTGATTGATGAAAATGACGTAACTGCAGGGCACGCAGCTTCTATCGGTCAGGTAGATCCAGAAGACATGTACTACCTCATGAGCCGTGGCTTGGATAAGGCAACTGCAGAACGTTTGGTTGTCCGTGGTTTCCTTGGATCTGTTATAGTGGAGATTCCAGTCAAGGAAGTTCGTGATGAAATGATTGCGACTATCGAAGAAAAATTGTCAAAACGCTAAGGGGTAGCCTATGTTAGATGTAGAAGCTATTCGCAAGGATTTTCCAATTTTAGACCAGATTGTCAACGATGAACAATTGGTCTATTTGGACAATGCTGCGACGACACAAAAACCACTAGCAGTTCTGGAGACGATTAACCGCTACTATGAACAGGATAATGCCAATGTTCACCGAGGTGTTCATACCTTGGCTGAAAGGGCGACAGCTTCTTATGAGGCCGCTCGTGAAACCATTCGTAAGTTTATCAATGCAGGGTCTACAAAGGAAGTTCTCTTTACTAGAGGAACGACAACAAGCCTGAACTGGGTGGCGCGCTTTGCAGAGGAAGTCTTGACTGAGGGAGACAAAGTTTTGATTTCTGTCATGGAACATCATTCCAATATCATTCCTTGGCAAGAAGCTTGCCGTAAGACTGGGGCAGAGCTTGTCTATGTCTATCTCAAGAATGGAGCTCTGGATATGGATGACTTGCGAGCTAAATTGACTGATAGAGTCAAGTTTGTTTCGTTAGCTCACGCTTCAAATGTTCTTGGTGTGGTCAATCCAATCAAAGAAATCACTCAATTGGCCCACCAAGTTGGAGCTATCATGGTGGTGGATGGTGCTCAATCTACACCTCACATGAAGATTGATGTTCAGGACTTGGATGTGGACTTCTTTACCTTTTCAGGTCACAAGATGGCTGGTCCAACTGGTATCGGTGTTCTTTATGGCAAAGAAAATCATCTTGAGAAAATGTCACCAGTTGAATTTGGTGGTGAGATGATTGATTTTGTCTATGAGCAATCTGCTAGTTGGAAGGAATTGCCTTGGAAATTTGAGGCTGGAACGCCAAATATGGCAGGTGCTATTGGACTTGCAGCTGCCGTGGATTACCTGGAAACGATTGGTATGGATGCAATTGAAACCCATGAACAAGAATTAATCGCCTATGTCTATCCAAAACTGCAAGCTATTGAAGGATTGACTATTTATGGTTCGCAGGACTTGGCTCAACGTTCGGGTGTGATTGCCTTTAACCTAGGCGACCTTCATCCTCACGACCTTGCGACTGCTTTGGATTATGAAGGAGTGGCTGTTCGAGCAGGTCACCATTGCGCTCAACCCTTGCTCCAGTATTTGGATGTCCCAGCAACAGCTCGTGCAAGTTTTTATATCTACAATACCAAGGCAGATTGCGACAAGCTAGTCGATGCCTTACAAAAGACAAAGGAGTTTTTCAATGGCACTTTCTAAACTAGATAGCCTTTATATGGCAGTGGTAGCAGACCATTCGAAAAATCCACATCACCAAGGGAAGTTAGAAGACGCTGAACAAATTAGTCTCAACAATCCGACCTGTGGAGATGTTATCAATCTCTCCGTCAAGTTTGATGCAGATGACCGCTTGGAGGATATCGCTTTTCTAAACTCAGGTTGTACCATCTCGACTGCCTCTGCGAGCATGATGACAGATGCCGTTTTGGGTAAGACAAAGCAAGAAATCTTAGAACTTGCGACTATTTTTTCTGAAATGGTTCAAGGGCAAAAAGATAACAGACAAGATAGTCTTGGCGATGCTGCTTTCTTGTCAGGTGTTGCCAAATTCCCTCAACGGATCAAGTGTGCAACTCTAGCTTGGAATGCCCTTAAGAAAACAATTGAAAATCAAGAAAAACAATAAGACAAGTTTTTTTGTCTTATGAATCAGTAGAAATGAAGAATGAAAGAAAGGATATTATGGCTGAAGAAAGAGTAGAACCAAAACCAATTGACCTTGGTGAATATAAATTTGGTTTCCATGATGATGTAGAGCCTGTCCTATCGACAGGAAAAGGATTGAATGAAGATGTCATTCGTGAATTATCAGCTGCTAAGGGAGAACCTGAGTGGATGTTAGAATTCCGTTTGAAGTCTTATGAAACCTTTAAAAAAATGCCCATGCAAACTTGGGGAGCAGACTTGTCAGAGATTGACTTTGATGACCTGATTTATTACCAAAAACCATCTGATAAACCAGCTCGTTCATGGGATGACGTTCCTGAAAAGATTAAAGAAACCTTTGAACGAATTGGGATTCCAGAAGCTGAGCGTGCTTACCTAGCTGGTGCCTCTGCCCAGTACGAGTCAGAAGTGGTTTACCACAACATGAAGGAAGAGTTCCAGAAATTGGGGATTATCTTTACAGATACGGATTCTGCCCTCAAGGAATACCCAGACTTGTTTAAACAATACTTTGCTAAGTTGGTACCGCCAACAGATAACAAATTGGCTGCCCTTAACTCAGCAGTATGGTCTGGTGGAACCTTTATCTACGTACCAAAAGGGGTCAAGGTAGATATTCCACTTCAAACTTACTTCCGTATCAACAACGAGAATACAGGTCAGTTTGAACGTACCTTGATTATCGTTGATGAGGGAGCAAGTGTCCACTACGTTGAAGGATGTACAGCGCCAACTTATTCAAGTAACAGTTTGCATGCTGCCATCGTAGAAATCTTTGCCTTGGATGGTGCTTATATGCGTTATACAACCATCCAAAACTGGTCTGATAACGTCTATAACTTGGTGACAAAGCGTGCTAAGGCTCAAAAGGATGCCACTGTTGAGTGGATTGATGGAAACTTGGGTGCTAAAACAACTATGAAATACCCATCTGTTTACCTTGATGGAGAAGGGGCGCGTGGTACTATGCTCTCTATCGCCTTTGCTAATGCTGGACAACACCAAGACACGGGTGCTAAGATGATCCACAATGCTCCACATACTAGCTCGTCTATTGTGTCTAAATCCATCGCTAAAGGCGGAGGAAAGGTTGACTACCGTGGACAGGTCACCTTTAACAAGAACTCTAAGAAATCTGTTTCCCACATTGAATGTGATACCATTATCATGGATGACTTGTCAGCATCAGATACTATTCCATTTAATGAAATTCATAACTCGCAAGTTGCTTTGGAACACGAAGCTAAGGTCTCTAAGATTTCAGAAGAACAACTCTATTACCTCATGAGCCGTGGTTTATCAGAGTCTGAGGCAACTGAGATGATTGTCATGGGATTTGTAGAGCCTTTCACAAAAGAGCTTCCAATGGAATATGCCGTTGAGCTTAACCGCTTGATTAGCTACGAAATGGAAGGATCAGTTGGGTAAAATTTGATTTTAGATTTACCCAAAATCAAGGACTTTGAAGATGAACTTGTAACAAAAAGAGACTGAGAAAAAATATTTTAAGAACAGAAAACGCATGATATCAGGTGCCCCAAAAACTTGATATTATGCGTTTTCTCATGAAATATAGCGGAATGAATCTATAATAGTACACCTCGGTTGCTAAAATATTTCTAGAAATTAATTTGATTTTCGAAGAGTATTACTAATCGGTTTGTTCATATCTTACTTCAATTTAATATAGAGTTTTTCTAAACGCTTTTGACTTTTGATATATTGTTGTGAGGACGAAGTAATACAATATATAAAGTAGTCAGTTCAAGGCAGGATATAATGTCTAAGGGGCTACTAATAGCAAGTATGTTCTTTATTTTGATATTTTTCTTAATCCAACAGACACTTGCACTTTGAAACCCGTTCTCTAATCAATTCAAACCCTATACTTATTCAAATATATTGTGGCCGATGTAGGTTATGGTAGCGAATAAAACTATGTTTTTATTTGTGAATGATGAAAGATACTTCTTATTCCCTATACCATGCATCAGAAGGAATTGACATAAAAGAATCAGATTAGCGCAGATAACCTAATGAATTGGGAATATCTTGAAAACAAAGATTAGTTTATAAGATTTAGAACCGTTTTCTGTCATAATCTTTCAGGAAAGTAGTTGCTAAAAGATGTAAAAATTGATAGAATAATGATTGTCTAAAAAATTTTAAGGAGAATCTATCAAATGGATTTCACATGGGCAATTAAATATGCCACTGAATTTTTGGCCACTGCTCTTTTGATCGTTCTTGGAAATGGTGCAGTTGCCAACGTTGAACTTAAAGGTACGAAAGGTCACCAAAGTGGCTGGATCGTTATCGCTGTTGGTTACGGTATGGGGGTTATGATTCCTGCCTTGATGTTTGGTAACGTATCTGGAAACCACATCAACCCAGCCTTCACTCTTGGACTTGCAGTCAGCGGTCTATTCCCTTGGGCACAAGTTGCGCCTTATATCGTCGCACAAGTTTTGGGTGCTATTTTTGGCCAAGCCTTGGTTGTGGCAACACACCGCCCATACTACTTGAAAACTGAAAATCCAAACAACATCTTGGGTACTTTCTCAACAATTTCAAGTTTGGATAATGGTTCAAAAGAATCACGCTTTGCAGCAACTGTTAATGGTTTTGTAAACGAGTTTGTTGGTTCATTTGTCCTTTTCTTTGCAGCGCTTGGTTTAACTAAACACTTCTTTGGTGCTGAACTAGTGTCAAAAGCGCAAGCGGCTATCAATTCTCAAGTTGCTCAAGCAACTACTCAAGGTCAAACAATTCCTCAAGAACAAGTAACAGCAGCACTTGAACAAGCTAAAGAACAAGTAGCGCCATTTATGACATCAGGTCTTGGAATTGCTCATTTGGCACTTGGTTTCCTCGTTATGGCCTTGGTAACATCACTTGGTGGACCTACAGGACCTGCCTTGAACCCAGCCCGTGACTTTGGTCCACGTCTCCTTCATGCTTTCCTTCCAAAATCAGTTCTTGGTGAGCACAAAGGTGATTCAAAATGGTGGTATTCTTGGGTACCAGTAGTAGCACCTATCGCAGCAGCAATTGCAGCAGTAGCTGTTTTCAAATTCCTTTACCTATAAGAAATTGAGTTCTTTATCCATTGTAATGGATTGAAGCAAAGATAAGATCTAGAAAGGGCAAATTTTGTCCTTTCTTTTTTTGATATTGCGAATTGTGAAAGTCTGTTTTTTGCAGTTGTCAAAGTTTCGAAAATCAAAGGTATTGCATTGGATAAGATTATTATTCTCTCCTAACTTTACGTTGGAATAAGGTAATTGAAGAGGGAGTAGATGCTTTCTTTATTAAGATTCTAAAAAGTCTAAAAGCGAGGATTAGCTAGCTCTAGATTCTTCTCAATGAGTACGCAGAACTTTACTTTAGGAGAAAAAATGTAAGAGATTATAGTGGTGCTTTCATTCTTATTAGCAACTCAAGAGTGTCTCTATAATCTCTTTAGTAGTTAAGCACATACGAAAAGTCGGCGATACAATAGTTTACTGCTATGCTGTTAGTAGGGGTTGATGACCATGTACTAATGAAATCTTTGATTAAATTGCTTCATGGTTGGGCATGATTTACAATTCGCCTTAAGTATTGAAGTAGAACAGTCTGGTGGACTGTTTTAGCCGGAATTTAGGAATATAATAACAAATGGTAAAAAAGATTAAGAATGATTTTAGCGTTTAGGACTTAGTATGGGAAAAAATTTTTCAATATCAAGCAGTTGTGATAAAATGTAATTGTTCCATAGGATTCTTTCTAATGATGGCTTGGTCGCTTTTCACTATAGATTTTATGGAACTTTTTTCTACATCAAAATAGGCTCCATAATATCTATAAGGGATTTACCCACTATAAATATTATAGAGCCTTTTTGATTAGAATGGCAATTTCCCAGCGAAAGCACCCAGTTTTTTCTTGGTGGTTTCATCAATTTGTTCAAGAGCAGAGTTGATGGCTTGAACAGTCATATCTGAAAGAGTTTCAAGGTCTTCCGGGTCAACGACAGCTGGATTGAAGTCAATACTGACAACTTTCTTATCTCCAGTTAAGGTAGCTTGAACAAGGTCTTGAGCAGATTTGCCAACAAATTGCATAGCAGCAAGCTCAGCTTGACTTTGTTCCATTTGTTTTTGAAGTTTTTGTGCTTGACGCATCATATTTTGCATGTTCATCATGGTGATTTACAGTTTCCTTTTATCTTATTTTCTTTCCTATTTTATCAATTTTGGGTTTAAAAGTCTATTGTTAGTATGAATCTACTAACATTAAATTGTCTGAAAATTTATTGAAAAATGAGTGAAAACATGTTATAATGAAACGTAAAATTAATTCAGGTTTCCTGAACTAATAGGAGTAAACAATGAAAAAACTAGGTTTTGTCCTTTTATCCTCAGCCTTGCTATTGACAGCTTGTGCTGTTAGGTTTGAAAAATCAGCAGATACAACCGATTCGTCTAAGGTGACAGCCTTGTCTGAAGATAAGCAAAAAATGCTTGATAAGGCCACAGCTGACTATAAGACTTTTGTGCAAGAGCAAATCGATAAACTTTTGACAGATACGGAAGGCTTTGTCAAACTGTTGAAAGAAGGTAAGTTAGAAGAAGCCAAGAAGGTCTATCCATTGATTCGTATGTCTTATGAGCGTTCAGAACCAATTGCCGAAAGTTTTGGTGAGTCAGATGTCAAGATTGACTTCCGTTTGGCAGACTACATGGACGAAAACAAGACAGAAGAAGGTTGGTCAGGTTTCCACCGTATTGAGCGTATCCTTTGGGAAGACAATACAACTAAAGGAACTGAAAGCTACGGCGATCAGTTGGTAAATGATATCAAGGAATTGAAAGCCAAGATTGCAACTGTTGATGTGGACTACAAGGTTATGCTGAATGGAGCAGTTGACTTGCTTAACGAAGTAGCGACAAGCAAGATTACAGGTGAAGAGGAAATTTATTCTCATACAGACTTGTATGACTTCCGTGCCAATATTGAGGGAGCTGATAAGATTTTCCAACTCTTTAAACCTTTACTTGAAAAATCAGACGCTAATCTAGTTAAAGAATTGGAAGCAGATTTCAAGTCTGTCAATAGCTTGTTGGACAAACACATGACAGATAAGGAACACTACAAGCTCTATACTGATTTGACAAAAGAAGATACCAAAGAATTGTCAGAAGCTGTGACAAAACTTGGTGAACCTTTATCACAAATGGGTAAATTTCTTAGTGGAGAATAAGAGTCATGACTGAAAAAGACGAAAAGTTTTTTGAAAAGAAAATGGACCGTCGAGAATTTCTAAAAAAAGCAGGGATTGGAGGGGCTGGTTTAGCGCTAGGACTCTCTGGTGCTTCTGCTTTTTTCGCACCTAAGCTAGGAAGTCAGGAAAAAATCTCGTACGGAAATGAAAAAATTGCTTTTTATGGCAAGCATCAAGCAGGGATTAGTACGCCCATGCAAAAAAATATCTATTTTGTTGTCTTGGACTTGCATACGACGGATAAGGATAAGATTATTCAGTTGTTCAAGGATTGGACGGATTATAGTGCCAAGTTGGTCGAGGGGGAATTGGTCAAAAAAGATGGCCAGAATGCTCTCTTGCCTCCGAGCGATACTGGTGAAACAGTCGGGCTCAATCCTCATCGTTTGACGCTAACTTTTGGTGTTTCTGCGAGTTTCTTGAAAAAGATGAACTTGGAAAACAAGCGTCCACAACTGTTTAGGGATTTACCGCCTTTTCCTAAAGAGCAATTGCGTGAAAAATATACTGGTGGAGATATTGTGATTCAGGCTTGTGCCGATGATGAGCAAGTTGCCTTTCACGCTATTCGCAATCTTATCCGTAAGGGAAGAAATGCGGTGACCCTTCGTTGGAGTCAGTCTGGATTTGCAGCTATCGGAGATCGAATGGAGACTCCACGTAATCTCTTTGGTTTTAAGGATGGAACAGCAAATCCAAGCAAGGAGCAAGACTTTGACCGCGTTATCTGGGCTGATAGTAAGGACTGGATGGAAAATGGATCTTATATGGCAGTCCGTCGGATTCAGATGTTTTTAGAGACCTGGGACCGCACTAGTCTTGAAGAACAAGAAAATACCTTTGGTCGTTACAAGGAAAGTGGTGCCCCCTTTGGTAAGAAAAATGAGTTTGATGAAGTGGATTTGAGTCTCTTACCTGATGATTCGCATGTCCGTTTGGCCAAGGAAGTGGAGAAACCACTTTTGCGTCGTTCTTACTCTTACTCAGATGGGATTGATGAAAAAACTGGTCAGTTTGATACGGGCTTGCTCTTTATTTCTTTCCAGAAGGATCCTGATAACTTTGTCAAGGTTCAAACCAATCTAGGTGCTACTGATAAGATGAATGAATACATCACTCACATAGGTAGTGGGCTCTTTGCTTGCTTTGGTGGTGTGGAGAAAGGAGGCTACATTGGTCAGAAATTATTGGAAGGCTAAAGGCTGGTTACTAGTTTTATCTTTGTCATTTTTAATTCTTTCCCCAGTAGGTGCCCAAGAAAGCTTGAGTTCTTACTTTGTAAAAATCACAGATGCTTCTAAAGCGGTCAAAAATGGGAATCAGTCTGAAGCCCAGAAACTCGTTCAGGAGATGGCAACAGACTTTGAAAGAGTAGAAGACAGCAATTCTGAGGCTGGTAAGGTTGTTAAGGAAAAGTTAGCTCAATCAGGCGAGATTACTGAAGACAAACTAACCGAACTTTCTGCAGCCCTATTAGCCTTTGAAAAAGAACAAAATCCTGTTGACCTAGATGCGGAAAAGGAAAAGTTGGTAAACCGTCTAAGTCCTCGTTTTGAAGCCTTGGAACAAGCCATTGCCTCCAAAGATTTGGAAAAGGTTCGAGAAGCCTTTAAGAAAATGAATTCCACTTGGACCATCAATGAAAGTGTGGTTCGTGACAATAGTACAGCCCATTATGGCCGTGTTGAAACAGCTATTTCTTTCTTGCGTAGTAGTATGGAAATCGAGCCTACAGATTTCAACTCAATCCAGACTTCCTTTGAGAACTTAAAAAAGGCTATTGATGATTTTGTAACTGGAAAAGAAATAGCAGCAACATCTTCGGATTTGACTCTCAAAGACGGCATTGCCCTTTTGAAGAAGGCTTTGGAACAATTTCAAGCTGGTGATCAAGCATCAGGAGCCGCTAGTATGAAGGAATTCATCACTATCTGGCCAACAATTGAAGGTTCTGTTAGCACGACCAATCCTTCCCTCTATACTCGAGTGGAAAGTGAAAGCCCTGTGATTATGGTCAAGGAAAGTGAAAAGGAATACCAAGAAAAATTAGAAAAACTGATTGCAGATTTATCACAAATTGATACCAGTGCACGTTACAATGCCTTTGATGCTATGCTGATTCTCCTAAGAGAAGGAGTAGAGGCCCTCTTAATCGTTATGGCCTTGGTAACGACCTTGAAAGCAGCCAAGCTTCGTAAAGGGCTCAAGTGGGTTTATGGTGGTGCTATCACAGGAATCATGGCAAGTCTGGTTATTGCTTTCATCCTGCAAATTGCTTTTCCAGCAGTGACATCAGGATCCAATCGTGAAATCATCGAAGGAGCAGTGGGGATTTTTGCAGTAGCTATGATGATTTTGATTGGAATCTGGCTTCACAGCAAATCCTCAGTCAAAAAATGGAATACCTTTATGGAGTCACAAATGGAAACGGTGACCAAGACAGGTTCCTTTATTTCCATGTTTGCCCTCAGTTTCCTAGCTGTTTTCCGTGAGGGAGCAGAAACCATTCTCTTTTACGTTGGAATTTTACCAAGGATTTCCAGTTTTGAATTTGTCTTGGGAATTTCACTTGCCTTGCTGGTTCTGGTAATTATTGCAATCATGATGAATAAGGCCAGTCAATTCTTCCTGCCACATAAGGTCTTCTTTATCCTGACTTGGATGATTTATGCTCTGGCTTTCAAGATGCTGGGGGTTAGTGTCCACGCTCTTCAGTTGACCAATATGGCACCAAATCACTTGCTGACAGGATTTCCAACAATCGACCTGCTTGGAATTTACCCAAGTTGGGAAGGTTTAATCAGTCAGCTAATCTTTATTATTATTGTCTTGATTGTCACTTTCAGACAGGGTGAAGAATACGATGGATAGAAAAGAATTGACAATCGTTGAACATCTGGTAGAGTTTAGAAAGAGATTATTGGCAGTGGTCATTTGTTTCTTTTTGGTATTCTGTGTCTCCTTACTTTTCGCAGACCAGATTTACCAGTATGTGACCCAATCTTTTCAGCAAAAGTTGATTGTTTTAGGGCCAAATGATATTTTATGGATTTACATACGCTTAGCTAGTCTGATGGCCTTTACTATCACCCTACCTTACACGGTGTATCATATTTGGTCTTTCATTAAACCTGGTTTAAAGAAGGAAGAAGCTAGAGCTATTTTTGCTTATATTCCAGCTAGTTTCCTTTGTTTTCTAGTTGGACTGGCTTTTGGTTTTTACTTTGTAACACCAGCCTTACTTCAGGTTTTATTAGGGCTAGGAGAAGGACTATTTGAAACGCAGTTAACAGCCCAAAATTATCTGTCCTTTGTTTTTCAAACGACCTTGCCCTTGGCTCTGATTTTTGAATTGCCGGTTATCATTGCCTTTTTGACGTCGATTGGACTCATTGGACCAGAATTATTGATTGCTTATCGCCGATATGCTTATTTTATCTTATTGGTACTCGCAGTCATCTTGACACCAGCTGACTTTGTCAGCGATTTGGCAATGACTACCCCCTTGATTTTACTCTATGAATTAAGTATTGCTATCAGCAAATACATTATGAAACGCAAGCAGAAAGGAGAGAGAAATGGGAATCTTACGTGATATCGGAGCACCAGGATTGATTATTATCGTTTTAGGAGCTCTCTTAATCTTCGGACCAAAACGATTGCCTGAATTAGGCGAGTCAATCGGTAAAATGCTATCTGAATTTAAAAAAGCAGTTAAAGGAACTGAAAATCAAGATAAGGAAGAGTAAATCTGCTCTAATAAAAAACTTTGTTCTCTAGAAAGCATCGTGTGGCTAGCTAGAGTGCAAAGTTTTTTGAGTTTGGAACATAAAAACAGCAGTTGATTTCAAGAAACAAAAAAGAACAGTCGAAACTGTTCTTTTTTATCATTATTTGAGACCGTATTTTTTGTTGAAACGATCCACGCGTCCATCTGCTTGAGTGAACTTTTGACGTCCAGTGTAGAATGGGTGTGAGTCTGATGAAATTTCCACACGGATCAATGGGTAAGTTTCGCCTTCGAACTCAACTGTTTCGTTAGAGCGTTTTGTTGAACCGCTAAGGAATTGGTAACCAGTAGTTGTGTCCATGAAGACAACTGGGCGATATTCTGGATGGATATCTTTTTTCATTTTGCAATATTTCCTTTCTGCCATGGTCTCTTTGCGAGCCATAGATTGTTACCATACTAGTCTATCAGATTCTGAAAAGTTTGGCAAGTATTTTATTAGTTTTTAAGCAAGTTTTTTAACTTTTGGTAGATGACTTCGTTTTCTTCTAGACTATAGGAATTGGCACCACTTGCGAGAGGGTGGCCTCCACCATCATGTTCCTTGGCAATTTCATTGATAGGATGGATTTTACTGCGTAAGCGAACACGGTAGTGGCCATCAGCCTGCTCCACAAAAATTCCCCAAAGATTCACACTGTCAATGCGTCCAGGTGCACCGACAATGGCTGCAGTTTCAGCATCGGTCACATTGAATTGTTTCAAGATTTCTTGACTCAGGATAACGCGAGCGGCACCATTGTCATCCACTTCCAGATGGTCGTAGATGTAGCCTTGAAGTTTCGCAATTTTGTAGCTCATAGTGTCCATTCTGCGAGTGAGAGCCGCAAAGTCAAAGTTTTGTTCTCTCAGATAGGCAGCAAGGCGAAGAGTCCGTGCAGTTGTAGAAGGATAAAGGAAGCGACCTGTATCACCAATAATTCCTGCAAAGAGCAACTCAGCAGCGCGATCTGACAAGGGCAGTTGGGTTGTTTGGGCAAATAGGGTAATCATCTCACTAGCGCTACTTGAACCAGTATCCACCCAAGATAGGTCACCGTATACATCATCATTTGGATGGTGGTCAATTTTAATGAGAAAATCACCTTGACTATAGCGCTTATCATCGATACGAGCAGTATTCGCCGTATCACAGACGATGACAAGGGCACCTTGGTAGGCACTATCTTGAACAAGATCCATTTCAGCCATCCAAGTAAGAGTTGGTTCATCAAAACCAACGGCTTTGATGGTTTTTTCTGGGAAATGATGTTTGAGAAGAGCTTTCAATCCCACCTGACTTCCCAAGGCATCAGGGTCTGGTTTCATATGACGATGAATGATAATCGTATCGTATTCTTTAATTTTTGATAAAATTTGATGGCAAATATCCATAAATAACCTCAATTCTTTCTCATTTCATTGTAGCACAAGAATTTTTATTTTTAAAATGAAAAAGATGTGATATAATGGAGAAAGATAAATTGAGGAGGATGATATGGCATTAGCAAAAATTGTATTTGCCAGTATGACCGGTAATACCGAAGAAATTGCAGATATTGTAGCAGACAAATTACGTGACTTGGGCTTGGATGTCGATGTTGATGAATGTACAACTGTTGACGCTTCCGACTTCTTGGAGGCAGACATCGCTATCGTTGCGACCTATACTTATGGTGATGGAGAATTGCCAGATGAGATGATGGACTTCTACGAAGACCTAGCAGACCTCAACTTGAATGGTAAAATCTACGGAGTGGTCGGCTCAGGAGATACCTTCTACGATGAATTCTGTAAGGCTGTTGATGACTTTGACCGTGTTTTTGTGTCAACAGGGGCAGAAAAAGGTTCAGAGTGTGTCAAAGTTGATCTTTCTGCCGAAGAAGAAGACATTGAACGCTTGGAACAATTCGCAGAAGAATTGGCTGCTAAAGTAGGATAAGCATAAACAAACGTGCGCTGATGCAATCAATCAGTGCATTTTTCTTATCGTGAGTTGGGATTTTACTAGCCTATTTAGTGGCTTTTTGATACAATAATTCAAATAAAGGAGGAGATTGTATGGATTTAGATATCATTCGTCAAGAAATTGATCAAATCGACGACCAAATTGTCAAACTATTAGAAGAACGAATGCATTTAGTTGAAGGGGTTGTAGCTTATAAGAAGGCTTCGGATAAACCGATTTTAGATACCAAGAGAGAAGCAGTTATTTTTGAAAAGGTCAGAAATCGTGTAGAGGACAAGCGTTATCAGGAGACTATTGTCGCGACTTTTTCGGACATACTCAAACGTTCGCGTGATTATCAGGATAAAAATATCAAATGAAAAAAGAACAATTTTTTCCGCTAGGGATTTTTCTAGCTGCTATGTTGGGCGGACTTGTGCGCTACCTTGTTTCTACTTGGTTACCAGCCAGTCCAGATTTCCCTTGGGGCACCCTTCTTGTTAACTATCTAGGCATTTTCTGCTTGGTTTATCTTGTAAAGGGCTATCTGGTCTATAAGGGAACTAGTAAAGGTGTTATTTTAGGACTAGGGACGGGCTTTTGTGGAGGTTTAACAACCTTTTCCAGTCTCATGCTTGATGCTGTGAAACTGCTTGATACAGGGCGTTATCTTAGTTTGGTCCTGTATTTGCTTTTGAGTATCGGTGGAGGCCTGCTTTTAGCTTACTATTTGGGGAGGAAGAAATGGTAATCGTTTATCTTGCAATTGCTTGTGGCTTGGGAGCTATAGTACGGTATTTATTTTCCCGCTATAATCAAGCTTCTAAATTGCCACTCGGAACGCTCATAGCCAATCTTCTAGGTTGTTTTTTGATTGGATTATTCTATAATCATGTGGAATCCAAGGAAGTCTATGCTATTCTAGCAACAGGATTTTGTGGTGGTTTGACAACTTTTTCGACCTTGAATGACGAACTTCAAAGACTGCTAAGTGATAAGAGGGTCTTTTATTCTTACCTGGCTTTGACCTACCTAGGTGGTTTAGTTGCGATTTTTTTAGGAATTCTGTTGTGTAAGTGTCTAGTGTTTTGAGATAAATAGAAAATATTGAACTAACGGAAAAATCCGTTAGTTCTTTTTTGTATTTTGGGAGGAAAATATGTCAGATAATATTGAAATTGTTATGGATATTGATTCGTTAGAAATTTTCGATGTAATAGATCTTGATAAGAATGAAAATATAGTTGATTGTATCCCTGAAGGAAATTCTGATGAAAAAGTATCTGTATACGATGAACTCAATAGAGTTTGGCTTGGAGACGGCTATTACTATAGACCTTCTAGTCTTCTCTGGAGAGTTATGAAAGATGACGTTATTCATGAATTACGTCCTAGAATTAACCTTGGTACATATCCTTACTCCAGAAGGCGGGAGATGGAAATTGGGGACAAACTAGCCAATTGACTCAGGATGAAGCCCTGTGGTTGACTCTAGAATTTAATCCAGAATTGATGGGATATGTGTAGGAAGGAGTAAAGTATGGAAACTGGAATTTGTAGACGATGTTCTTGCAACTGGGTTACACCTTGCATCAATGAAAAGTATGGTACTTGCTGGTGGGTAGATAAAAATAGAACGCTGTGTAGTCACTGTTTTTATGGATTTAATGATGACTCTTGTCAGACAAAAGTTTATTACAGACCAGGGCATGATTGGCTTGAGAGAGATTGGGAATTTGCTTGGGAAATACTGACAAATTCAAAAAGTCATTGGGTATATGATATGGAACATGATGTGTTGTGTGTAGTTGGTTTAGGAGATCATATTGGAGCAGTTAGATTTATTGTAAGGAACTTTTATGGACTTAATCGCATTTATCGTGAGGAGATTCCTAAATGGCAAGAAATTATTGGGAATAATATGATTTTTTATAATGCAAAGGTCAATGATTCAGAACATTACGCTAGTTGTTTGCCTAGAAAGTATAAAAATTTGGATTGATATGGATAATAAAATAATTGAGAAGATACAGAATCTTTTAGAGTTAGCTTACGATGCACCAAACGATGAAGAGGGACAGACTGCCCTTCTGATGGCTCAAAGACTTATGGTGAAGCATAATCTTTCTATGAATGATTTAACGAATAGTAAAATTCAAAAGGATATTGGTGAAACAATAGGAACATGGGAATATAGACTTCCATGGTGGCAAGAAAAGTTAGCAGGTATTTTAGGTGAAAATTTTAGATGTAAAACGATAAGAAGACGACTTCCTGAAGACGGCATCACACAGATAATTTTCTTTGGATATCAATCTGATGCTGAATTTTGTAGTAAGGTTTACGAAGGTGCACTCTTATACCTTAAATATCGGCTAAAACGACTTTTCCCTACAGTCTCAAGAGCAAGATGGAAAGACTATAAGAAATCGTACTTACTAGGTTTCTTAAACGGAATAGACCAACGTTTTCAGGACCAGGCTCAATCATCAGAAGAATTTGGTTTGATGGTAAAAATCCCAGCAGAAGTTTTGGAAGAACAACATCGTCGCATGGGAAGTTTAAATAATAGAACCATTAATGTTAAAGTTGACATTGATTATGAGGCCTATATTGCTGGTTTTGAAAACGCAAAAGAGACTAGGTTGCTATCAGAAGAATTACTACAAGTATGAATATAAAGTGGCTTACTTAAAGAAAGGATCACATATGAAACAACACCAAACAAACTTCTCAAGGTTGACTAGAGACGTAATGATTTTCGATTTGATGAATACGATGGGATGGACTAGAAGCCGAGCTATTGCGGCTATTGAAGAGTTAGAACGAGCTCATCTTGTCTATTTTCCTGAAGCTGGTGGCTTGAGGTTACAAGTTGTAGGAGGATTTTAATGGCGGATATCACGATTGATCAACTAGCAACACAAACTTTTTATCAAATTCCAGAAATCTTTTTCACTCGTATTCAACATAACGAGAACGGCTATGTCAAATTGACTAGTTCCTATACTGGTCTTTCATCTGATGCCAAGTTAGCATATGGCGCTCTCTATAATCGTTGTAAATTAAGTATCAGTTCTTTTCAGAAGGGAAATAGAGATTACGTTGATGAGAACGGAGCGGTCTTTCTAATTTTTACAGTATCTGATTTGATGTTGTTACTAGATAAGGGAAAGATGAAGGTTACTAAGATTAAGAAAGAACTGCAAGAACATGGTCTCTTACGAGAAGTTAGGCAGGGACTCAATAAGCCCAATAGACTTTATCTTCAACTAGTGGATGCTAATTTAGAAATAGTGGAGCACTATTCAATCGATGGTGAGTTGTTAAAGAGGATAGATGCTTTTGGTAAAGTTCTCTATGAAAAAGAGTGTGATATAGAAAAAACACCAAAACGCCTCGGTAATAGCGGAAGTCCACAAAACGGACGTCCACAAAATGGACTTCAAAACGTCCATAAAACGGACGGAATAAATACAGAGAGGAGTCAGACAGAGTCCTCATACGATACTAATCGATACGAGGGCGAGTCATCTTTATCTGGTTTATCAATTTCTGAAGCATTTAAAATGGGGCAACATGGTTTTCTTTCTCCTCAACTAGTTCAGAAACTCAGTATGTTTGGAAAAGATGCAAAAATTCTTGAAAATAAAATCTATCAATCGAAACGTCAAGTTGAGAAGAATTACAACAACCTCTTAGCCGGTCAGGAAATTTATGGAGAGGTTTGGCTGCAAGATCTTGAACGTGAGCTTGATAAATTGATTTTCAAAATTAAAACAGGAGAGGCTGAAGAAAAACCAATCCAGAATGTCCCAGCCTACTTCTACAAAATGATGATTCGTTTTTGGAAGATGGCTCTACTCATTGAAAAAGAACATGGTTTCCTTGAGCTATCAGGACAAAGTGAGTATGCTAGAAAATTCCCTGAAGAGTGTCCTAGTGTGGTTGCCCATTATTATCCAGATAAACTGTCGGAGACGAAACTCAATAGCTATTTATCAGAATTATCTAAGGGAGTTGAAACATGTTAAAAGATGAATTTAGACCAATTGATGGTAAAGTGCTAACGATAGGTCGTAGCCCGAAGGAGAAAATCTACACGATTCCTAAAGCTGTTTTTGATTTACCGAAAAAATAAAGAGCTGAGAAACTCAGCCAAATTCTCTCATCATGGCAACAGAAAGAGGATTGATTTTATGGGATTGTTTAATAACCAAGAGAGAATTAATGGAGGGTAAGCTATGAAAGCTACATCTTCCCAACCGATTCTATATTTCTAAAATACTTGACCTGAGCAAGTCATAAAACTACTTTTGACCTTTGAAAATTGAATACCCCCACTGTCCTGATTAGCGGAACTAAGCATAAAAAGAAGAACAAGGGCGGTGTGTAGGCTAGAAAAGGATATCTAGTGCTGTTCCACCACGTAAAAGCAGGCAAAGCCTAAGCTGAAGGAGTTTGCGGTTTCTAGACTTAAAACCGTGTGTAAAAAATACAGCAGGTATGTACGTCATACCTCGGCATGGCTGTAAATCAGCCTTGATTCAGTAAGGAGGAGATAAGATGAATCAATCAAAATTAGTTACAGAGGTCACTTTAGCTGACCTTAGACGCTTAGGAAATCAAGGAAATGCAACCGCAAGACTTGATAATGGCGATGAAATCAAATTAACCAGCAGATATGGTTTGGTATCTAAAAACGGATATCTAGCAGGTAAACTAGAAACGGTCTGGATGATTGTAGAATATTCAAAAATTTATAAAGAGATTCGCACCATCAAACGAGGTGATGTTTTAGTGGCTAGACGCATTAAACAAGGAAATATCAATCGTTTACTGCTGACTGGTAAAGGATATCATCGTCCAACGAAGCATTAAACAGATAGAGCCTCATCTATCTGTTTCATCAAGGATAGGAGATTTGATATGTTTTAAACGTCCTATCTTTGATTAAGCGGATAGATGAATGAAAATCAAGAAAAAATTGAGAAAAACCTCTAAAAATGGTAAAATAAAAGTATAAAATAAATATTTTAAGAACGTTTTTAAACAAAAAGGAGATAAGATTATGAAATTGAGAACAACCATCTTGGCAACAACTGCCAGTGTAACGTTGCTTGGGTTAGGAAATAGTCAACCTGTGTATGCGAATAGTACAACGAGTAGTCAGGTAGAGAGTTTAAAAAGTAAATTGATTAAAGCTAAGAGAGAATATGAACAAGCTAAAAGTATCTATAACAATGCTTTATCATCTTCACCTAGCAATACGATTACACTGAGCGATAAGTATATAAAGGCTTTGAAGATGGTTTTTTCTGATTTTAATATTAGCCAGACTGAACGTGACAGTGCGAAGTCTATTTTGCAGTCAGAAAGTTTGAGATTAAAGAATCAAAATAGTTTCCACAAAGATGTTGCTGATGAGGGAGAACGTCTGGATGTCAACAATCTACCACTAGCTGTTCGTCAGGATTTGTCATTTTTTGCCCAAGATTTAATTAACCAAGTTCGTTCTCAGGTTGGGACACCTAGAGTCAGTGTTTCTAGTTCGGCAATTGATTTTGCGGATAAGGTGGCAAAGGAGTATGTAAAAGATGATTGGGGATTATCTAAATTAAGCACATTAGGTGTATCAGGTCACAATGCCGAAGGTATCAACCGAGTTGCAAAAACCTATGGCTTGCCTACCTCAGATGCTGAATCTGAAAAAAGAGGAGGTCAACTGTATGAGAATTTGTTCTTTAGACCTGTAGCATTAAGAGAAGCTACCAAATCTCAGCTAAAGGAAGCTATTTATACTGGTATGGTTGAATTTATGTTAAACGATACTGAATGGGGGCATGCTCAAGCAATTGCAGGATTGAACTGGGGGAATCCATCAAGTAAAGATTATTTTGGATTATCGTTTTCTAGTCTTTCATCAGTAAACTCTGCTCATTTCATCACTATTTCTCAGGAAAATATTAATCGAGCAACGAAATCTAATTTTAGTACAGCTTCAGTAACGGATCCAAGATCTTCAAATCGTTATCAGGCTGTAAAAAAATTAGAAGTTGATTACAAAAATAAAGAGAAAATTTATCAAGATTTAAAAAGTAAGCTGGAGAACCAGACAGGTAAAAGTTCTGTAGAAGAAAATAATTCTAAGAAAGCAGAACCTATTAAACCGATTGAAAATACATCTGATTTGCGTGACCAATGGAAACAAGAGGGAAGTTATTGGTATTATTTTGATCATGCAGGGAAAGCTCTTCTCAGTGGTTGGAAGGGAAACTATTATCTCAAATCAAATGGTGTGATGGCACGTAATGAATGGATTTATGATACAAGCTATAAAGCTTGGTATTATCTCAAGTCAGATGGAAGTTACGCACAAAATAGTTGGCAAGGAAGCTACTACCTTAAGTCAGATGGAAAAATGGCACAAAGTGAGTGGTTATACGATTCCAACTATAAAGCTTGGTACTATCTCAAGTCAGATGGAAGCTATGCACAAAATAGTTGGCAAGGAAGCTACTACCTTAAGTCAGATGGGAAAATGGCACAAAGTGAGTGGCTATACGATTCCAGCTATAAAGCCTGGTACTATCTCAAATCAGATGGAAGCTATCTGAAAAATCAATGGTTCAAAGACGGAAGTGCTTGGTACTATTTGAAAGCAGATGGTAAGATGGCACAAAATGAGACGATTGGTGGTTATCGTTTAGATTATTCTGGTAAGTGGATTTCTTAAAATTCATACAATATTGTATAGAAAAAGTCAGTGAAAACTGGCTTTTTTCTTTTGGAAAGGAAAGAGATGATTTTATATTATAAGAGGCCTCGGGCGCCAACATTTGAGGGTTTATAACATTTGAGGTTTTATATTGATTGATATTTTAGATAAGGAGATAGAATGCACAAAGTAAGAGAAACAAAAACATATGGCTCTATTCGGAAATCAAAAATTTATGGAACTTGTGGAGTGATACTAGGTTTAGCAGCTTTAAGTATGATAAGTCCAGTTATGGCAGATGAACGAACTGAAAATCCAGCCACAAATGCGCCTTATGCCCAGACGAGTCCAAGCAGTATTTCTACTGAAAATCAAGGAAAGAGTGAAGAAAAAATAGGAACGTTAGAAGTTTCTATTTCTCATTCTAGTTTAGATGAAACTGTTAAAAAGGCACAAGAAGCTGGATTGAAGGTGGAATTTGATTCTGTAGTAGATAAAGGAATCGCAAGTACAGCCTCTGAGTTGGACAAAAAGCAAAAGGAAGTCGAAAGCGATTATCGCACACAAGCAGATAGTGTTGAGAAAGCTACTGAAAAATATATAGAAGAAAAGAAACAGAATCAAGCAGAACGAAAGAAAATCCAAGAAGAAAATGCTTCAAAGAAAGAAAAATATCAAAAGGATTTAGATTCTTATAAGGCTGAAGTGAATCGAATTAATCAGAAGAATACTAGTATTCGTGCAGAGAATGAAAAAAATCAACGAGAGAATCAGGCAGAAACAGATCGTATTAATCAAGAGAACGCAGAAATCCGAAAACGAAACGCAGCTAAGAAAGTAGCTTATGAAAGCTCTTTGACAGACTATACAAAGAAGCTAGCAACTATTAAAGCTGAGCGAGATGCAATTAAAACAAGCAAGCCTTTATTTGGATCTGGATCTGAAACAGGTTTTAAAGTCTATGGAGAATTTAATACATTTGGTCTAGGGATGGAGTATTATAGTAACTTTACAGTTGTACCAGATGATGATCTCCAAGTAGAGAGCATGGACGGATTTTTAGGCTATCATGCAGATACTTATGTAACAGGGAATGAAGGAACTCAAGTTGGCAAAGATCGTACAGGAGTCTACGATGTAATTAAAGCTCCAAAAGTTGGAGATACATTTTATATTCATAATATTGGAACGTTGACAGATGGTAGAAAGATTATGGCAAAAGTCATGGTTTCTGATTTAGGAGACTACCAAGGAGAAGTTCAAAATGGTGTTCCTGTGACAGATCCGGATGTTTATCTTAAGGGAGGAGATGGAGGAAGTTTATACTTTGTCTATAATAATCATACCCGTTTGGAAATGGTTTTTGATTTTTATATTGAAGGTACGACAACACCAGCTTCTTTATTAATTGGTACAGTGATTACAGATGTCGATTGGGGGCAAGGCTCAAATTTGAGTTATGGTTCATCTGGTCGTGGAATGGTTATTAATCCAAGTGCCTCTGGTTTAAATTTTGATGGTCGAGTTATGAGAGGAGTTGAAGAAGGTGTAAATGATGTTTTAGATATTCCTAGAGGTTCCTTTGCTTCAGTAGGTTACGGATCTAGCCTAACTTATCTTCACACATCATCCCCTGGTTCGACAGAGGGAAGAACTCCCGCTGAATGGGATGCAGAGAATGCGAAAGGAAATGCTCAAAATGTCGTGTTTACAATTTTGGGATCTGGTGCAGAATTGAAAAAGGCACCTTTCTTAACAAAACCATTTGAGCCAACCTATGAGAAGGAAACTACTCCACCAAGTTCTCCAAAAGGGAAAGAAGAGGAAGCACTACCACCAAAACCAGAGGAGCCAAAGGAGAAAGAAATTCCATCTTTGTTGTCAGCTCCAACAGTTAGAGTTAGATATGCACGTTTACAGGCTACACCTGATCTTGAAAAGTTTGTAAAGAATTCTACAGGTGAATCTATTGATAAAAGCTATGTGCCTAAGCTTTCAACAGTACAGTGGGAATTAACAACTAAGCCACTTCCAGCTAATCGTGAAGCTATTACCGACTTTGAAATTGTGGATGCCTTGCCTTTAGGTTTTGTGTTAGATGTTGAAGCTTCCAAAAAAGTTAGTTCAGATTTTGAATTAACTTATGACGAATCGAACCATGTTGTTCGGGTGAAAGGCTTAGAAAGTTTGAAATCTAAGCTTAATCAAGATTTAAGTAAGGAAGTACAAGTACCAGCTCCAATTTTAGTAGGAAAAGTTACAAATGATGGTGCAACTTACAAGAATAACTTCCAATTAAAGATTAACAATAAGTACGAAAGTTATTCAAATATTGTTCAGGTTTCAACACCTGGTAAACCGAACGATCCTGACAATCCAAATAATAATTTAATTCAACCTCTTAAACATAATTACAATAAGGATAAAGTTATCATTGATGGTAAACCAGTTCTAGCTGGTTCGACAAATTACTACCATATTACCTTGGATTATGATCAATATAAGGGGATGAAAGCAGATTCATCTACTATTCTAAAAGGATTTGGAGCAATTGATGATTACCCAGAAGAGGCTGTTACGATTAATCAATCGGATATTCGTTATATTGATAGCGAAGGACAAGAAGTTGCTGGTATCTCAGTGTATCAGTATGATTCTATAGATGCCGTTGATAATGATAAGGTAAAAGCTTTTCTTGCTAGTTCTGAAATTAAGCTCAAAGGTGCTTTTCAAGTATTTTTAGTGGATGATCCAGAAGCCTATTTTAACCAGTATATTAAATCAGGAAAATCGGTTACAATTATTGATCCAATGGTGACAAAGGAAGACCTACGAAATACAGGTAAATCATTTGAAAATACAGCTTACCAAGTTGATTTCGGGAACGGATATCAAACTGATACAGTTGTAAACAGCGTTCCCACCGTGAAACCTACCAAGAAGAATTTGAATAAAGCAGGCGTGAACATCGATGGAAAACAGGTCTTGGCAGGCTCTGTCAACTACTACAAGGTAACGGCAGATTATAGCCAATACAAGGGCATTGAAGCAGATAAAGATCGTATTGGTAAAGGATTCTATATCGTTGATGCTTACCCAGAGGAAGCTGTTACGATCAATCAAGACGGTGTTCAAGTGACAGATTCTAAGGGTCAAGTAGTTAAAGGTTTGAAAATGGCTCTTTATGAGAGTCTAGATAAGGCACCATCAGGTGTCCAAGAAGCTCTGAAGTCTAGCAATTTCACTCCGAAAGGAGCGATTCAAGTATTCGAGGCAGAGAATCCAGAAGAGTTCTACAAGACCTACGTGCAAGCTGGAGAAGTTTTGACGATTACCAACCCAATGACTGTTAAGAAGGAATTGGGTCAAACAGGTGGTAAGTATGAGAATACAGCCTATCAGCTTGATTTTGGTTCAGCTTATATCACGGAAACAGTTGTAAATAATGTTCCTACTGCGAAACCAACCAAGAAGAATCTGAATAAAGCAGGCGTGAACATCGATGGGAAACAAGTCTTGGCAGGCTCTGTCAACTACTACAAGGTAACGGCAGATTATAGCCAATATAAGGGCATTGAAGCAGATAAAGACCGTATTGGTAAAGGGTTCTATATCGTTGATGATTACCCAGAAGAAGCTGTTACCATCAATCAAGATGGTGTACAAGTAACGGATTCTAAAGGTCAAGTAGTTAAAGGTTTGAAAATGGCTCTTTATGAGAGTCTGGATAAGGCACCAACAGGTGTCCAAGAAGCCCTGAAGTCTAGTAATTTCACTCCGAAAGGAGCGATTCAAGTATTCGAGGCAGAGAATCCAGAGGAGTTCTACAAGACCTACGTGCAAGCTGGAGAAGTTCTGACCATTACCAACCCAATGACTGTTAAGAAGGAATTGGGTCAAACAGGTGGTAAGTATGAGAATACGGCTTATCAGATTGATTTTGGTTCAGCTTATATCACGGAAACAGTTGTAAATAATGTTCCTACTGCGAAACCTACCAAGAAGAATTTGAATAAAGCAGGCGTGAACATTGATGGGAAACAGGTCTTGGCAGGCTCTGTCAACTACTACAAGGTGACGGCAGATTATAGCCAATACAAGGGCATTGAAGCAGATAAAGACCGTATTGGTAAAGGGTTCTATATCGTTGATGATTACCCAGAAGAAGCTGTTACCATCAATCAAGACGGTGTTCAAGTGACGGATTCTAAAGGTCAAGTAGTCAAAGGTTTGAAAATGGCTCTTTATGAGAGTCTAGATAAGGCACCATCAGGCGTACAAGAAGCTCTGAAGTCCAGCAATTTCACTCCGAAAGGAGCGATTCAAGTATTCGAGGCAGAGAATCCAGAGGAGTTCTACAAGACCTACGTGCAAGCTGGAGAAGTTCTGACGATTACCAACCCAATGACTGTTAAGAAAGAATTGGGTCAAACAGGTGGTAAGTATGAGAATACAGCTTATCAAATTGATTTTGGTATGGCTTATGTTACTGAAACTGTAGTCAATAATGTTCCGAAGATTGAACCTAAGAAAGATGTGGTGATTGACCATTTAAGTAAAGAAAGTTTAGATGGAAAAGAGCTTAAGTTGAATCAAACATTTAATTATAAATTAGTTGGTTCCCTGATACCAAAGAATCGTTCGGAGCAGTTGTTTGAGTATAAGTTCAGCGATGATTATGATGAAACACATGATGAGTATCAAGGTATTTATCAAGTGTTTGCGACTGTAGATTTTGAAACAAGTGATGGCCAAAAATTTAAAGCTGGTGATGAATTAACTAAGTATACTAGTCAAGTAGTAGACAAAGACAAAGGAAAAGTAGATATTAGCTTTGATGATGCTTTCTTGAAGTCGATTTTAGAAACATCAGATTTTCAAGCAGAAGTATATCTACAAATGACACGTATTCAAGCAGGAACAGTAGAAAATACATATCGTCATACGGTTAATGGTGTGGAAGTTGTATCTAATACGGTTGTGACTCATACTCCAGAAGAAGTAAAACCAGAACAACCAAAGAAAGAAGAACCGAAACACGAGGAACCAAAAGAAGAAGTTTCAAAAGTGGAATTGCCTAATACTGGTATGAGTCGTTCTAATAATTTAGCTCTTCTTGGAATGGCTATGGGAACGATTGCTTTAGCTTTATCTATGCGAAAGAAAAAAGAATAGGTTAAAAAATTATGAGAAAATGGAAACAGCGTTGTAGTGTAATCTTAGGACTGGCAGTTCTAGGATTTGCGAATTTAGTTGAAGTTGTTACACCATTTGTAGAAACCACAAAGGTTTATGCACAGGAGAAAGAGGATGGCTATAGTAACAGTTTAAAGTTTTCGGGTACAACAACAACTAGTAAATCACAAGTAACTTATCATGATCCGATGGACTTGATTCAAATTATTGAT
Organism: Streptococcus mitis; assembly: GCF_000722685.1. Lineage (GTDB taxonomy): Bacteria > Bacillota > Bacilli > Lactobacillales > Streptococcaceae > Streptococcus > Streptococcus mitis_M. The sequence goes on along the minus strand of NZ_JPFV01000012.1, from coordinate 183,563 downwards.
TTATCAGGGTCTTTGTCTGATTCTGAATTTGAAAGAGCTAATGGTGTTGCTGGTGGTCGTAAACAACAAATTAATGACATGATTTATGTTATTGAGAATAAGTTGACGGATGAAGACCATGTCATGTTGGCTTTTTATGGTACAAATACTGAGGATTCATATAAAATTGGTGATAGAGAAGGTTCTGATATAACACGTCTATTGACAAAAAAAGAAGCTATCGATTTATTAAAAGAGTTAAATTCGAACGAAGAAGTACATAGTATGTCATTGTCAAGCTCTTTAATTAGTTCATATGTTTCACCGTTGCTAGAATCAAAGAAATATTCTGTTTCAAAGAATTTTCCAATAGGAACAGGTTTTGAGGATGTGTATAAAGCTCAAACGAATAAAAATAAACAAGTTTCAGTTTTACAGTTTACAGATGATTGGTCTTCATATTATACTCATGAAAATATTGATACTAGTTTTGCAGATTGGGCAAAGTCGAATGCTAAAACTTTTATGACGGTTATTGATAGTAAAGATGGTAAAAATACAAACTCTTATGAACAACTTGTTAAAGCTGGACATCCGAATATCAAAGTCTTCACTAAGTTAGACACACCTAATCGTCAAGAAGATATTGCTAAATTATTTGAGTCAACAGCGCTGGTCGTTGTTAATAAAACTGTGAAACAAAAAGGAACAGTCTCTATTAGCCCTGAAGCAGATTTGACATTAACATCAGCAGAATTAGTTTCTCCTAATGGTCAAAAAACTCCTCTAACTATCACCAATAATACCGTTTCTTGGTCAGGTGATTTGGATAATGGTTCTTATACTGTTAATTATACCTTTACTGGTACACCGTCTGTAGAACGTAGTATTCGCAGTTCTGTAACAGTAGATGGTAAAAAAGTAGATGAAAAAATCAATACTCTTAGACCTGAAAAAATTGCTTTTGAAACCAAATATGAAGAGGATCCATCGCTGGCTGCTGGTCAAGAGAAAGAAAAGCAAGCTGGTAGTGAAGGTTCACAATTGGTTTCTCTAAAAGATGGTAAGGTTATTTCAACTACTATTACAAAACCTAAAGTTGATCGCATTGTTCTTAGAGGAACTAAAGGGTCAGACGTTGAGGTGAAGACAGAAGACATTCCTTTTAACACAACTTATACAGAGGATCCTGAGTTAGAAATTGGACAGACCAAAGTTGTAACTGAAGGTGCTGTAGGTCAAAAAGAAATAACAAAGACTTATGTTACTCAATCAGGCAAACGTGTAGGGGATCCAGCTGTCACAGAGAAAATCCTTAAAAAAGCCGTTGATAAAGTAATTGCAAAAGGTACAAAGGGGCAAGATGTAGATGTTGCAGAGTCTGATATAGCTTTTAAGACTGTTTATACAGAGGATCCTGAATTAGAGTTTGGACAAGAAAAAATTGTAACTGAAGGTGTTCTAGGAGTTAAAAGAACTACTAAAACCTATGTAACTCAAAAAGGAGTTCGAACGAAAGATGAACCATCTATAAAAGAGGAAGTCCTCAAAGAAGCTGTTGATAAAGTAGTAGCTAGAGGAAGCAAACCAGCTGTTGCGACTAAGGAACTAGATTACAAAACAACATATGTTGAGGATAAAGAGTCAGAAGCAGGTAAAAAGACAGTTGTTACAAAAGGTAGCAAAGGTCATGAAACAACCACTGTTACTCATAGCTTTAATTCTGAAACAGGAGAAGTGACCGCAAATGAACCAAAGGTTGAAAAAACTGAATCTGTAGACGAAGTGATTTCTGTGGGAACAAAGCCTGTTGTCACAACTAAAGATTTGGATTATAAAACAAAATATGTTGAAGACAAAGAGTCAGAGGCAGGTAAGAAGACAGTTGTTACAAAAGGTAGCAAAGGTCATGAAACAACCACGATTACCTATAGTTTTAATTCTGAAACGGGAGAAGTGATCGCAAATGAACCAAAGGTTGAAAAAACTGAATCTGTAGACGAAGTGATTTCAGTAGGGACTAAGCCCAAAGTTGAAATTATGGAAACAGAATTTAAAACTGAAAAACGAGAAAATAAAGATTTAAAGAAAGGTGAAGAAAAAATTATTCAAGCTGGTGTTAAAGGTAGAGAAACAATTACGACAACTTATTATCTTGACCCAGATACAGGAGAGGTAAAAGAAAACAAACCGAGTCTTGAAAAAGTAGATCCTGTAAATGAAATTATCGAAGTAGGAACCCAAGCTGAAAAAGTATTACCTAATACGGGAACTAGTTTATCCAATTTCTTGACTTTGACAGGAATCATTGGAATAGCATTAGGAATTTCAGTAATAACCTATAGAAAATTAAAGAAAAAGTAGTAAAATATAATGTAAAAACAATATAAAAATATTGTTAAGGTTGTCGATTTATGCTATAATAACGGTAAATCGTGGAGGAGTAGAGTTATGAAATTTGGGAGTGATTTTTCCTGGTTATGGGTAGCTTTTATTAGGATTTTTACAGCTCCCTTTTATATCATTCTTTGGTGTATTAATGTTGTGAAATCTGCTGTCGGTATGTTTTTATTCTGGATTATAGGAAAGATATGCCTGACACTTGTATTACTTGCGTTGTTAGCTGGCGTACACTATCTTTTTAAAGAATCCAGTGAAAAATTTTTATCAGCTATTCTTGGATGGTACTATCCTAATATTATGGGGTGGTCCACTGAACCATGGATGACTTCTGGTCAAATATTTGAAGCTCCCAAAGGAGCAGTTAGTTTTTTCCCATATCCACATATTGAAGCTACGACTATGATTGTACTTACTCTTCTAGTAGCTACCGTTCGGACGATTTATCGTGAAGAATTTGATGAATTGTAAAAATAGCATTGTGTTTGGCACTGTAGAAATCTCTGCAGTGCCTTTTGTTATAAAAAAAGAAATTAAAGAGGTAAAACAAAATGGAAATTATTACAAAAATTATTACTGGTCTCGGTGTAGTTGGAACAATCACAGGTCTTATCTGGATCTGGAATGGTGCGGTCGATTATATTCAAGGAAGAAAGAATAAAGATAAGCAAAGACAAGATGATGGTTCTGATTCTATGATTAATGGTGCATTTTTAGCTGTTGCTTCTGCTGGGATTGCGGCTGCAGTTGTTGCATCACTGTCTCAGCTAAAATTTTAGGAGTAGCCTATGAATTTAGATATTAGAGAGCTAACTAGTTCTCTTTCCAGTTACAGCTCTGCGACAAACCAAGCTGTAAATATAATGGCTGATGCAGTCAGACCTATTGGGTATATCCTTTTAGGTCTTTTTTTCTGGTTTGAAATGGCATCGTGGTCACAAATGGTCAAGTCCAGAGGAGGTTCGCTAACCCAAAAGATCTGGTTAGAGGCCTTGATGAAGTATTTATTTGCTTTCATTATGATTTTTGCCTCATCTCAAATTTGCGATGCCATTCTTGAATTGCTTAATATTATTGTAAAGGTAATTGCGCATGTAACACCAACAGTCACAACGACAATTGATTCAAACATTTCTGGTGGAAAAGGTTGGTTTGAAAAACAAATTATTGGATTTGTTGGTTTTATTGTCGGTAAAGTTTCTAACATTATTCTAGGGATTATTGTTTTCTTACGTTACTTAGATTTATATATGCTTAAAGCCATAGCTCCATTGTTAGTAGCGTTCTTTATGATGGATTCGTTGCGATCTGTTACTATTAACTTCCTGAAATACTTTGCAGCCTCTGCCCTTATTGGTGTCATCCTAATTATTGTTTCTGTTGTATACGATTCGATTGTTGCAACAGATCTTCTCAAGGTTACGACTGCAGACAATGGTACTTGGGGAACGGCCTTTGCGTCAATTGCCAAAGGAGTAATCTATATCTTTGTAATGGTTGGATCTAGTCGAAAAGCCAAGCAGCTTTTAGGAGTGTAATCTATGTGTAGAAAAATTAGAATTAATCGATGTGATTTTGTATGAGAGGAAACTAATTGAAAAAAATTGGATCAGAATTTTTAAGAGAATTTGAAAATGAGGACAAGCCAATTCTATTTGGTCTAACTACTAGAATGCTTGTTCTATACGTGTGTTTGATAATAGCTGTCTCAGGAACAATTGCTATTTACTTCTTTGGTCTACCTGATTGGTACATCTATCTTTGGGATGCTCTATTTGTCGTTCCTGGAGGAATGTACGGTACGGGAATGACTAAGCGAATGCGGATTAAAGAAAAAATCAATTTCTTTTTCCGAATCCAACAACGAACCTATGAGACAGAATTTGGAAAGGTAGGAATGTATACAAAAGATGAGTTTATTCAAAAGCAAAAGAGAAAAACTAGAAAACGCAGAAAAGAAAAGAATTGAGCGCTTGCGTCGTCAGATGAAACCTACGACACAAAACACCATCAATTATACGTTGCTCCATGAAGATGGATTAATGCACATTGCACGTGAGAAGTATTCTCGTAGCTTTATGCTGGGAGATGCTTCTTACTCGACAGCTCAACAAGATGAAAAAGAGAGTATCATCGATACAACGATGGATGCTCTTAATTCACTGGATGAGGGCAGTAACTATCAGCTCCTAGTCATTAACCGTCGAGTATCGGATAACTCCTTGCAGAATATCTTGTTTGAAGAAACAAACGATGGCTACGATGACTATCGTGAGGAGTTGAATGAGATGATTAAGGAACGATTTACAACACATGCTAACAACTTCGAGGTACATAAGTATGTGACCATTTCAACGAATGCGGATGACCGAAAACAGGCTCAGTTGATCCTACAAGATATTGGAGTTTCCCTAGGGACTCAGTTCCAGGAGGCTGATATTACATTTAGGGATATGAATGGTTTGGATCGCCTAAAAGTCTTTTCTGAGCTACTACGAGGTAATCCATATGTCAATTTTGATTATAAAGAAATTGCTTTGACAGGTTTATCGACTAAATCATTTATTGCGCCAAACAGGATTGAATTTCAAGAAAAACGCATGATTATAGATGATAGTTGGGTCAAGGTACTCTATGCCCACCGCTATCCAAACTGGATGTCTGATCGGCTTATTCGAGATTTAACAACACTAGGATTTGAACTAGCTATTACTATTCATGCAGAACCTTATGAGAACGTTGAAATCTTAGAGAAGATTGACGATGCAGAAACAGATGCTGAAATTGGGAAGCTACGTTCTAAACGTAAGGCTGCTCAATCTGGTATCTTTGATGATGCAGTGGTTGCTGGTCGTGACCAAGAAATCTCAGAAGCTACCAAGAAGTGGCGAGATGAGATTACTGAGTATGATCAGAAAATCTTTTCTGGCTTGATTGCAGTGTATTTTAAGGCAGATAGCCAGGAGGAACTACAACGTAATGAGCAGAAGATTAAGCGTGCTGGACGGAAGCTAGGGGTAGAATTTGAAGATCTTTATTATTACCAGGAAGAGGCTCTAAATACGATTCTACCTATTGGAGAATGCTTCGTAAATGTGAAGAAGAATTTCATGAGAAAGATGACAACAGCTAATATTGCTACGCAAGTTCCTTTTACCAACGTGGACTTGAAGTCTGAAAGCTCACTCGCTCGCTACTATGGTCAAAATCAGTTATCAAACAATATCATTACACTAGATCGAAAACGTGATTTGAACACGGGTTCAGGGGTTGTGTTAGGTTCTTCAGGATCTGGTAAATCTACAACAATAAAGGGTGGAGAAGTTATTCCAACTTTACTGAAATATCCAGAAGACCGAGTAATCATTGTGGATCCCGAAGATGAATATTCTGATATTGGCCGTGCTTTCGGTGCTCAGATGGTGGATATTTCGATTGGTTCTAAAACACATATCAATCTTTTGGATCTACCAGATCTGGATCGTTTGGACGATGAGGATGACGACCCGATTGGAGATAAAGCAAACTTGTTGATGGGATTGTTTGAATCGATTCTGTCAGAGGTGACAGATGCACAGATTGGGATTATCGACCGAGTAACAGGTGTGACTTATGAGCGTTATTTAACAGACCATTATACCCCAACATTAAAAGAGTGGCACCAGGTCTTGAAAGAACAACCTGAACCCGAAGCACAAGACTTAGCTTTAGCAGTAGAGACCTATACAACTGGTTCTCAGGATATTTTTGCTCACAATACCAACGTGGATCTCAATCATCGCTTTGTTATCTTTAACTTGAAGAAGTTGTCTCATAAGTTGAAGCCGTTCGCTTTGATGGTGATTCAGGATTATATCTGGAATCAAATTGTAGAGAATCAAGGGAAATGTACTACATGGGTTTACTTTGATGAGATGCAGATTCTATTTAAAAATAAGGCTCAAGCAGACTTCTTTACTACGTTGTATTCAAGGATTCGGAAATATGGTGCGATTCCAACAGGAATCACCCAGAACGTAGAAACGCTAGCTGCTGTTGAAGAAGGTCGGAAATTGCTCTCAAATAGTGAGTTTATGATTTTACTCAAACAAAAACCCCAAGATTTGGCTATCCTAAAAGAGATTGTCAATCTGACTGATAAACAGATTCGCTACTTAGCACGGCCAAAAGCTAAAGGTACTGGCTTAATCGTAGCTGGGCCAGTTGTGGTGCCATTTGAAAATCCAATACCAAAGAATACTAAGTTGTATAACTTAGTCGCAACAGACGCTTAGGAGTCTCACTATGGATCAGGAGAAAGGCAGACCAAAAACAATCGGTCATAGGTTAGATCGAAAGCTAGAAAAAGTTCGTAAGAATTACCGAACGGTTCAACAAGATAGCGCAAAACAACTTACGAAGTTACAATCTCAGACTCACTCTAAACGTCAGTTGATAAAGAAGAATCGAAGCCAATTTCGAGCTTCTAAGAACAAGGTCAAGAAAATACAAAAAGAGTATAAGAGAATCCAAAAAGAGTACAAGAATATCCAGAAACAAGGAAGAAATCTTGGAAAAGAAGGAAAGGCACTTCGTCCAGAGGAAATTAAAAAGCAGGTTTTTCTTAAGCAGGAATTAGATAGGAACAATAAAAAGCAGACATTCCTTAAGCAGGAATTAGATAGAAACAATAAAAAACAGACATTTCTTAAGCAGGAATTAGATAAGGCGAAACTGGAGAAAAAAACTTCTAAAAGAACTTTTAAAGTCGCTCAAGAGGCTAATGGTGGTTCACGCAAGAAGAAGTTTCTCCGTGCTACTAAACAGGCTCTAGAACGATCAACCAGTCAACAGGCTAGCTCTGTTGCGCATCAGGATGATACACTATCAGATATAGCACGAGCTAAATATCGGTATCAAGGTATTCAGATTCAAGGGAAACGAATCAAAACGATTGGGAAATATAGTGGTAAACTTGGTCAAGGAATGGTTAAATCGAGCTATAGCCTTGGAAATAGAGTCTACAATAAGGCTAAGGGTAGGGGCTTCACTCGAACTCCAAGAGAATTTTCTTGGGAAGGAAAACTCTCTCGTCGTATTCAGGCCTATAAGAAACGCTTAGCTACTTCCAAAACAGGGAAAGTTGCTAAGAAAGCGAGGAAGGTCTACCGTGTAGGTTCTAAACCGCTTCAAGCTATTATCAAAAACCCATTTAGCTTAAAGGCTTATCTGATTGCTTTTGGTCTGCTTTTGTTTCTGGCTATACTTGGTATCGGTAGTTCAGGAATTACCCGTCAAGATGAATTTGATATGAATGATACCTGGTTGTATCTTTCAAAATTGGATCGTGAAAAATCGAATGACAAGGTAGACTACTGGACAAAAATTGACGATCCGCTTTTGTACTTGAATTATAAGTATGATGATATTTCAGATAAGCTTCGTATAGACGGGAATAAATATTTTTCACAACAGAATCGTGGAAAACTTTACTTAGATACATTATGGAAGAATTTAAATGGGGATAAAGACAATCTTAAAACGATGGAAGAGCTTTATACCAAAAATAATCTCTATAAGTTTGATAAGGACGAGTTAGAGGAGTATAAACAACTCTTAGAAATTGCTAGAGATAGTGGAAAATATATGTTGCTTCAAGAACTAGATAATCCATTTTATACAGAAGAACAACCTGAATCGCAAGCACCGCTTCAGATTATTGAGCGTTTTGGATATAAAACGAAGACGGAAGTTTTTAATGGCTCTGTTTTGCAGGCCTCAGGAGGTCAGTCTCTGTTAGCTGTTTTAGATGGGAAAGTTGAAGTTAAGGGGAGTGACATAGAAATTAGTGATCAGGATTCCAAGTTTCTGTATAAGAACGTAGATACGATTCGCTATAAAACAGGTGATCACGTCAAAGCTGGAGATATTATTGGAAAGGTAGCACCTGAAGGAAATCAAACCGTTTATTATCAAAAGCTAGAACCTGATCGATCAAACAAGAAAGATAAAGATGGGAATATCAAGAAGAGCTGGACTTATGTCAATGTCGGTTTTTACTTCCAGCGTGTAGAATATACCCAAGCAACGTCTGTTGTCAGTAATATTGAAACATCTGGAGATAAAGGAAGACGTGCAAGAGCTTTTGCGGATGCAATCAAAAAAATATACCAGAAGCAACAGATGAAGGAATCGCAGCCGTTTTGGGAGGATTTGATATTGAGAGTTCCATCACCTTTAAACGCTATGAAACAGACTTTCTAACCAATAATCAGTTCGATAAAGTCGCTAAAGAACCAACTGCTGAAAATCTAGTTGGTAATTGGGGAGCCTTTCAAGCTATGTACCCTACCTTGCCTCTAAATGAAAGAGGTTATCTAGTCAACGGTTTGCACTATATCGGGATTGGGATTGGTCAATTTACTGGCCCCCGTGCTCTTGCATTGTGGAATTTTGCAAAATCTGTGAATGGAGATATTTGGTCTGCGGAAGTCCAAACAAAATTTCTTCTGGAGGAAGATGATCCAACTAGACGTGCAGCATTCAGAAGAATTGTAACATCTACTGGATCCGTAGAAGCTCTTACGGAGGACTTCTTGAATGCTTGGTTAGGAGTTCCAGGAAACAAGCTCTTAGAACGGCAATCTGCAGCCCGTCAATGGTTGAATTTCTTAAAAAATAAAGGAGGAGGTTCGACAGGTGTTTCTAGCAAGCAAGTTCCATCAGAATATAAAGATAAGCTACCTTATGGTCTACCTACCGATCAAGCAATTCTAGAGGGTCAAGGTTATCCAGGTAATGCCTATGCACTAGGAAATTGTACTTGGTATGTCTATAACCGTTTTGCTCAGATTGGAATAGGAATTTATCCGTATTTAGGAAATGCCAATCAATGGGTTGATAGCGGTCAAGCTCAAGGATATGAAATTTCAACGACTCCTAAACCAGGTTCTGCAGTTGTATTCATGAATGGTGTAGCTGGAGCATCACCAATCTATGGTCACCTTGGATTCTGTGAGTACGTTAATAGTGATGGTAGCTTCTTAATGTCAGAAATGAACTTTACTGGTTTATACCTAATGAATTGGCGTACCTTGAAACCACAATCAGGTATCTATTTTGTTACCCCTAGATAAGAAAGGAAAAGAATGTATAATCAAAAGTTAATCAAAATGGTAAAGGGACTCCTTATCGGAGTCGCTGCCGTTTTATGTATTATCCTGGGCTATTCTATTGCTCAAGTACAACAGAATTTGAGACATAATAGTCAAGTTCAGGAAGAGGCGAAGCAAAAAACAGAAGAGAAACAACAGGAACAACTATCTCTTACTGAACAGCAGGTCGAGGACTTTTTAATTGCTTACTATACAAAAAAGGATTTAGAAGAGAATCGTCCACGATATAAGCCTTTTATGACTGATTCTATGTATCAGGAAACTGTTCAAGAAGAACAAAAACCAGTCAACCAGACCTATAAGGGGTATGTGGTTGATCAAGCTTTTGAATCAGGCTCTATCTACATTGATAAACAACATAAAATTGCATTAGCTCAGGTTCAATATACTAGTACTACCTTAACAGAGAAAGATAATAGAGCTTCTAAGGGGCTAACTGGTAGTACTAAGGTGACAATTCGATTGACCTATGTAGAAAAAGCAGGGAAACTATTAATCAATAAAATAGAGCCTATCGTATTGACTGAAGCGAGAGGGCAAAGTATAGGAACTTATTCAGATACTAGCAGTTCAAGCTCGACTCCAGTTTCATCTACATCAACGGCAACACCTACACCTTCTGAACCAACAACCGCAACTAGCAGTAACCAATAAGGAGAATTGAATGAATAAAAAAATAGAACAACTTGAAGGTAAGCTTGAGAAAGTGAGGAAAGATAAGGGAAAAGCTCAACGACAAAAAGAAGAAGCAGATAAAAAAATCAAGAATTACATAAATCAAGAAAAAGATTTGGAAGCACAGCTTTTTGTTGCTCTATCAGAAGAAAGTGGCTTATCCTATCAGGAAATGAAGGAACTAATTCTTCCAGCACAATCAAGTAACCAAGGAGTGAACCATGTATAAAATTATCAATCAACTGACTAATCAAGAGGAAACATTTGAGCACCGAGATGAGTTGTTATCAAGGCTAGAAATCATCAACGAGAGAATGAAGAGTAATAGAATAAACGGAATCTATCGGCTTTATTCTCTCAATTCTGAAGGTGAAATCCTACAAGAAGAAAAACTTGAAATACCTTTTGTTGGAATCATTGATCAGTTGCTGGAGAATTTTGGTATGAGTGCTGGAAAGAAAAAGAGAGGTTTGCTTCATTTTTTAGCAAAACATAAAGAAAAGAACACCTCACCAGGAACATCAGAGCCTCAACCCCAACCCGAATTCCAACCAGAACCAGATCCTGAACTAGAAGATCTAACGGTCAAGACAGAGGCGAATATGTCTCGTCAAAGAATTGCTGAGCTAGTTTCTCAGAAGCCTCAAGATGAGGTTGGAGAAGATAAAGTTACCTATTCTTCTAGTGAATGGACTACAGATCATTTCAGTAGGTTAGATGAAAATGAGGAAGAACAAGTAGAACCTTCACAAGATGAAAATACACAAGATGAAAATACACAAGATGTAGCTACAGAAGAAGTAGCACCGGTTGTTGCAACATTTACTCATAAAGAGAATAAAACGATTTCTGATCAAAAGGCTGAATCTTCCTTCTCTCTTTCTCATGCAGCTACAGTAAATGTGCCTTCAGAGGTTATTGATAGCTTTGAGGCTCAGACGGTTACTTATAAGCAATCTATTAAAAATAAAATCAAATCTAACGAAGATTTTATCAAGGAAGCAAAGGCGGAAATTGCTCAGTGCCAAAATAGGATTGATGAGTTGCAACAACAGATTCTTGCCAAAGAGAAACAAGCTAGTCAACTGAAGGATCTTTATTATAAAATTGAAGAGGTGAGCTAAAATGGAACAAGAACAAGTGGTAGCCCAATTAGGACGGGCAACTCTTGTGACAGGAGAAATCATCTTAAAAGGACTCTTCCTGGTGAGCTCTAGGGCAGTTGAAATGTATCAGGCTAGAGGGGAAAATATCCTCTTTACTGGTGAGACAGACTGGAATAAATTCATGGCAACGGCAGATACGAAAGAAGTCCAGCAATTACTACATAATGAAGTCAATCTCGAGGCAGTTCGAAAAGAACTTGGCCAATACGGGATTGGCTTTTCTTTTTATACACACCCTGATGGTAAGACAACTCTTGCTTTCAATGCAAAAGATAAAGGAGTTGTCGAACAAGCCTTTAAGGATGTCTTAGAAGGCATCACAAGAGATCCTAAAGGATTCAATGAGCGAAACCTTAAAAATGGGAAAACAACTTCTTTTGAAGAGAAATTGCAACATTTCAAAGCAGTGGAACAAGAGAAAATTTCTTCCCTCCAGGTAAACATTCATACGAAGGAGTTTATTCTTCCAGAAAATATCGAACCACAGATTGGAGGAAAAATGAAGTGATTACAGACAAGAAGAAACGGAGACTTAGACCGTATTTGTTGTTAGGAATTGGTCTATTCTACCTCTTTCATTGGTTCTTTAAACTATGGCTGTTGGCACCAGATACTGATTCAGTAACGGATGTATTTGGATTTGGAAAGCTTAACTGGATGAGCGATCATCTGAACGATAAGTCTTGGTTCGATTTTCAATTTACTCCAGCTTCTTTATTAATTGGTATGGGCGGATTTTTGATTACTTTTCTACTGTATTTGAGAGTATCGGATACAGGTACGTACAGGTATGGGGAGGAACATGGATCGGCTCGTTTTGCGACAAGAGAAGAATTGATGCGATTCCGAGACGAAGAACCTGAAAAGAATATGATCTTTACTCAGAATAGCCAGATGGGACTATTTAATAACCGATTGAGCTTTGAAAATCAGATTAATAAAAATATTTTAGCGTATGGTGGTACAGGGGATTCAAAGACACGTAGTGCTGTTAAACCGAATATTTTACAAGCAAACTCAAGCTTTGTGACTACAGATACCAAAGGAATTCTCATTCATGAAACAGGGAAATCACTTGTAGAAAAGGGTTATAAGATGAAGATTTTTGATCTGATTACTTTCTTGAATTCAGATGGTTTCAATGTTTTTAGGTATATTCATAATGAAATGGATATAGACCGAGTGGCAGAAGCTATTACAGAGTCTCTCAACAAAAATGGTCATGAGGGTGATCCTTTTTGGCCAGCAGCTAATAAACTCCTGATGCGTTCTCTAATTGGCTATCTTTATTTTGATGGTCAGCTCGATCACTATCTACCTAATTTAGGGCAGGTTACAGATATGATTCGAGAATTGAGAAGAAATCATCCAGAAGCGGAGAGTCCTGTTGAATTGATGTTTGAAGATCTGGAGAGAAGAAGCCCAGGGAATTATGCTAGTAGACAGTGGGATCTATTCAATAAAAACTTTGATGGTCAAACACGAGCTTCTGTTTATGCCATCTTTGCGACAACCTTCTCAGTATTTGATCATGAGCAACTAAGAAAGATTATTGAAAAGGATACACTCGAGATTGAAAAATGGAATATTGAGAAAACAGCAGTTTTTATTCATATTCCAGAAGTGGATCCAGCTTATCAGTTCTTATCTGCCCTTCTTTTTAGTACCATTTTTGATGTGCTAATAAAAACTGCAGATGCAGTTATTTTAGGCGAGCATCCAACAAAGACCAGGGAAGACTTATTGCATCTACAGGTGTGGGCGGATGAGTTTGGTCAGATTGGGAAGATTCCTAATTTACCACCAATTATCTCAGTTATTCGTTCACGAGAGATTTCTATCAAGATGATGGTGCAATCTCAAAGTCAGATTGAAGTATTGTACGGTAAAGAAAATACAAAAACGATTATCAATAACTGTGGTGCTATTCTTTATTTAGGTTCCAATGACTTAGATACGCTTAAGTACCTATCTGAGCGATCAGGGAAGCAAACTTTGAATGATCAGAATTATAGTGAGAGCAGAGGAAGAAATGCCAGTAGCTCTAAGCAGAACTCTAAAATTGGTCGAGAACTGTTGACACCGCATGAGGTGGCCACGATTGGAACAACAGAAGCCCTACTCTTCCTATCCAAACAAAATGTCTTTCGAGATCAAAAATTTAACCTGGATACGCATCCAAGAGCCAATCTCCTAAGCAATGGCCCAAACGATGATAATTGGTATCGATACAAGCGCTATCTGAGTGATATTGATGAGTGGAAAGACCAGGTTGGGGAAGAAAATGTTATTCATATTGGGATTAAGGAAGTTGAGGAAGTTCCTCTTAAAGTCAGTTAGGAAAGAAAGGAAATCTAATGGAATTTTATGACTCTTATTGCGTTTTAATTGCTATAAATTGGGATCAGTATGTGTGGCTGCATCAGGAAGGCGAAAAAATAACCTGGCATGAAAATTTAGCTCATGCAGGTTTTTTTCGTGATTTTAATACAGCTAAAAGGGTAGCAGAAACTCATTTATTAGAAACTTTTGGAGCTATAGGCTTCTATAAGATTGTTGGTTTTTCTACAGATGAACTTGGCTATATAGAAACTAAGAACTAGATAGCACAATGTGTTTTAGTATTTTTTCATGTGGGATAGAAGCATTTATATAACTGTTTTTGTGTTTTTTAAATGGCCCAAGATAATAAATAGTGAGTTCTTTCTTCTTTTTGTGAGCCTTTTTTAAAGTTTCTAGTCTTTGTTTGACTCCTTGTTGATTAGCTAGGCTCTCATTAATTATGAATGTTGGAGGTATTATTAAGTTGCCCATTTGGCAATTTTGTTTGATTCTAATTAAAAAATAAGAATCTTTTTTTTGATCAGCTTCGAAGTATCGAACCGTAGCTTTTGCAAAGTAAACTTTTGTTTCATGCTCGTTAATGAGTGAGTTATTATCTAAATTTTGAAAGTACAAGTCAAGATTTAATTTGTTTCCTGAAGTATCTAAAAAGGTATATTTTTCTCCAGATTTAAACTCTTTATAAAGTTGAACCAGACGACTTAGAGATTTTACGTGACTATTGAAGGTCTTTTCCGATATGTTTTCAGAAATAGTAGATTTTTTTGATCTTATTTCAGTTGAGACTTGTTCTTCTGTTTTTAATGAATTAGTTATTTCTGTAAATGTAGCTGTAACCAAATTAATATCTACTTTAACAGTATTTTTGTCTCGTTTAAATGTATAACTTTCTTCTATCGTTGTTTCCTGAGCTCGTTTCTCATATCGATTTTGTACTACGGGACAGTTGACTGAATGTACTTGGTCAAAGTTATTGGTTCGGAAATGTGGCTCCTTTGTATAAGGAGACTTACCAAAGTTTATTAGTGTAAGTCCAAATGGACAATTTTTGTCACACTGGAAATTATGCTTGTTTTTCAATATTTTAGCTAAAGATAAATTGTAAGCATCCATTGGTTCAATATTGTGTCCTAATTCAATGCTGTATGCTTCAGGGTATGTATATGACATATCTTACCTCTTGTTTCTAATATTAAATTATCTCTTAAAGAGTTCATCTACCAACTATTATAACATTAAAACGTATTACTTCAAAAATGAAAGGAAATAGAATGAATACATTACCACAAAAACAATTTAAACGAATGAAGCGTGAAGTTGAGGAAGAAACTGCACGAGGAATTGGTTATTTTGAGGGGATTTTAGAACATATCCCTTCATACTCCCTATCTGAAGCAGTAAAAGAGTTGACTTTAGCTGGTTGGATTACTCCTCATACAGATGTCGTTGATGTCCAAAATATGATTGTTACAGAATCTATAAAATGGATGAACTACCAGGACTTCAAAGAAGTCGCTCCCTACTTGTTTTCTTACCCTCGAGAGCAACGAGAGAAAGATTTATTGGTTCAACCAGTGAAAATCTCAAGAGAGTATTTTGAGGAATTACAAGCCAATGCAGAAGAATTATTTCACTTGAAACAAGACTTGCTTCAGGTTAATAATCAATTAGATGCTAAGATTAAAGAATTGGAGATGGATCAGCTACCCAATGGCGATCAGGTCATTGGAGTTGATCCGGAAGCTGAGGAGGTATTGTTACTACGAACTCCAGAAAATGCTCAGGTTGAGGAGTGGGAGGTTCGTAAAGATGGCTTGATTACTGATTATCGTTCCAATCTTTCAGAATATGCTCAAATTGTAGATACTTTACTTGAAATGGAGAATCCAGAGATTGATACGATTCTCTATGAAGAAGTAATCAACTACTCTAAGAAAACTTGGCCAGACTCAGAATCAATTCAACTTACAGAAAATATCAAGGAACTATTGAATCAAGAGGGGAAGCTTGATCCCTCATATTATCAAATAGCCCAGTTTGAAACAGTAAAACAAGCCTATATCTATGGGATGATTTCACCTAGTTTTCAGGAGCGTTTCCCTCATTATTCAGACTTTGTTAGGAACTATGTAGAAGATAGAGAACAATATGAGTTTTTCAACTATCGTACAGAAGCCATTGCACTAGCTCAGGAAATTCTGGTACCCCGTTTAGGAGATATTAACCAGATTTTAGGCACTAATGATCAGGAGTTAATTCTTCAAGAGGTCGTTGGTTATTCTAAAGGTGAAAGCTGGGAACTAGCTTATTTACGGGATACAAAGACGGAAGATAGAGAATCCGTTCGATTCTATCTTGAAAGTGAGATTGGAGCTTGGTATAAGGGAAGTTTGACAGAGTTGGCTGTTATCCGCTTTGATGATATTGATTTAGATAAAGGATTTAATGGCCATCAGGAAGCGGTCTATCATATAGATGAGAACTTGTTAGTTCATGATAAGCTAAAACAAGCTCAGCTTCATATTCCTGATTTAAAACGCTTTGTAGAAGCAGAAGAACTTGAGAGAGAACAGACACAAGATATAGTAGCAGAAAAAGAAGATCCAGAATTTTCATTGTAGGGGGATAACAAATGGTGTTAAGCAAAGAAGAAGCCAAAAGATTATCTATTATTTCTGTTGCAGAACAACTAGGTATGGAGTTAAAGCGTACAGGGAGCCATAGCTATAACTGGGTAGAACATGATTCGTTTGTAATAGATACAAAGAAAAATGAATTTTATTGGAACTCAAGAACTGAATTTGGAGATGTCATTCAGTTAGTTCAAACCATACGAGGTGTTTCTTACAAGGAAGCGATGCATTTTTTAGAAACTGGAGAATTTAAGGCAGTCGATGTAGAAGCTCAGACGGCCACAAAAGAACCTTTTAGCTATCACTTGGAAAGATATGAGCGTCAGGATTTCAGCGCCTCTAGAAGCTATTTGAAGGCACAGAGAGGCCTTTCAGATGATACGATTAACTTCTTTATTAGCCAAGGGAGTATAGCGGAAGCAATCCGAAAAAAAGGAGACTATTTTGAGCCTGTGATTGTCTTTAAGTATAAGGACAACACAGGCTTTTTAGCTGGAGCGAGTCTTCAGGGAATAGTAGAGAATCGCGAGCACTATCCTGAACGTGGACGCCTAAAACAAATTATGAGAAATTCAGACGGACAACTAGGATTTTCAATTGATATCGGAACACCAAAACGTTTGATCTTTGCGGAAGCTCCAATCGATCTAATGAGCTATTATGAGCTTCATAAGGATAGGCTTCAGGATGTTCGCTTAGTAGCTATGGATGGAGTAAAAGATGGGATTATTAGTAGACGGTTCATGGAATTGTACGCAGAGATAAATGATAAATCCTATCAAATCAATCAGAATACAGGGAAAGCTCCAGAATTAGTAGTCAGAACAACAAACTATTTTAAAGACGGTCAGCATCAGGATATGATTACCTTGGCTGTAGATAATGATATGGCTGGACATAAATTTATAACTAGTCTGCAGGAAAAGGGGATTCCAGTACAGATTGCGATTCCACCTATCCTTCATAGAGACCAGGAGAAGGAAGATTGGAATGATTTCCTGAAGAGGGAGAATGAAGCTCCTAAGGAACTTGCGCACGTTTACATAGCAGATGAAAAGTCCTGGCATTACCAGGGCTTTTTTGAGAAGGAACTAGCTCTTGCAAAAGCGCAAGAGCTAACTACACAGGATGTAAAAGCCTTTGTGTCAGATGTCCAGCTGACAAAGGAGGAAGTCCATCAAAAATATCAAACAATCATTCATCAAGAGAGAGGGAGAGAAAATACTATGTCAGAATCGTACGATAATGGGACTAAGTATGAAGCAGAGGATATACCAAGTAGTTCTAAAAAAGATGACGGATTCGTTATTCAACCAGAAACACAGGAAATAATTGATTCTGGAGAGGTCAAACAATGGGCTGAACATCCCAATATCTACTTTGTAAAAGGGTTACGTCGAGTTGCTTTAGAACTGACAGAAGAAGGAAAATTTGAACAATCATCTCAATATCTCCCTAATACGAAGGAGGAAAAAGAGGTAGTAAACAAGTTACTGTCCAAACAAAAAAAGCAAGACGATCAGAGTTCTGAATTGAACATAGATACTAGTAATTTATCCTCCGAAGATGCAGAATGGCTGAGGCAAAACTGGCATAATATTAGCTTCTCAGTAGAACCTAAAAAACAGATGGTCATTGATGGAGATAAAACGGTAATCTATGAAAAGCCTTCCGATCCTATTGGAGATTCTAGTAGAACGCTGGAAGAAAATCAGAGCATAGAAAAAGCTCTTGAGAAGCCTCAAGAGCAAATAAAGAAGACTGAGAACGAATTCGGGGATTTTTCTGAGATTTATCAGAAGGCAGCACCTCTACCTGAAGCGAAACAATCGCAACCTTTGGATGGCTCGTCACCGAACCAAACTCAGTCTCAATCTTTACTTCATTTTACTATATTGGATGCGGATAAGTCAATTTATAAACCGAATTATCACCCAATTAAAGCAAATGAATTACGAAAGTTGAATCGTTATGCACCTCAATTGCAACAGACAGCTAATTGGTATTTAGATACGCTAGCAGATAGTAAGGTGTACTATTTTTTTAAAGATGAAGAAGATATTAAAGTAGTATCTGTTTCTTTTTATAAAGAGAATTTCATGCACCTTACAGGAATTGCTCCAATAAAAGATGACCAAACCCCAGAACAAACACTACTTGATTTTGTGGAGGGAAGAGGGGAATTTGATAATATTATGATTGCTAATAGGGGAGCAGCATTTGAAAAACTACAAGTGTTACCTGACTTTGAAGCAATTATTGATGCAGGTTCTTTCTATTTTGATGATTTATCTCAAATTGAAAAATTCAATCGTATTGATCTATCTCAAGCAATTATGTCTGACGATAAGGATTTGTTGCTTGCACTAAGAGATATTGATGGGATTGGAGTTCCTGCTTCTTTGATGAAAGTAAAAGAAACATTATCATATGAGCTAGAAGGAAAAGAAAAGATAATTCTTGGTGTTTTTCGTGACCGTGACGGTCGAATTGAACAGTTATCGATCAACGAGGATTACATCAAGAATGATGGCAAAGAATTGCAATCGATTATAGAAAATGGCTTGTTTGAGGCAATTCAACTAAATGAGATTGACAAAAATAACTACAATATCCGCCTTCAATGGGCTGAGGATCGCCCAGGTGGCCCGAAATTACCGTTTAAAGAGACAGAGCTGATATCTTATCAAGATTTTGCTAGAGAGCTTTACAAGGCCAATCAGAGCTTCTATCAGCTATATCAGGAAGAGCTAAAACAAGTGACTGGTAGTCATCCAGAAGCCTATATATCTCCAACTAAGATCCAGTTTAGTATCTACGCTCCCGATGGTGAACTGATTCAAGATGGTATTCGTTACAATATTGGGGATGAGATTAACCCAATCGCCCACAAAGAAAGACTTGGTACACGAGAAATGCTAGAGCATCCAGAGTTGATGAAGATAGATGGGGCATTATTCAATCAGTATCATCTGGAGAGATTGGCGAGTGAACTAGATATTTCCCAATACAGTTACGCTTTGGAAGATATTCCTTATGCAGATCAACTGCTATCTCAACTCCCTTATGGAGATTTAAAAAATAGTCCCATCGGATTTACAGATAGTAGTTACGATAGCCGTCTTGGTTTTATCTCTTTTGATGGAATGGATAGCGTTGAAGTTGAAAATTTATCTGCTTGGTTTGAGAAGTTGGGAGTTAAAGGTTCGCCTCTAGAACAAGTAGCTCTTGTAGAAAAATGGCAAAAAGAAGTGAATGATTTATCAGAAAAAGTTGAACAAACTATGGCCAATGTTCGAGAAGAATTTGAAAAATTACAAGTCAAAGATTCGCAAAATACACTAGATAATCCATACGAAAAAATTTATCAGTATAACCGAAAAGATGAAAGGGATCGTGATTTGGATGGTGATGGTATTTCCAATTCCGATGAGATGTTGCAGGGAACAGATCCATACAATAGTGCTTCTAATCTTCATCAAAAACAGGAAGATCGAGAAAGAAGGACAGATGCTGAAGCAGAAACTGGAACTATTATAACCGATGCAATTGCTGCTAAAAGTTCAGAACAAACCATTTCCCAGTTAGTCGCAAATAAAGATACAAAAGCTTTAGCTGAACACTTGAAAGAAGGAATGAAGAACTATTTAGATTCAGAACAGTTTAAATCGTTCTTGGATACGATGAGTAAGTTTCACAACTACTCACTCAACAATATTCATTTGCTGAAGATGCAAAATCCTAATGTTTCCCAAGTTGCTAGTTTCAATAAATGGAAAACAGATTTTGACAGAACAGTTAAAAAGGGTTCAAAAGCTCTGAAAATCTGGGTTCCGTATCAAGTGAAAACTAAGATTTCTGCTAATCAAAATGAGTTGAGTTTTTCTCCATCTGAGAATGAAATGGAAGAGAAGGAAGTCACAGTTACTCGATTCAAGTTAGGGAATGTCTTTGATGTATCTCAAACAGAAGGAAAAGAATTGCCAAAAGCAATTAATGAATTGACTGGAGATGTTAAAGATTATGAAAATTTGTACCGAGCAGCCAAAGCTGTTTCAATGGATAATCAGGTTTCGATCAGTTTTGAAGAAATTAAAAGAGAGAGCACAAATGGTTATTACTCTCCAGATGAAAATCGAATTGTTATTTCAAAAGGCTTAAAGGGTCAAGAACAGATTTTAAAAACCATTTTTCATGAAATGGCTCATGCAGATTTACATAGAGGAACCAATGCCCAATATGGGGACGACCAATATCGTAAGCAAGAATTACAAGCTGAAAGTGTCGCTTATGTCGTAGCTAATCATTTTGGTTTCGATACGAGTAGCTACAGTTTTGGATATTTGGCTATTTGGGCAAAAGATAAAAATGGTTTTGAAGACATGGTAGAACAACTGCAGGTTGTTCAGAAGGAAGCAAAAAGTTTGATTGATCGGATGGATGCTAAGTTAGAATTAGTGAAAAATAAAACTGTGACGAAAGATAAGTTTGCTGATAAACTCCAACAGGCAAAAGAAAAATCTGAGCAGTTGGGGAATCAAAAGGCGGAGGCTGTAAAGCAGGTGGAAGAAAAAAAGTCCCTGAGCAGCCCTCGATAATGGAGGCATTAGTCCGTAGGAAGAAAAACAAAAAAGGAGAGACGGAAGATGATTGAACATCTAAAACAAGAAACTTTTGATCTTTTAATGGAGATATTTTTTGAGGATGAGGCTACAGATTCGCCAAAAGTGAATGAAGTCAATCAGCACATTTCACGTAAGGAATGTCTATACATTCTTCGTAGAGATATGCGAATTAAAACAAACTATGAGCTAGAAGAAGTAGAAATGTATCCCATTGTACTTAAAGAAATTGAAGGGATGAGTGATGAACGATTTGAACAACTAAGAGACGAAATTCTTAAAATGGAGATGGTTGATACAATGGAGCTTCTACTGGAAGACTTAAAAGTTTAATCAAACTTTTCTCCTCGAAATAAATAAATTCCTGCTTGCAGGGATTAGGGGATTGGGGATTTCCCCAAAGATTTAAAAAGTCAAGAATGGTCAGGTGTGCACGCTGACCATCTTTGACCTTTTAAAAAACAGCATTTGGGTACCCAAGTGCTAATCTTGCCAGAAGAAAAGGGCTCTAAGCCCCTTAAGCAAAATTGCCAGAATAGAGGTGAAGATTTTTTGAAAAATAGAGAAAAGCGAAAACGAATGATTCAGAAAAAAATTCGTTTAACGGAAGAAGAGGAACGGTTTATTTCAACAAAGGTTGCAGAATCTGGAATGACAAATTTTAATGCCTTTGCCCGAATTATGTTGATTATGGGCGAGGTCAAAATCTTAAATTTTGAAGAATTGAGAGAATTGCGTAAGGAAATAAATCGGATAGGGGTCAATATTAATCAGGTCGCAAAAAAGGTAAATGAAGATGACCAGGCTAGCCTAACTGAACTGAGTCAGATTCTTGAATTGCAGAAACATTTGAAAGATACAGTCAGCCAATTTATCCAAAAACAGGAAAATCAAACAAAGGAACAAGAGCGATGGTTGTAACAAAGGTTCTTCAGATAAAGGGTGTAGCTTCTTTAGGACGGTCTACAAAATATATTGAGGATGAAGCAAAGACGGTCGAGCTGACTGATACAAAAAGTTTAAATAATGCTTTACGCTATATCGAGAATCCATCTAAAACGAGTTTTTTAGAACAAGATGAACAGTTTGAATTTCCAGCAGTGGTTAAAGATGGCCGAGTAGTCAAGCAACTGGTATCTACTTATGGAATTACAGATGCCAGCACAGCAACAGAAGAATTTCTTTTGACCAAAAAGAATGCGGCTCAACGAGCAGGGACAAAAGAGCTATCGGATATTCAAAATCCGAATCGAGTGTTGGCTCATCACATCATCCAATCATTTTCTCCTGAAGATGATTTGACTCCACAAGAAATTCATGAGATTGGTCGAAAAACGATATTAGAATTAACTGGTGGACAACATGAATTTGTCATAGCGACTCACATGGATAAGGGACACATTCATAATCACATTATTTTCAATTCAACTAACTCTGTTACCTTAAACAAATTTCGTTGGCAGAAAAATACTGCTAGAAGTCTATTTAATATTTCCAATAAGTACGCTGACCTAGCTGGAGCTAAAATTCTCAAAGAGAGATTATGGACTAATCGAAAAACGTATCATGCTTACCGAAAGAAAAATTCATTTCGTTATGAAATTAAATCTCGTTTAGATTTCCTTTTAAAACATTCAAGCTCCTTAGAAGATTTCAAGTCTAAGGCACGAGCTTTAAATCTGATAGTTGATACTTCAGGAAAGGAAATAAAGTATCGTCTGACTGATCGAGATCAAACCAGAAATGTTCGGGATCGCACTTTGTCAAAAAAAGGAAATTATTCGTTGGAGAAAATTTCTGAAAGAGTAGTTGGTAACGAGGTGACCTTCTCTGTCAATGAAATTAAATCTGAATATGAAAAAATGGTTGCGGAACGAGAAGATGATTTTGAAATGAGAATCACAGTTGAAGAATGGCAGGTGATGGAAGAAACAAAAAATGGGATCTATCTTGAAATGGAATTTGGGATTAGAAATAAGGGAACAATTCTTATTCCAGCTCATCAGATTGAAAAAGTAGAAGCTGGTTCTTATGAAATTTTTATCAGAAAAAATGACTTCTACTATTTTGTTAATCCTGAACACGCCGATAAGAATCGGTACATGAAGGGAGAAACAGTCGCTTCCCAGTTGTCGTATGATAATGGAGAAATGATTATCCGAAAAAATCCTAAAATCTCAACTTTGGATCAGCTTGTTCGTGAATATAATTATCTATCCGCTCATGGAGTGACAGAAGGACAGCAATTTGATGAATTGCTAAATCGTTTTGAAGAGGAACTAGAAGAAGTAGATAACTTGCTTGATAAATTAGATCAACGCTTGGGTGATCTTAATAAAATTCAGTCTGCATTTCTTGCACTGGAATCCAATAATCCTCAAGAAGTGAAACTAGCTATTTCCATTTTGAAAGATTTGAGAGTAGATCCTAGTACTCGAAAAACTGAGATTGATAAACTTATTAAAGAAGCGACCTTTGAGCGTCAGGCTTTGTATCAGAGAGTAGAAGCAATTACAAAAGATTATAAGTTACATCAAGATATTGAGAAAAATGTGGAGCAGCGTAAGGATAGAGAAACTTCATTGTAAAAAAATAATTATAAATATAATTATAAACATATTGACAAATATAATTATAATGGTATAATAGAAATATAGAAAATGGATGGAGAAATAGAATGAAGATTATTACATTTGCCGCTATCAAAGGTGGTGTTGGGAAAACGACTTTAACTTTTAATTATGGGGAATGGTTGGCTAAGAAAGGTCATAAGGTTCTCTTTATAGACTTAGACCATCAGTGTAATTTGACTCAGTGTTACAATATTTATGAGAGCAAGAATACAATTGCTAATGCTTTTAAAGGTGGCGATGTGGATATTAAGCAAGTCAAGGAAAATATTAGTCTAATTCCTGGTTCAGTTCAACTTGACACGGTGGAAAGAGATCTGGAGAACAGCGATAAGAAAAATATGCTACTTTATCTTTGGCTAGAGGATAACTACGAAAAGAAGAAGCTGGATCAATTTGACTATATCTTGATTGATTGTAGACCGGACTTTGCGACAGCTACTAAAAATGCTGTTGCGGTCAGTCACGCTATTATTAGTCCCTTGACTCCTTCAGAGTTTGGTTATAATGCTAAGTTCAATCTATCAACTCGATTAGAAGCATTCAGGAAGGATGTAATCGATTATCGCACTAGAGAGTCATACATTACCGCTGAGTTATATTTTCTAGCAAATATGATCCGACCAAACTATGGGTCATCAAGAGAGTTATTGGAAGCCCTGGGGCTTGAAGCGAAAGAAAAGGGAACTGATAACCTTCTAGGAATTGTACCAGCAAAAGAGTTATTCAATCATTCCACGATTGATAAAATCTCTATTGCAGATATGGAGGAAAATCCAGAGCTTTATCAAAAACACAAAAAGTTTTTCACTGAGCTGGAGCAGACTTTTTCAAAAATTTATGATACAATATAATTATATTTATAAACACAAATACAATTATAAATATAATTAGAAGGAGATTGTTATGGCATTCACACCAAAAGAAAAAGAGATTTCGCAGATTATTGAAGCAACCCATCAACCTGAGCAGATTTCAGATCTAGCCAACTTTGAAAGTTTTGAACGCAAAAAGCAATTCCAGTTTACGTTGAAACCAAGCAATCGGAAAAAATTAGATGAAATTGCTAAAGCAGCTGGCGCAAAATCTGCATCAGATTACCTTGATAAACTTATCGAAAGTTTATAGCTATAAACATAATTATATTTATAATCAAGAAACCTTCCCAATAATAAGGGAAGGCTTTTATCTTTGCTGACAAAAAATATTTGAACTCCTGAACTAAAATCTCTATACTTTTTTATTATGATTTTAGTTGGGAGTGTTTTTATTTTGGATACAAAAATTATTGATGAAAGAGAATTTGTAGAGAAATTTAAAGATAAAAATTTACAAGAATTTCATAAATTTGTAAGTGACTATGACAACTATATCGCACCCACAATGAGAGCTAGAGGGTACAAATTTGTAAACTATGCTGAGAGAACCGTTACTTTTACGTTTGGCCAGGTAACTTTTTCAAGAAGGCGCTGGTATAAGAATGGGAAATGTAGAATTCCAGTAGATGAGAAATTAGGTTTAGAGAAACGTATTGCCTATTCCAAAGAATTGCTATATCAGATCACTAAACTAGCTACAATGTTACCATATCGAAAAGTAGTGGAAGTCATTGAACTAATGTACCAGGTTTATATCACTAAAGACACGGTGTTAAAAGCAATAAAGCTAGCAAGTCAGTTGTTAAATGAGAAAGAAGATTATCGATTCTATAGCGATGAAGTACCTGTCAAAAAAATTGAGGCTCCTGTTATTTATCTTGAAGGAGATGGTGTCTGGATAAAGGTCAGTGGACGTGAAAAGGAACAACAGAATAAAGAGTTATCTCATTTTGTCATCCATACCGGAACGGAGGTGTACGGAAAGAGGAAAATTTTAAAAAATAAGGTCGAAATTGTATCATCCAGTAATCGAACAGCAAGAAAAAGAGTAGTAGATTATATTTATAATCATTTTAAAATTACGTCAGATACTCTACTTGTGACAAATTCAGATATGGGTCACGGATATACTACACATTTATTTAAGGAAATATCACACGATCTAGGGATAAAGCATCATCAACATTTTTGGGATCGATATCATCTAAACAAAGAAATAAAAAAGTTGGTCAAACCGTATTCTGTAGAGCTACTAGAGCAATTTATGAAAGCCATAGATAGCCATTGCAAGAAGACACTGAACACAGCTATTGATACACTAGAATCACTCGTCCTACTTAATCAGAACGAAAAGAAGATTGATACTTTTAAGGTTTTTAAGAATAGAATCCTTGGAAATTTTAAATATACGCAACCTCCTGAACAGAGGAACCTAGATACAGCAAGTTTAGGAATTATGGAAAGTCAGCATCGTAAAATCAGTTATCGGATGAAAAATAGAGGAATGTATTGGTCATTAAATCATGCAGATGCTATGTCCCATCTTATTTTGTTGTCTTACAATCAAGAACTGCGAGATTTATTTTTTGGTAATTGGAGAAATGAATATGAAAAATACCACTCAGAAGGAATGAGTAGTGCAAAAGTACGCAAAAAGATCGATCAAGCTCCAAGAAGTTTAGGGGCGATTGTAAATGCTTCTTGGAAGGGCCGAAAACAGAGAGATAAACAACGATTTGCAGGCAAAAAAATCAATAAATAAGATGTCATAAAATCAGTAAACTCTTGACTTATAGTAATAAAAATTGTATAATAATCTTATCAATAAAAAAGAGGCACGCAGCAACGTACCTCTCATAAAGATAAACAA
This sequence comes from Streptococcus mitis, assembly GCF_000722685.1. Classification (GTDB taxonomy): domain Bacteria; phylum Bacillota; class Bacilli; order Lactobacillales; family Streptococcaceae; genus Streptococcus; species Streptococcus mitis_M. The sequence goes on along the minus strand of NZ_JPFV01000012.1, from coordinate 157,213 downwards.
TTGGGACTTGTTTATCAGTAAGATTAATACTATCAGAAATTTTAGTAGATGTCAAGGCTGAGCAAGTGAATTGTTTAGCCTTGTTTTTACATTTCCGTTTTTGATGTATTTTTTTACTACCTCAAAAAAATAGACACAAACATTCTGTTGTAAATTTCTTTACTTTTTTATGGAAATTTGGTAAACTGTATCTTGTGTGTAATGGACGCACAAAAATACAGTTTATCCGCTGAGGAAGATTCCTCAAGATTGACAAAGATAGGAGAATAAAATGAATCCATTAATCCAAAGCTTGACTGAAGGTCAACTTCGTACAGATATCCCATCATTCCGTCCTGGTGACACTGTTCGTGTACACGCGAAAGTTGTCGAAGGTAACCGTGAACGTATCCAGATTTTTGAAGGTGTTGTTATCGCACGTAAAGGTGCTGGCATCTCAGAAAACTACACAGTTCGTAAAATCTCTAACGGTGTAGGTGTTGAGCGTATCTTCCCAATCCACACTCCACGTGTTGAAAAAATCGAAGTTGTTCGTTACGGTAAAGTACGTCGTGCGAAATTGTACTACTTGCGTGCTCTTCAAGGTAAAGCAGCTCGTATCAAAGAAATCCGTCGTTAATTCGACTAAAAAACTCTGCTCATTCAGCAGAGTTTTTATCTAGCTCCCTTAGTTCAATGGATATAACAACTCCCTCCTAAGGAGTAGTTGCAGGTTCGATTCCTGCAGGGGGCAATAATTATATATCAAAAACCGCTCAGCCGAGCGGTTTTCGTCTATTATTCTTTCCTTTTACAGTACCCATGTACGAATAGCATGGGCAACGCCAGATTCGTCATTTGTTTTAGTGATGTATTTGGCGATTTTTTATTCAAAAAAATGTGCTTTGAGTGATTAGAAATCAAAACTTAATTCTATTATTCAAATAAGTATTTGTATAAAGAGTAGGAAGCGAAAAAGTGTTAGTTTTTATTAAAAACGGTATTTTGTTAAAAATAAAAGCAGTGGCCAAAATCACTGCTTATCAGATGTAGCAAATTCATAAAGTTTTTCTGCTGTTAGAAGCGCTATTTTGTCCATGCTTGTTTTTCTTTTTCTGAGGTCAGAAACGGTAGTCAATGGTACACCGACACCTTGCGAAATAGCAGAACTGTTTAATAATTATTGAATATCTTTTCTCATCCTACTTGTCCTTTTTATTTTTTAGATAAATGTATATATTGATTGCAATTATAAAAATAGCTATTGCACTAACCATTGTTTTTCCTCTTTTCGTTTGATAAAATAGAGGTATGAGGGGCTTTCACCCCTACCTCTTAGCGTTTACCTTTTCTTTTGCGGGACTCGGGTTTACGCTTTTTGTTTTGCCTTGCTACTGTATGACGGTCACTAGACTTACAACAGCAGTTACTGCTTCAGGAATATTATCTATTACCTTTCCAAGTTAGGGAATACAGTCTTTTGTTTAAGTTTCTTATCTTGATTATATCGTATCATGGCCTAGAAAGGAAGTCAAAAGTTTTGATGAAGGTTTTTAAAATATTTTTGGACTAAATGTATCTTCAAAAATATTTTTATATATTTATTTTTTTGTACGGAATGATTGAAGTTAAGAGATATAGTTATCACAAAGATAGAGAAAAATGTTCCATATAATTGTAGATAATGATTTGATTTTTTAGGAAGTAAAGAGTAAAATTTAATTAATATGATGATTGGTTAGGAGTGTAATGATGAATGGTTTAGTTTTAGGTTTAGATATTGGTATTGGATCAGTAGGTGTAGGTATTCTAAATAAAGATACTGGTGAGATTATTCATGCGAATTCTCGTATTTTCCCAGCTGCAACTGCAGATAATAATGTTGTAAGAAGAAGCAGTAGACAAGGTAGACGATTAAATCATAGGAAAAAACATCGTAGTGTTCGACTTAAGGATCTATTTGAATACTATGATTTGTTAACTGATTTTTCTAAGGTATCCATTAATCTTAATCCATATCGACTTCGTGTAAATGGATTGAATCAGCAACTAACGAATGAAGAATTGTTCATTGCTTTAAAGAACATTGTTAAGAGACGTGGAATTAGCTATTTAGATGATGCTTCTGAGGATGGTGGTGCAGTTTCTTCTGATTATGGTAAGGCAGTTGAGGAAAATAGAAAATTACTTGCTGAACAAACGCCTGGTCAAATTCAACTAGAGCGTTTCGAAAAATATGGTCAGGTAAGGGGGGATTTCACTGTTGTGGAAAATGGTGAGAAGCGCCGATTAATCAATGTTTTTTCAACATCTGCATATAAAAAAGAAGCTGAAAGAATTCTAAGAAAACAGCAAGAATATAATAATCAGATTATGGATGAGTTTATAGCTGATTATTTAACAATTCTTACGGGTAAAAGAAAATACTATCATGGACCAGGTAATGAAAAATCACGAACAGATTATGGACGTTTTCGAACTGATGGTACTACCTTAGATAATATTTTTGGTATTTTAATCGGTAAATGTACATTTTATCCTGAGAAATACAGAGCTTCTAAAGCTTCCTATACTGCTCAAGAGTTTAATTTGCTAAATGATTTAAATAATTTAACAGTTCCTACAGAGACCAAGAAACTGAGTGAGGAACAAAAGAAAACAATCGTTGAATATGCAAAGTCGGCGAAAACATTAGGGGCTTCAACCTTATTGAAATACATTGCTAAAATGATTGATGCTTCAGTAGATCAGATACGTGGTTATCGAGTTGATGTAAAAAATAAACCTGAAATGCATACTTTTGAAGTCTATCGAAAAATGCAGTCGCTAGAAACAATTTCAGTTGGAGAATTTTCTAGAGAAGTTCTAGATGAGCTTGCTCATGTTTTAACTCTAAATACTGAACGAGAAGGTATAGAAGAAGCGATTAATACAAAGTTAAGGGATTCTTTTAGTCAAGACCAAATACTTGAATTGGTTCAATTTAGAAAAAATAATAGTAGTTTATTTAGTAAGGGATGGCATAATTTTTCTCTTAAACTCATGATGGAATTGATACCAGAACTCTATGAAACTTCAGAAGAGCAGATGGCAATTCTAACACGATTGGGTAAACAAAAATTTAAAGAAACATCAAAAAGAACTAAGTATATTGATGAACAAGAAGTAACAGAAGAAATCTATAATCCTGTGGTAGCAAAATCTGTCAGACAGGCCATAAAGATAATCAACGAAGCAACTAAAAAATATGGTATCTTTGATAATATTGTTATCGAAATGGCGCGAGAAAATAACGAAGAAGAGGCTAAGAAAGATTATATAAAACGTCAAAAGGCAAACCATGATGAGAAAAATGCTGCTATGGAAAAGGCTGCATTCCAATACAATGGGGAAAAAGAGTTACCAGATAGTATTTTTCATGGGCATAAGGAATTGGCTACTAAGGTTCGTTTATGGCACCAGCAGGGAGAGAAGTGTCTCTATACTGGGAAGAATATTCCAATTTCAGATTTAATTCACAATCAGTACAAGTACGAAATTGATCATATTTTACCTCTATCTTTATCGTTTGATGATAGTCTATCTAATAAAGTATTGGTTCTAGCTACAGCAAACCAGGAGAAGGGGCAGCGAACACCGTTTCAGGCATTAGACAGTATGGATGATGCTTGGTCATATCGTGAGTTTAAATCATATGTAAAAGATTCTAAATCATTAGGTAATAAAAAGAAAGATTACCTTTTAACGGAAGAAGACATTAGTAAAATTGAAGTGAAGCAGAAGTTTATCGAACGGAATTTAGTTGATACTCGATATTCCTCTCGAGTTGTTCTAAACACTCTACAAGATTTTTACAAAGCTCATAAATTCGATACAACTATTTCGGTGGTACGTGGACAATTTACCTCTCAGCTACGAAGAAAGTGGGGACTTGAAAAGTCTCGTGAGACTTACCATCATCATGCTGTTGATGCCTTAATTATTGCCGCTTCGAGTCAATTAAGATTATGGAAAAAACAGAATAATCCTCTGATTTCTTATAAAGAAGGACAGTTTGTTGATTCAGAGACTGGAGAAATTATTTCATTAACTGATGATGAATACAAAGAGTTAGTGTTTAAAGCTCCTTATGATCATTTTGTTGATACATTGCGTAGCAAGAAGTTTGAGGATAGTATACTATTTTCTTATCAAGTAGATTCAAAATTCAATCGAAAAATTTCAGACGCTACTATTTACGCAACAAGAAAAACAAAGTTGGATAAAGATAAGTCTGAAGAAACTTATGTTTTAGGTAAGATTAAAGATATCTATAGTCAATCGGGATATGATGCTTTCATTAAAATTTACAATAAAGACAAGAGTAAATTCTTAATGTATCACAAAGATCCTCAGACGTTTGAAAAGGTAATTGAAGAGATTCTAAGAACCTATCCTTCAAAAGAATTTAATGAGAAGAATAAAGAAGTTTCTTGTAATCCTTTTGAGAAATACAAACAAGAAAATGGACCAATCCGTAAGTACAGTAAAAAAGGCAATGGACCAGAAATTAAAAGTCTAAAATATTATGATAAAAATATTCCTGAATCATTTATTAACATAACTCCTTCTAATAGTAAAAATAAAGTAATCCTACGTCAATTAAATCCTTGGAGAACAGATGTCTATTTTAATCATCAGACGGAGAAGTATGAGTTGCTTGGATTAAAATATGCAGATTTACAATTTGAAAAGAAGACTGGAACTTATTCTATAACTATTGATAAATATAATGAAATTAAAGAAAAAGAAGGAGTGAGCGAGCACTCAGAATTTAAATTTACCTTATATAAAAATGACTTGCTTTTGATTAAGGATACGGAAATTAAGGAGGAACAAATTTTTAGGTTCTTATCTAGAACAATGCCAAACCAAAAACACTATGTAGAATTAAAACCTTATTATAAAGGAAATTTTGAAGGCAAAGAAAGAATTAAAGTGTTTAATACGACATCTAATGGTCGCTGTTTAAAAGGATTGAGAAAGAAAGGACTCTCTATTTATAAAATTAAAACAGATGTTTTGGGTAATAAACATTTTATCAAAAAAGAGGGTGAGAAACCAAAACTCAAATTTTAAAAAATATTTAAAAAAGAGTTGCAAATGCTTTTACAATGTATTATAATAGTAACTGCAAGGGACGCCTTGCACAGTTACTTAAATCTTGCAGAAGCTACAAAGATAAGGCTTCATGCCGAATTCAACACCCTGTCATTTATGGCTGGGTGTTTTCGTTTTGGGAAAGAGGAAAATACGATGACTTGGAGAATTGTGCATGTCTGTCAGAGTGAAAAAATGAAATTGAAGTTAGATAATCTTCTAATTAAAAAATGGGTCAAGAATATGTTATCCCACTGAGTGATATTTCTATTATTGTGGCAGAAGGAGGGGAGACTGTTGTAACTTTAAGATTATTAAGTGCTTTAAGTAAGTATAATATTGCCTTGATTGTCTGTGATAATGAGCATTTGCCTACAGGAATTTACCATTCTCAAAATGGCCATTTTAGAGCCTATAAAAAATTACAGGAGCAATTATTGTGGACGCAGGAGCAAAAAGATAAATTATGGCAAATAGTAACCTATTTTAAAATAAACAATCAGCAAGATGTTCTTGCAATGTTTGAGAAAAATATTGATTGCATTCAATTATTAGCAGACTATAAAGATCATATTGAATATGGAGATAAAACCAATCGTGAAGGCCATGCTGCAAAAGTTTATTTCAATGAATTATTTGGAAAGAAATTCGTACGTCTTACACAACAGGAAACGGATGTTATCAATGCTGGACTAAATTATGGTTATGCAATCATGAGAGCGCAGATGGCACGTATTATTTCTGGGTATGGGTTAAATCCCTTAATAGGAATTTTTCATAAGAATGAATATAATCAATTTAACTTGGTTGATGATCTAATGGAACCTTTTAGGCAGATTATCGATGTCTGGGTCTATCAAAATTTACGAGATGAAGAGTATTTGAAGTACGAGTTTCGCTTGGCGCTAACAGATACATTAAATGCAAAGATTCGTTACGGTAAAGAAACTTGTTCTGTAACAGTAGCAATGGATAAGTATGTCAAAGGCTTTCTAAAATGTATTTCAGATAAGGATACTAGCAAATTTTACTGTCCGGTGGTTTCAAGTATAGAATGGAGTTAAGGAAATGAGGTATGAAGCATTGAGATTATTGTGTTTTTTTGATTTACCGATGGAAACCAATCAAGAAAAGAGAGTCTATCGTAACTTTCGAAAAGACTTAATTGCTAATGGTTTTGAAATGTTACAATTTTCGGTTTATTATAGAACCTGTCCTAACCGAAGTTTTGCTAGTAAATTCTATAAAAAATTAAGTCAGAGTAATTTACCAAGTGGGAATGTCCGTTTGCTAGCAGTGACTGAAAAACAATTTTCTGAAATGGTTTTAATAATTGGTGGGAAAACAAAGCAAGAAGAAGTAGTCAGTGATAATAAGTTGGTAGTTATATGAAAATGAACATTAGTCATCCGTATAAGGATAATATTTCATTAAGTTTTGGCCAATTTACTCAAATTGTAGGTCAAGATCAGCAATTAAAATACTATATTTGGCAAATACTATTGTGGTATTTTGGAGGAAAAAAATATAGTGAGGAAGATTTAGTTCTATTTGAACAAAATGAGCCTAAAATACTAATAGACGATACAATGGTTTCCCGGTCAGAATTTAGTGTAATTCAAGTGTCCAATATCAATGATTTAATTGAACAAATGGAATATAAAAAAGGAACAGTAGCTTATGATTATATAAAGAAAAAGATTAATTCTATCGAGATAATGGAGCAAATCGAAAATATCAATGACAATCTAGATAGGATTTCACTTTTATTGAATCAGAAATTGAATCTTCAAATAGATGATATTATATATCATACTGAAGCAAAATATTTTAATACGGATCAATTAATTCAAAAAAATTTTTTACCATACTTTGGAAAAAATGATAAAAATATATCCTTTGAATTTGTAGACAATAAGACAAAGTTTTTATTATTTCTTTCCATGTTAGAAATTATAGCGACGAATAGTTCTAAAAAGTTTTTGCTTGTCTTACGAAATTTGGATGATTTTTTATCCTATAATGATTTTGTTGAATGTTGCGAGAAAATGGAATTTCTTACTAATCATAGCGATTCATTATATATTGTTTTATTTCCTTCCAATGAAGGTTATCTTCATGTCACGAAAGAAGTTTTAGAGGAAATCAATATTGTTTCCGATTATGTTGATCATTATTATTCTCTAGAATTTATGTATGATCGCTTTACCAATCAGTATCCAATAAATCAAATGCCTGATGAACAAGAATTTTTAACTTCTTTAAGAAAAATTGGATCCTATTTATTTAGCTCGGACATTCTCCACATGAGTTTATCTGTAGAAGATCAAGTCGTATTAAAAATTTTGAATAATTTGTATCAGTACAAAATGAAAACAAAATTCCGTATTGAATCAATCAATCCAATGTTATTGAAATATTTGGAAGAATAGTATTGACGAGTGAGATTTAAGGCTTTATAATGTTTTTGAGGGAACAAAAATCAAAATTGACGAATTTGAGGTTTTTGTACTCTCAAGATTTAAGTAACTGTACAACTGATGGAGCTGAGGTAGATTATGAGGGTGGTTTTTGTACTCTCAAGATTTAAGTAACTGTACAACATAAGTCTTATCTGATACCCTAGGAAGAGCGTTTTTGTACTCTCAAGATTTAAGTAACTGTACAACCAGAGCCTGGATTGTTGATATTGCCACTTGGTTTTTGTACTCTCAAGATTTAAGTAACTGTACAACCTTTCTACTTTCTCCAACAATTCTTTTACTGGTTTTTGTACTCTCAAGATTTAAGTAACTGTACAACATCAGATTTCAAATTTAAAGACTCAGGTCTGTTTTTGTACTCTCAAGATTTAAGTAACTGTACAACCTTTCTACTTTCTCCAACAATTCTTTTACTGGTTTTTGTACTCTCAAGATTTAAGTAACTGTACAACGTGACGCAAAATTGAGTAAAAAGATAGATTGTTTTTGTACTCTCAAGATTTAAGTAACTGTACAACAGGTCATATTTATCTTGGCGATGAGTTCGTGTTTTTGTACTCTCAAGATTTAAGTAACTGTACAACTCATTTTTTAATACTAATGGTGCCGCTACCGTTTTTGTACTCTCAAGATTTAAGTAACTGTACAACTATAATTTTTATTTTTTATTTTTGTTGTATGTTTTTGTACTCTCAAGATTTAAGTAACTGTACAACGTCTGTGGTATATAGTTTTCTGAGTTCTTAGTTTTTGTACTCTCAAGATTTAAGTAACTGTACAACCTGATCCAAGCGGAAGCGTCAAGGAGTAGGTTTTTGTACTCTCAAGATTTAAGTAACTGTACAACCAGCTTCTTTCATTTTCGCATCACTAACAAGTTTTTGTACTCTCAAGATTTAAGTAACTGTACAACAATCACGGGAAACACAGGGGATAAGCAACTGTTTTTGTACTCTCAAGATTTAAGTAACTGTACAACCTATCTACTATACAAGACGAGTTACAGAAAGTTTTTGTACTCTCAAGATTTAAGTAACTGTACAACATTCTAATTCTGCCACTACTGACCAAAACAGTTTTTGTACTCTCAAGATTTAAGTAACTGTACAACACTTCTTTTTGTGAAGAGTCAACAATGGTAGTTTTTGTACTCTCAAGATTTAAGTAACTGTACAACGACGATAAACGCACCGTGAATGATATTATAGTTTTTGTACTCTCAAGATTTAAGTAACTGTACAACGCACAAACATCATCCACGGCGATAATCACGGTTTTTGTACTCTCAAGATTTAAGTAACTGTACAACATTGTGGCGCTCCTTTAAAAATTATGTTAGGTTTTTGTACTCTCAAGATTTAAGTAACTGTACAACTTGACCCCTGCAAGCTGGATAAAACGCCCGGTTTTTGTACTCTCAAGATTTAAGTAACTGTACAACTGGCTTACTGCTTTATCTAAACCACCGAGAGTTTTTGTACTCTCAAGATTTAAGTAACTGTACAACATTGAACTCTATTTCATTTACAACGGGCAGTTTTTGTACTCTCAAGATTTAAGTAACTGTACAACCAAGGCTGCCATCTGTCTTTCTTGCACCCCGTTTTTGTACTCTCAAGATTTAAGTAACTGTACAACCGAGTGTGCCTGATTCTGTTTTGGAAATCTGTTTTTGTACTCTCAAGATTTAAGTAACTGTACAACATATCCCAACCGTGTGGTATAGTGTTGAGGTTTTTGTACTCTCAAGATTTAAGTAACTGTACAACCTTAGCGACAAAATCAACGTGCCGAGAACCGTTTTTGTACTCTCAAGATTTAAGTAACTGTACAACATACAAGCCTGGTGGAACGTGTGCTGGTAGGTTTTTGTACTCTCAAGATTTAAGTAACTGTACATTTAGATAATATTAGCGATTCTCTAACTTATAAAAACCCGCTCAGCCGAGCGGGTTTCGTCTATTCTTTCCTTTTACAGTACCCATGTACGGATGGCATGGGCAACGCCAGATTCGTCATTTGTTTTAGTGATGTATTTGGCTATTTTTTTGATTTCTGGATTTCCGTTTTCCATGACAACTGGGTTACCAACGACTTCCAGCATGGCGCGGTCATTTTCTTCGTCACCAATCGCCATGGTTTCATCTTTGGTCAATCCTAGTTTTTCAGCTAAGTGAGTAATAGCTGAACCCTTGTCTACATTCTTTTTAAGGAGTTCGAGGTAGAAAGGAGCAGACTTGTTGATAGAGTAGCGGTCGTAAAATTCTGCTGGGATTTTTTCAATTGCAGCATCGAGTATTTCTGGTTCATCGATGAACATACACTTGACAATTTCCTTGCCAGCCATTTCTTCAGGAGTGCGGTAGAAGATAGGCATGCTGACGAGGGTTGATTCGTGCACTGTGTATTTTCCGATATTGCGATTGGCAGTATAGATACCGTCCTTAGTAATAGCGTGCATATGGACACCGAGCTTGCGACTGAGAAATTCCATATCCAGATAATCCTCATAAGTCAAGGATTCACTAATAATCTCATGACCTGTAGCAGTTTCTTGGACAAGGGAACCATTAAAGGTTACAACATAGTCACCCTCGTCTCTCAACTGCAAGTCGTCCAGAAGTTTAGCAACACCTGCGATAGGGCGACCAGTTGCAATCACGACTTTGACACCAGCTTCTTTGGCATCTTGGATGGCAGAAAAGACTTCAGGAGTAATCTCCTTTTGACTGTTGACTAGGGTTCCGTCGATATCGACGGCAATTAGTTTAATACTCATAAATTTCCTCTTCTAGTTTTTATTTGGGGTAAAATGATCGTTCTCAATTAAATGTAAAAATTGCTGGGTAATGCTTGCGAAGATGCTGTTTTGATCCAACATTTCTTTTGGGAAATAAAAACGATTATCTCCGTGGCGACTGCCAGCAAGGGATTGGACGATAGGAGACAGGCTAGAGAGTTCGGCCAGTTCTCCATTTTTCTGTAAAATCTCAATCTGGGTTCGTGGATTTTCAGATTCGGGACGATAGATATCATAAGGGAGGTCAAAGTTCTTATGAATGGCAGTATAGTAGTTGGGATCAAAGCCAATGTCTTCAACCAATTTTCTCATGCTAGCGAGCTGGTCTTGATCTTCTTGTGAAAAGGTAATCGATTTAAAGACCTTACGGTTGACAAAGCGTTGCGACAGGTCTGCAAGAATCTTGTCAGGACTGGTCATCCAGAGTTGGAAGTAGGTATTCATGACACCATCATCTAGAGCTAGATAATCAGACAAGGTCACATTTTTTTCAAAGAAAGGCAGGAGATGTGGGGAAGTTCGTGCAAAGAAGTCCTTGTCCTCAGGATAGAGTTCCTTGGCGCGCTTGAGAAGATTCTGTAGGAGAACTTCCATGGCGCGTGTTGCTGGGTGGAAATAAACCTGCATATACATTTGGTAGCGACTGAGGACGTAATCTTCGATGGCGTGCATGCCATTGCGCTGAAAGGCGATACCATTTTTGACAGGACGAATGACACGCAAGATTCGAGTCAGGTCAAATTCCCCATAAGATGCTCCTGTAAAATAGGAGTCGCGCAAGAGATAGTCCATACGGTCCGCATCAATCTGACTAGAAATGAGTTGCACGACCTGCTTGTTAGGGTAGGTATGGTCTATGACACTGGCAACCTTTTCTGGAAAATCTGGCGCTACTTGTAGTAGGACTTGGTGAATCTCTGTCTCAGGACTTTGGATAATCTCCTGAGTAATGGCTTCATGGTCTGTATCAAAGAGATGTTCAAAAGTATGGGAGTAGGCACCATGCCCAAGGTCATGGAGGAGAGCAGCGGTCATGGTCAAGAGAGACTCGGCAGGATTCCATTCCTCAGGATATTTTTCTTCAAAAATTTCTGTGATGCGTCGTGCAATCTCATAGACTCCTAGACAGTGAGAGAAGCGACTATGCTCTCCACCGTGGAAGGTATAACTGGAAGTTCCCAGTTGCTTGATCCGGCGCAAGCGTTGAAATTCTTTTGTATTAATCAAGTCGTAGATGATTTGATTATTGACATGGATGTAGTTGTGAACTGGGTCACGGAATACTTTTTCGTTCATATGACCATTATAGCAAAATCCTGCTCTTTTTGGTAAAATAGTAGGACAAGAGACAAGAAAGAGGACCTGATGTGAAGATTCGGATGCGAAATACAATTCAGTTTGATGAGCAGTTGGAAGTGATTGACCAGCTTTATGACGTGGAAGTGCATGAAAAAGGAGATTATAGCTACCTGCTTTTCTATAATGAGGAAAAGGAAAAAGTGGTTATTAAATTTCATGGTCAAGAACTTGTGATGAGTCGATTTTCCAATCCCAAGACTATTATGCGTTTTCTAAAGGATAGTGATAGTTTAGCCTATATTCCTACACCTATGGGTATGCAGGAGTTTATTATCCAAACCAGTCGCTATGAAGTAGATGGTCAAAAGATTCATTTAGACTATCAACTACAAAATCAAGAGGGACAACCCTTTGCTAGCTATCAATTGGAAATTACTTGGAGCTAGGATCTCGTCTTTTTCAAATTTACCTGACTATCTTCTCAGATTGGTCTGCTAATGTGGTAGATTAGGCTAATTTTTGGTATAATAAAAGTTATGGAAATCGAAAAAACAAATCGTATGAATGCGCTCTTTGAATTTTATGCAGCGCTTTTGACAGATAAGCAAATGAATTATATCGAGCTCTACTACGCTGATGATTACAGCCTTGCTGAGATTGCTGAAGAGTTTGGTGTCAGTCGTCAGGCTGTCTATGACAATATCAAGCGGACAGAAAAGATTCTGGAAGATTATGAGATGAAATTGCACATGTACTCGGACTACATTGTCCGTAGTCAGATTTTTGACCAGATTTTGGAGCAGTATCCCAATGATGACTTTCTGCAAAAGCAGATAGAAATTTTAACAAGCATTGATAATAGAGAATAAGAGGAAGAAAAATGGCATTTGAAAGTTTAACAGAACGTTTACAGAACGTCTTTAAAAATCTACGTAAAAAAGGAAAAATCTCTGAGGCTGATGTCCAAGAGGCAACCAAAGAGATTCGCTTGGCCTTGCTTGAAGCCGATGTTGCCTTGCCTGTTGTAAAGGACTTTATCAAGAAGGTTCGTGAGCGTGCAGTCGGGCATGAAGTCATTGACACCCTTAATCCTGCGCAACAGATTATTAAAATCGTTGATGAGGAACTGACCGCCGTTTTAGGTTCTGATACAGCTGAGATTATCAAGTCACCTAAGATTCCTACCATCATCATGATGGTTGGTTTACAGGGGGCTGGTAAAACAACCTTTGCGGGTAAATTGGCCAACAAACTCAAGAAGGAAGAAAATGCCCGTCCTTTGATGATTGCGGCGGATATCTATCGTCCTGCTGCCATTGATCAGCTTAAGACCTTGGGGCAACAGATTGATGTGCCTGTATTTGCACTTGGAACAGAAGTACCAGCTGTTGAGATTGTTCGTCAAGGTTTGGAACAAGCTCAAGCCAATCACAACGACTATGTCTTGATTGATACGGCGGGTCGTTTGCAGATTGATGAGCTGTTGATGAATGAGCTTCGTGACGTGAAAGCACTGGCTCAGCCAAATGAAATTTTGCTCGTCGTTGATGCCATGATTGGTCAAGAAGCGGCCAATGTTGCGCGTGAGTTTAATACTCAGTTAGAAGTAACTGGGGTTATCCTTACCAAGATTGATGGGGACACTCGTGGTGGTGCGGCTCTATCGGTTCGTCACATTACTGGTAAACCGATCAAGTTTACTGGTACAGGTGAAAAGATTACGGACATTGAGACCTTCCACCCAGACCGTATGTCTAGCCGTATCCTTGGCATGGGGGATATGCTCACTTTGATTGAGAAAGCTTCTCAAGAATACGATGAGCAAAAAGCCCTTGAAATGGCTGAGAAGATGCGTGAAAACACCTTTGATTTCAATGATTTCATTGATCAGTTGGATCAGGTGCAAAACATGGGGCCAATGGAAGACTTGCTCAAGATGATTCCAGGTATGGCCAATAATCCAGCCCTTCAAAATATGAAGGTGGATGAGCGTCAGATCGCTCGCAAACGCGCCATCGTATCTTCTATGACGCCTGAAGAGCGTGAAAATCCTGATTTGTTAAATCCAAGCCGTCGACGTCGTATTGCTGCAGGTTCTGGAAATACCTTTGTCGAAGTCAATAAATTCATCAAAGATTTTAACCAAGCTAAACAGCTCATGCAGGGTGTTATGTCTGGTGATATGAACAAGATGATGAAGCAGATGGGAATCAATCCAAATAACCTTCCTAAAAATATGCCAAATATGGGAGGAATGGATATGTCTGCCCTTGAAGGAATGATGGGACAAGGTGGAATGCCTGACTTGTCAGCTCTCGGAGGAGCAGGAATGCCAGATATGAGCCAGATGTTTGGTGGCGGACTCAAAGGTAAAATCGGTGAATTTGCCATGAAACAGTCCATGAAACGCATGGCGAATAAAATGAAGAAAGCGAAGAAGAAACGTAAGTAAGACAAGGGAAGGCCGCAGGGCTTTCCTTTTTTAGTTTTTAGAAAGAAGAAAAATGAGCACTTCCGTAATTGGAAATGCTCGTTTTTTGATATGTTTAGACTCTTAGTCTTTATTTTCGTATGGCAAGATCAAGTTCAAGATGATTCCTGTCATGGCTGATAGGGCAGTACCTGAAAGGGTAACTGGACCGAGTTTAAGGATAGCTCCTCCAAGTCCAAGGACCAACATAGCACTTGCGATGATTAGGTTACGCATTTGAGCGAAATCAACACGTTCTTTGATCAAGACTTTCAAACCGTTGCTGGCGATAACCCCATAGAGAAGGATTGACATACCACCAAGTACAGCATTTGGAATAGTTGAAATCAAGGCTGTGAATTTACCAAGGAAGCTAAGAGCAATCGCGATGAAGGCAGCGTTACGGATAACTGAGACAGAAGCGATACGAGTCATACCGATAACCCCTGTATTTTCTCCATAAGTTGTATTGGCTGGTCCACCAAGGAAGGCAGATACTGAAGTTGCGATACCGTCACCAAGAAGAGTACGGTGAAGACCTGGTTCTTTCAAGAATTGACGGCCACAGATTTGACCCAAAACAGTATGGTCTCCGATGTGCTCAGAAATTGTTACGATAGCAATTGGCAAGATAGCAATGGTTTCTGGACCGAAGTAAAGATTGTATTCTTTAAAGGCACCACCTGTGCTAAATGGCAAGTAGAAACCAGGAATTTCGAACCAGTTGGCTTTAAGAACTGGTGTAAAGTCAACCAAGCCAAGAGTTAGTGCGAAGAGGTAACCACCGATAATAGCAAATAGGAATGGAATGATTCGTAGGAAGCCTTTTCCTTTTGTATTGATAAAGGCAGCGATTAAGAAAGTAACAACAGCTACAAGAGCATTTTTCCAATTTCCATCAGCTACAAGACCAGCGTTGGTAACAGCTGAACTTGCAAGCCCAAGACCGATAACGATGATCATAGGTCCGATGATGATTGGTGGCAAGAGTTTATCAATCCATTTTGTACCTGCAAAACGAACACCAGCAGCGACAAGAACATAGATAAAACCTGTAAGGATGACCCCTGTTTGTGCAGCTGATACATCCCCTCCTAGTTCCTTCATAGCTAGGGACATAGCTGTGATAAAGGCGAATGATGATCCTAGATAAACTGGAACTCTAAAACCAGTTGCGATCATGTAGATGAGTGTTCCAACGCCCGAAGCAAAAAGGGCAACAGATACAGGCATTCCCAAAATCAATGGTACCAAGATGGTCGCACCAAACATGGCGAAAACGTGTTGGAAACTAAGGAGAATTCCTTTTCCAGCTGAAGGACGTTGGTCAACGTCTAGTAACAAATCAACAGTTGATTCTTGTTTCATATAAACCTCACTTTTGGGCATCAAAAAAGAGCCCATTATTTTACAGCAATAGGCCCTCAGAGTAAGACTTCTCTAAAATCTAGACTTTAAAGAGTTTCAAGTATTTCTGCGTCTTCGTCACCTCACGGGATGACATTAAAAACCTTTGCTTGTGATAGTATAGCAGAAATTCCGAACTTTGTAAACATTTTTTACTAAAAAATTTAAAGCGGGCGTTTGTTGGGCATGCCAGCCTTTCTTGGATATTTATTTGGTGTTTCTTTTTTCTTTTCCACCACTGTGATATAACGCGGATCTCCATTTGGTAGGGCGTAGTTGAGATTGTCTTCGACTTTACTGAAGAGGAGGTTGAGGGCATTCTTAGCTTCTAATAATTCTTCAGGCGCATTGCTAGCCTTGAGTGCCAATAGTTTTCCGCCAACTTTAAGGTAGGGAATAGTCAATTCAGACAAGACCTGCATACGGGCTACAGCACGAGCTGTTACAAAATCATATTGAGCACGGAAGTTCTTGTCTTGGGCAAAGTCTTCCGCACGTCCATGGTAGAAATGAACACCATCCAAATCCAGTTCTTGAGCTAAGAGTTGGAGGAAGTTGATACGCTTGTTGAGAGAATCAATGATAGTTACATCTAACTGAGGATAGAGGATTTTCATTGGTAGACTAGGAAATCCCGCCCCAGCTCCAATATCAAGAAGTTTGATAGTTTCATTGGGAATCAAATCTTGCAGAATGGGTGCAATCGAATCGTAAAAATGTTTGAGATAAACTTCTTCCTTGTCTGTAATAGCTGTTAAATTAATCTTTTCATTCCACTCGACCAAGAGCTCAAAATAACGTTCAAATTGTTCTTTTTGCTGGTCCGAAAGTGGAAGATTTTGCTCGGCAAGCAAATTGTAAAATGTTTCTGGTTTCATAGTTATTTCCTTCTTTAGTATCATCTTATTTTACCACAATCATTAAAAATTTGATATACTGGTACTAATCTAAAAACAGAAAGGAATTATAAAAATGACTTGGATTATTCTTGGAGTTATCGCTCTTATTGTTATTTTTGTGATTGTTAGCTATAACGGTTTGGTTAAGAATCGTATGCAAACAAAGGAGGCTTGGAGTCAGATTGATGTTCAGTTGAAACGTCGAAATGATCTCTTGCCAAACTTGATTGAAACTGTAAAAGGTTATGCCAAATATGAAGGTTCTACCCTTGAAAAGGTAGCAGAACTGCGTAACCAAGTGGCGGCAGCGACTTCACCAGCAGAAGCTATGAAAGCTAGTGATGCCCTTACTCGTCAGGTTTCAGGTATTTTTGCAGTTGCAGAAAGCTATCCAGATTTGAAAGCTAGTGCTAACTTTGTTAAATTGCAAGAGGAGTTGACAAACACAGAAAATAAAATTTCTTACTCTCGTCAACTCTATAACAGTGTTGTCAGCAACTATAATGTAAAATTAGAAACTTTCCCAAGTAATATCATCGCTGGAATGTTTGGATTTAAAGCAGCAGATTTCCTTCAAACACCAGAAGAGGAAAAGGTAGTACCTAAAGTTGATTTTAGCGGTTTAGGTGACTAAGATGTTGTTTGATCAAATTGCAAGCAATAAACGAAAAACATGGATTTTGTTGCTGGTATTTTTCCTACTCTTAGCTCTTGTTGGCTATGCGGTTGGTTACCTCTTTATGCGGTCAGGATTTGGTGGTTTGGTTATCGCGCTGATTATCGGCTTTATCTATGCCTTGTCCATGATTTTTCAATCGACAGAGATTGTCATGTCCATGAATGGGGCTCGTGAGGTTGATGAACAAATGGCACCAGACCTCTACCATGTAGTGGAAGATATGGCTATGGTTGCTCAGATTCCTATGCCCCGTGTTTTCATCATTGATGATCCAGCCTTAAATGCCTTTGCGACAGGTTCTAATCCTCAAAATGCAGCAGTTGCTGCGACGTCAGGTCTCCTAGCTATCATGAATCGTGAAGAACTAGAAGCTGTTATGGGACATGAAGTCAGTCATATTCGTAATTACGATATCCGTATTTCGACTATTGCCGTCGCCCTTGCTAGTGCTATCACCATGCTTTCTAGTATGGCAGGTCGTATGATGTGGTGGGGTGGCGCAGGTCGCAGACGAAGTGACGATGACCGAGAAGGAAATGGTCTTGAAATCATTATGCTAGTGGTTTCTCTCCTAGCTATTGTCCTGGCACCTCTCGCTGCAACCTTGGTGCAACTAGCTATTTCTCGTCAGAGGGAATTCCTAGCTGATGCTTCCAGTGTTGAGTTGACGCGCAATCCTCAAGGAATGATAAATGCTCTAAGTAAGTTGGATAATAGTAAACCGATGAGTCGTCCTGTCGATGATGCCAGCAGTGCACTTTATATCAATGATCCCAAGAAAGGGGGAGGGTTCCAAAAACTCTTTTATACCCATCCACCTATCTCAGAACGGATTGAACGTTTGAAACATATGTAAAATATGCCTATACAATCCTAAAAAATGAGCATTCTCGTAGTTGGAGATGCTCATTTTCTTATATAATTGAACTCAGAAATCAATTTGGTATGGCCCTGCTTAACATTGCTTTCAAAAACTTCGTTCAGAACACATGATGTAGTGAAGAAGGATCTAGACTCTATGTCAAATGGAAGGTGGCAACTGATCTCGTTTTTAGCAGATTAGAGAATTTTTTGGTCGTGCTCAAAGTGTGTGTTAGAGACAAGTAGACCGTCGTAGTTGAGCTAGGATTCATTTCCATGAGCATGGATTTTAAAAAATTGTTCAAGAATTCAATTTGCAAATCAGCTATTCAAAAAACGTTGATTTAACAACGTTTTACCAAGGAACGCAAAAGAATGCAAAGGAATAATGGAGCCGGTGGGAGTCGAACCCACGTCCAAACACCTGCCAACATATTTGTCTACAACCATAGGTTATGTATTATTTTAACAGTCCCTCGACACATAACTCAAGCCTAGAAACTGCGAGTCTATCAATCTCTTATCAAGCCGCTAGACAAGACTTGATCGTATCTCGCTAATAATAAGACCTGTCATTGAACACGAGCAATCCAAATCGGGTCACGCCCGCTGGTTTTTAGGCAGCTAGAGCGTAAGAAGTGTTATTTTTTGCAGTTATATTTAACTGAGCGTTTACGTCGCCACACGAGTCGCAAAATATGCCTCATAATGCCTGTCGAATCCGTAACGACCCCAAAAGACAATAAAACCATTATACCTCATCTAACACAAAAATGCAAAAAAGAAATCAATTAACTAGAAAAGATAGTCTTTCAAGGCTTTTGTCAAAACCTGATAACCAGCAACACTGAGATGCAGTCCATCAGTTGTGAATTCTTTTTTAGTTGACCTTCTTGATCTGTCAAACTATCAAAAACTGGCACAAATTCCACCTGCATGTAGGCAGAAGCAAGCTCTTGATAGGCTTGATTCCATTTCTGAATTTTTTCATTCGTGCGGATATAGACTGTCTGCTTGTACTCCTCGCCTTCATTGACTGGCAAAATGGAAAGCAATTTAATCTCTGTCAATGGATAATCGCGAGCAATGGATTGAATGATAGCTTCGAGATTATTGAGAGCCTCATTCATAGGCACATCTTTTCCAATATCATTTGTCCCAATCAGAAGGACAATTTTATCTACCGCTCCACCGTAAAGATGCACATCTAGATTCTCTAGTAACAGCCCTGTCTGATAACCTCGAATTCCACGATTGACAATCGTCTTTGCAGTCCCAAACAACTCCTGCAGAGGATAATATTCGACAATGGAATCCCCAATAAAAAGAATGTCTGGTTCTACAACAGAAACCTGATTTAAGTGACGGTACTTGGTTTGGATTTTACCTTGTTCCTTTAGCAACCAATTTTCTAATAACTGTACTGCCACTTCATTCTCCTTTTTCTAACCAGTTTTCCAAGACTTGATAAACTCCTCCTTGGCTGTTGGCTGGCGCCAGAGCAGTGGCTACAGCTTTGGCCTTATCATCAGCATTTTCCATCGCATAGGCAATTCCAGCCATTTCAAGCATTTCAACATCATTTTCACTGTCACCAAAAGCCATGATTTGTTGGGGGTTCAAGTCCCAGCGCTTGAGTAATTCTTCCAAGCCCCATGCTTTATGAATTCCAGCTTGGAGGATATCAATGCAACCATAGCCACTCGATACAGCCCGAACACGGCCATCAAAAAGGTCGTTGATTTCTTCCAATACCGAATTCAAACGTTCTTCACCAACAACCATACTCATCTTGAGAACACCACCAAAGAGGTCAGAAGTTAATTCATCCACAAAATGCATCCGTTGGTAGAATTTTTTAATCATTTCTGGAGTCATAAAACTTTCTAGGTCTGTAAAAATCGTACCTTCCTTGACGAAACCACCCTTCATCCCCGTTACAACAAACTGGTCCTGACATGCTCGACCCTCGAAATGAGCCAAAGCCTTATCAACAATCGCGTCATCCCAAGTCTGAGCCTGAGTCAGTTCATTGTTTTCAAAAATACGAGCACCATTGGCAACAACTAGAACCACTCGATCCACCAAGTGCTCCAGTAGTTGCCTCATGCGGTGAATTTCATTTCCCGTCGCAATGACAAAACGAATGCCCCTTTGATCCAACTGATCTAAAATCTTTTCCAAGCGTGGGAGATCAAGCTGGCCTCTATCATCCAGCAAGGTCCCATCCATATCTGTCGCAATTACCTTAATAGTCATTTAATTCCCTCTAAATTCAAGCTAATCCCACTTCAATCCCACATGTTCATTCATTTCTTTATAAGCTGTATCAATTCGTTCCTTAGTCGCTTCATCTAACTGGTCACGATGACTGCCACCCTCGATAAAATCTTCCAAGATATAAGTTTGATAATGATATAGGGGATATCCTTCTGGTGAAAAGGTTCCCTTTGGTGTTCGATTGACCCAAGTAGGATGAGCTTTAGCTGTTCCGATAGTTGTCTTTCCATCCTTCTTCTTAATGGTTACGTCCATGAGAACACCACGTTCAGTCCACTTAGCATTTTCTACCCCCTGCATGGTCTCAATCCGTTGATTGGAAATGAAATTCCCCATTGAATAGATAATGAGTTTCTTATCTCTATCTTTTTCAACAATTTCAGATGGTTCCACAACGTGAGGATGACCTCCAAAGATAATATCCGCTCCCCAATCAATCATCTTGTGATACAAAGCTTTTTGCTCTTCAGTCGGTTCGATACGATACTCCACACCCATCTGAGGCATGATAATGGTGATATCCGCTTCCTTCTCTGCCCGTTCAATTTCAGCCTTCATCTTGTCTTCATTTAGATCTGAAAGATAGCGGTTATAGTCTTCTTGAGAAATACTTTGCTCAATTCCATTAAATCCATAAGAATAAGCCAAAAGTGCAACCTTGATACCGTTCACTTCCTTGATAACCAGTGGAGCTTGATCACGTGGCTCGTGCGTGTAAACTCCAATAGGTGTCATTCCTGCCTTTTCAATAGCATCTGCTGTTGAAATAACTCCCTCAATTTGCGAATCTAAAATGTGATTATGAGCCAAATCAAGTACGTGATACCCCGCATCTTTGATAGCATCCATGACTTCACTTGGAGCATTAAAGAGAGGATAACCCGCTAAATAATGATCCTTATTAATAGTCCCTTCAAAGTCACCAATAGCTAAATCTGCCTGCTTAAGCCATGGTGTCACGTATTCAAAATTCTCATGAAAATCATACGTTCCATCATCTTTTTTGGCTGAAAAGTAGAGAATATCATGATAAAGCAAATCACCATGAGCCATAATTCTAGCAGTTTTTTCCTCTTCCTGACCTTTAGTATTTTGATTCGTCTTATTTGCTTCTTGAGAAATGGCATCCTTTTTTGACTGGTCAAGGGGATTCCTTGGAAACTTTCAAACAACAAGACCAAGCCCATTGATAAAGCAACTGCTAGTAAAAGTACTGCAACAAATCCTTTATTGCTCCACTTACGGTAACGTCTAAAAAAGTTGACCAAACCTTTCACAAAACGAAAAACTGGCCCACGTTTATGTCTATCTTGTCTTCTTTGCATCTTCATCCTCCCTACTTTCTTATGCAAGCCTTTTCTTTTTATTATATCATAGATAAGAAATTCTTTCACAATTGAATTGAACCTGCTATATATTTTCTACAAATCCTAAAGGCTGTAATACTTTAAATCCTTGTCATTTTGTGATATCATGTAGAGGTAATGAAAGGAGAGAAAATGTCTGCAATAGAACGTATTACAAAAGCTGCTCACTTAATTGATATGAACGATATTATCCGCGAGGGGAATCCTACTCTACGCGCGGTTGCTGAGGAAGTTACTTTCCCCCTATCTGACCAGGAAATTATCCTTGGCGAAAAGATGATGCAATTCCTTAAACATTCCCAAGATCCTGTCATGGCTGAAAAATTAGGACTCCGCGGTGGGGTTGGACTGGCTGCTCCTCAATTAGATATCTCAAAACGTATTATCGCTGTTTTGGTCCCTAATATTGTCGAAGAAGGCGAAACTCCACAGGAAGCCTACGACTTACAAGCCATTATGTACAATCCCAAAATCGTCTCTCACTCCGTTCAAGACGCAGCTCTTGGCGAAGGAGAAGGTTGCCTTTCTGTTGACCGCAACGTGCCTGGATATGTTGTTCGCCATGCCCGCGTTACTGTTGACTACTTTGACAAGGATGGCGAAAAACACCGCATCAAACTTAAAGGCTACAATTCCATTGTTGTTCAGCACGAAATTGACCACATCAACGGTATCATGTTTTACGATCGTATCAATGAAAAAGACCCATTTGCAGTTAAAGATGGCTTACTGATTCTAGAATAAAGAAAATCCCGTTGCAAGACGGGGTTTTATGTTATAATAGAGGCATGAAAACAAATGATATTGTCTATGGCGTCCACGCCGTTACCGAAGCCCTCCTTGCAAACACTGGAAACAAACTCTACCTCCAAGAAGATCTCCGAGGTAAGAATGTTGAGAAAGTCAAGGAACTGGCTACAGAAAAGAAGGTGTCCATTTCTTGGACTTCAAAAAAATCCCTGTCTGAGATGACTGAAGGTGCTGTCCACCAAGGATTTGTTCTACGAGTGTCTGAATTTGGCTATACCGAGCTAGATCACATCCTTGCCAAAACACGTCAAGAAGAAAATCCTTTGCTATTGATTCTGGACGGGTTAACCGACCCTCACAACTTAGGCTCCATCTTGCGAACCGCTGATGCGACCAATGTTTCAGGTGTCATCATTCCTAAACACCGTGCTGTCGGTGTTACTCCTGTCGTTGCCAAAACAGCCACAGGTGCTATTGAGCACGTTCCAATTGCCCGAGTGACAAATCTGAGCCAAACTCTGGACAAACTAAAGGATGAAGGCTTCTGGACCTTTGGAACAGATATGAATGGGACTCCTTGCCATAAGTGGAATACAAAAGGGAAAATTGCCCTCATAATCGGAAATGAAGGAAAAGGAATCTCTAGCAACATCAAAAAGCAGGTCGATGAAATGATCACCATTCCTATGAATGGACATGTTCAAAGCCTTAATGCCAGTGTTGCTGCAGCTATTCTCATGTACGAAGTTTTCCGAAATCGCCTATAAAAGAGGCTAGACAAAACTAGCTTTTAAATAAAACCACACAGTGTTTTCAGCTTTACTCACAATCAAGCTGAAAACACTGTGTGGTTTTTATTTTGATCTATTAGTTCGTCTCGCTCCGTTAGGTGCGAGACAAAAAAACTCCAAACGCGATACAATAAATGTGTTTAAGCCAATTGTAAAGCGAAAGGAGAAAAATATGGCACAAAAGGCTCATAGTTTATCGCCCACAAAGTAGCACTGTTCTATCACATTGTGTTCACCCCTAAGTATAGACGAAAAGTTCTCTATAATCAATATCGAAGTAGTTTAGGCGAAATATTTCATCGCTTGTGTAGTTATAAGGGAGTTGAAATTATCGAGGGTCACTTAATGCCAGACCTTGTACATATGTTAGTAATTATTCCACTAAAATTAAGTTTTTGAATAATCTCTATCTTAGTAGTTTATATAGTCAGCCTCAATCAATTTTTGCGATAAGCTTTAATACTGTGACTATACCACTCTTGCATTTCTTTTGATGGTGGTGTCATATAATCTCCATACATCTGGGTTAAAAATTGGTCATACTTTTTAGGAACTGGTAACATACGGCCTTCAAACTCTGTTAAAATCAGCTCTTTAAAGGTATCAACTGGGAAGACTTCTTTCATTCCTTCCTTACCAATCCCAATTCCTCCTTCATATTGAGGAGTGTTGGTTGCAGCATTTTTGACTAGCTGATCAATTTTCTTGTAAAAGTAACGAGGATTGACAAATCGGAGGGCGTACCAGCTACATAATCTTATAAAATCTTTTAATTTGCTATCACCGTGAACTGCGCGTGATTTTTTGATATAAGCTAGTTGACGAAGGGCCACATACTTATAACTCTTGTCGACAATGCTCAAGTCTGTAAAGCGATCAATTGGGAAGACATCTATGAAAAGACTGGTGTCATGACGCTTGTACTTAACATGGTCTTCGATAACAGTAGAAGTATCCAAAATTGATGCGAAATTATGGAAGTACCAAGAAGAAGTGTCGTAGGAAAGAACCTTATAGCGAGGGTGATTTTCTTTTTCAATAATATCCAGTAAACGCTCATAATCTTCACGATAAAGGGAAATATCAATATCATCATCCCAGGGAATCATGCCTTTGTGGCGGATAGCACCAAGCATGGTTCCATAGCTGAGAAAATAAGGAATATTATGTTTCTTACAAGTCTCATCAATATAGTCTAGCAGGGCTAGTTGAATTTCTTTAATTTCTTCTTTTTCTAAATATTGCATCCTAATCCTCCAATTTGTAGGCATGAAATTCATGACTGTAGAAGCGTTTTTCTTCAGGTGGCAAGGTCATATAATCCCCATAAAATTGAGTCAAAATAGTATCAAATTTTTCAGGTGCTGGAAGGCTTAAATTTTCAAAGGCTAAATCGATTGTTTTATCGAAGGTACCACTTGGGAAGACTTCCTTTTCCTTAAATTTAGAAGGGATAAAGGCTATATATTGACCATTCTCACGACTATATTTTTGAATTTTTTTCTCTATTTTATGTGCGAAGTAACGAGGAGAAACAGGTCGAAGGAGCAACCAAAAGGCCGTTCGTATCCAATCTTTTAAAAGGCTATCCTTATAGACAATATTTTTGTGTTTACTGAAAGACAGAAGTTTAAAACTTTCCAGTTTATAACAAGTATCAATGACCTTAGGATCATCAAAGCGATCCATGGGGAAAATGTCGATAAAAACACCGGACTCATAGGTTTTCGTATTTCGAGTATCGATTATTTTAGTAGTACTGTCGGTGATTTTGATAAAGTTGTTAAAGTAGTTCCTATCTGTTTCTAGGGATAGGAGCTTATATTTGCTTTTTTCCTTTTGAAAAATGTTAATAAATCGTTGGTAGTCTTCTCGAGGCATGGATAGATCAATATCATCGTCCCAAGGGATAAAGCCCTCATGTCGAACCGCCCCAATCAGAGTACCGTAGTTAATAATATAGTTGATATTGTGCTTTTTACAGAGAGTATCAATATAATCCAAAATTTCTAATTCAATTTGTTTGGCATCTTCAATGGTTAGTTGTTTCATTCTATACTCCTATGATCTTTTGAATTTATTTTTTAAGGCTAGGACATGGTTTAAAAATTCATAGAAAATGCTATCTTTGGTAAAGACAAGTAGTCCAATATAAGAGATGGCTGATAGCAAGACAATCAAACCAGTATTAATCAAAAATGGCAAATTAATGACCATATCCACAGGATACAAGAAATTAATCAGGAAATAAATTGCTACAAAGGAAAGTGAAAAGAGCGAGTATCGACCAGTATAGCTGAAGATATGTCCCAAGTGGATGAGCTGTTTTCTATGGATGAAAATGATATAGAATACAAGTAGAGAGGCCTCTGACAACATAGTTGTCAGTAAGTAGTATTCAGGAGCCACGATTTGGTTAAAAAAGAGAAGACTATTCAAGCCCAAATTGAGCAATCCAGCGAAGACTGTGTAAACGGTAATACGTTTTTCATAGCCATTTGTAAAGAGAATTTGTGAACCAAGAATAGTATCTAGTGCCAGGATAATCGTACGAAAAGCGAAGAGAGAGGTTAAGATACCGCCTCCGATATATTTTTCACTACCGTAAAGTAGGATGGCATTTGGTCCTAAAACCATGAGTCCAAAACTCAGTGGAATGATAAAGAAGTTAAAGATTCGACTACCTCTATTAACCAGGGAAACATAGGCTTCTTTGTCTCCTTTACCCAAATAGTAACTGAGACGAGGCACACTCACTCCGATAGCTCCTGTTACAACCCCAGCTATAACGGTCACAATTCGTTGAGCCATGGTGTAGTAACTAACGTTGACATCAATCCCTGTTTTAACGAGGAAGAGACGATCCAAAAAAGTGAAGAGCATATTGGCATTGGCAAAGACCAACATGGCTGTTAGAGGGAGAAAGAGCGGTTTAAAATCACTTATGTGAATCTTAACAAGCTTAATGTCTCTTTTAATCCAAAAATAACTAATCAGATAGTTAATCAGTGTCGATAAACTCATCACAAGTGTGTAGACAACAATATCATGCTCATTTTTGACAAACAGGAAAATAGAGACCAGCATCAGGATACGGATGAAGGCAGTCTTGTAAAAAAGAAAACTGTAATTTTCTAGAGCTTCATTGACCCATTCGATTGAAAAAATCTGGGCAATGAGTTGAATTCCCATAACAAGGTAGACTTTTTTGATGATTGGATTATCAGTAAAGAAGAGAGGATAGGCAAGGATATAGACAGCAGTGGTCAAAATTGTACAAGCTATGCACAAATAAAAAAGACTAGAGAAGGTTCTATTAAGATCTTTTTTGTTATCCTTGACATTACTGATGGCCCGTAAACCGTAGTTATAGACTCCATATGTCGCAAAGGGCAAGAAAAAGGACAAAATAGTGTCAACTGAGTTGAAGTAACCATAGTCAGTTCGGTCTAAGACACGCGCGACATAGGTTCCAGTTAGGATGGGAAAAATAATATTTAAGACACGAATTCCCATATAAGATAGAGCATTTAATTTTATACTTTTCATTCAATTTACCTCGTTTTTCATTATATCATAAAGTTAGCTAATAAGAAATGAAGGGTAGTAAGTCAAGCGATTCCTTTGAAGTTTCAAAGCATAATTTTAAGTTTTCTTTAAGGAAAGTATATTATTCTGAAGAACTCTAAAATTTCACAGCCATTTATTAGTAATTGCTACAGAATTCCTAGTCATTACTAGAAATGGGCTAGTTTCTTTGAAGATATAGAACTGCTTAATCCTCCTATTCTAGAAAGGGAGGTCCGGTATTTCTTTCATGATAGGACTAGATTGTGGTATAATAGAGAGAATAAGTTTTTTTAGTAATACAAAGGAGAAAATAGATGATTTATGCAGGAATTCTTGCCGGTGGAACTGGTACTCGCATGGGAATTAGTAATTTGCCAAAACAATTTTTAGAGCTAGGTGATCGACCTATTTTGATTCATACAATTGAAAAATTTGTCTTGGAACCAAGCATTGAAAAAATTGTAGTTGGTGTTCATGGAGACTGGGTTTCCCATGCAGAGGATCTTGTAGATAAATATCTACCTCTTCATAAGGATCGTATCATCATCACAAAAGGTGGTGCTGACCGCAATACAAGTATTGAGAAAATCATTGAAGCCATCGATGATTATCGTCCGCTTACACCAGAGGACATCGTTGTTACCCACGATTCTGTTCGTCCGTTTATTACGCTTCGCATGATTCAGGATAATATCCAACTTGCTCAAAATCATGACGCAGTGGACACAGTGGTAGAAGCGGTTGATACTATCGTTGAAAGCACTAATGGTCAATTCATTACAGATATTCCAAATCGTGCTCACCTCTATCAAGGACAAACACCTCAAACGTTCCGTTGCAAGGACTTCATGGACCTTTACGGTTCTCTCTCTGCTGAAGAGAAGGAAATCTTGACAGATGCATGTAAAATCTTTGTGATCAAAGGAAAAGATGTGGCCTTGGCTAAGGGGGAATACTCAAATCTAAAAATCACAACAGTGACAGATTTGAAGATTGCAAAAAGTATGATTGAGAAAGACTAGTGATATGATTAATCAAATTTATCAACTGACTAAACCTAAGTTTATCAACGTCAAATACCAGGAAGAGGATATTGACCAAGAGAATCATATCCTCATCCGCCCTAATTATATGGCGGTCTGTCATGCGGATCAGCGTTACTATCAAGGAAAACGGGATCCAAAGATTTTGAATAAAAAACTTCCAATGGCAATGATTCACGAGTCATGTGGAACCGTTATTTCTGATCCGACAGGAACCTATGAGGTTGGGCAAAAAGTTGTCATGATTCCCAATCAGCCTCCTATGCAGAGCGATGAAGAATTCTATGAGAACTACATGACCGGGACCCATTTCTTGTCTAGTGGCTTTGATGGCTTTATGAGAGAGTTTGTTTCTCTCCCTAAAAACCGTGTGGTGGCTTATGATGCCATTGAAGACACGGTTGCAGCCATTACAGAGTTTGTCAGTGTTGGTATGCACGCCATGAATCGCTTACTGACTCTTGCTCACAGCAAGCGTGACCGAATCGCCGTTATCGGAGATGGAAGTTTAGCTTTTGTAGTTGCCAATATTATCAATTATACTTTTCCAGAAGCAGAGATTGTGGTTATTGGTCGTCACTGGGAAAAATTGGAACTCTTCTCTTTTGCTAAAGAATGTTATATTACTGATAATATTCCTGAAGATTTGGCCTTTGACCATGCTTTTGAGTGTTGTGGTGGTGATGGTACTGGACCAGCTATTAATGATTTGATTCGCTACATTCGTCCTCAGGGAACGATTCTCATGATGGGTGTTAGCGAGTATAAAGTCACTCTCAATACACGTGATGCCTTAGAAAAAGGCTTGCTCTTGGTTGGGTCCTCTCGTTCTGGTCGCATTGATTTTGAAAATGCTATCCAAATGATGGAAGTCAAGAAATTTGCCAATCGTCTTAAAAATATCCTTTATCTAGAAGAACCTGTAAGAGAAATTAAAGATATTCACCGTGTCTTTGCTACCGATTTAAACACAGCCTTTAAAACAGTGTTTAAGTGGGAAGTATAAGTGCTGGAGGTTAATTGTGGAGAAAATCATTAAAGAAAAAATTTCTTCCTTGCTTAGTCAAGAAGAGGAAGTCCTCAGTGTTGAACAACTGGGGGGAATGACCAATCAAAACTATTTGGTCAAAACAACAAATAAGCAGTACATTGTTAAGTTCTTTGGTAAGGGGACAGAAAAGCTGATCAATCGTCAAGATGAAAAGTACAATCTTGAACTACTAAAGGATTTAGACTTAGATGTAAAAAATTATCTTTTTGATATTGAAGCTGGTATCAAAGTAAATGAGTATATCGAATCTGCGATTACGCTGGATTCAACGTCAATCAAGACAAAATTTGATAAAATTGCTCCAATTTTACAAACCATTCATGCTTCTGGCAAGGAATTAAGGGGAGAATTTGCTCCTTTTGAAGAAATCAAAAAATACGAATCTTTGATTGAGGAAAAAATTCCTTATGCTAACTATGAAGCAGTTAGAAAAGAAGTCTTCTCCTTAGAGAAAAGACTGGCTGACTTAGGTGTTGACAGAAAATCTTGTCATATCGATTTGGTGCCTGAAAACTTTATCGAATCACCTCAAGGACGACTTTATCTGATTGACTGGGAATATTCATCAATGAATGATCCAATGTGGGATTTGGCTGCCCTCTTTTTAGAGTCTGAATTCACTCGTCAAGAGGAAGAAACTTTCTTATCTCACTATGAGAGTGAGCAAACACCTGTCTCTCGTGAAAAGATTGCCATTTATAAAATTTTACAAGATGCTATTTGGAGTCTATGGACAGTCTACAAAGAAGAGCAAGGTGCAGATTTTGGTGACTATGGTGTGAGTCGTTACCAAAGAGCTGTTAAAGGTTTGGCTTATTATGGAGGTTCTGATGAAAAATAAAAATGGAGTTTCTTTTGGACTACTCTCAGGTATTTTCTGGGGTTTAGGTCTAACGATTAGTGCTTATATCTTTTCGATTTTTACAGATTTGTCGCCCTTTGTGGTGGCCGCTGCTCACGATTTCTTGAGTATCTTTATCTTACTAGCTTTTCTCTTGGTAAAAGAAGGCAAAGTTCGTCTCTCAATTTTCTTAAATATTCGCAATGTTAGTGTTATCATCGGAGCCTTGCTGGCAGGCCCTATCGGTATGCAGGCCAATCTTTATGCGGTTAAGTATATCGGAAGTTCCTTAGCTTCATCAGTATCGGCTATTTATCCTGCGATTTCAGTTTTATTGGCTTTCTTCTTTTTGAAGCACAAGATTTCGAAAAATACTGTGTTTGGGATTGTCTTGATTATTGCAGGGATTATTGCTCAGACCTATAAGGTTGAACAGGTCAATTCCTTCTACATTGGTATTCTCTGTGCTTTAGTTTGTGCTATTGCATGGGGAAGTGAGAGTGTTCTTAGCTCCTTTGCCATGGAAAGTGAATTAAGTGAAATCGAAGCCCTCTTAATTCGTCAAGTGACTTCATTCTTGTCCTATCTTGTGATTGTGCTCTTCTCTCATCAGTCATTTGCAGAAGTGGCCAATGGACAATTGCTAGGTCTTATGATTGTCTTTGCAGCCTTTGATATGATTTCCTACTTGGCTTATTATATCGCTATCAATCGCTTGCAACCAGCCAAGGCTACAGGTTTGAACGTGAGTTATGTAGTTTGGACAGTCTTGTTTGCAGTTGTTTTCTTGGGTGCACCGCTAGATATGCTGACAATTATTACGTCACTTGTCGTCATTGCTGGAGTTTATATTATTATTAAAGAATAAAGGAGATTCGTGTGAAAGCCATCATCTTAGCAGCGGGATTGGGAACTCGCTTGCGTCCTATGACTGAAAATACCCCTAAAGCCTTGGTTCAGGTTAATCAAAAACCTTTGATTGAATACCAAATTGAGTTTCTCAAAGAAAAAGGGATCCATGACATCATCATCATCGTTGGTTACCTTAAAGAACAATTCGATTACTTGAAAGAAAAATATGGGGTTCGCCTCGTCTTCAATGATAAATACGCTGACTACAATAACTTTTACTCTCTCTATCTTGTAAAAGAAGAATTGGCCAATAGCTATGTTATTGATGCCGATAATTATCTCTTTAAAAATATGTTCCGCAATGATTTGACTCGTTCGACTTATTTTAGTGTCTATCGTGAAGATTGTACCAACGAATGGTTCTTGGTCTATGGAGATGACTATAAGGTTCAAGACATTATTGTTGATAGCAAGGCAGGTCGTATCCTTAGTGGCGTATCCTTCTGGGATGCTCCAACTGCAGAAAAGATTGTCAGCTTTATCGATAAGGCTTATGCAAGTGGAGAATTTGTTGATCTCTATTGGGACAATATGGTTAAGGATAATATCAAAGAGCTGGATGTCTATGTTGAAGAATTAGAAGGCAATAGCATCTATGAGATCGATAGTGTCCAAGATTATCATAAATTAGAAGAAATTCTTAAAAACGAAAATTAAAGATTTCAACATCTGGCTAAAATAGTCGGATGTTTTTTTGATTTTTTACGAATAAATAGATGAGTAGAAAAAGAAATGGAGATATTCATGAAAATCACAAACTATGAAATCTATAAGTTAAAAAATCGGGTTTGAGCAATCAACAGGTTTTGAAGGTCCTAGAATATGGTGAAAATGTCGATCAAGAACTGTTGTTAGGTGATATTGCAGATATATCAGGTTGCCGAAATCCAGCTGTTTTTATGGAACGTTATTTTCAGATAGACGATGCGCATTTGGAGAAAGAATTTCAAAAGTTTCCATCTTTCTCTATTTTAGATGACTGTTACCCTTGGGATTTGAGTGAAATATACGATACACCTGCGCTTTTATTTTACAAGGGAAATCTTGACCTCTTGAAATTTTCTAAGGTAGCGGTCGTGGGCAGTCGTGCTTGTAGCAAACAGGGAGCTAAGTCAGTTGAAAAAGTTATTCAAGGTTTGGAAAATGAACTGGTTATCGTCAGTGGATTAGCCAAGGGGATTGACACAGCAGCCCATATGGCAGCTCTTCAGAACGGCGGAAAAACCATTGCAGTGATTGGAACAGGTCTGGATGTGTTTTATCCTAAAGCCAATAAACGTTTGCAAGACTACATCGGCAATGATCATCTGATTCTCAGCGAGTATGGACCTGGTGAACAACCTCTGAAATTTCATTTTCCTGCCCGTAATCGCATCATTGCTGGACTTTGTCGTGGTGTAATTGTAGCAGAGGCTAAGATGCGTTCAGGTAGTCTCATTACCTGTGAGCGAGCAATGGAAGAAGGGCGCGATGTCTTTGCTATTCCTGGTAGCATTTTAGATGGATTATCAGATGGTTGCCATCATTTGATTCAAGAAGGAGCAAAATTGGTTACAAGTGGGAAGGATGTTCTTGCGGAATTTGAATTTTAAGACGAAATTTCTCTTTCTAAACAAACTTTTCTTCTATATAGGAGCTAAGTCTTGACAGTTATGGCAAAATGGTTTACACTTTATAAAGTTTATTACTTTGAAAAGGTGTGATACTGTGGCTACGGCAACAAAAAAGAAAAAATCAACAGTTAAAAAAAATCTAGTAATCGTGGAGTCGCCTGCTAAGGCTAAGACGATTGAAAAATATCTAGGCAGAAACTACAAGGTTTTAGCCAGTGTCGGGCATATCCGTGATTTGAAGAAATCCAGTATGTCAGTCGATATTGAAAATAATTATGAACCGCAATATATCAATATCCGAGGAAAAGGTCCTCTTATCAATGACTTGAAAAAAGAAGCCAAAAAAGCTAATAAAGTCTTTCTGGCGAGTGACCCGGACCGTGAAGGAGAAGCGATTTCTTGGCATTTGGCCCATATTCTCAACTTGGATGAAAATGATGCCAACCGTGTGGTCTTCAATGAAATCACCAAGGATGCTGTCAAAAATGCTTTTAAAGAACCACGCAAGATTGATATGGACTTGGTTGATGCCCAACAGGCTCGTCGTGTCTTGGATCGCTTGGTAGGCTATTCGATTTCGCCTATTTTGTGGAAAAAGGTCAAGAAGGGCTTGTCAGCAGGTCGTGTTCAGTCTATTGCGCTTAAGCTAATCATTGATCGTGAGAATGAAATCAATGCCTTTAAGCCTGAAGAATACTGGACAATTGATGGTATCTTTAAAAAGGGAACCAAGCAATTTCAGGCTTCCTTCTATGGAGTAGACGGTAAAAAACTGAAACTGACTAGCAATGACGAGGTCAAGGAAATTTTGTCTCGTCTGACGAGTAAAGACTTTTCAGTGGATCAGGTAGATAAGAAAGAGCGCAAACGCAATGCTCCTTTACCCTATACCACTTCATCCATGCAGATGGATGCTGCCAATAAAATTAACTTCCGTACTCGAAAAACCATGATGGTTGCCCAACAGCTCTATGAAGGGATTAATATTGGTTCTGGTGTTCAAGGTTTGATTACCTATATGCGTACCGATTCGACCCGCATCAGTCCTGTAGCGCAAAATGAAGCAGCAAGTTTCATTACGGATCGTTTTGGTAGCAAGTATTCTAAGCATGGTAGCAAGGTCAAAAATGCATCAGGTGCTCAGGATGCCCACGAGGCTATACGTCCGTCAAGCGTCTTTAATACACCTGAAAGTATTGCTAAGTATCTGGACAAGGATCAGCTTAAGCTTTATACTCTTATCTGGAATCGTTTTGTGGCTAGCCAGATGACAGCTGCTGTCTTTGATACTATGGCTGTTAAATTGTCTCAAAATGGGGTTCAATTTGCTGCCAATGGTAGTCAGGTTAAGTTTGATGGTTATCTTGCCATTTATAACGATTCTGACAAGAATAAGATGTTACCAGATATGGTTGTTGGCGATGTGGTCAAGCAGGTCAATAGCAAACCAGAGCAACATTTCACCCAACCGCCTGCCCGTTATTCTGAAGCGACTCTGATCAAGACCTTGGAGGAAAATGGGGTTGGACGTCCGTCCACCTACGCGCCAACCATTGAAACCATTCAGAAACGCTATTATGTTCGCCTTGTAGCCAAACGTTTTGAACCGACAGAGTTGGGAGAAATTGTTAACAAGCTCATCGTTGAATATTTCCCAGATATCGTAAACGTGACCTTCACAGCTGAAATGGAAGGCAAGCTGGATGACGTCGAAGTTGGAAAAGAGCAGTGGCAACGTGTCATTGATGCCTTTTACAAACCATTTTCTAAAGAAGTCGCCAAGGCTGAAGAAGAAATGGAGAAAATCCAGATCAAGGATGAACCAGCTGGATTTGATTGTGAAGTGTGTGGCGGTCCAATGGTTATTAAACTTGGTCGATTTGGTAAGTTCTACGCTTGTAGCAATTTCCCAGATTGCCGTCATACCCAAGCAATCGTGAAAGAAATCGGTGTCGAGTGTCCAAGTTGTCATCAGGGACAAATCATTGAGCGTAAAACCAAACGTAACCGCCTTTTCTATGGTTGCAATCGCTATCCAGAATGTGAATTTACCTCTTGGGATAAGCCTGTTGGTCGTGACTGTCCAAAATGTGGCAATTTCCTCATGGAGAAAAAAGTCCGTGGTGGTGGAAAGCAGGTTGTTTGTAGCAAGGGTGACTACGAAGAAGAAAAGATTAAATAGAAGGAGAGCCCTGAAAGTGAATTTCAGGCTCTTTTTGGTTAAAACTTGACAAAATTCATCATTGTATGCGAAACTAGAAGAAGATTATTTTAACTAGGAGAAGTTATGCGTCTTATCTATCTGATCATTGGTTTTTTATCACTGGCCTTGGCTATTGTTGGGGTTGTTTTACCCTTATTGCCTACAACGCCTTTTCTTTTGTTGTCTATTGCTTGTTTCTCCAGAAGTTCCAAGCGCTTCGAAGATTGGCTTTATCATACCAAGCTCTATCAAGCATATGTAGCTGATTTTCGCGAGACTAAGTCTATTGCGCGTGAACGAAAGAAAAAATCATCGTATCTATCTACATCTTGATGGGAATTTCCATTTATTTTGCTCCTCTCTTACCAGTCAAAATCGGTCTGGGAGCTTTGACCATCTTTATCACCTATTATCTCTTCAAGGTCATTCCGGACAAAGAATAAAAAATAGTAACTATTTTCCTTGATATAAATGAAAGCATATTCACAATAATATGATATAATAAATTCAAAGTAATTTTCAAGGAGAATCAAATGATTTACGAATTTTGTGCTGAAAATGTGACCTTGCTTGAAAAAGCGATGCAGACTGGAGCTCGTCGAATCGAACTTTGTGACAATCTAGCAGTTGGTGGGACAACTCCCAGCTATGGAGTGACCAAGGCAGCAGTTGAATTGGCAGCTAACTACGATACGACCATCATGACCATGATTCGTCCACGTGGTGGCGACTTTGTCTATAATGACCTAGAAATTGCTATTATGCTAGAAGACATTCGTTTGACTGCTCAGGCTGGAAGTCAAGGGGTTGTATTTGGGGCTTTAACTGCTGATAAGAAGTTGGATAAGCCTAATCTTGAAAAGTTAATTACTGCATCAAAAGGAATGGAAATTGTTTTTCACATGGCCTTTGATGAATTGAGCGATGTAGATCAACTGGAAGCTATTGACTGGCTCAGCCAAACCGGTGTCACTCGTATCCTAACTCGCGCTGGTGTGTCTGGCGACTCCTTAGAAAAACGTTTTGCTCACTATCACAGAATTTTGGAGCATGCTAAAGGTAAAATTGAAATTCTACCAGGTGGGGGAATTGATCTTGACAACCGTCAAACCTTTATCGATCAGCTAGGTGTGACACAATTGCATGGAACCAAGGTTGTCTTTTAAAAAATAGAAAGGAACTGCTAGCTTTTGGTAGCAGTTTTCACTTATGTTTGAAATTTTTAAATCCTATCAATTTAATCAAGAAAAGGCTCGTGCCTATGGTTTTGTAAAAAATGGGGAAGTCTGGACTTATAGTTGCCAGATTTTGCAGGGTGACTTTGTCATGATTGTATCTATTACTGTTGATAATGTAAGCTTTCAAGTCTTTGACCAAGAAACCGGTGATCTCTATCCACAAGTTCATATGGAAAGTATGAGGGGAAGTTTTGTCGGAAATGTCCGTGAGGCTTGTCTGGAGATTCTTTACAAGATTCGGAAGGCTTGTTTTGAGGTGCAGGATTTTATCTGTCCTCAGACTAAACGAATCATGACTCAAGTTCAGGAAAAGTATGGTAATCAGTTGGAGTATTTGTGGGAGAAATCGCCTGATACGGCAGTCTTAAGACATGAAAGTAATAAAAAGTGGTATGCCGTCTGGATGAAAATTTCTTGGGATAAACTGGAAAAAGGCAAAGAGGGACAAATGGAAGCAGTCAACCTCAAGCATGACCAAGTAGCTGACTTACTTTCAAAAAAGGGAATTTATCCAGCCTTTCATATGAATAAACGTTACTGGATTAGTGTGGCTTTTGATGATACTTTGTCAGATGAAATGGTACTGGAATTGATAGAAAAAAGTTGGAATTTAACTTCTAAAAAATGAAACATTTCAAGGATTTTCAATTAGCTAAATATTCTATACTGAAGAAATTTTCAGAAAATATTAGATTTTTTCTTGACAAGTACTTTTGCCTATGCTAAAATACTAAACAAGATATCAAACGAAGGAGAAAGTCAAACATGAAAACAGCTAAGTTTAATCAATTCGCTTTGTTGTTGAGGTACTCGGGCTAGTGCAAAAAGCATTAGTCCTGTTTGGCTTACCAAGCGGGAGTGAATCAACATCTCGCTTGGACTTCTGAGCGAGATGTTTTTTTAAAAACCAC
Organism: Streptococcus mitis; assembly: GCF_000722685.1. Lineage (GTDB taxonomy): Bacteria > Bacillota > Bacilli > Lactobacillales > Streptococcaceae > Streptococcus > Streptococcus mitis_M. Next base: position 120,627 of record NZ_JPFV01000012.1, on the reverse strand, counting down.
ATTTGGAAAAGGGGAAATCTTATGCGAACAGTTGAATTTCTAGATACCAGCCTTCGGGATGGAGAGCAGACACCGGGCGTTAATTTTTCAATCAAAGAAAAAATTGCCATAGCAAGGCAGTTGGAGAAATGGGGCATTTCAGCCATAGAAGCTGGTTTTCCGGCGGCGAGTCCTGATTCATTCACAGCAGTGCAGGAGATTGCTAAAGTCTTGAAGAAAACAGCGGTGACTGGTTTGGCACGCTCTGTCAAGTCTGATATTGATGCTTGTTACGAGGCCCTCAAGGATGCCAAGTATCCACAGGTTCACGTCTTTATCGCTACCAGTCCGATTCATCGTAAGTATAAGCTCAATAAGAGCAAGGAAGAGATTTTGGAAGCTATTAAGGAGCATGTTTCTTATGCCCGTTCTAAGTTTGAGATTGTCGAATTCTCTCCTGAGGATGCGACTAGAACAGAGTTGGATTTCCTCTTGCAAGTTGTTCAAACAGCGGTTGATGCAGGTGCATCTTATATCAATATCCCTGACACGGTAGGATTTACCACACCAGAAGAGTACGGAGCTATCTTCAAACACCTGATTGAGAATGTTAAGACAGATCGTCAGATTGTCTATTCGCCTCACTGTCATGATGATCTTGGGATGGCAGTGGCTAATAGCCTAGCTGCTGTCAAGAATGGGGCAGGACGAGTAGAGGGAACCATTAATGGTATTGGTGAGCGAGCTGGCAATGCTGCTTTAGAAGAAATAGCAGTGGCTCTCAATATTCGCCAAGATTACTATCAAGCAGAAACTAGTATTGTCCTAAATGAGACCATCAATACGTCAGAAATGGTTTCTCGCTTTTCAGGAATTCCAGTTCCTAAAAACAAGGCTGTGGTCGGTGGCAATGCATTTTCTCACGAATCTGGTATTCACCAAGACGGAGTTCTTAAAAATCCTCTTACCTATGAAATCATTACACCTGAATTGGTTGGTGTTAAAAGTAATAGTCTTCCGCTTGGTAAATTGTCAGGTCGCCATGCCTTTGTTGAGAAACTAAGAGAATTGGCCCTAGATTTTACAGAAGAGGATATCAAGCCACTCTTTGCTAAGTTCAAGGCTCTGGCAGACAAGAAACAAGAAATCACAGATGCAGATATTCGTGCGCTGGTCGCTGGAACCATGGTTGAAAATCCAGAAGGATTCCATTTTGATGATTTACAACTTCAAACTCATGCAGACAATGACATCGAAGCGCTCGTAAGCCTAGCTAATATGGATGGTGAGAAAGTTGAATTTAATGCGACAGGGCAAGGTTCTGTTGAGGCAATCTTTAACGCTATCGACAAGTTCTTTAATCAATCCGTCCGCTTGGTGTCTTACACTATTGACGCTGTGACAGATGGAATTGATGCCCAGGCTCGGGTCTTGGTCACTGTTGAAAACAGAGATACAGAAACCATCTTTAATGCAGCAGGGCTTGATTTCGATGTACTGAAAGCATCTGCTATTGCCTACATCAATGCCAATACCTTTGTTCAAAAAGAGAATGCTGGTGAGATGGGACGCAGTGTTTCTTACCGCGATATGCCTAGTGTGTAAAGGAGAAGGCTATGACAAAGAAAATAGTAGCTCTAGCAGGGGACGGAATAGGCCCAGAAATCATGGAGGCTGGTTTAGAGGTTCTGGAGGCTCTAGCTAAAAAAACAGGCTTTGTCTATGAAATAGACAGACGACCTTTTGGAGGTGCAGGTATTGATGCTGCAGGGCATCCCTTACCTGATGAAACCCTCAAGGCATGTAGAGAAGCAGATGCCATTCTCCTAGCAGCTATTGGTAGTCCCCAGTATGATGGAGCAGCGGTTCGGCCTGAACAAGGCTTGCTAGCTCTGCGTAAGGAACTCAATCTTTACGCTAATATTCGCCCTGTAAAAATCTTTGACAGTCTTAAGCATCTGTCACCACTCAAACGGGAACGAATTGCTGGTGTGGACTTTGTCGTGGTACGGGAGTTGACAGGTGGGATTTATTTTGGGGATCATATCCTTGAAGAAAGAAAAGCGCGTGATATCAACGACTACAGCTATGAGGAAGTGGAGCGGATTATTCGCAAGGCCTTTGAGGTTGCAAGAAGTCGGAGAAAAATCCTTACTAGCATTGATAAGCAAAATGTTTTAGCGACGTCAAAACTCTGGCGGAAAGTAGCTGAGGAAGTCGCGCAGGATTTCCCAGATGTAACCTTGGAGCACCAGCTGGTGGACTCAGCTGCTATGCTTATGATTACCAATCCTGCTAAGTTTGATGTCATCGTGACGGAGAATCTTTTCGGCGATATCTTATCTGATGAATCAAGCGTTCTATCTGGCACACTTGGAGTTATGCCATCAGCCAGTCATTCTGAAAATGGCCCAAGTCTCTATGAGCCCATTCACGGTTCAGCTCCTGATATTGCAGGTCAAGGAATTGCTAATCCTATCTCCATGATTTTATCAGTGGCCATGATGCTGAGAGACAGCTTTGGACGTTATGAGGATGCAGAGCGTATCGAGCGTGCTGTTGAGGCAAGTTTGGTAGCTGGAATTTTAACGAGAGATATAGGAGGACAGGCTTCTACCAAGGAAATGACAGAAGCTATTATTGCAAGGTTATGAAGTTAGACGAAAAAATTACTCTAGTCCTCTTGATTTGGAACGTCATGGTTTTCTTGATTTATGGCATTGACAAATCCAAGGCAAGGAGAAGAGCTTGGCGCATCCCAGAGAAAATCTTACTCATTTTAGCCTTTACTTGTGGTGGTTTTGGTGCCTGGCTAGCAGGAATCATCTTTCATCACAAGACTCGAAAATGGTACTTTAAAACAGTTTGGTTTCTTGGGATGGTGACCACACTAGTAGCCTTATATGTTATTTGGAGGTAATGGATGGCAGGAAAATCGATTTTTGATAAATTATGGGACCGTCATGTCATCACAGGAGAAGAGGGGCAACCCCAGCTCATGTATGTGGATCAGCACTACATCCACGAGGTGACCAGTCCTCAGGCTTTTCAAGGACTGCGAGACGCAGGACGAAGATTGAGACGACCAGACTTGACATTTGGAACTTTTGACCACAATGTCCCGACGGTCAATATCTACGATATTCGAGATGTTATTTCCAAGGCTCAAATTGATAAGCTGGCTGAAAATGTTGAGGAGTTTGGGATTGAACATGCGGCCCACGGTTCTGAAAAGCAGGGAATCGTACACATGGTGGGACCAGAAACAGGACGGACCCAGCCAGGGAAGTTCATCGTCTGTGGGGATAGCCATACAGCAACCCACGGAGCTTTCGGAGCCATCGCTTTTGGAATTGGGACCAGTGAGGTGGAGCATGTTTTTGCTACACAGACCCTCTGGCAGGTTAAACCTAAGAAAATGTTGGTAGAATTCACTGGAATTCCTCAAAAAGGAGTTTATTCCAAGGATTTCATTTTAGCCTTGATTGCAAAGTACGGCGTTGCCTGTGGAGTTGGCTACGTGGTGGAATATAGGGGTCAGGCTATTGATGCACTGAGCATGGAAGAGCGCATGACCATCTGCAATATGTCTATCGAGTTTGGATCTAAGATGGGAATCATGAATCCAGATCAAACCACCTATGATTATCTTAAGGGACGTGAGTGTGTTCCAGAGGATTTTGAAGAGGCTGTGGCGGATTGGAAGACAATGGTCAGTGATGATGATGCTATTTACGATAAGGTTATCCAGATGGATGTCTCAGACTTGGCTCCCATGGTAACCTGGGGCACCAATCCTGCTATGGGCGTTGACTTTGACAGTAGCTTTCCAGAAATTAAGGATATGAATGATGAACGAGCCTACAATTACATGGACTTGGAGCCTGGTCAAAAGCCAGAGGATATTGAACTGGGCTATATCTTTATCGGTTCATGTACCAATGCTCGTCTCAGCGACTTACAGCTGGCTGCGCGATTTGTCAAAGGAAAGAAAATTGCTCCCAATTTAACGGCTATCGTGGTTCCAGGATCTCGTCCTGTCAAACGAGCTGCTGAGAAATTGGGTTTGGACAAGGTCTTTCTAGATGCTGGCTTTGAATGGAGAGACCCAGGTTGCTCTATGTGTCTAGGGATGAATCCTGACAAGGTACCTGATGGTGTCCACTGCGCTTCAACTAGTAACCGTAACTTTGAAGACAGACAAGGCTTTGGCGCTAAGACCCATCTCTGTAGTCCAGCTATGGCAGCTGCGGCAGCTATTGCAGGGCGCTTCGTAGATGTTCGGCAAATGCCAGAAGCCCAGTAAGGAGAGGATATGGAGAAATTTACAGTTTATACGGGAACAACTGTTCCTCTCATGAATGATAACATCGATACCGACCAAATCCTACCCAAGCAGTTTCTCAAGTTAATTGATAAAAAAGGCTTTGGTAAGTACCTCATGTATGCTTGGCGTTATCTGGATGATCTCTATACTGAGGACCCAGACTTTGTCTTTAACCGACCTGAATACCGCAAAGCCAGTATTCTCATCTCAGGGGATAACTTTGGGGCAGGGTCTTCGAGGGAACATGCAGCTTGGGCTCTAGCGGACTATGGTTTTAAGGTCGTGATTGCAGGATCTTTTGGGGATATTCATTATAATAATGAACTCAATAATGGTATGTTGCCTATTGTTCAGCCCAGAGAAGTTAGAGAGAAATTATCCCAGTTGAAACCTACCGACCAGGTAACTGTGGACTTGGAACAACAAAAAATCATCTCACCAGTTGGAGAATTCACTTTTGAAATCGATAGCGAGTGGAAACACAAGCTCTTAAATGGTTTGGATGATATCGGTATTACCTTGCAGTATGAAGATTTGATTGCTGCTTATGAAAAACAACGACCAGCCTACTGGCAGGATTAAAAGAAAATTAGAAAAGGAAATAGAACTATGACAAAACACATTCAATGGAACGGAACACTTTCACAAGAAGGATATGACATTTTAAAAGGTGAGGGCGGTTGTATTGTTTGCCCTACTAAAGTTGGTTACATCATCATGACTAGCGATAAGGCAGGGCTTGAGCGTAAGTTCGCAGCCAAAGAACGCAATCGTAACAAACCAGGTGTTGTTCTCTGCGGTAGCATGGATGAGCTTCGCGCTTTAGCACAACTCAACCCAGAAATTGAAGCCTTTTACCAAAAACATTGGGATGAAGATATTCTTCTTGGTTGTATCCTTCCTTGGAAATCAGAAGCCTTTGAAAAACTCAAAGCATACGGTGATGGCCGTGAAGAACTGATGACTGACGTGCGTGGAACGAGCTGTTTCGTTATCAAATTTGGGAAAGCTGGTGAACAATTGGCTGCCAAACTTTGGGAAGAAGGCAAAATGGTTTACGCTTCATCAGCTAACCCATCTGGAAAAGGAAACCGTGGTAAGGTTGAAGGTATCGGAGAACGTATCGAAGGAGCGGTGGACCTTGTCATCGATGCAGACGACTATGTGGCATCAATTCAACCTGACAAAACGATTGAAACTCGCTACGAGCAAGGCGTGATGGTATCAATGGTCGATAAGAACGGCAAGCTTATCCCAGAACAAGGAGGAGCACGCTCAACTTCACCAGCTCCAGTTGTGATCCGAAAAGGGCTTGACATTGATAAAATCATGATGCACCTGTCAGATACCTTTAACTCATGGGACTACCGTCAGGGCGAGTATTATTAGGATGTAGTAGAAGAAGTGGGGAGAAAATAATCTCTCCTCTTTCTTTTGTTGTTCATGCAACAAAATCCGAACAATATATTTTAATTTATAAAATGATTTGACAAAAACTGTACTTTAGTTTATAATAAATCAAGGAAACGTCGGAAAAAGTCGTAGGGATGTGCAAGCATAGGTAGGTCATTATAAAAGAAACGAGACATCGATATGTTAAATGAATTTCCAATTTTTGATTACGAAGATATTCAATTGATTCCAAATAAATGTGTCATTAAAAGCCGTGCAGAAGCAGATACAAGTGTCACTCTAGGAAAGCACACCTTTAAACTACCTGTTGTACCAGCTAATATGCAGACGATTTTGGATGAAAATGTAGCAGAGCAATTAGCTAAAGGTGGCCACTTCTACATTATGCACCGTTTTGATGAGGCTGGACGTATTCCTTTTATTAAACGAATGCACGATCAAGGGCTTATTGCTTCTATCTCTGTTGGTGTTAAGGATTATGAGTATGATTTTGTTAGCCAGCTCAAGGCTGATGCTCCTGAGTACATTACGATTGACATTGCACATGGTCATGCAGATAGTGTGATTTCTATGATTCAACACATCAAGAAAGAATTGCCAGATACCTTTGTCATTGCTGGAAATGTGGGAACACCAGAAGCTGTGCGTGAATTGGAGAATGCTGGTGCGGATGCGACTAAGGTTGGAATCGGTCCTGGTAAGGTTTGTATCACCAAGGTCAAGACTGGTTTTGGTACAGGTGGTTGGCAGTTGGCTGCCCTACGCTGGTGTGCTAAGGCTGCGCGTAAACCGATTATCGCTGATGGAGGGATTCGTACTCATGGTGATATTGCCAAGTCTATTCGTTTCGGTGCCAGCATGGTCATGATTGGTTCCCTCTTTGCAGGACATATCGAAAGTCCAGGGAAAACGATTGAAGTCGATGGTGAACAGTTCAAAGAATACTACGGTTCAGCTTCACAATATCAAAAAGGTGCTTATAAAAATGTGGAAGGTAAACGCATCTTGCTTCCTGCCAAAGGTCATCTTCAAGACACTCTTACTGAGATGGAACAAGACCTTCAAAGTGCTATTTCTTATGCAGGTGGACGTCAGGTTGCTGATCTTAAACACGTTGATTATGTGATCGTGAAAAACTCTATCTGGAATGGGGATGCTTCTCACTAAGACGGGCTATCTGACCAGAAAAAAACTTGTTATTAGAGCAAATTTCTGTTATAATAAAACAAGTTTCCACCCTTAGTGTAATGGATATCACGTAAGATTCCGGTTCTTGAGATGGGGGTTCGATTCCCTCAGGGTGGATGTAAACATCCTAAAAAGCCTTTAATAGGGCTTTTTTCTTTACACAGCTCTAAATTGGCCTTTAAAACTGAAAATCATATTCTATAGAATGCTCAAATCTCCTCCAGTCCCGTTTTAAAGTGACTCAGGGGGCTTTTTTTGATATAATAAAAAGGACTGTTATCAGTTAGAAAGAGGTTGGTATGAAAGAATTACAAACTGTACTAAAGAACCATTTTGCAATCGAATTTGCAGATAAAAATTTACTGGAAACTGCCTTTACTCATACGAGTTATGCCAATGAGCACCGCCTCTTAAAAATTTCACACAATGAACGCTTGGAATTTTTAGGAGACGCTGTTCTACAGTTATTGATTTCAGAATATCTGTATAAAAAATATCCTAAAAAGCCTGAAGGCGATTTGTCCAAACTCCGTGCTATGATTGTCCGTGAGGAAAGTTTGGCTGGCTTTGCGCGTGATTGCCAGTTTGACCAGTTTATCAAACTTGGTAAAGGGGAAGAAAAATCTGGTGGTCGTAATCGTGATACCATTCTTGGTGATGCCTTTGAAGCCTTTCTCGGTGCCCTCCTTTTGGACAAGGATGTGGCCAAGGTCAAGGAATTTATCTATCAAGTCATGATTCCTAAGGTTGAAGCAGGCGAGTTTGAGATGATTACAGACTACAAAACTCATCTCCAAGAGTTACTTCAGGTCAATGGGGATGTGGCTATTCGTTATCAGGTGATTTCTGAAACGGGTCCTGCCCATGATAAGGTCTTTGATGTAGAAGTTCTTGTCGAAGGTAAGAGTATTGGTCAAGGTCAAGGCCGTTCTAAGAAATTAGCAGAGCAGGAAGCTGCCAAAAATGCCGTTGAGAAAGGGCTGGATTCATGTATTTAAAGGAAATCGAAATTCAGGGATTCAAGTCTTTTGCTGACAAGACCAAGGTCGTCTTTGACCAAGGTGTGACGGCAGTCGTTGGACCCAATGGATCTGGAAAGTCAAATATCACAGAAAGTTTGCGTTGGGCCTTAGGGGAGTCCAGTGTTAAGAGTCTTCGTGGTGGCAAGATGCCGGATGTCATCTTTGCTGGGACCGAAAGTCGCAAACCGCTCAATTATGCTTCTGTAGTTGTGACTTTGGATAATCATGACGGATTTATCAAGGAAGTTGGTCAAGAAATCAGGGTAGAGCGCCATATCTATCGTAGTGGAGATAGCGAATACAAGATTGATGGCAAGAAAGTCCGTCTACGTGATATCCATGATCTTTTCTTGGATACAGGTTTGGGACGAGATTCCTTCTCTATTATTTCCCAAGGAAAGGTTGAGGAAATTTTTAATTCCAAACCTGAGGAACGCCGTGCTATTTTTGAAGAAGCTGCTGGGGTTTTAAAATACAAGACTCGCAGAAAAGAAACTGAGAGCAAACTGCAGCAAACTCAGGATAATCTAGACCGCTTAGAGGACATTATCTACGAGTTGGATAATCAAATCAAGCCTCTTGAGAAGCAAGCTCAGAATGCCCGTAAGTTTTTAGACTTGGAAGGTCAACGCAAGGCTATTTATTTAGACGTGCTGGTTGCTCAAATCAAGGAAAATAAGGCTGAATTAGAGTTGACAGAAGAAGAGTTGGCTCAGGTTCAGGAACTCTTGACGAGCTACTACCAGAAGCGTGAAAAATTAGAAGAAGAAAATCAGAATCTCAAGAAGCAACGTCAAGATTTACAGGCTGAAATGGCCAAAGATCAGGGCAGTTTGATGGACTTGACCAGTCTGATTAGTGATTTAGAGAGAAAATTAGCCCTATCTAAACTAGAATCTGAGCAAGTAGCCCTCAATCAACAGGAAGCACAAGCTCGTTTGGCTGCTTTGGAAGATAAGAGAAAATCACTCAGCAAAGAAAAATCTTATAAGGAAAGCTCTTTAGCCCTTTTAGAAGAAAATCTAATCCAAAATAATCAAAAACTCAATCGTTTAGAAGCTGAATTACTAGCTTTTTCAGATGATCCTGACCAGATGATTGAGCTCTTACGTGAACGCTTTGTGGCTCTTCTACAAGAAGAAGCCGATGTCTCAAACCAACTGACCCGCATCGAGAATGAGTTGGAAAATAGCCGTCAGCTTTCTCAAAAACAAGCAGATCAACTAGAAAAGCTCAAAGAACAACTAGCTTCAGCTAAAGAGAAGGCTAGTCAGCAAGAGGCTGAGCTTGAAACTGCTAAGGAGCAGGTTCAGAAATTATTGGCTGATTACCAAGTCTGTGCCAAGGAGCAAGAGGAGCAGAAAACTTCCTATCAAGCTCAACAAAGTCAACTCTTTGACCGTCTGGATAGTCTTAAAAACAAACAGGCTAGAGCCCAGAGTTTGGAAAATATCCTGAGAAATCACAGTAACTTTTACGCGGGTGTTAAGAGTGTTCTCCAAGAAAAAGACCGCCTTGGTGGGATTATTGGTGCAGTCAGTGAGCATTTAACTTTTGATGTGCGTTATCAAACTGCCCTAGAGATTGCGCTTGGAGCGAGTAGTCAGCATATCATCGTAGAAGATGAAGAGTCGGCAACTAGAGCCATTGATTTCCTTAAACGGAACAGAGCCGGTCGTGCAACCTTCCTTCCGTTGACGACGATCAAGGCGCGTACGATTTCAAGCCAGAATCAAGATGCTATCGCATCAAGTCCGGGATTTTTGGGTATGGCAGATGAGTTGGTTACTTTTGATACTAGACTGGAATCCATTTTCAAGAACTTACTAGCTACGACGGCTATCTTTGATACTGTAGAACATGCGCGTGCAGCCGCGCGCCAAGTTCGTTATCAGGTTCGTATGGTCACTTTGGACGGCACAGAGTTGCGCACGGGTGGTTCTTATGCAGGTGGTGCCAATCGCCAGAATAACAGCATTTTCATCAAGCCAGAACTGGAACAATTGCAAAAAGAAATTGCTGAAGAAGAAGCAAGCTTGCGTTCAGAAGAGGCGAGTTTGAAGACCTTGCAAGATGAGATGGCTAGATTGACAGAAAGATTAGAAGCCATCAAATCTCAGGGGGAGCAGGCACGTATTCAGGAGCAAGGCTTGTCCCTCGCTTATCAGCAGACCAGCCAACAAGTTGAAGAACTGGAAACTCTTTGGAAACTTCAAGAAGAGGAATTAAATCGTCTTTCTGACGGAGATTGGCAAGTAGATAAAGAAAAATACCAAGAGCGCCTTGCTACTATTGCCAGTGACAAGCAAAATCTGGAAGCTGAGATTGAAGAGATTAAGTCTAACAAAAACGCCATCCAAGAACGTTATCAGAACTTGCAAGAAGAGGTAGCGCAAGCTCGCTTGCTTAAGACAGAACTGCAAGGGCAAAAACGTTATGAAGTGGCTGATATTGAACGCCTAGGTAAGGAATTGGAAACTCTTGAACTCGAGCAAGAAGAAATTCAACGTCTGCTCCAAGAAAAGGTTGATAACTTAGAGAAAGTAGACACAGAGTTGCTCAATCAGCAGGTGGAGGAGGCTCAGACTCAGAAAACAAACCTCCAACAAGGTTTGATTCGCAAGCAGTTTGAGTTGGATGATATTGAAGGTCAACTGGATGATATTGCTAGTCATTTGGACCAGGCTCGCCAGCAGAATGAAGAGTGGATTCGCAAGCAAACACGTGCTGAAGCCAAGAAAGAAAAGGTCAGCGAGCATTTGCGCCATTTACAAAGTCAATTAACAGACCAGTACCAGATTAGCTATACTGAAGCTCTAGAAAAGTCTCATGAGTTGGAAAATCTCAATCTGGCAGAGCAAGAGGTGCAGGATTTAGAGAAGGCTATTCGCTCGCTGGGTCCTGTCAATATAGAAGCTATTGAACAGTACGAAGAAGTGCACAACCGTCTGGATTTCCTAAATAGCCAGAGAGATGATATTTTGTCAGCGAAAAATCTGCTCCTAGAAACCATCACAGAGATGAATGATGAGGTTAAGGAACGCTTTAAATCAACCTTTGAAGCTATTCGAGAGTCCTTTAAAGTGACCTTTAAACAGATGTTTGGAGGAGGTCAGGCAGACTTGATCTTGACTGAAGGTGACTTACTGACAGCTGGGGTTGAGATTTCTGTTCAACCTCCAGGTAAGAAAATCCAGTCTCTTAATCTGATGAGTGGTGGTGAAAAAGCTCTATCGGCTCTTGCCTTGCTCTTCTCCATTATTCGTGTCAAGACCATTCCATTTGTCATCTTGGATGAGGTGGAAGCTGCGCTAGATGAAGCCAATGTCAAACGTTTTGGAGATTACCTTAACCGCTTTGACAAGGATAGCCAGTTTATCGTCGTAACCCACCGTAAGGGAACCATGGCAGCGGCTGATTCTATCTATGGAGTGACTATGCAAGAATCAGGTGTCTCAAAAATTGTTTCGGTGAAGTTAAAAGATTTAGAAAGTATTGAAGGATGACAATTAAACTAGTAGCAACGGATATGGACGGAACCTTCCTAGATGAGAATGGACGCTTTGATATGAACCGCCTCAAGTCTCTCTTGGATTCCTATAAGGAAAAAGGGATTTACTTTGCAGTAGCTTCGGGGCGCGGATTTCTATCCTTAGAAAAATTATTTGCTGATGTTCGTGATGACATTATTTTTATCGCGGAAAATGGCAGTTTGGTCGAATATCAAGGTCAAGACTTGTATGAAGCGACTATGTCTCGTGACTTTTATCTGGCAACTTTTGAAAAGCTGAAAACGTCACCTTATGTAGATATCAATAAACTGCTCTTGACGGGTAAGCAGGGTTCTTATGTGCTAGATACGGTTGATGAGACCTATTTGAAAGAGAGCCATCATTATAATGAAAATATCCAAAAAGTAGCGACTCTGGAAGATATCACAGATGACATTTTCAAATTTACGACCAACTTCACAGAAGAGACGCTGGAAGCTGGTGAAGCTTGGGTTAATGAACATGTTCCTGGTGTTAAGGCTATGACAACTGGCTTTGAATCCATTGATATCGTGCTGGACTATGTTGATAAGGGAGTGGCCATTGTTGAATTAGCTAAAAAACTTGGCATCACAATGGATCAGGTCATGGCTTTTGGAGACAATCTAAATGACTTGCATATGATGCAGGTTGTGGGACATCCTGTAGCTCCTGAAAATGCACGACCAGAAATTTTAGAATTAGCAGAGACTGTAATTGGTCACCATAAGGACCAGTCGGTTATAGCTTATATGGAGGGCTTATAATGGCAGATATAAAATTGATTGCATTGGACTTGGACGGGACCTTGCTGACTACTGATAAAAGGCTGACGGATCGCACCAAGGCAACCCTGAAAGCTGCGCGTGATCGTGGTATCAAGGTCGTATTGACAACGGGCCGTCCCTTAAAAGCCATGGATTTCTTTCTCCATGAGCTAGGGACTGATGACCACGAAGATGAGTATACAATTACTTTTAATGGTGGTTTGGTTCAGAAAAATACAGGTGAAATCCTTGATAAGACAGTCTTTTCATATGATGATGTGGCACGCTTGTATGAAGAAACAGAGAAATTGTCACTTCCTCTTGACGCCATCTCAGAAGGAACTGTTTATCAAATCCAATCGGACCAAGAAAGTCTTTATGCCAAATTCAATCCAGCTTTGACTTTTGTACCAGTTGACTTTGAAAACCTGTCTAGTCAAATGACCTACAATAAGTGTGTGACTGCCTTTGCTCAAGAACCCTTGGATGCAGCCATTCAGAAGATTTCTCCAGAATTGTTTGACCAATATGAAATCTTTAAATCACGTGAAATGTTGCTAGAGTGGTCACCAAAGAATGTTCACAAAGCAACAGGTTTAGCCAAACTAATCAGCCATCTTGGAATTGACCAAAGCCAAGTTATGGCATGTGGTGACGAGGCCAATGATTTGTCTATGATTGAGTGGGCAGGGCTTGGTGTTGCCATGCAAAATGCTGTTCCTGAAGTCAAGGCAGTCGCAAATGTGGTAACTCCAATGACCAATGATGAAGAAGCTGTTGCCTGGGCTATCGAAGAATATGTGCTAAAGGAGAATTAGGATATGGGATTATTTGACCGTCTATTCGGAAAAAAAGAAGAACCTAAAATCGAAGAAGTTGTAAAAGAAGCTCTAGAAAATCTTGATTTGTCTGAAGATACTGAGCCTGCCCTTACAGAAGCTAAAGAAGTTTCTCAAGAAGAAGCAGAAGTTGAAAGTTCTGAAGAAGTTGCGCTCCAAGAAGAGGAAAATCAAGAGACAGTTGAAGAAAGTCAGGATTCAGAGCCAGTTGTAGAAGTTCAACAAGAAGAAGTCGCAGAGAAAGAGAATCCTGAACTTGAAGAATCTGTAGAAGAAAATAATTCTGAAGTTCTTGAGGCAGAAAGGCCTCAAGCAGAAGAAACTGTTCAGGAAAAATATGACCGCAGTCTTAAGAAAACTCGTACAGGTTTCGGTGCTCGCTTGAACGCCTTCTTTGCCAACTTCCGCTCCGTTGACGAAGAATTTTTCGAGGAACTGGAAGAACTGCTGATCATGAGTGATGTTGGTGTCCAGGTGGCTTCTAACTTAACAGAGGAGTTACGTTACGAAGCCAAGCTTGAAAACGCCAAGAAACCGGACGCACTTCGCCGTGTCATCATTGAGAAATTGGTTGAGCTTTATGAAAAGGATGGTAACTACGATGAAAGCATTCACTTCCAAGATGGCTTGACAGTCATGCTCTTTGTTGGTGTGAATGGTGTTGGGAAAACAACCTCTATCGGGAAACTAGCCCACCGCTATAAACAAGCTGGTAAGAAGGTTATGTTGGTTGCGGCAGATACCTTCCGTGCAGGGGCGGTAGCCCAGCTAGCTGAATGGGGCCGTCGTGTGGACGTTCCAGTAGTGACTGGACCTGAAAAAGCTGACCCAGCCAGTGTGGTCTTTGATGGCATGGAACGTGCTGTCGCTGAAAGTATCGATATTCTAATGATTGATACCGCTGGTCGTCTGCAAAATAAGGATAATCTTATGGCTGAGTTGGAAAAGATTGGTCGTATTATCAAACGTGTTGTTCCAGAAGCACCTCATGAAACCTTCTTGGCTCTTGATGCATCAACAGGTCAAAATGCCCTAGTACAGGCCAAAGAATTTTCAAAAATCACTCCTTTAACAGGAATTGTCTTGACTAAGATTGATGGAACTGCTCGAGGTGGTGTGGTTCTAGCCATCCGAGAAGAACTCAATATTCCAGTTAAATTGATTGGTTTTGGTGAAAAAATTGATGATATTGGAGAGTTTAACTCAGAAAACTTTATGAAAGGTCTCTTGGAAGGCTTAATCTAATCAGAAGCAAAAATCCTGCAAGGCATAAACTTGCAGGAAATTTTTTTATTCTAAACGACCATCTTGACGGTAGGCGATATCTGGTTGCCAAGTCCATTTGGCACCGAATTTTTCAAGTAAGTCAAAGCTAGCTTGAGGTCCCATGCTTCCAGCTTTATAGTCATGAAGTGGGGCACCATTTTCAGCCCAGAGCTCTTCGATACGGTCAATCAATTTCCATGAGGCACCAACTTCATCCCAGTGGCTAAAGTTAGTTGAGTTGTTATTTAAGACATCATAAATCAATTTCTCGTATGGTTCTGGAGAAGCACCAGTTGCGGTCGCATCTGTACGGTAATCAAGTGAGTTAGGAGCTAAGTTGAATTCTTCTCCTACCTGTTTCCCATTTAGGCTAAGAGAGAATCCTTCTGTTGGTTGGATATAGATGGTCAAAATGTTTGGAGCAAGTGGCTCACCAAAGATAGAATCCATTTGTTTAAAGACAATGTTGACATGAGTTCCTTTTTCAGTCAGACGTTTACCCGTACGGAAGAAGAAAGGAACACCACGGAATCGATCGCTGTCTACAAAGAAGGCACCAGACGCAAAGGTTTCAGTTGTTGATTCTGGATTAACATTTGGCTCGCTACGATAAGAGATGTATTTCATTCCATCAATCTTACCTGAACGGTATTGACCACGGATAAAGTGTTCTTTAAGCTCTTCATCTGTTGGATGATAGAGGTTTTTAAAGACCTTAATCTTCTCAGCACGAATCTCGTCTTTTGTGAAGCTTGATGGTTTGTCCATGGCGAGGAGCGAAAGCAATTGTAGAGTGTGGTTCTGTACCATGTCACGGAGGGCACCAGATTCATCATAGTAGCCACCACGTTCTTCTACACCCAAGCGCTCAGCAAAAGTAATTTGAACATTGTCGATAAAATTCTTGTTCCAAACGTTTTCAAAAATCAAGTTTGCAAAGCGAACTGCAAAAATGCTTTGGATCATTTCCTTACCAAGATAATGGTCGATACGGAAAATTTGTTTTTCGTCAAATGTTGCTAGGAGTTCGTCATTTAACTTGCTTGCTGTTGCATAATCTGTACCAAATGGTTTTTCAACGATTAGGCGCTCAAAACCTTTACCATCTACGATGTTTTCAGACTTGAGGTGTTTAGCAATGGTTCCAAAGAACTGAGGTGCCATCGACAAGAAAAAGAGTTTGTTGTGTTCAGCTTGATACTTGTCATTTAGTTCAGTCTGCAATTGACGTAAAGCAATGTAGTGTTCCGTATCATTGACATCATGACTTTGATAGTAGAAGTGGCTAGCGAACTCTTGAGCCTGTTCGGTACTATCTGCCAAATCAAGGATGGATTCGACTACAACAGATTCAAAATATTCCTTACTCCAAGGACGACGGGCAGTTCCAATAACTGCAAAGTGCTTGGAAAGATTGCCGGATTTATAAAGTCTAAAAAGGGAAGGGTAGAGCTTGCGTTTAGCCAGGTCTCCACTCGCACCGAAAATTGTAACAATAACCTTAGATGACATCTAGCTACCTAATTTCTATTTTTATTCCTAGTCTTGCTAGGTATGAGGAAATCTCATTTCATAAACTTAATTCTAACATAATTTTCCGAAAAATCAAAAAATCCAATACGAGATAGAAAAAAACTGCAAGGAAATCCTTACAGTTTGCGTTTAGACGTTTAAGACCTTGTCCAAGAACTCTTTCAGACGTGGGTGTTGTGGGTTGTCAAAGATTTGATCAGGTGTTCCGTCTTCAAGGAACTCGCCATCAGCAGTAAAGATAACGCGGTTGGCAACCTGACGGGCAAATCCCATTTCATGGGTAACGATAATCATGGTCATGCCTTGCTCAGCCAATTCTTTCATAACGTTCAGTACATCTCCGACCATCTCAGGGTCAAGGGCAGAAGTTGGTTCATCAAAGAGCATGATGTCTGGATTCATTGCTAGTCCACGAGCGATAGCCACACGTTGTTTTTGACCACCTGATAGGCTATCTGGGTTAGCATTAGCTTTATCTGCTAGTCCAACCTTCTCAAGCAACTCCATGCCCAATTTTTCAGCTTCTTCCTTAGTCATCAACTTGTGCTCAATAGGAGCAAAGGTAATGTTGTCCAATACAGACATATGAGGGAAGAGATTGAAGTGTTGGAACACCATTCCGATATTTTCACGGACGTGGTCAACGTTGGTAGTTTTTTCAGTTAAGTCATAGCCGTTCACAGTGATGTGACCGCTAGTAACTTCTTCTAGAAGATTGAGGCTACGGAGGAAGGTCGACTTACCAGAACCTGAAGGACCGATGATACAAACAACATCTCCTTCATAGAACTTAGTTGTAATTCCTTTTAGGACCTTATTTTTTCCATATTGCTTATGTAAGTCATTTACATCAATTTTTAGTTTTGCCATTAACGAATCCTCTTTTCTAAGCGTTTCGCTAGTCTAGTCAAAAGTGTGATAATTACAAGATAGAAGATAGCAAGGATTGCATACATCTTGAAACTTTGGTAGTTACGGGCGATGATAATCTTACCAGTTTGGAAGAGCTCCACCAAACCGATAGCAGATACGATGGTTGTATCTTTAAGAGCGATAACGAATTGGTTAACAAAGTTTGGCAACATCAATTTAGTTGCTTGTGGCAAGATAATCTTACGCATGGTTTTTCCATAAGAGATACCCAAGCTTCGGCTGGCTTCCATTTGACCAACTGGAACGGCCTGAATACCACCACGAACGATTTCAGCGATATAAGCCGCTGCATTGAGTGAGAGGGCAATAGTACCGGCTACGAAGTCGTTAATTGGACTTTGTTGAC
The DNA here is from genome assembly GCF_000722685.1 of Streptococcus mitis. Classification (GTDB taxonomy): domain Bacteria; phylum Bacillota; class Bacilli; order Lactobacillales; family Streptococcaceae; genus Streptococcus; species Streptococcus mitis_M. Next base: position 103,484 of record NZ_JPFV01000012.1, on the reverse strand, counting down.
CTGTGATAGACTCGATGAAGTTTGGAATTCCCCAGAAGATGAAGGCTGCAAGAATCATCAATGGAATACCACGGATAACGTCAACGAAAATCTCAGAGATCACACGAAGAGATTTGTATGGGCTCACGCTAAACATACCGAAGATAATCCCGATAACAATGGCAATAGCAAATGAGATAAGAGCTAGAGCAAGAGTGATACCAAGCCCGCTAAGGAGTTGTTTGTAGTTGTTTTGGAGCAAGCCCCAGATAGTTGTCTCATCAACAGTGCTTGTTGAAGCAGATGAAGATTCGCTAGCTAGGTATTTATCAAGAATCTTTTGGAATTCTCCGTTTGCTTTAAGGTTTGCAAGTCCGTTGTTGAACATTTCAATCAATTCTGGATTTGCTCCTTTTTTAACGGCAAAGGCTGTTTCACCGATTGGAGTTCCAGCGATTGGGGTTTTCAATTTTTGCCCTTGGCTAATAGAATATTTAAGGACAGGTTCATCATCCATAACGGCATCAATGGCACCAGTGTTTAAACTGTCATACATTGATGAACCATCAGCGAAGGTTTTGATTTTGTAACCGTATTTGCTTTGATTTTCTGTTAGGAAGGTTTGAGAAGCAGTCCCGTTTTTAACACCGACTGTCTTCCCTTTTAAATCTTCATAAGAAGCAATGGTGCTTGATTCTTTTACACCGAGGATGGTATTAGCAGTGTAGTAAGATTCTGAGAAATCAAAGGTTGCCTTACGAGCATCTGTGACAGACATACCTGCAATGATACCATCTGCTTGACCAGCTTGAACAGCGCTAATCGCTGCATCGAAACCTGGGTTGGTGATTTCGATTTCAAAACCTTGGTCTTTAGCGATTGCCTTAATCAATTCCATATCAATACCAGTAAATTGGTTACTTGAATTTTGGAAAACAAAAGGTGCAAAAGAAGAATCGCTGGCAATGATGTATTTAGCCTTAACAGGAATGGCTTTTAATCCTGCTAGAGTAGTTGTAGTTGGCACTGCTGAAGATGATGAAGCAGTCCATTTCTTGATGATTTTATCAAGGCTACCATCTTTTTTCATTTCAGCCAAGGCTTGGTTAAATTCAGTAACCAGGTGCTCGTATTTGCTACCTTTTTTCACACCGAAAGCAAAGCTACCTACAGCTTCACCATCCATTTCAATATGGAGGTCTTGACCTTGGTTAATGGCATATTCGATAACAGGTTTATCATCCATCATGGCATCAATGGCACCAGCACTCAAGCTGTTGTTCATCAAATCACCAGTATCAAATGTTTTAATGCTAAAACCGTATTTATCTTTGATTGTTTCAAGGAAACGTTGAGCGGCAGTTCCGTTTTTAACACCAACAGTTTTACCTTTTAATTGATCATACTGACTAATCTTGTGTGACTTTGTAGTTGCAATGACAACTTTTGTATCATAGTAAGTATCAGACATGGTGAAAACTTTTTCACGTTCTGCAGTCTTTGTCATTCCTGCCATGATTGCGTCAGCTTGACCAGCTTGAACCGCATTTACCGCTGCGTCAAATCCAGGATAGGACATCTGAATGTTCCATCCTTTAATCTCAGCGACTTTGTTGATAATGTCAACATCAATTCCTTTATAAGTTTGATCTGAATCTTTAAACTCAAACGGTGCATAGGCGGTATCAGACACAATCTTAATCGTCTCAGCTTTTGCAATACCTAATGAGAAAATTGGGAATAAAATTAGCAAAAATGCTAGAAATTTTTTCTTCATTTTTAGTCTCCTTTTCCGAATATTTTCCCATTATATCAGAAAAACAAAAAAATGCAAATCATGAGGTTTTTATGTTAGAAAATATAACATAGATTCTTTCTTGAATTGCTACTATAAAGTGCTATAATAATAGTATATGATGGAAGAAAAGAGGACAGGGATATGAAGAACAAAAGAATATTTAAAGACTTCCAGGCTTCAAAAATGAGTTTAAATATTTACACAAGCCCCTTGTTAGCCTTTGTTTTTGTCTTTATAGGAGAGTTTGTTGCATATACTTTTTATGGTATTAGCTTGTTAGCTCTCATCGGACTTGCTAGAAATTTTGGAGAGGCTGGTCAAAATCTTGCAAGCTACTTCCAAAACTTGCTGGCGAGCTTGACGGATAAAACAAGTGACTTTCGTTTAATTTTAGAATTGCTGTCTTTTGGTTTTATTCTTAACACTGTGTTTAGATGGGCAAGAAAAGTTGAGAAAAGACCTATTCGAACTTTAGGATTTTATAGAGAGAATTGCCTCAGCAATCTTCTGAAAGGATTTGGTCTGGGTCTGGCACTTTTTCTTCTGACCTTGCTAGGTTTAATAGCTTTGGGGCAATATCGTTTGGAGTCCATTCGCTTGAATCCTTATTCGTTTTTCTTTGTTGTCTTTACTATCCCATTTTGGATTTTACAGGGGACAGCAGAAGAAGTGGTGTCCCGTGCATGGCTCCTTCCACAATTGTCCTCAAGAACCAATTTAAAACTTGCTGTTGTCATATCTAGCATATTCTTTACCATACTTCATATGGGGAATCCTGGTTTAACACCTCTATCTCTAGTGAATCTCTTCTTATTTGGAGTTGCCATGTCCCTATATCTTCTTAAAACAGATACTATATGGGGTATAGGTGGTATTCATGGAGCTTGGAATTTCGCACAGGGAAATCTCTTTGGGATTTTAGTTAGTGGTCAGCAGTCAGGAACGTCTTTGATGACATTTTTACCACAAGGCGATCAGAGCTGGCTATCAGGAGGTTCTTTTGGCATAGAAGGTTCTATTATGACAAGTCTAGTCTTGTTGCTACTGATTGTCTATCTTGGCTATCAATTAAAGAAAGAAAATGAAAGGATGTGACTTCGATCCGTCCTTTTCTTCGTGAAAATGCTGTAAGTATGCTAAAATAGGAATAGCACATGGAGAGAGGATTTTTATGATCAATCGCATTACAGATAATCAATTTAAACTAGTATCAAAATATCAACCATCAGGAGATCAACCCCAAGCTATCGAGCAGTTGGTAGATAATATCGAGGGTGGAGAAAGAGCTCAGATTCTGATGGGGGCGACTGGAACAGGGAAGACCTATACTATGAGTCAGGTCATTTCCAAAGTCAATAAACCAACTCTGGTCATCGCCCACAATAAGACTCTGGCAGGACAGCTCTATGGGGAGTTTAAGGAATTTTTCCCTGAAAATGCTGTTGAGTACTTTGTGTCTTACTATGATTACTACCAGCCAGAAGCTTATGTCCCTTCTAGCGACACCTATATTGAAAAGGATAGTTCTGTCAATGACGAGATTGACAAGCTCCGCCACTCAGCTACCTCAGCCCTTTTGGAGCGTAATGATGTTATTGTCGTGGCCTCAGTCTCTTGTATCTATGGTTTGGGTTCGCCAAAGGAATACGCCGACAGTGTCGTGAGTCTCCGTCCAGGTCTTGAAATTTCTCGTGATAAACTCTTGAATGACTTGGTGGATATCCAGTTTGAGCGGAACGATATTGATTTCCAACGGGGAAGATTTCGTGTGCGTGGGGATGTGGTGGAAATTTTTCCAGCCTCCCGTGATGAACATGCCTTTAGAGTAGAATTTTTCGGAGATGAAATTGACCGTATTCGTGAAGTTGAGGCTCTGACGGGTCAAGTACTAGGAGAAGTGGATCATTTGGCGATTTTCCCTGCGACACACTTTGTGACCAATGATGATCACATGGAAGTTGCCATTGCCAAGATTCAGGCCGAGTTAGAAGAGCAACTAGCTGTCTTTGAAAAGGAAGGCAAACTGCTTGAAGCCCAGCGTTTGAAACAGCGAACAGAGTATGATATTGAGATGTTACGTGAGATGGGCTATACCAACGGGGTTGAAAACTACTCACGCCATATGGATGGACGTAGCGAAGGAGAGCCTCCTTATACGCTTCTCGACTTCTTCCCAGATGATTTCTTAATTATGATTGATGAGAGTCACATGACTATGGGACAAATCAAAGGCATGTACAATGGAGACCGCTCTCGTAAGGAAATGCTGGTTAATTATGGTTTCCGTTTGCCGTCAGCCTTGGACAATCGTCCTTTACGTCGTGAGGAGTTTGAAAGTCATGTGCACCAGATTGTTTACGTTTCAGCGACACCTGGTGACTATGAAAATGAACAGACAGAGACAGTGATTGAGCAAATCATTCGTCCAACGGGACTTTTGGATCCAGAGGTGGAAGTCCGTCCGACAATGGGACAGATTGATGACCTCTTAGGTGAAATCAATGCCCGTGTAGAAAAGAACGAACGAACCTTTATCACAACTTTGACTAAGAAAATGGCAGAGGACTTAACCGACTACTTCAAGGAAATGGGGATCAAGGTTAAGTACATGCACTCGGATATTAAGACCTTGGAACGGACGGAGATTATCCGTGACCTGCGCTTGGGTGTCTTTGATGTCTTGGTCGGAATCAACCTCCTTCGTGAAGGGATTGATGTTCCTGAAGTGAGTCTTGTAGCTATTCTCGATGCTGACAAGGAAGGTTTCCTTCGCAACGAGCGTGGTCTTATCCAAACCATTGGTCGTGCTGCCCGTAACAGTGAAGGCCATGTCATCATGTATGCGGACACGGTTACTCAGTCTATGCAACGTGCCATTGATGAAACTGCCCGCCGTCGGAAGATCCAGATGGCTTATAATGAAGAACACGGTATTGTGCCTCAGACAATCAAGAAAGAAATCCGTGACCTGATTGCTGTGACCAAGGCAGTTGCTAAGGAAGAGGACAAGGAAGTTGACATCAATAGCCTTAACAAACAAGAGCGCAAAGAACTGGTCAAGAAACTCGAAAAACAAATGCAAGAAGCCGTTGAAGTGCTTGACTTTGAACTAGCAGCCCAGATTCGTGATATGATGCTGGAAGTCAAGGCCTTGGATTAAGGAGAAGAAAATAAATGACGGTTATTATCAAATTAATGGAAACTCCTGAAGAGATAGAAGGTAAATCCCTAGTTCACTGGCAAACGTGGAGAGAGGCTTATGATGATTTTTTGCCTGCAGAATTTCAGGAGACAATGACATTAGAAAGGTGTCGACTCTTTAGTCAAAAGTATCCAGAAAATACATTGATTGCGATGGATGGCCTGAAGGTAGTTGGTTTTATCAGTTATGGTAACTTTCGTGATGAGACTATTCAAGCTGGTGAAATTATCGCTTTATATGTTTTAAAAGATTATTACGGAAAAGGAATCGCACAAAAGTTAGTGAAAGCAGCTTTGACTACTCTTGATCATTTTTCTGCAATTTTCTTATGGGTATTGAAAGATAATAAGCGCGCCATTGCTTTCTATCAAAAAATAGGTTTTACTTTTGATGGACAAGAAAAGATACTTGAACTTGGAAAGCCTATGAAGGAAAAACGGATGGTATTCTATTCTAAATAATTTTAAAAAGTAAAAGCTAATATCTTTGGTACCAAGTCTGAAAATTTAATGAATTAGAAAGCGAGTAAATTTATGTCCCGTTCCCAATTAACGATTTTAACAAATATTTGTCTGATTGAAGACATCGAAACTCAGCGCGTGGTGATGCAGTATCGCGCCCCTGAAAACAATCGCTGGTCTGGCTATGCCTTTCCTGGAGGCCATGTAGAAAATGGCGAGTCTTTCGCAGAGTCAGTCATTCGTGAAATTTATGAAGAAACAGGATTGACTATCCAGAATCCTCAACTTGTCGGCATTAAAAATTGGCCACTAGATACTGGTGGGCGCTATATTGTCATTTGTTATAAGGCGACAGAGTTTACTGGAACTCTTCAATCTTCAGAAGAGGGAGAAGTTTCTTGGGTGCAAAAAGACCAGATTCCAAACTTGGATCTGGCCTATGATATGTTACCTTTGATGGAAATGATGGAAGCTCCGGACAAATCTGAATTTTTCTACCCTCGCCGTACAGAAGATGATTGGGAGAAGAAAATCTTCTAGTCTTTTACTAAATAACCAAGTTGATCCAAGGCCTCCTCGATATAGTGGAGGTCTTGTTGTGTTTCAGCTTCGACTAGGTGGTAATGGATGCCATCTGTTAATTCAGACAGTGGTCTAAAGTCTGAATGCTCGACTTGTTCTAGAAAATGTTGCACATCTCTGCGACAAGACAGTTTCAGCAAGGTTTCAATTTCTCCATAAACGGGATGGTCAATCAAGGTATTTTGAACACGTCCACCATTGTCTACGATAGCAAGGAGTTCCTGCCCGATTTCTTCAACTTCATGTTTAACTTTGAAAAGTTTGTGGACGTATGGATTGACATCAACTTGCTTATAGACGTAGCCACGATTGGTGGATAGGATAGGAGCGCCATCGGCTCTCAAAATTGCAATGTCCTGGACAATGACCTGACGTGTGACATGAAAATGTTCAGCCAAACTTTGGCCATTGAGGGCTTTAGGAGCTTCTTTCAAGAGTTGGAGCAGGGCTTGTTTGCGATCTTTTGTCATAGTTCTTCCTTTTACCGGCGTTTTCGAAGCACTTTATAGACAGCTAGTGCTAATGTATAGTCTACCATACTATGGATAATTGTTCCAAATCCAACTAGCACAAATAGAACATAGAACATATTTTCTACATTGGTACCGGAAGTTGCGTAAAAAAGGACACAGGCTAATACTTCAGCAAGGGCATGAACGACAGCCAAAATAAAGTTGAAAATCCAGGAAGATTTTGCTTTATCTAGGGTATCGGGAAATTTCTGTAGGTAAAGAGCGCCCAAAGTCCCAAAAAAGATATGGGAAAAAGCCCGAAAAACGATAACCATGGGATAGCCAGCCATCAAAAATCCAAAACTAGAGGCTAGGATGACAAAAACAGCCATTAAGGGCGATAAGAACATGGCAATAAAAATAGCGATGTGGCTTCCTAAAGTATAGGAAGCAGGAGGAATGACAATCTTAAAAGGCATAACAATTGGAATCAAAATCGCAATAGCCGTTAAGAGGGCAGTCATTGTCATAAATTGTGTCTTTTTCCGTGTATTCATAAGAATCTCCTTTTAGCTGTATATACATTAGTATAGTACAATAAACAAGACAATAAAGCAAGGATTTACTTAAGTTTATAGGTCATTTTAAATTAAATATTTGTAAAGATTTCACTAATAATAGTAACGATATAGAGCAAAATCTCCACCTTCAAGTATGAAAGCGGAGATTGTTTTTATTTCTTCAAGGTTTGTAGTCTTGGAACAATGGCTAGGGTTAGAACTGCGGAAATAACTAATTCAGCAATCGAATTTGTTGAGATAACAGTTGCTAGGAGTTTTTGGATATTACCATCAAAGACATTTCCAAAAAGGTAGAAAATTCCACCAAGTACAAAGACTGTGTTGGTAAGTGAACCAAGGGCACCAGCTAGAATCAAACCAGTTTTATTTTTCATCAGTTTATAAACTAGATACGGAGTCAAACCAATCAAAATACGTGGAACGATGGCAATGATAGCTGAGTAGATGTTTCCGTTTGGTACAAATGGGGAGAAGAGGTAGCTTGTCGGCAGAATCGTGATTGTGTTAACGGTCAAGCTAAGAAGCCCCATCAAAAATCCAAGTGTAACCCCAACTCGTGGACCGTAAATAATGCTAGCAATAATGACAGGAATATGAACGATAGTCGGTTTGATTGGGAATGGAAAAAGGTTAAAGATAAGTGAGCTCAGGAAGTGAATCACAAGCATGGTTGCAAAGAAGATAGCAATGGGCGCAATATTAGAGCGTTTTTTCATCGAGAGTTTCCTTTATTCTTTCTAAAATAATTGCGAGGTCAGCTAAGGCCCCTCGTCCGTGGTCTCCACAAGCTAGTAGGGATTCCTTTGGAGCAATCAGCTGATAGCCGTAGTTTTCTAATGTTTTCAGATTAGCCTGAGTTGCTGGATGGTCATACATTTTTGTATTCATAGCTGGTGCGATGAGTTTGGGAATATGACTTGGCAAGGCCAGAGCCATACAGGTTACCATGTTGTCCGCAAAGCCGTGGGCTAGTTTTGCAATAGTGTTAGCTGTTGCAGGGGCCACGATAAATAAATCTGCTTTTTTTCCAAGTTCGATATGATTGACTTGATCAGGATAGGGTTCCTTCATGACATCCAAGTGGACAGGATTCTGTGAGAGTACCTGTAGTGTCAATGGTTGAATAAACTCTGTAGCAGCATGAGTCATTAAGACAGTGACTTGATAACCTTGTTTTTTTAGAGAATTGACTATATCTGCCGACTTGTAAGAGGCGATTGAGCCCGTTACAGCCAAGAGAATATGTGCCATAGCTTTCCTTTCTAAAAATGATAGTCTTGAATTTTTTCAAGGAGGAGTTCTGCAATTTCTTCTTTAGTGTTAACCGTTTGAAGATAATCTTTCTCAACAAAGATAGCACGATGCTGGTTTGCTGAAATTTGAGTCAGGTCATTTGCGATAATCAAGTCTGCTTTGTTCTTGATAAGACTTTTTCTAGCAATGTCAACCAGATGGTCTTCGGAAACATCAACCAGCAGTTTGAAACCAATCAGATGAATAGCAGGATTCCATTCCTTGACTAGAGAGATGATTTTGGGTGTTTTCTTCAGGAACAAAACCTGAACCTCATCAGTTGAAGAAATCTTAGCCTGATGATTCTGCTTGCTTAAAAATTCTTCTATATTGGAGCTAGATTGAACTTCATTAAGCCCCGTCATATAAACAGGAGTGTAGTCAGACACAGCCATTGAGTGAATTAAGACCTGATAATTCTTAATACGTTCTTGCATTTCTAGAAGAAGGTCGTTGGTATTGTTAATTTCTCGAATGATTAGGTTGGGATGGGCTTCTGGCTTCACGGCTCGTTTTGTCGTAATTAAACAAACTTCATGCCCTGCAGCAAGCAAGGTCTCTGTGATGATTTTCCCCAAGCGACCTGTAGAATGGTTAGTGATGGAGCGGACGCTATCAATAGCTTCACTGGTGCCGCCCGATGTAACTAAAATTTTCATAGCACTATTGTACACAAAAATAAACGGTAAGTAAAATGAAAGCGATAAATTTTTGGTAAAAACGGAGATTTACTATAGTTTCAAACTATAAAGCCATATAAAATTTAAGAAAGGTCTCTAAAAACCTTAAAAACAAGGAATATTTACGAACGTTTAGAGAGTTTAAGGATGTTAAAAATCTTGTTTTGTGTTATAATGAATTATCATATAAGAGGTTAGAGGAGTTTTAAATGAAAACAGATATTGAAATCGCACAGAGTATTGAGTTGAAGCCAATCGTTGATGTTGTAGAGGAGCTTGGAATTTCTTACGACGATTTGGAGTTGTACGGAAAGTACAAGGCTAAGCTCAGCTTTGATAAAATTCGTGCAGTTGAGAGCAATCCAGTTGGGAAATTGATTCTGGTTACTGCCATCAACCCAACACCTGCAGGTGAAGGAAAATCAACTATTACCATTGGTCTGGCGGATGCCTTGAACAAAATCGGCAAGAAAACCATGATCGCTATCCGCGAACCATCTCTTGGTCCAGTAATGGGGATTAAGGGCGGTGCCGCTGGTGGTGGTTATGCTCAAGTGTTGCCAATGGAAGATATCAACCTCCACTTTACTGGAGACATGCATGCCATTACAACTGCCAACAATGCGCTTTCTGCCTTGATTGACAACCACTTGCACCAAGGAAATGAGTTGGAAATTGACCAACGTCGTATCCTCTGGAAACGTGTAGTGGACTTGAATGATCGCGCTCTTCGTCACGTGACGGTTGGACTTGGTGGTCCTCTAAACGGTATTCCTCGTGAGGATGGATTTGACATTACAGTTGCTTCAGAAATCATGGCAATTCTTTGCTTGGCTACAGACATCGAGGATTTGAAACGCCGTTTAGCTAATATTGTTATCGGCTATCGCTATGACCGTACCCCTGTTTCTGTAGGTGATTTGCAGGTTGAAGGTGCTTTAGCATTGATTTTGAAAGATGCTATTAAGCCAAACTTGGTTCAGACAATTTACGGAACACCTGCCTTTGTTCACGGTGGTCCATTTGCCAATATTGCTCACGGGTGTAACTCTGTCTTGGCAACGACAACAGCCCTTCACTTGGCTGATTACACAGTTACTGAAGCTGGTTTTGGTGCAGATCTTGGTGCCGAGAAATTCCTTGATATCAAGACACCAAACTTGCCAACATCTCCAGATGCAGTTGTCATTGTTGCAACCCTTCGTGCCCTTAAGATGAATGGTGGTGTAGCTAAAGATGCTCTGACTGAAGAAAATGTAGAAGCAGTCCGTGCAGGTTTTGCCAACTTGAAACGCCACGTTGAGAACATCCGTAAGTTCGGTATTCCAGCAGTTGTGGCTATTAATGAATTTGTTTCTGATACAGAAGCTGAAGTTGCAGCCTTGAAAGAACTCTGTGCCTCAATCGATGTTCCAGTTGAGTTGGCTAGTGTCTGGGCTGATGGCGCAGAAGGAGGCGTAGCGCTTGCTGAAACAGTTGTTAAGACTATCGCTGAAAGCCCAGCTAACTATAAACGTTTGTATGACAATGACCTTTCCGTCCAAGAAAAGATTGAAAAGATTGTTACTGAAATCTACCGTGGTAGCAAGGTAAACTTTGAGAAGAAAGCTCAAACACAAATCGCTCAAATCGTTCAAAACGGTTGGGACAAATTGCCAATCTGTATGGCTAAGACTCAGTACAGTTTCTCAGACAATCCGAATGCCCTTGGGGCGCCAGAAAACTTTGAAATTACCATTCGTGAATTGGTACCAAAATTAGGTGCAGGCTTCATCGTTGCCTTAACTGGCGATGTCATGACCATGCCAGGACTTCCAAAACGACCAGCAGCCCTCAACATGGATGTTGAAAGTGATGGAACAGTTCTAGGCTTGTTCTAGTATAATGCAATTGACTTTAAATGAGTTTGGAATACTAACCAAGCTCATTTTTATCTAGATATAAGGCCTTATTTTCAACTGATGATAGAAGTGTCTTCTAGACGCAATCAATCTAGGTAAAGATATTTTACCTGATTTCTGATATAATAGAAATATTGACTTCAAGAGTAAGGAAGAGAAGATGAACGCATTATTAAATGGAATGAATGACCGTCAGGCTGAGGCGGTGCAAACGACAGAAGGTCCCTTGTTGATCATGGCAGGGGCTGGTTCTGGGAAGACTCGTGTTTTGACCCACCGTATCGCTTATTTGATTGATGAAAAGCTGGTCAATCCATGGAATATCTTGGCCATTACCTTTACCAATAAAGCTGCGCGTGAGATGAAAGAGCGTGCTTATAGCCTCAATCCAGCCACTCAGGACTGTCTGATTGCGACCTTCCACTCCATGTGTGTTCGTATTTTGCGTCGTGATGCGGACCATATTGGCTACAACCGCAATTTTACTATTGTCGATCCTGGTGAACAGCGAACGCTCATGAAACGCATTCTCAAGCAGTTGAACTTGGATCCTAAAAAATGGAATGAACGAAGTATCTTAGGAACCATTTCCAATGCTAAGAATGATTTGATTGATGATGTGGCTTATGCTGCCCAAGCTGGCGATATGTACACGCAAATCGTGGCCCAATGCTACACTGCTTACCAAAAAGAGCTTCGTCAGTCGGAGTCGGTTGACTTTGATGATTTGATTATGCTGACCTTGCGTCTCTTTGATCAAAATCCTGATGTCTTGACCTACTATCAGCAGAAGTTCCAGTACATCCACGTTGATGAGTACCAAGATACCAACCATGCTCAGTATCAATTGGTCAAACTCTTGGCTTCACGTTTTAAAAATATCTGTGTGGTTGGGGATGCGGACCAGTCTATCTACGGTTGGCGTGGTGCTGATATGCAGAATATTTTGGATTTCGAGAAAGATTATCCTCAAGCCAAGGTTGTTTTGTTGGAGGAGAATTACCGTTCAACCAAAACCATTCTACAAGCCGCAAATGAGGTCATTAAAAACAATAAAAACCGCCGTCCTAAGAATCTATGGACCCAAAACGCTGATGGGGAGCAAATCGTTTACTATCGCGCCAATGATGAGTTGGATGAGGCTGTTTTTGTAGCCAAGACTATTGATGAACTTGGTCGCAGTCAAAACTTCCTTCACAAGGATTTTGCAGTTCTTTATCGTACAAATGCCCAGTCTCGTACTATTGAGGAAGCCTTGCTCAAGTCAAACATCCCTTATACCATGGTTGGTGGAACCAAGTTCTACAGCCGTAAGGAAATCCGTGATATTATCGCTTACCTCAATCTTATTGCCAACTTAAGTGATAACATTAGTTTTGAACGTATTATCAACGAACCGAAACGTGGAATTGGCCCAGGAACTGTTGAGAAAATCCGTGATTTTGCGAATATGCAAGACATGTCTATGCTAGATGCTTCTGCAAATATCATGTTGTCTGGTATAAAAGGAAAGGTAGCCCAATCTATCTGGGATTTTGCCAATATGATGTTAGATTTGCGAGAGCAACTGGACCAGTTAAGCATTACAGAGTTGGTTGAGGCAGTTCTAGAAAAAACAGGTTACGTTAATATTCTTAATGCCCAAGCGACTCTAGAAAGCAAAGCTCGGGTTGAAAATATCGAAGAGTTCCTCTCTGTAACGAAAAACTTTGACGACACTTCTGATATGCCAGAAGAAGAAACTGGTTTGGACAAACTAAGTCGTTTCTTAAATGACCTGGCCTTGATTTCCGACACAGATTCAGGTAGTCAGGAGACATCAGAAGTGACCCTGATGACCCTGCATGCTGCCAAAGGTCTAGAGTTTCCAGTTGTCTTCTTGATTGGGATGGAAGAAAATGTCTTCCCGCTTAGTCGTGCGGCTGAAGATCAAGATGAATTAGAAGAAGAACGCCGTCTGGCCTATGTGGGAATTACGCGTGCAGAGAAAATTCTCTATCTGACAAATGCTAACTCACGCTTGCTTTTTGGTCGTACAAACTACAACCGTCCGACTCGTTTTATTAACGAAATCAGCTCAGACTTACTTGAGTATCAAGGTTTGGCTCGTCCAGCAAATACAAGCTTTAAGGCATCTTATAGTAGTGGTGGCCTTGCCTTCGGTCAAGGTATGAGTTTAGCTCAGGCTCTTCAAGAACGTAAACGCAGTGCTGCCCCAAGAACTATCCAATCAAGCGCTCTTCCATTTAGTCAATTTACAGCTGGCGCAAAATCAGCATCTAGCGATGAAAATTGGTCCATTGGTGATATTGCGCTCCACAAGAAATGGGGAGAGGGAACTGTTCTGGAAGTTTCAGGTAGCGGTGCTACGCAGGAATTAAAGATTAATTTCCCAGAAGTTGGCCTGAAAAAACTTTTAGCTAGTGTAGCCCCAATTGAGAAAAAAATCTAATTTTCCATCCTTCTCACGAATAATAAAGTGAGGAGGATTTTTATGTATAGTATTTCATTCCAAGAAGATTCACTATTACCAAGAGAAAGACTGGCCAAGGAAGGAGTAGAAGCGCTCAGTAATCAAGAGTTGCTGGCCATTTTACTTAGGACAGGAACACGTCAGGCTAGCGTTTTTGAAATTGCCCAGAAAGTCTTGAGCAATCTTTCAAGTCTAACCGATTTGAAAAAAATGACCCTGCAGGAATTGCAGAGTCTGTCTGGCATCGGACGTGTTAAGGCTATAGAATTACAAGCTATGATTGAATTGGGGCATCGTATCCATAAATACGAGACCCTTGAGATGGAAAGTATTCTCAGCAGTCAAAAGTTGGCCAAGAAGATGCAACAGGAATTGGGAGATAAAAAACAAGAGCACCTGGTGGCGCTCTATCTTAATACTCAAAATCAAATCATCCATCAACAGACCATTTTTATCGGTTCTGCAACTCGCAGTATTGCTGAACCGCGAGAGATTCTTCACTATGCTATCAAGCATATGGCTACCTCTCTCATCTTGGTTCACAATCATCCTTCAGGAGCGGTAGCGCCTAGCCGTAATGATGATCATGTCACTAAACTTGTAAAAGAAGCCTGCGAACTGATGGGAATTGTCCTCTTGGACCATTTGATTGTCTCTCATTCTAATTACTTTAGTTATCGTGAAAAGACGGATTTAATCTAAAGTTCATTAACGATATAGTCAAAGAGTTTTTTATCTTTGGGACGATTTTCAAATAGAAATTCTGGGTGCCATTGGACACCGAGAAAAGCGACATCATCCGTACTCATGACAGCCTCAATAATACCATCTTTAGGATCATGAGCTACAACTTTTAAGTTTGGGGCTAAATCCTTGATGCTCTGGTGGTGGAAGGAGTTGATATGGGAAATTTCTCCATAGATTTCTCGAAGAACAGTATCTGGTTCTGTCACCAAACGTTGAGTTGTGTACTCGGCAGAACAATCTTGCCAGTGGTTTTCGATATCTTGATACAAAGTTCCACCCATGGCAACGTTAAAGAGTTGAGTCCCACGACAGACGGAGAAAATAGGCTTTTTCTGGTTAATAGCTTCCTTGATAAGGGCCAGTTCAAAGATATCTCTTTGAAGGTGGTAGTCATCGCTATCAATGGTTTTTGATTCACCATAGAATTTTGGATCGACATTTTGCCCACCTGTCAAGATGAGCTTGTCAATCATACTGATATAGTGGCTAGCCATATCTTGATCACCAATCGGTAGGATAATGGGAATTCCTCCAGCGTCTTTAACGCCTTCAACAAAGCCTTTTGCTGCGTAGCTCATCATGATGTCATCATCTGGATGAGTTTTTTCGTTTCCTGTAATCCCAATAACTGGTTTTTTCATAAAATGATTTTCGCTTTCTAATCCTCTTTTCGCATGAAATAGAGGAGGGTTTGGAGTTCACTTGTCAAATCTACGTACTGAACGACCACATCTTTTGGTAAATGCAGATGGACAGGTGAAAAACTGAGAATTCCTTTCACGCCAGCATCCACCAAGAGATTAGCGACCTCTTGTGACTTAACGCTGGGAACGGTCAGAATAGCAGTCTTAACATTAGCATCCTTAATTTTATCTTTGATTTGAGAAATTCCGTAAATGGGAATTCCATCAGGAGTTTGGGTACCGACTTCAGGATGGTCGTCTAGATCAAAGGCCATGATAATCTTCATCTTGTTACGCTCGTGGAAACGGTAGTGGAGAAGGGCATGGCCCATATTTCCAATTCCCACTAGCATGACATTAGTGATGGAGTTATCGTTGAGCAAATCGGCCAAAAAACGTCATTAGTTTTTTGACATCATAGCCAAAACCACGACGACCTAGTTCACCAAAATAGGAAAAATCACGACGTACGGTCGCTGAATCAATACCGATAGCCTCTGCAATTTGTTTAGAGTTGGCACGTTCAATTTTTTCTGCATGAAATCTCTTAAAAATTCGATAGTAGAGAGAGAGTCTTTTCGCTGTAGCTTTTGGAATAGCGGACTGTTTATCTTTCACAAAATCACAACCTTTCTATTCTTCTATTTTATAGAAACATTGTGAAAAAATCAACAAAAATAAGAAAAAACTAAGAAAAATCTTAGTTTTGGTGTAAAAAATCTGGATGTGATAGAAAACGGTAGAGGTCTCCGACCAACCCTTGATAAACTTCCTGCCCCTTAAAAGTCAGAGAAGTCACATAAAGTGTATCTGGTAGGGTCACACATCCTGACAAAGCCAGCATGAGAGCTTCATAATCTTCATACTTGAGTGTACGCTCTACTTGGTAGCTATCCTTATAGGTCAGTTCAAACATCTTGGACCTATCTTTCAGCTTTTGTAAAGACACCACGCTCTACCAAGCTATCCATGAGGAAATAGAATTTTTCCTCATGGATGTGGTGGTCTTCTGATTTGAAAATATCAACTAAACGTAGTCCGAACTTGTCAGTGATATTGATTTTAGCACCTGTAAGTTCCTTGTTAATGATGATTTTGAGTTGGAATCCTTCACCGCTGTTTGGCACTTTTTCCAAAAGGCGCGTCAATTCATAGTTACCAACCTTAGTCTCAAAAAAGGTGTTGTCTTTGAGGGTGAATTTTTTAACAGAAGGGCTAAGAGTGTAGTCGTAACGACAATTTTTTAATTGAATGGTTTTTTCAAATGCCATATGGCTAACCTCCGATAATTTCTTTTAAGGTTTTTGCGAGGATTTGTAGTTCTTGAACAGTATTTTGTGGTGAGAGACTGATACGAACGGATTCCTTCAAGCGTTCTGAATTGTCTCCGTACATAGCTTCGAGAACATGGCTGGATTGGACAATGCCTGCCGTACAGGCTGAGCCAGTAGAGATTGAAATTCCAGCTAAATCTAGCCGAAGGAGTAAGAGGTCGTTTTTCTGATCAGGAAATCCAATATTGACAACATAAGGGAGATGATGTTGTCCTATATTCAAGTAATACTGAATTCCCTCTAGCTCTGCAAGGAAGGCAGTTTTTAGATTTTGTACATGTTGAAAATGTTCTTCTTGCTTTTCTAGGTCTTCTTTTAGGGCTGCAACCATGCCTACGATGGCAGCCAGATTTTCAGTTCCTGCACGTTTTTTCTGTTCTTGGTCTCCGCCATGGAGATAGGAATCAAAGTCCATGCTAGATGCGTAGAGAAAGCCGATTCCCTTAGGACCATGGAACTTGTGAGCAGAAGCAGTGAGAAAATCAATGCCCAATTCTTCTGGGTAAATAGGGATTTTTCCAATAGCTTGAACTGCATCGACATGATAGGCAGCAGGGTGTTGCTTGAGTATTTGGCCAATTTCAGTAATGGGCAGTAGGTTACCTGTCTCATTATTGGCAAACATGGTAGAAACCAAAATCGTATCGTCACGTAAAGCATTTTGAATTTGTTGGGCTGTGATTTCTTGCTTTTCTGGCTGGATAATGGTTGCTTCAAAACCAAAGTGCTCAACCAAGTAATCAATGGTTTCAAGGACAGCATGGTGCTCAATAGCAGTTGTGATGATATGTTTTCCTTGCTCTTGGTGACGAAGGCAGTAACCAATGATAGCAGTATTGTTGCCTTCTGTCCCACCAGAAGTGAAAAAGATATGTTGAGGTTTTGTCCCCAATAACTGGGCTAGTTCTTGACGGGCTTCTCGCAAGAGCTTGCCAGCTTGACGACCATGACCATGAATACTAGAAGGATTGCCATACGTTTCTTGCATAACCTTGGTCATAGCTGAAATAGCAACTGCTGACATGGGAGTCGTTGCAGCATTGTCCAAATAAATCAAAGAATCACCTTATTTCTTTTTGTTGTAAGCAAAGAGTGGGCTGACTGGTTTTCTTTCGTGGATACGAACGATGGCATCACCAATTAACTCACTAGCAGTGATGTAGCGTACGTTTTTAGGAGTTTTTTCTTTTGTTGCTACTGAATCAGTCACAAGAATTTCTTTAATCTTAGTATTGTCAAGAAGTTCAGCAGCACCTTCAACGAAGAGACCGTGGCTAGAAACAGCATAAATTTCTGTAGCCCCTTCACGTTCAACGATTTTAGCAGCTTCAGAGAAGGTACGTCCTGTATTTAAAATGTCATCAATCAAGATAGCTTTTTTACCTTCAACATCACCGATAATATAACCTTCGTTGCGAGTTGCATCGTCTTGAGGGTAGTCGATAATGGCGATAGGAGCATCAAGATATTCAGCCAAGCTACGAGCACGTTTTACACCTGAATTTTTAGGGCTAACGACAACAACATCTGAGCCAAGGAGACCCTTATCGCAGTAATGTTTAGCAAATAGGGGAACTGTGTAGAGGTTATCGACAGGAATATCAAAGAAGCCTTGAACTTGGACAGCATGCAAATCAAGCGTAAGGACACGGTCAACCCCAGCCTTAACCAGCATATTAGCAACTAGTTTAGCTGTAAGTGGCTCACGAGGTGAAGCGATACGGTCTTGACGTGCATAGCCAAAATATGGAAGGACAACGTTGATACTGTGGGCACTTGCACGTACACAAGCGTCGACCATGATCAACAATTCCATTAGGTGGTTGTTAACAGGGAAACTTGTAGACTGGATGATGTAAACATCATAACCACGGACACTTTCTTCGATATTTACTTGGATTTCTCCATCAGAAAATTGACGTGATGATAGTTTTCCAAGTGGGACACCAACAGCTTGGGCAATTTTCTGTGCAATCTCTTGGTTAGAGTTGAGTGCGAAAAGTTTCATGTTTTTTCTATCTGACATTATAGACCATCCTCTGTAAACTTTTTAAATCCTAGTTATATCTGTTTTACATATATGAACTGGGGTTTGTGTATTTTTATCTTTTCTATTTTACCAAAAAATGGAGATTATTTCAGCTATTTTTCATGCTTTTGACAAATCGAACTAATTTTGACGGAGCTTTTTGATAAGCAATCTGATTTTCCTCTAAAAATTGTTGGAAATCCTGTTTGCCTTGATCGTGATTTTCCACCTCAAGCTCTAATTCATAATCTGTCATATCAAAGTACTGACTTTCATCCAGTGCCATGAGACCGATAGCTGTTTGCATTTCATAGCGAAGCGTTGTTAGACAACCAAGAACCTGCCATTTTTTACTTTGGATACCATGTTTAGCCAATTCTTCCAGCACCAGTCCCTGAGGAAGCTCTTCCTTGCTCAGATAGTTTTCAGCATCTTTTAGGTGCAATTTTTGATTGTACTCCATGTTTCCAACACTTTGCGGGACTTTGAGTGTCAATTCCGCCCAGTCTTCAAAGGTTCGAATACGCATAGCGACTTTCTTTTCTCGTAGTTCAAAATCAGGCGTGTCGATGTAGTAATTTTTTTGAAGAACAGGAGTAACACCAGTGAACTGGTCTTTTAGACGATCATATTCATCTTTTTTCAATAGTGTTTTCAATTCAATTTCTAAATGTTTCATTTTTCTTACCTTTTCTTTATCTATGAAAGCGGATTATATGATATAATAGCTTTGTATTTATTGTATATAAATCTGGAGAAAAAATCAAAGATATTTTTGAAGGATAATATGAGAACAAGGGAGAGTATATGACCTTAGAATGGGAAGAATTTCTAGATCCTTACATTCAAGCTGTTGGTGAGTTAAAGATTAAACTACGTGGTATTCGTAAGCAATATCGTAAGCAAAATAAGCATTCTCCGATTGAGTTTGTGACTGGTAGGGTCAAGCCAATTGAAAGTATCAAGGAGAAAATGGCTCGACGTGGTATTACTTATGCGACCTTAGAACACGATTTACAGGATATTGCTGGTTTGCGTGTGATGGTCCAGTTTGTAGATGATGTCCAAGAAGTTGTGGCTATTTTGCGCAAGCGTCAGGATATGCGGACCATACAGGAGCGAGATTACATTACTCATCGAAAAGCATCAGGATACCGTTCCTATCACGTTGTAGTAGAATATACGGTTGATACTATCAATGGAGCCAAGATCATTTTAGCAGAAATTCAAATTCGTACTTTGGCCATGAATTTCTGGGCAACAATAGAACATTCTCTCAACTACAAGTACCAAGGGGATTTCCCAGAGGAGATTAAGAAGCGACTGGAAATTACATCTAAGATTGCCCATCAGTTAGATGAAGAAATGGGTAAAATTCGTGATGATATTCAAGAAGCTCAGGCACTTTTTGATCCTTTGAGCAGAAAATTAAATGATGGTGTAGGAAACAGTGACGATACAGATGAAGAATACAGGTAAACGAATTGACCTGATAGCTAATAGAAAACCACAGAGTCAAAGGGTTTTGTATGAATTGCGAGATCGTTTGAAGCGAAATCAGTTTATACTCAATGATACCAATCCAGATATCGTTATTTCCATTGGTGGGGATGGCATGCTCTTGTCGGCTTTTCATAAGTACGAAAACCAGCTTGACAAGGTACGCTTTATCGGTGTTCATACGGGGCATTTGGGCTTCTATACTGACTATCGTGATTTTGAGTTGGACAAGCTAGTGACTAATTTGCAGCTAGATACTGGAGCAAGAGTTTCTTACCCTGTTCTGAATGTGAAGGCCTTTCTTGAAAATGGTGAAGTGAAGATTTTTAGAGCACTAAATGAAGCCAGCATCCGCAGGTCGGATCGAACCATGGTGGCAGATATTGTGATTAATGGAGTTCCCTTTGAACGTTTTCGTGGAGATGGGCTAACAGTTTCGACACCGACTGGTAGTACAGCTTATAACAAATCTCTTGGTGGAGCTGTTTTACACCCTACCATTGAAGCTCTTCAGTTGACGGAAATTGCCAGCCTTAATAATCGTGTTTATCGAACCCTGGGTTCATCTATTATTGTGCCTAAGAAGGATAAGATTGAACTCATTCCAACGAGAAACGATTACCATACTATTTCGGTTGACAATAGCGTTTATTCTTTCCGTAATATTGAGCGTATTGAGTATCAAATCGACCATCATAAGATTCACTTTGTCGCATCACCTAGTCACACCAGTTTCTGGAATCGTGTTAAGGATGCTTTTATCGGCGAGGTGGATGAATGAGGTTTGAATTTATCGCAGATGAGCATGTCAAGGTTAAGACCTTTTTGAAAAAGCATGAGGTTTCTAAAGGACTGCTGGCCAAGATTAAGTTTCGAGGCGGAGCTATTCTGGTCAATGACCAACCGCAAAATGCAACTTATCTATTGGATGTTGGAGACCGTGTTATCATCGATATTCCTGCTGAGGAGGGCTTTGAAACTCTAGAAGCTATCGAGCGCCCACTGGATATTCTCTATGAGGATGACCATTTTCTAGTTTTGAATAAACCCTATGGAGTGGCGTCTATTCCTAGTGTCAATCACTCCAATACCATTGCCAATTTTATCAAGGGTTACTACGTCAAGCAAAACTATGAAAATCAGCAGGTTCACATTGTGACCAGGCTTGATAGAGATACTTCTGGCTTGATGCTCTTTGCTAAGCATGGCTATGCTCATGCACGATTAGATAAGCAGTTGCAGAAAAAGTCCATTGAAAAACGTTATTTTGCTTTGGTTAAAGGTGATGGACACTTGGAGCCAGAGGGTGAGATTATTGCTCCTATTGCGCGTGATGAAGACTCCATTATTACCAGACGAGTGGCTAAAGGCGGAAAGTATGCCCATACATCATATAAGATTGTAGCTTCTTATGGGAATATTCACTTGGTAGATATTCGCCTGCATACTGGACGTACTCACCAAATCAGAGTCCATTTTTCTCATATTGGTTTTCCTTTGTTGGGAGACGATTTGTATGGCGGTAGTCTGGACGATGGTATTCAACGTCAGGCTCTGCATTGCCATTACCTATCCTTTTATCATCCATTTTTAGAGCAAGACTTGCAGTTAGAAAGTCCCTTGCCGGATGATTTCAGCAACCTTATTACCCAGTTATCAACTAATACTCTATAAAAACTGTTTCAGAGTATAATTATTATCTTAAAGGAGAAAACTCATGGAAGTTTTTGAAAGTCTCAAAGCCAACCTGGTTGGTAAAAATGCTCGTATCGTTCTCCCTGAAGGGGAAGAGCCTCGTATTCTCCAAGCAACTAAACGTTTGGTAAAAGAAACAGAAGTGATTCCTGTTTTGCTTGGAAATCCTGAAAAAATTAAAATTTATCTTGAAATCGAAGGTATCGAAGATGGTTATGAAGTCATCGACCCTCAACACTACGATAAATTTGAAGAAATGGTTGCTGCTTTAGTAGAGCGTCGCAAGGGCAAAATGTCTGAAGAAGATGCACGCAAGGTTTTGATTGAAGATGTCAACTATTTTGGTGTTATGTTGGTTTACTTGGGCTTGGTTGATGGAATGGTATCAGGTGCGATTCACTCAACAGCTTCAACAGTACGTCCAGCCCTTCAAATCATCAAAACTCGTCCAAATGTAACTCGTACTTCAGGTGCCTTCCTCATGGTTCGTGGTACTGAACGTTACCTATTTGGAGACTGTGCTATCAATATTAATCCAGATGCAGAAGCCTTGGCTGAAATTGCGATTAACTCAGCCATCACAGCTAAGATGTTTGGCATCGAGCCTAAAATTGCTATGCTAAGCTATTCTACTAAAGGTTCAGGGTTTGGAGAAAGCGTTGATAAGGTTGTTGAAGCAACTAAAATTGCTCACGACTTGCGCCCTGACCTTGAAATCGATGGTGAGTTGCAATTTGATGCGGCCTTTGTTCCAGAAACTGCAGCTCTGAAAGCTCCTGGAAGTACGGTAGCTGGTCAAGCAAATGTCTTCATCTTCCCAGGTATCGAGGCAGGAAATATTGGTTACAAGATGGCAGAACGTCTTGGTGGTTTTGCGGCTGTTGGACCTGTTTTGCAAGGTTTGAACAAGCCGGTTAACGACCTTTCTCGTGGATGTAATGCTGATGATGTCTACAAGTTGACTCTTATCACAGCAGCTCAAGCAGTTCATCAATAAAGAGAAGTTATACTAAATAATCCGTATTTATAATCAAAAAACGCATAATATCAGGTGTTGAAAAACTTGATATTATGCGTTTTATACTCAATCAAAATCAAAAAGCAAACTAGGAAGCTAGTTGCAAGCTGTACTTGAGTGCGGTAAGGCGACGCTGACGTGGTTTGAAGAGATTTTCGAAGAGTATTATTATAAAAAATGTTTATTAGATCTTATACTCGTATTGGATGTTGTCATTCATACTCTGTTTTGATTGGATTATGATTGAAACTAGTTTCAAATAATTTAGAACTTGTAACTATTTTTGAAAGTAGAATCTATTGTCTATTGTAAAGTCTAAAACTGAAAATATTTATTATATAATAAGGTTAAGATAAAATATGAAAGGAGTAAAATATTTTTCATGGCGTATTGCAAAGTTGAACTGTACGCTATGCAAGGTTGTTCAAATTAAAAATAATGGAGATTCCCATTAAATAGTTTAGTTTCTTTTGGAATTGTCTAGTCCTAGTGGCTAAAAATTTTAAGTCAAAAAGAAAGCGCTTTACCGAATTAGAAAATGAGAGGTAAAATATGAATCAGAGACATTTTGATAGAAAACAACGATATGGAATTCGGAAATTTACAGTTGGAGCAGCTTCAGTAGTGATTGGAGCGGTTGTTTTTGGTGTTGCCCCTGCTTTGGCTCAAGAGGCACCATCAACGAATGGTGAAACAGCGGGGCAATCTTTGCCAGAATTGCCTAAGGAAGTAGAGACAGGAAATCTGACGAATCTCGATAAGGAACTCGCAGACAAATTGTCAACAGCAACGGATAAGGGAACTGAAGTGAATCGTGAAGAGTTGCAAGCAAACCCAGGGTCTGAAAAAGCAGCAGAAACAGAAGCATCAAACGAAACTCCAGCTACAGAGAGTGAAGATGAGAAAGAAGATGGAAACATTCCTCGTGATTTTTATGCAAGAGAGTTAGAAAACGTCAACACTGTAGTAGAAAAAGAAGATGTTGAAACCAATCCTTCAAACGGTCAAAGAGTTGATATGAAGGAGGAACTTGACAAGCTTAAAAAACTTCAAAATGCGACCATTCATATGGAATTTAAGCCAGATGCGTCTGCTCCACGTTTTTATAACCTTTTTTCAGTTTCTAGTGATACCAAAGTAAATGAGTATTTCACCATGGCCATCCTTGATAATACAGCAATCGTTGAAGGTCGTGATGCAAATGGAAACCAATTCTATGGTGATTATAAAACTGCTCCTTTGAAGATTAAGCCAGGTGAGTGGAACTCTGTAACCTTTACAGTTGAAAGACCAAATGCAGATCAGCCAAAAGGTCAGGTTCGCGTCTATGTAAATGGTGTCTTGTCGCGCACAAGTCCTCAGTCTGGTCGTTTCATCAAAGATATGCCAGATGTCAACCAGGTGCAAATTGGGACAACCAAACGTACAGGCAAAAACTTCTGGGGTTCTAATCTTAAAGTCCGTAATCTAACGGTTTATGATCGTGCCCTTTCTCCAGAAGAAGTTAAAAAACGTAGCCAGCTTTTTGAAAGAGGAGAGTTGGAAAAGAAACTTCCTGAAGGAGCAAAAGTTACGGATAAGCTGGATGTTTTTCAAGGTGGTGAGAACCGCAAGCCGAATAAAGATGGTATCGCAAGCTACCGTATTCCAGCCCTACTTAAAACTGATAAGGGAACCTTGATTGCTGGTGCGGATGAGAGACGCTTGCATCACTCTGACTGGGGTGACATCGGTATGGTTGTTCGTCGTAGTGATGATAAGGGCAAAACATGGGGAGATAGAATTGTCATCTCAAATCCTCGTGATAATGAGAATGCCAGAAGAGCTCATGCAGGTTCACCAGTCAATATTGACATGGCTCTAGTCCAAGATCCGAAAACTAAGCGAATCTTCTCTATTTTTGATATGTTTGTAGAAGGTGAAGCAGTCAGAGATTTGCCAGGAAAAGCACCGCAAGCCTATGAGCAAATTGGGAATAAGGTTTACCAAGTTCTGTACAAAAAAGGTGAAGCAGGACATTATACAATCCGTGAAAATGGTGAGGTTTTTGATCCTGAAAATAGAAAGACCGAATACCGAGTTGTAGTGGATCCTAAGAAGCCAGCATACAGTGATAAGGGAGACCTTTACAAAGGTGAAGAACTTATCGGTAATGTCTACTTTGATTACAGCGACAAGAATATCTTTAGGGTTTCAAACACCAACTATCTCTGGATGTCTTATAGTGATGACGATGGTAAAACTTGGTCTGCACCTAAAGATATTACGTACGGTATTCGTAAGGACTGGATGCACTTCTTAGGAACAGGACCTGGTACAGGTATTGCCTTGCACTCAGGACCTCATAAAGGACGTCTTGTTATCCCTGCCTACACTACAAATAATGTATCCTACCTAGGTGGTTCTCAGTCTTCGCGCGTCATTTACTCAGATGATCATGGTGAAACTTGGCATGCAGGTGAGGCAGTCAATGATAATCGTCCAATAGGTAATCAAACAATTCACTCTTCAACTATGAATAACCCAGGTGCTCAAAATACGGAGTCAACCGTTGTGCAATTGAATAACGGAGATCTCAAACTCTTCATGCGTGGATTGACAGGTGATCTTCAAGTTGCAACAAGTAAAGATGGTGGAGCAACTTGGGAAAAAGATGTGAAGCGCTATGCGGATGTCAAAGATGTCTATGTTCAAATGTCAGCTATTCATACTGTGCAAGAAGGTAAGGAATATATTATCCTCAGTAATGCAGGTGGACCTGGACGATACAATGGTTTGGTGCACGTAGCACGTGTGGAAGCGAATGGGGATCTAACTTGGATCAAGCACAATCCAATTCAAAGTGGTAAATTTGCTTATAACTCCTTGCAAGATCTTGGAAATGGTGAATTTGGTTTGCTTTATGAGCATGCAACTGCCACTCAAAATGAATATACCTTGTCTTATAAGAAATTCAACTGGGATTTCTTAAGTAAGGATGGGGTTGCTCCAACGAAAGCAACTGTGAAAAATGCTGTAGAGATGAGCAAAAATGTCATCGCTTTAGAATTCGATTCTGAAGTTTTGGTGAATCAGCCACCAGTTCTTAAATTGGCAAATGGAAATTTTGCGACCTTCTTGACTCAGTACGATTCAAAAACATTGCTATTTGCAGCTAGCAAGGAAGATATTGGTCAGGAAATTACAGAAATCATTGATGGTGCAATTGAGAGCATGCATAATTTGCCTGTAAGTCTTGAAGGTGCAGGAGTTCCTGGTGGAAAAAATGGTGCAAAAGCAGCAATTCATGAAGTTCCAGAGTTCACAGGTGCAGTCAATGGTGAAGGTACAGTTCATGAGGATCCAGCCTTTGAAGGTGGTATCAACGGTGAGGAAGCAGCCGTTCATGATGTGCCAGACTTCTCAGGTGGTGTGAACGGCGAAGTAGCCGCTATTCATGAAGTTCCAGAGTTCACAGGTGGTATCAACGGCGAAGAAGCAGCTAAATTAGAACTTCCATCCTATGAAGGTGGCGCTAATGCGGTAGAAGCAGCTAAGTCAGAACTTCCATCCTATGAAGGTGGCGCTAATGCGGTAGAAGCCGCTAAATTAGAACTTCCATCCTATGAAAGTGGCGCTCATGAAGTACAGCCTGCTAGTTCGAATTTACCAACTCTTGCGGATAGTGTAAACAAGGCTGAAGCAGCAGTGCATAAGGGGAAAGAATATAAGGCTAATCAGTCTACTGCAGTGCAGGCTATGGCGCAAGAACATACTTATCAAGCACCTGCGGCGCAGCAGCATCTCCTACCTAAAACAGGAAGTGAAGATAAGTCCAGTCTTGCAATTGTAGGATTTGTAGGGATGTTTCTCGGCTTGTTGATGATAGGGAAAAAGAGAGAATAATAGAGAAGTTGAGAACTTAAATTTTAAAAAATAAAAAGAGGTAATGGAAATAAAATTAGGTACCGACTTTTAAAGGTTAGATTTTTTCTGTCTAATCTTTTAGGTACACATCCTACCTCTTTTTATATTAATGGAACTTTATACTCATCTGTCCTTAGTCACATATTGTCATAAAAACATGAAGTAAAAAAGTAGTAAAAATAATAAAAAACTTTGTTTTTTTATTACAATATAGTATACTTATTATAACAAAAACGGCTAATGGAAGCATTATTTTATCCAAGAGAATGTAAGCGATTTCTCGGTGCTTGTAATGGTCTAAATAAAGAATTTATTGGAAGGGGTTTTTGAATAGTACATAAAAATAACAATGTCACCAGTTAAAGCTGGGCTCGGGCAGTAGCTGACTGCTCTAGAAGATTAGGAGTATTTGATGAAACAATATTTTTTAGAAAAAGGTCGAATCTTTAGTATTCGTAAACTGACTGTTGGTGTTGCTTCTGTAGCAGTCGGTCTTACTTTTTTTGCATCTGGGAATGTTGCGGCTAGTGAACTTGTGACAGAACCAAAACTTGAAGTTGACGGTCAATCAAAAGAAGTGGCAGATGTAAAACATGAAAAAGAAGAAGCAGTTAAAGAAGAAGTAACTGAAAAAACAGAGCCTACTGCCGAGAAAGCAACAGAGGAAGCTAAAACTGCTGCAGTGGCTGGTGATGTACTCCCTGAAGAAATCCCTGATCGTGCCTATCCTGATACTCCAGTGAAAAAAGTGGATACTGCAGCTATTGTATCAGAACAAGAAAGTCCACAGGTAGAGACTAAGAGCATCTTGAAACCTACGGAAGTAGCTTCAACTGAAGGCGAAAAAGAAAATAGAGCCGTTATCAATGGTGGCCAAGACCTTAAACGTATCACTTATGAAGGCCAGCCAGCTACCTCAGCTGCTATGGTTTATACAATTTTCAGTTCACCTTTAGCAGGTGGAGGTAGCCAACGTTATCTCAATTCTGGATCTGGAATCTTTGTAGCTCCAAATATTATGTTGACAGTGGCTCATAATTTCTTAGTCAAGGATGCAGATACCAATGCAGGTTCTATTCGTGGCGGTGATACTACTAAGTTTTATTACAATGTAGGTTCAAATACTGCTAAGAACAATTCTTTGCCAACTTCAGGAAATACGGTTTTGTTCAAGGAAAAGGACATTCATTTTTGGAATAAAGAAAAGTTTGGTGAAGGAATTAAGAATGATCTAGCTTTAGTAGTAGCACCAGTTCCACTTTCGATTGCAAGTCCAAATAAGGCAGCTACCTTTACTCCTTTAGCAGAACATCGAGAATACAAAGCTGGAGAACCTGTTAGCACAATTGGCTATCCTACAGATTCAACATCTCCAGAATTGAAGGAACCAATCGTACCTGGTCAATTGTATAAGGCTGATGGTGTCGTTAAGGGTACTGAAAAGCTTGATAATAAAGGAGCGGTTGGCATCACTTATCGCCTGACTTCTGTTTCTGGTCTTTCTGGTGGTGGAATTATTAATGGTGATGGTAAAGTTATTGGAATTCACCAACATGGAACTGTTGATAATATGAATATCGCTGAAAAAGATCGCTTTGGAGGAGGACTTGTCCTATCGCCTGAACAATTAGCATGGGTCAAAGAAATCATTGATAAATATGGAGTCAAAGGCTGGTACCAAGGAGATAATGGTAATCGTTACTACTTTACTCCAGAAGGAGAAATGATTAGAAATAAGACAGCTGTTATTGGCAAAAATAAATACTCTTTCGATCAAAATGGTATTGCAACGCTTCTTGAAGGTGTTGACTATGGACGAGTTGTTGTAGAACATCTAGACCAAAAAGATAATCCAGTCAAAGAAAACGATACTTTTGTTGAAAAAACGGAAGTTGGAACTCAGTTTGATTATAACTATAAAACAGAAATTGAGAAAACTGACTTCTACAAGAAGAATAAAGAAAAATATGAGATTGTATCGATTGACGGCAAAGCTGTCAACAAGCAACTGAAAGATTCTTGGGGAGATGATTATAGCGTTGTGAGCAAGGCTCCTGCAGGAACTCGTGTCATTAAGGTTGTTTATAAAGTCAATAAAGGTTCCTTCGACCTTCGTTACCGCTTGAAAGGCACAGATCAAGAATTATCGCCTGCAACTGTTGACAATAACGATGGTAAAGAATACGAAGTTTCCTTTGTTCATAGATTCCAAGCCAAAGAAATTGCAGGCTACCGTGCAGTCAATGCAAGCCAAGAAGCAACAATCCAACATAAAGGAGTGAACCAAGTTATTTTTGAATACGAAAAAATAGAAGATCCAAAACCAGTAACTCCTGCAACTCCAGTAGTGGATTCAAAAGACGAAGAAACAGAAATTGGAAACTATGGACCACTGCCAAGTAAGGCTCAATTGGACTACCACAAGGAAGAATTGGCTGCCTTCATCCACTATGGTATGAATACCTACACTAACTCTGAATGGGGGAACGGTAGAGAAAATCCTCAAAACTTTAACCCAACTAATCTTGATACAGACCAGTGGATTAAGACTTTGAAGGATGCAGGATTCAAGCGAACAATCATGGTTGTAAAACACCATGATGGATTTGTAATCTATCCTTCTCAATATACAAAACATACCGTAGCGGCAAGTCCTTGGAAAGACGGTAAGGGAGACCTTCTCGAAGAAATCTCTAAATCAGCGACCAAGTATGACATGAATATGGGTGTTTACCTGTCACCATGGGATGCAAATAACCCTAAATATCATGTTTCAACTGAAAAAGAGTATAACGAATACTATCTCAACCAACTCAAGGAAATCCTTGGCAATCCTAAATACGGAAATAAGGGTAAATTTATCGAAGTGTGGATGGATGGTGCGCGTGGTAGCGGAGCTCAAAAAGTAACCTACACCTTTGACGAGTGGTTCAAGTACATCAAGAAAGCTGAAGGAGATATCGCTATCTTCTCTGCTCAACCAACAAGCGTCCGTTGGATCGGTAATGAACGTGGTATCGCTGGAGATCCAGTTTGGCATAAGGTTAAGAAAGCTAAGATCACTGACGATGTGAAGAATGAATATCTCAACCATGGAGATCCAGAAGGAGATATGTACTCTGTCGGTGAAGCAGACGTTTCTATCCGTTCAGGTTGGTTCTACCATGATAATCAACAGCCAAAATCAATCAAAGATTTGATGGATATCTACTTCAAATCTGTTGGTCGTGGAACGCCACTTCTCCTCAATATTCCACCAAATAAAGAAGGTAAATTCGCAGATGCAGACGTGGCTCGCTTGAAAGAATTCCGAGCAACCTTGGACCAAATGTATGCAACTGACTTCGCCAAGGGGGCAACTGTAACGGCAAGCTCTACCCGTAAGAATCGCTTGTACCAAGCAAGCAACCTAACCGATGGTAAGGATGATACTAGTTGGGCATTGTCAAATGATGCGAAGACAGGTGAATTCACTGTCGATCTTGGTCAAAAGAGACGCTTTGATGTAGTCGAACTCAAAGAAGATATCGCTAAAGGTCAACGTATCTCAGGATTTAAGGTTGAAGTTGAGCTCAATGGTCGCTGGGTTCCATATGGAGAAGGTTCGACTGTTGGTTATCGTCGTCTTGTCCAAGGTCAACCTGTAGAAGCCCAAAAGATTCGTGTGACTATCACGAATTCACAAGCAACTCCTATTTTGACAAACTTCTCTGTTTATAAGACACCAAGTAGTATCGAAAAAACAGATGGCTATCCTCTAGGCTTGGATTACCATTCAAATACAACAGCTGATAAAGCTAATACAACCTGGTATGACGAATCTGAAGGTATCCGTGGTACATCCATGTGGACCAATAAAAAGGATGCTAGCGTAACCTACCGCTTCAATGGAACTAAGGCTTATGTCGTATCTACAGTGGATCCAAACCACGGTGAAATGTCAGTTTACGTGGATGGTCAAAAGGTTGCAGACGTACAAACTAATAATGCAGCTCGTAAACGTAGCCAGATGGTTTATGAAACAGATGACTTGGCTCCAGGTGAACATACCATCAAACTCGTCAACAAAACTGGCAAAGCTATTGCAACTGAAGGTATCTACACGCTAAATAATGCTGGTAAAGGTATGTTTGAGTTGAAAGAAACTACCTATGAAGTTCAAAAAGGCCAACCTGTCACTGTAACCATTAAACGTGTTGGTGGTAGCAAAGGAGCTGCAACAGTCCATGTCGTGACTGAACCAGGAACAGGGGTTCACGGTAAGGTTTACAAGGATACAACAGCTGATTTGACCTTCCAAGATGGTGAAACAGAAAAGACTTTGACAATTCCGACAATTGACTTTACGGAGCAAGCTGATTCAATCTTTGACTTTAAAGTGAAAATGACAAGCGCATCAGATAATGCCTTGCTTGGATTTGCTTCAGAAGCAACTGTTCGAGTAATGAAGGCTGACTTACTTCAAAAAGACCAAGTCAGTCATGATGACCAGGCCAGTCAACTTGATTATAGCCCAGGTTGGCATCATGAAACCAATTCGGCAGGTAAATACCAAAATACTGAGTCTTGGGCATCATTTGGTCGTTTGAATGAAGAGCAGAAGAAAAATGCTAGCGTAACAGCCTATTTCTATGGAACAGGTCTTGAAATTAAAGGTTTTGTTGATCCTGTACATGGTATCTACAAGGTTACTCTAGATGGTAAAGAACTTGAGTATCAAGATGGTCAAGGAAATGCTACTGATGTCAATGGTAAGAAGTACTTCAGTGGAACCGCAACTACACGTCAAGGTGATCAGACTCTTGTTCGTTTGACTGGACTCGAAGAAGGTTGGCATGCTGTAACCTTGCAATTGGATCCAAAACGAAATGATACCTCTAGAAATATTGGTATTCAAGTTGATAAGTTCATTACTCGTGGGGAAGATAGCGCTCTTTATACCAAAGAAGAATTAGTTCAAGCTATGAAGAACTGGAAGGATGAGTTAGCTCAATTTGATCAGACAAGCTTAAAGAACACTCCAGAGGCGCGTCAAGCCTTCAAGTCAAACTTAGATAAATTATCTGAACAACTTTCAGCAAGTCCAGCCAGTGCTCAAGAAATTTTGAAAATAGCCACAGCCTTGCAAGCTATTCTTGATAAAGAAGAAAACTATGGAAAAGAAGATACTCCGACATCAGAGCAACCAGAAGATCCTAACTACGACAAGGCCATGGCAAGCTTGTCAGAGGCTATCCGAAACAAGAGCAAGGAACTAGGCAGCGATAAAGAATCCAAGAAGAAACTAGTTGAGTTGTCAGAACAAGCTCTTACAGCTATCCAAGAAGCCAAGACACAAGATGCAGTAGATAAAGCCTTGCAAGCAGCTCTAACTTCTATTAATCAACTTCAGGCTACTCCGAAAGAGGAAGTGAAACCAGTCCAGCCAGAAGAGCCTAACTACGACAAGGCCATGGCAAGCTTGGCAGAGGCTATCCAAAACAAGAGCAAGGAACTAGGTAGCGATAAAGAATCCAAGAAGAAACTAGTTGAGTTGTCAGAACAAGCTCTTACAGCCATCCAAGAAGCCAAGACACAAGATGCAGTAGATAAAGCCTTGCAAGCAGCTCTAACTTCTATTAATCAACTTCAGGCTACTCCGAAAGAGGAAGTGAAACATTCCATAGTTCCAACGGATGGAGATAAGGAATTAGTTCAACCTCAACCAAGTCTTGAAGTAGTAGAAAAAGTAATTAACTTCAAGAAAGTTAAACAAGAAGATTCAAGTCTTCCAAAAGGTGAAACTCGAGTGACTCAGGTAGGTCGTGCAGGCAAGGAACGTATCTTGACTGAAGTAGCACCAGATGGAAGCCGTACTATAAAACTTCGTGAAGTTGTTGAAGTGGCGCAAGACGAAATTGTATTGGTCGGAACTAAGAAAGAAGAATCAGGTAAAATCGCATCATATGTTCATGAGGTTCCAGAGTTTACTGGTGGTGTGACTGATTCTGAAGCAGCTATTCACAATTTACCAGAGTTTACTGGTGGTGTGTCTGATTCTGAAGCAGCTATTCACAATTTACCAGAGTTTACTGGTGGTGTGACTGATTCTGAAGCAGCTATTCACAATTTACCAGAGTTTACTGGTGGTGTGACTGATTCTGAAGCAGCTATTCATAATTTACCAGAGTTTACTGGTGGTATGACTGGTTCTGAAGGAGTTCCTAGTGGAGAAGCTACAAGTCATCAAGAATCAGGATTTACTAGTGATGTAACTGACTCTGAAACAACTATGAATGAAATCGTAGATAAAAATGATGAGAAATCATATGTAGTTCCGCCTATGTTAGAAGATAAAACTTATCAGGCACCTGCAAATCGTCAAGAAGTTCTACCTAAAACAGGAAGTGAAGATGGTTCTGCTTTTGCATCTGTAGGAATTATAGGCATGTTCTTAGGAATGATTGGAATAGTCAAAAGAAAAAAAGATTAATTAATGTAAAATGTCCCTAAATAGTGTATTCGAATTGGATGCAAGAAGGTTGTAACAATTAGTTTTAGATTGTTTTCCTTGTATTAAGTGGAATATAATCAAGTAGACGAGAAAATTGGGAGATAACTAAAGGGGCAGGGAAAGAAGTCACTTCTAATACTTAATGAAAATCAAAGAGCAAACTAGGAAACTAGCCGCAGGCTGTACTTGAGTACAGCAAGGCAATGTTGACATGATTTGAAGAGATTTTCGAAGAGTATAAAATACTAAAACCGAGCATTTCCGTAGTTGGATATGCTCGGTTTTTTATCAATTATTTATAAGCTACGATACCAATGATGGTATCAATTGCACGTTCCATAGTCTGAAGGCTAACATATTCAAAACGTCCATGCATGTTTTCGCCACCAGCAAAGATATTTGGAGTTGGGATTCCCATAAAGGAAATTTTAGAGCCGTCTGTCCCGCCGCGAATTGGTTCAATAATAGGCGTGATACCTAAATCTTCCATAACGGCCTTAGCAATGGTAATTGGAGTCATATCTTTTTCAATGACTTCTTTCATATTGTAGTACTGGTCTGTCAAGTTGAGAGTGACACGGTCGCTACCAAGTTCTTGATTCATCTTATCAGTGATAGACTGCATAGCTGCTTTACGCGCTTCAAAGGCATCTTTTTCAAAATCACGAATGATGTAGCTTGCACGCGCCTCTTCGACACTACCTGTCACATCCATTAGATGGTAGAAGCCTTGGTAACCTTCTGTTAACTCAGGTCGGTCATTCTCTGGAAGTTGATTATGAAAATCAATTGCTAGCTGAAGGGCGTTGACCATTTGCCCTTTGGCAGTACCAGGGTGGACATTGCGTCCTTGGAAATGCAATTCAGCACCCGCTGCTGAAAAGGTCTCGTACTGAAGTTCACCTAGTGGGCCACCATCAACTGTGTAGGCAAAATCAACATCAAAATCTTCTGCATCAAATTTATTAGCACCAACACCGATTTCTTCATCTGGACCAAAACCAACACGAATCTCACAGTGTTTGATTTCAGGGTGAGCAGTTAGATATTCAATAGCAGTCATAATTTCAGCAATCCCTGACTTGTCATCAGCACCTAGCAAGGTTGTTCCATCTGTTGTGATAAGCGTTTGTCCTGGATATTTCTCAAGACTCTTGAAGTCAGCTGGATCCAGTTTAAAACCAGAATTCCCTAGTTCAATCACACCCCCATCATAGTTCTCAATCACCTGAGGATTGATTCCTTCGGCATTAAAATCAGCAGTATCCATGTGGGAGATGAAGCCAATTTTACGTGTTAAAGATGGATCATTGGCTGGCAAGGTACCAATTGCAAAACCATTTGGTAGATAATAAACATTTTGTAATCCAACACGTTTCATTTCAGGGATCAGGACATTGGTTGCGAAGTCAACCTGACTCTGTGTACTTGGAGTAGTAGTAGAGTGTTCATCAGAGCGCGTATTGACCTTAACGTAGGTTAAGAAGCGGTCCAAGAGATTGGGATAAGTCATAAAAAACTCCTTTTGAATTCATTTTTTCCATTGTATCATAGAAAGAAAAGAAAAACAAAAGACAGAAGTTCGGGAAATTCACTATGTTGGCGTTTACTTATTAATGGATAAATGTTAAAATAAACTTGATAAAAATATCACAAGGAAGCAGTTATGAAAAAAGCAATTTTAATGATGACATTCGGTTCGCCAGAAGAGATTACCTTTGAAGGTGTAGCTGATTTTTTCACAAATATTCGTCGTGGAGTGAGACCTCAAGACCACGAGATTCAAACACTCTATGATAATTATGTACTTATTGGAGGTACGCCTCTGCAAAGAATTACCCGTGAAGAGGTTGCCTTAGTAGAAGCTAGGCTAGGAAATGAATATAGTGTCTATTTTGCCAATAAATTTTCCAGTCCTTTTATTCCAGATGTGATTAGTCAGATGGAAGCAGACGGAATCGAGCAATGTATTTGTTTGATTTTGGAGCCTCATTATTCTTTTTACTCTGTCATGGGTTATGAGAAATTTTTAGAAAGCAAGCAAATTCAATTTTTGGTCATTAAGGACTGGTATCAAGAAGAGGCCTTGCTAAACTATTGGGCAGATGAAATTGCTAAGATTTTAAAAGATGAAGTGAAGCAAGATAGCTTTAAAGTCATCTTTTCAGCCCATAGTGTACCTATTTTTGCCTTGGATTTTGGTGACCCCTATATCGACCAAATTTTTGAAAATAGCAAGCTAGTCGCTGAAAAACTAGGCTTGAGTTCAGAGCAATATACTAACACTTGGCAGAGTGAAAGTGATATCGGGATTCCATGGATTAAGCCAGATGTTTTAGAGTATCTCAGAGAACAGAAAGAACATCCAGACCATTATATTTTTGTTCCTATCAGCTTCATTAGCGAGCATATTGAAGTCTTGTTTGACAATGATGTGGAATGTTATGACTTATGTCAGGAATTTGGTGTAAACTACCATCGTCCACCAATGCCAAATACAGATTCTCGTTTGATTGATGCCTTGGTTAATACCGTCAGAGCTAATGAGGACAAAGAATTTAAGGAATTTCTCCCAGAAGAAGAAACCTTTGATGAATTAGTTCCTTCAGACGAGACGAAAAACATTTTGGCCGAATCTCAAGATTTACAAATGCCAGAATTTGTGAAAAAACTGATTGAGAAAAAAGGTCGTGAAAATGTTAAGATGCCTTATTTGATCAAGAAAATGCTAGAGAAAGCAGGTAAGTTGCCGAAAGAGTAAAGAAAAAGGATTTAGCTTTGCGCTAGATCCTTTTAATCGCTTATTTTTTCTCAAGAAGGGCTTTGATTTCTTGAAGTACTTCCAATTCAGTTGGTGCAGCTGGTGCTTCCTCTTCAACAACTTCTTCTTTTTTAGTAAGGCTTTGAGCTTTTTCCATAGCTTTAATAACGAAGAAGAGAACAGTACCTACAACAAGGAAGTTGATAATAGCACTCAAGAATTTACCATATGTAACACCATTCCATGCAAGCTCAGCGATGTTTTGTACTTTCGCAGCTTTCAAGGCTGGGTTCAATAGGAGTGGAGTGATGATATCATTAACAAATGAAGTAACGATAGCACCAAAAGCAGAGGCAATGATCACACCGACAGCAAGGTCAACAACATTACCACGAAGCAAAAATGCTTTAAGATCTTTTAACATTTTCATTTTCCCTTTCAAAAAATTTTTACTCTTAATTATATATTAATTAAGAAGAGCTTGCAAGATATATGCTCAAAATTTTTATTTTTTAAAAACATATAGCTTACTTAGAATATAATTAAGAATAATTATTGATATTTGTGCAAGAACTGTTTCGATTGCATTGATTTTGTCAAGACTTTCATTTACGAATTGTCCTATGATGTGAGGAAATTGGGTTACAAAGAGAAAAGTTAAAAACAAGTCTAACAGAAAAGTAGAAAGGCGGGCAAGAAAAAATTTCACTAAACGGATAAGTCGATTCTTCCTTGCTTGTTTAAACACGATTGTATCATTTGTGATAAAGGCAAAGAGGATACCAATAATATTTGCTAGAGCAGTAGCAAGGAGTTCCTGATGACTTAGTTGATAAATGACTAGTCGTGAGAGAATCGAAACTAGAGTTGTTGCAAGGCCAAAAAAGAGATAGGATAAAATTTCATTGTTAAAAAATTTTTGAATAGGAATTTTCATGGTTTAAGTATAGCATAAAGCAGGCTATTGTGCTATACTAGTAAGGTTGAATAAAGCAACCCTTGGTGCTTAGCTTCTTTCACCAAGCATATTACACGCGGGCAACCGCTAAAGGAGAAAAGATGAAAAAATTAACTATTCGTGATGTTGCAGATATCGCAATCGTCGCTGCTATCTATGTCGTTTTGACTGTCACACCGCCTCTAAATGCCATCAGCTATGGTGCTTATCAGTTCCGTATTTCAGAAATGATGAACTTTATGGCTTTTTACAATCCTAAGTACATCATCGGAGTTACCATCGGTTGTATGATTGCTAATTTCTTTAGCTTCGGACTGCTAGATGTCTTTGTTGGTGGTGGATCAACCTTGGTATTCCTCAGTCTAGGTGTTTGGCTTTTTGCAAAATACAGCAAAGATTACCTCTTTAATGGATTAATTCGAAAAGATCATTTCTTTTTTTCAATCCTCTTTTCAATTTCTATGTTTACTATCGCTGCAGAGTTGAATATCGTAGCGCAATTACCATTTTTCCTTACTTGGTTCACAACAGGTATCGGTGAATTCGCCTCATTGATTATTGGAGCGATTATTATCGGTAAAATTGGTCGTCGAATCGATTTAAGCAAATAGAATTAGATAAGCTAG
Organism: Streptococcus mitis; assembly: GCF_000722685.1. Taxonomy (GTDB): domain Bacteria; phylum Bacillota; class Bacilli; order Lactobacillales; family Streptococcaceae; genus Streptococcus; species Streptococcus mitis_M. The sequence goes on along the minus strand of NZ_JPFV01000012.1, from coordinate 66,332 downwards.
GTAGCTCTTACCTGGCTTTTTCTTATGGAAAATTTTTAAGGAAAACTTGACAGGATTTTCTGATTATAGTATACTTTTCAAGTAAGCTGATTTAGCTCAGTTGGCAGAGCGCATCCATGGTAAGGATGAGGTCGCCGGTTCAATCCCGGCAATTAGCATTAAATAGACAGAAAAGCCCTTGATTTACAAGGGTTTTTGTTATGTCTGCATCAAATGTTTCAAAGATATTTCTATTCATCTGTGTAAATGAAACTAAAGAGTTTCGTCTGTTGACAAAAGTCATTCTCTTTAGTAGAATAGTAGATGCGATGAGTCGATAGGTTGTCTTCGGACTACTATTGAGCATAAGGAGGTCATAACGCAGGAGCGGACCTTGATGAGTTGTGTGAACCTGCTCATCACATGAAGATGCCTCTTAGTCCCTGGTCTAGCGACTGGGGATTTTTATTTTCCAAAAAATGATGAAAAAGCTTTGCAATTCATGGAAAAAGTAGTATAATACATCTATTATAGAAATTTTTAGAAAATTCCGAAAGAGGTTATTTATGGGATATACAGTTGCTGTAGTCGGCGCGACAGGTGCTGTCGGAGCTCAGATGATAAAAATGTTGGAAGAATCAACACTTCCAATCGATAAAATTCGTTTACTTGCTTCTGCACGTTCAGCAGGCAAGACTTTGAAATTTAAAGACCAAGATATTACGATTGAAGAAACGACTGAAACAGCTTTTGAAGGAGTTGATATTGCTCTCTTTTCAGCAGGTGGTTCTACATCAGCTAAATATGCACCATACGCAGTTAAAGCTGGAGCGGTAGTAGTAGATAATACATCCTACTTCCGTCAAAATCCAGATGTTCCTTTGGTTGTACCAGAGGTCAATGCTCACGCACTTGATGCTCACAACGGTATTATTGCCTGCCCTAACTGTTCAACAATCCAAATGATGGTAGCTCTTGAGCCAGTTCGCCAAAAATGGGGATTGGACCGTATCATTGTTTCAACTTACCAAGCAGTTTCAGGTGCTGGTATGGGAGCAATTCTTGAGACACAACGTGAACTTCGTGAAGTCTTGAACGATGGAGTGAAACCACGTGATTTACATGCTGAAATCTTGCCTTCAGGTGGTGACAAGAAACACTATCCTATCGCCTTTAACGCTCTTCCACAAATCGATGTCTTCACTGACAATGATTACACTTACGAAGAGATGAAGATGACTAAGGAAACTAAGAAAATCATGGAAGATGACAGCATTGCAGTATCTGCAACATGTGTGCGTATTCCAGTCTTGTCAGCTCACTCTGAGTCAGTTTATATCGAAACAAAAGAAGTGGCTCCAATCGAAGAAGTAAAAGCAGCTATCGCAGCCTTCCCAGGTGCTGTTCTCGAAGATGATGTAGCTCATCAAATCTATCCGCAAGCCATCAATGCAGTTGGTTCACGTGATACCTTTGTTGGTCGTATCCGTAAAGACTTGGATGCAGAAAAAGGAATTCACATGTGGGTTGTTTCAGATAACCTTCTCAAAGGTGCTGCTTGGAACTCAGTTCAGATTGCAGAAACTCTTCATGAACGTGGCTTGGTTCGTCCAACAGCTGAATTGAAATTTGAATTAAAATAGTCATATCGTTTAGGAGTTCAGATGAACTCCTTCTTTGAAATAGAGAGGTGTTTTCATGTCTTATCAAGATTTAAAAGAGTGTAAAATCATCACAGCCTTTATTACTCCCTTCCACGAGGATGGTTCCATCAACTTTGATGCCATTCCAGCCTTGATTGAGCATTTATTGACCCATCATACAGATGGAATTCTTCTTGCAGGGACCACTGCTGAGAGTCCAACTTTGACCCACGATGAGGAGTTGGAATTGTTTGCAGCTGTACAAAAGATTGTCAATGGACGCGTTCCTTTGATTGCGGGTGTAGGTACCAATGATACGCGTGACTCGATTGAGTTTGTCAAAGAAGTAGCAGAGTTTGGTGGTTTTGCTGCTGGGCTTGCTATTGTGCCTTACTACAACAAGCCTTCTCAAGAAGGAATGTATCAGCATTTTAAAGCCATTGCAGATGCTTCTGACCTACCAATTATTATCTATAACATTCCAGGTCGTGTGGTTGTCGAATTAACTCCCGAAACTATGCTTCGTTTGGCTGACCATCCAAATATTATTGGTGTCAAAGAATGTACTAGCTTGGCTAATATGGCTTACTTGATTGAGCATAAACCAGAAGAGTTCTTGGTCTATACTGGTGAGGATGGAGATGCTTTCCATGCCATGAACCTTGGTGCTGACGGGGTTATTTCTGTTGCCTCTCATACAAATGGGGATGAGATGCACGAAATGTTTACTGCAATTGCAGAAAGCGACATGAAGAAAGCTGCAGCTATTCAGCGTAAATTCATTCCTAAGGTTAATGCCCTCTTCTCTTATCCAAGTCCTGCTCCAGTTAAGGCAGTTCTTAACTATATGGGATTTGAAGCTGGCCCAACTCGTCTACCTCTTGTTCCAGCACCAGAAGAAGATGCCAAACGTATTATCAAGGTTGTCGTAGATGGCGACTACGAAGCAACTAAGGCAACTGTAACAGGGGTCTTAAGACCAGATTACTAATAAAGACAATAAAATCCATGACCGCAAGAACGATCATGGATTTTTCTTATTTTCCTAAACAGAATTGGCTAAAGAGCTGGGTAATGAGTTCATCTGGAGCAGCATCTCCAGTGATTTCACCGAGAATTTCCCAAGTGCGGGTCAAGTCAACTTGAAGCAAGTCAACTGGCATTCCCAGTTCAAGACCTTCATTAACAGCTTGTAGGCTTTCAACAGCCTTCTCAATCAAGGAAATGTGACGAGCATTTGACAAGTAAGTAGCATCTTGTTCAACCAAACCAGCATTTTCAAAGAAGAGGTTGTTGATTCTCTCTTCAATCTTTTCGATATTTTGGTTTTTAAGAACTGAAATACGAATAACGTCTTCAGGTAGTTCCGAAGTTTCAATCGCTTCAGGCAGGTCGGTTTTGTTAAGAAGAATAATACGGTTTGTATCTTGGCTAATCTCAAGAAGTTGTCTGTCTTGGGCGGTTAGTGGTTCACTGGCATTTAGCACCAGTAGAACCAAGTCAGCTTCCTTGAGGGCTTTTTTTGAACGCTCAACACCGATTTGCTCCACAATATCATCCGTTTCACGAATACCAGCTGTATCAATCAGTTTGAGTGGGACACCGTTGATGTTGACGTATTCTTCAATGACATCACGTGTCGTACCAGCAATATCTGTGACGATAGCCTTGTCCTCACGCAAGAGGTTGTTGAGGAGGCTAGATTTCCCAACGTTGGGGCGGCCGATGATGGCAGTGGAAATTCCTTCACGAAGGATTTTACCGCGGCGGGCTGTCCTAAGGAGATTGGTTAGCAATTGCTCAAACTCCCTAGTCTTCTCTCGGACAACAGCAGTAGTGGCTTCCTCAACATCGTCATACTCAGGATAGTCAATATTAACCTCGACTTGGGCAAGAGTATTGAGGATTTCTTGACGGGTATTATTGATAAGATCAGAAAGGGAACCATCAAGTTGTTTGACCGCAATGTTCATGGCCTTGTCTGTCTTGGCGCGGATGATGTCCATTACAGCCTCAGCCTGTGTCAAGTCCACACGTCCATTTAGGAAGGCACGTTTGGTAAATTCACCAGGCTCTGCCATGCGAGCCCCTTCACGAATCGCTAGTTGTAATATTTCATTAGTGACTGCAATCCCACCGTGGGTGTTAATCTCGATAATATCCTCACGAGTGAAGGTTTTTGGAGACTTCATAGCTCCAATCATAACCTCGTCCATGACTTTTCCTGTCTGAGGGTCAACGATGTGACCGTAGTTAAGGGTATGGCTAGCAACCTGACTCAAGTCTTTCCCTTTAAAAATCTTTTGCGCAATAGCAAAACTTTCTGTTCCGCTCAGGCGGACAATACCAATAGCCCCTTCACCTAGTGGAGTAGAGATAGCAGCGATGGTATCAAATTCACGTGTAATCATAATATTTCCTTTAATTAATAGCTCTTTTTTTGGAAATTTTTCCAAGTATCCTTTCAAATTGTAACAAATTTGAACTATTTCTTCAATGGATGCTACTTGGAGATTGAAAAAGCCTAAGCAATTCTGCTTAAGCTAGTTTATTTGGTGCGCATTTCCCCTTGTGGGAAATAAGTTCCTTCTGGCATGTCGTTGATGATGACATGGACAGCAGATTGAGGGGCTCCAGTGTTACGAACAACAGCTTCTGTTACTTCCTTAGCAAGAGCTTTCTTTTGCTCGAGCGTGCGTCCTTCAAATAAATCGATGCGTACAAATGGCATAATAGCTTCCTCCACTAGTTTTTGATTTCTTCTATTTTACCACATTTTGCCGTTTAAAGCTTAAGAAAATTATGATATACTAGAATGTAGCAAAAATTTAGAAATGGACGTGAAGCAAGAAACATGGCACAGTTGTATTATCGTTATGGGACCATGAACTCTGGTAAGACGATTGAGATTCTCAAGGTGGCCTATAACTATGAGGAGCAAGGAAAAGGTGTTGTGATTATGACCTCGGCTCTGGATACGCGTGACGGTGTTGGCTATGTGTCGAGTCGAATCGGTATGAAACGCCCTGCTCTTGCAATTGAGGAGACGACGGATATCTTTGGCTATATCCGAGACCTACCAGAAACACCTTACTGTGTTTTGGTCGATGAAGCCCAGTTTCTCAAACGTCATCATGTTTACGACCTAGCTCGTGTTGTGGACGAGTTAGATATACCCGTCATGGCTTTTGGCTTGAAAAATGACTTTCGCAATGAACTGTTCGAAGGTTCCAAGTATCTCTTGCTCTTAGCAGACAAGATTGACGAAATCAAGACCATCTGTCAGTATTGTAAGAAAAAGGCGACTATGGTTTTGCGAACACAGGATGGACTGCCCGTTTACGATGGAGAACAGATCCAGATTGGTGGTAACGAAACCTATATCTCGGTTTGCCGTAAACATTATTTTGCGCCAATGATAACCTCTAACAAGGAGCAAAACTATGACAATTGAACTAAGAGATGTTACAATGGAAAATTATTTTGATGTTTTGAATTTGGATGTCAAGGAATATCAAAAACAATTCATTGCAACCAACGCAATTAGTTTAGCTGAAGCATACGTCTACACTAAAAATGGAGATTTTGTAGCTCCATTGGCAGTTTATGATAATGATGCAATTATAGGTTTTGTGATGATAGCTTATGATAAAAAGATCGGAATTAGTAGTGGAAATTATTTACTATTTCGTTTTATGATTGATAAGAATTTTCAAAATCAAGGATATTTTAAACCAATTATGGATAAAGTACTAGACTATGTTCGGACAGCGCCAGCAGGTTTAAGCAATAAACTTTGGTTGTCTTATGAACCAGAAAACGAACATGCAAGATATTGTTACCTCAGTTATGGATTTAAAGAAACTGGGGAAATATCCGAGAACGAAGTAGTAGCAATCTATGATTTAACAATTGAGAAATAAGGAGAAAAAATGAATATCTATGATCAACTACAAGCTGTAGAAGACCGTTATGAAGAATTAGGAGAGTTGCTCAGTGACCCAGATGTGGTTTCGGACACCAAGCGTTTCATGGATCTCTCAAAAGAAGAGGCTTCAAGCCGTGATACAGTGACGGCTTATCGAGAATACAAACAAGTCCTTCAAAACATCGTTGATGCCGAAGAGATGATTAAGGAATCAGGCGAAGATGCGGATTTGGAAGAAATGGCTAAGCAAGAATTGAAAGATGCCAAGGCTGAAAAAGAAGAATACGAAGAAAAACTCAAAATTTTGCTCCTTCCAAAGGATCCAAACGATGACAAGAACATCATCCTTGAAATTCGTGGAGCGGCTGGTGGTGACGAAGCGGCACTTTTCGCCGGAGACCTTCTAACTATGTACCAAAAGTATGCAGAAGCCCAAGGCTGGCGATTTGAAGTCATGGAAGCTTCTATGAACGGTGTCGGTGGTTTCAAAGAAGTCGTTGCCATGGTTTCAGGTCAATCTGTTTACTCTAAACTCAAGTATGAATCTGGTGCCCATCGTGTGCAACGTGTTCCTGTGACAGAAAGCCAAGGCCGTGTTCATACTTCGACAGCGACAGTTCTTGTTATGCCTGAAGTGGAAGAAGTTGAATACGATATTGATCCAAAAGACCTTCGTGTTGACATCTACCATGCCTCTGGTGCTGGTGGACAGAACGTCAATAAGGTTGCGACAGCCGTTCGTATCGTTCACTTGCCAACCAATATCAAGGTTGAGATGCAGGAAGAACGTACCCAGCAGAAAAACCGTGAGAAGGCCATGAAAATCATTCGTGCGCGTGTTGCTGACCACTTTGCTCAGATTGCACAAGACGAACAAGACGCTGAGCGTAAGTCAACAATCGGTACTGGTGACCGTTCAGAACGGATTCGTACTTATAACTTCCCACAAAACCGTGTCACAGACCACCGTATCGGTTTAACCCTCCAAAAACTAGATACCATTTTGTCTGGTAAATTGGATGAAGTCGTGGATGCCTTGGTGCTCTATGATCAAACACAAAAATTAGAAGAATTAAATAAATAATGAAATTAGCTCAATTATTTTCAGATTTTGAAGAAGAGTTGATAAGACAAGGAGAGGAAGCTGAAAGCCTCTCTTTTGTCTATCGTAGCCTGAAAAACCTCACTTTTACAGACTTTGTTTTTGCCCTCCAGCAAGAGGTAACAGAGGAAGAAAAACAATTTGTAGGGGAAATTTACCAGCAGTTAGTAGCTCATAAACCAGCCCAGTACATTATCGGTCATGCAGATTTCTTTGGAATGCAGTTAAAAGTTGATGAGCGAGTATTGATCCCTCGTCCAGAAACAGAGGAGTTGGTGGAGCTTATCCTGGCTGAAAATCCTGAGACGAATCTTTCAGTTCTGGATATTGGAACAGGTAGTGGAGCTATTGCTCTCGCCTTAGCAAAAAACAGACCAGATTGGTCAGTGACAGCAGCAGATATTTCCCAAGATGCTTTAGATGTAGCTAATGAAAATGCTAAAAATCAAAATCTTCAAATATTTTTAAAAAAATCTGACTGTTTTACAGAAATTTCTGAAAAATATGATATAATTGTTTCCAATCCACCCTATATCTCTCGTGAAGATGTGTCAGAGGTCGGTTTGAATGTTTTGCATTCAGAGCCTCATCTAGCTCTCTTTGCAGATGAGGATGGCCTAGCTATTTACCGTAGAATTGCGGAAGATGCAAAGGGCTATCTCAAAGATGGTGGTAAGATTTACCTTGAAATTGGATACAAGCAAGGTCAAAGTGTTCCTGAGCTTTTTAGGAAACATCTTCCTGAAAAGCGAGTACGAACACTCAAGGATCAGTTTGGACAAGATAGGATGGTTGTCGTTGATGATAAACAAGATTAGACAAGAGTTGGAAAATGGTGGAGCTGTCGTTCTGCCTACAGAGACTGTTTACGGTCTTTTTGCCAAGGCTCTAGACGAAAAAGCAGTGGACCATGTATACCGACTCAAACGTCGTCCTAGAGACAAGGCTCTTAACCTCAATGTTGCCTCTCTAGAGGACATCTTGTACTTTTCAAAGAATCAGCCAGCTTATCTACAAAAACTTGTCGAGACCTTTTTACCAGGTCCCTTGACCATTATTCTCGAAGCCAATGACAGAGTTCCCTATTGGGTCAATTCTGGTCTTGCAACTGTTGGATTTCGGATGCCTAGTCACCTCATTACGCTGGATTTTATTCGAGAGACAGGTCCCTTGATTGGGCCGTCTGCCAATATCTCAGGTCAGGCAAGTGGAGTGAGTTTTAATCAAATTCTAGAGGATTTTGACCAAGAGGTTCTGGGCCTGGAAGACGATGCTTTTCTAACTGGACAGGATTCAACTATTTTAGACTTGTCTGGAGCCAAGGTGAAAATCTTACGCCAAGGGGCCATTAAGCGAGAAGATATTCTTGTTCAGTTGCCAGAGATTTCTTTTGAGGAGGAATGAAGATGCTAAGAGATTTGAAAGAAACAGATATAAATGCTATATGCGAGATTAACCAAGAGGCTTTGGGTTATTCTTTTAGTCCAGGGGAAACGGCTAGCCAACTAGCTAGACTGTCTCAGGATTCCCATCATTTTCTACTTGGCTATGAGGATGTAAACAGTCATGTCTTACTTGGATATGTCCACGCTGAGGTTTATGAATCCCTTTATTCTAAAGCAGGATTTAACATCTTAGGCTTAGCAGTTTCACCTCAAGTACAAGGTCAAGGTATTGGTAAAAGCTTACTACAAGGGTTGGAGCAAGAAGCAAAAAGACGCGGTTATGGGTTTATCCGCTTGAACTCTGCCGATCATCGTCTGGGTGCTCATGCATTTTATGAAAAAGTTGGTTATACTTGTGATAAAGTGCAGAAACGGTTTATTCGCATCTTTTAGTTTACTTTCTTACTGTAAAATTAAATTAAGGGACCAGTCACACTATAAAGGAGAAGACCTATGATTTTTGACAAAGATGATTTTAAAGCATATGATGCTGATCTCTGGAATGCTATTTCCAAAGAAGAAGAACGCCAACAAAACAACATTGAGTTGATTGCTTCGGAAAACGTGGTTTCCAAGGCAGTTATGGCAGCTCAAGGGTCTATCTTGACGAATAAATACGCCGAAGGCTACCCAGGACGCCGTTATTATGGTGGTACAGATGTGGTAGATATGGTAGAAACTCTAGCCATTGAACGCGCAAAAGAAATTTTCGGTGCTAAATTTGCCAATGTCCAACCTCACTCAGGAAGCCAAGCTAACTGTGCGGCATACATGGCCTTGATTGAGCCAGGTGATACTGTTATGGGAATGGATTTAGCAGCTGGTGGACACTTGACTCACGGAGCTCCTGTCAGCTTCTCTGGTCAAACCTACAACTTTGTTTCTTATAGTGTGGATCCTGAGACCGAACTCTTGGACTTTGATGCTATTTTAAAACAAGCCCAAGAAGTAAAACCAAAATTGATCGTAGCAGGTGCTTCAGCCTATTCTCAAATTATCGACTTTTCAAAATTCCGTGAAATTGCAGATGCTGTTGGGGCTAAGCTCATGGTAGATATGGCCCACATCGCTGGTTTGGTTGCAGCTGGTCTACATCCTAGCCCAGTGCCATACGCTCATATCACAACAACCACAACCCACAAAACCCTTCGTGGCCCTCGTGGTGGTTTGATTTTGACCAATGATGAAAACTTAGCTAAGAAAATCAATTCAGCTATTTTCCCTGGTATTCAGGGTGGTCCTTTGGAGCACGTTGTGGCAGCTAAAGCTGTTTCCTTCAAAGAAGTTTTGGATCCAGCCTTCAAGGAATACGCTGCTAATGTTATCAAAAACAGTAAGGCTATGGCAGATGTCTTCTTGCAAGACCCTGATTTCCGTATCATTTCTGGCGGGACTGAAAACCACCTCTTCCTAGTGGATGTGACTAAGGTTGTAGAAAACGGAAAAGTTGCTCAAAACTTGCTGGATGAAGTCAATATTACCTTAAATAAAAACTCAATCCCTTACGAAACCTTGTCACCATTCAAGACTAGTGGGATTCGTATCGGAGCAGCAGCTATTACTGCACGTGGATTTGGTGAAGAAGAAAGTCGCAAAGTGGCTGAGCTCATCATTAAAACCCTTAAAAATGCAGAAAATGAAGCTGTCTTAGAAGAAGTGAGAAGTGCAGTCAAAGAATTGACAGATGCCTTCCCATTATACGAGGACTAAAACTTTTATGGATATTTATATTAAGAAAGCCATTATTCACCAGTTCAGTCCGGATGATACCGAGCTGTTCCTAGCGGATAAGCTTCTCAATATTACTCCAAAAATCGAAGAATACCTGCGTAGAAAAATTGAACGTGTGTATTCAGATGAAGCCAAGACTGGGATTTTCGAGGAAGAAAATCCCTTCTTCAATCATATCACAGACGATTTGTTGGAGACATCAGTAACATTGGCTAATCTCTGGAAAGAAGAGTTCAGTATTTCTGAAAACCTCAAGACCAATGACTTGATTTTTGTGCAATTTTCTAAAGAAGGTGTAGAACATTTCGCTTTCTTGCGAATTGCTCTGCGGGAGACCTTGACTCACCTCGGTGGAGAAGTTGATAATCCAATCAAGCTGACTCAGAATAACCTGCCTGGATTTGGAACGGGTGCCGACGAAGCCTTGGTGGTCAATCTTCAGAGCCGCAAGTACCATCTGATTGAAAAACGAATCAAGTACAATGGAACTTTCTTGAACTATTTTTCAGATAATCTTCTTGCTGTCGCTCCTAAGATTTCTCCTAAGAAATCTATCAAGGAACTGGAAAAAACGGCCCAGAGAATTGCTGAGACTTTTAACACAGATGATTTTCAATTTCAATCCAAGGTCAAATCAGCGATTTTCAACAACCTAGAAGAAAGCAATGAATTGTCACCCGAAAAATTGGCCAATGACCTTTTTGATAATAATCTAACGGCTCGATTGAGCTTTATTGATCAAGTCAAAGAAGCAGTACCAGAGCCAGTTCAATTTGATGAAATTGATGCCAGTCGCCAATTAAAGAAATTTGAAAACCAAAAACTCTCCTTGTCAAATGGAATTGAGCTCATCGTTCCCAATAATGTCTATCAAGACGCCGAGTCTGTTGAATTTATCCAAAACGACAATGGAACTTACTCTATCTTAATCAAAAATATCGAGGATATTCAAAGTAAATAATGTTTAAACGAATTCGAAGAGTGCTTGTACTAGCAGTCTTCCTTTTTGCTGGCTATAAAGCTTACCGCGTTCACCAAGATGTCAAGCAAGTCATGACCTATCAACCCATGGTGCGCGAAATCTTGAGTGAAAAAGACACCCCAGCAAACGAAGAGCTTGTGCTCGCTATGATTTATACTGAAACAAAAGGAAAAGAAGGCGATGTTATGCAGTCTAGTGAGTCTGCAAGTGGCTCTACCAACACCATCAATGATAATGCTTCTAGCATTCGGCAAGGTGTTCAAACTCTGACAGAAAATCTTTATCTGGCCCAGAAGAAGGGTGTTGATGTCTGGACAGCTGTTCAAGCCTATAATTTTGGACCTGCCTATATCGATTTTATCGCCCAAAATGGCAAGGAAAATACCTTGGCTCTGGCCAAACAGTACTCTCGTGATACTGTTGCTCCCTTGCTTGGTAATACCACTGGAAAGACTTATAGTTATATTCATCCCATTTCCATTTTTCACGGTGCTGAACTCTATGTAAATGGAGGAAACTATTATTATTCTAGACAGGTTCAACTCAACCTTTACATCATCAAAACTTTCACTCTCTTTTCGACATCTGGCTAGGTCAGGTGTTTTTGTTATAAGTTTTCTTTAAGATAGATATATTACTCTAGAAAGGTAAAGGAGGAAATTCCCTATGAGAAAGAAACTCTTTCTGACTAGTGCTGCGGTCTTGTGGGCAGTAACAGCTATGAATAGCGTCCATGCAGCAACAGATGTGCAAAAAGTCATCGATGAAACCTATGTCCAACCTGAATATGTCCTAGGTTCATCCCTATCTGAAGACCAAAAAAATCAAACCCTTAAAAAACTGGGCTACAATGCCTCAACAGATACCAAAGAACTCAAGACTATGACACCTGATGTCTATTCTAAAATCATGAATGTGGCCAATGACTCTAGTTTACAGTTGTATTCATCAGCCAAGATTCAAAAACTAGGTGACAAGTCGCCACTTGAGGTCAAGATTGAAACACCAGAAAACATCACTAAGGTGACTCAGGATATGTACCGAAATGCAGCCGTAACTTTGGGTGTGGAACACGCCAAAATCACTGTAGCAGCACCTATTCCCGTTACAGGTGAGAGTGCTTTAGCAGGGATCTATTATTCGCTAGAAGCTAATGGAGCCAAGGTGCCACAAGCCAATAAAGACTTGGCTCAAGAAGAGTTGAAGGCTTTGTCAGATATCAATACTGAAAACAAGGACAAGTCAGGCTATGATGCTAATAAATTAAACGTTGCCCTAGCCGATATTAAGTCAGGACTAGCCAAAGCTAAAGAAAGCAAGGGAAATCTTACAGAAGAAGATGTCCGTAAAATTGTTGAAGATACCTTGAAAAATTACAAACTTGATCAGGTTATAACAGGAAACCAGATCAATATCATCATCAATTTTGCTTTGAATCTCTCAAAGAGTGATATACTCAGCAATGCAGATTTCACTAAAACACTAAATGACCTTAAACAAAGTATCGTATCACAAGCTGGCGACAGTTTTAAAAATATCAACCTTAACTTTGATGCGGATAAGGCACTAGAGGACGGTGGGAACTTCTTAAGCTCCCTTTGGCAGGCCATTGTCAACTTCTTCAAGAGTTTTGGTTCTTAAGAAATTTCATGGTATAATAGATGGTAACCGTAACGTTGCCGTCTTTTTTGTCGGCCAATAGAAAGAGAAGAGAATGTTAAAGAAAAATGATATTGTAGAAGTTGAAATTATTGACTTGACTCATGAAGGTGCAGGAGTGGCCAAGGTGGATGGTTTGGTATTTTTTGTAGAGAATGCTTTGCCGAGTGAAAAAATCCTCATGCGTGTCCTCAAGGTCAATAAAAAGATTGGCTTTGGGAAGGTTGAAGAATACCTTGTCCAATCACCACACCGTAATCAAGATCTAGATTTGGCTTACCTGCGTTCAGGAATCGCGGATTTAGGTCATCTTGCCTATCCAGAACAGCTCAAATTTAAAACCAAGCAAGTCAAGTACAGTCTCTACAAGATTGCTGGAATTGCAGATGTAGAAGTTACTGAAACGCTAGGTATGGAACATCCAGTTAAGTATCGTAACAAGGCGCAGGTGCCTGTTCGTCGAGTAAATGGTGTCTTAGAAACTGGATTTTTCCGTAAGAATTCCCACGTTCTCCTGCCTTTGGAAGATTTCTTTATCCAAGATCCTGTGATTGATGAGCTAGTAGTGGCCCTACGTGACTTGCTCCGTCGTTATGATTTGAAACCTTATGATGAAAAGGAACAAGCTGGCTTGATTCGGAACCTTGTAGTGCGTCGTGGGCACTATTCAGGCCAAATAATGGTTATTTTGGTAACAACTCGTCCAAAAATTTTCCGAGTGGAGCAATTGATTGAACAACTAATCAAGCAGTTCCCAGATATTGTGTCTGTTATGCAAAATATCAACGATCAGAACACCAATGCGATTTTTGGTAAGGAATGGCGCATCCTTTATGGACAAGACTTTATCACTGACCAGATGTTGGGAAATGACTACCAAATCGCTGGTCCAGCTTTTTACCAGGTTAATACTGAAATGGCTGAAAAACTTTATCAAACAGCCATTGACTTTGCTGAATTAAAAGAAGATGATGTGGTCATTGATGCCTATTCTGGTATCGGGACGATTGGTCTCTCTGTTGCGAAACATGTCAAGGAAGTCTATGGTGTTGAAGTCATTCCAGAAGCGGTTGAGAATAGTAAGAAGAATGCTCAACTGAACAATATTTCAAACGCCCACTATGTCTGTGATACAGCTGAAAATGCTATGAAGACTTGGCTTAAAGAAGGAATTCAGCCAACCGTCATCTTGGTTGATCCTCCACGCAAGGGCTTGACCGAAAGCTTTATCAAAGCAAGCGCCCAAACAGGAGCAGACCGCATCGCCTATATCTCATGTAATGTCGCAACCATGGCGCGTGATATCAAACTCTACCAAGAATTGGGATATGAGTTGAAGAAAGTCCAGCCGGTTGACCTATTTCCTCAGACGCATCACGTGGAGTGTGTAGTGTTGCTACAACGAAAAAAGGGTAAAAATCCTTGATTTTAAGCTATTTTACAAGCATTTTGTATTTGTAGATAAAGGCAATTTTGACGTCAAAAAAGTCCTAAAAAGGCACATAGATGTATATGTATTTGTAGATGTCGTTTGCGCATCGGAAAAATGAATACAACAATAAATATTTATCTAAAGAGAGAACAATTGTATATTGTTCTCCTTTTTTTATTTTCAGGAGGGAAAATGACAAAAGAATTACAATCATCACGCTATATTGTCATTTCATTTTTAGTACGTGAAATGGGAATTGACATTGTTGAAGCCATCTCTCTTATGGCTGAATTGGAAAAAAGTGGCTTGGTTCAATTGGAATCAAGCGGAGATTTAACACTCAAAGAACTTGGAGGTGCGCTATGAAACGAATTACCGCAAATCAATACCAAACTTCAGAACGGTATTACAAATTACCTAAAATTCTTTTTGAGGATGAGAAATATATGGATATGAAACTAGAAGTAAAGGTGGCTTATTCTATTTTAAAAGATCGTTTAGAATTATCTCTTAGTCGTGGTTGGATAGATGAAGAAGGAGCGGTTTATTTAGTATTTTCTAATTCTAAACTGATGAGGCTGTTAGGTTGTTCGAAGTCAAAATTACTATCAATCAAAAAAATTCTAAAAGAATATGACCTAATTGATGAAGTCCAACAGTCTTCAAGTGAGAAAGGGAGACTAGCTAATAAGATTTATTTAGGGGAGTTGTCTACTACCCCAGTAGGTAATTCAAACAGGCCTAGTGTTAAAAAAAGACTAGGGCAGGTTGAAAATGAAACAGCCCCCGTCTTACATTCAGCCCCTAGTGAAACTGAAGTTAGTGAGACTAAATATAGTGAGACTGATTCTTTATTTATTGAGGATGAGGAGGATAGGAATACTCAACCTATCTTGAAAAGAAAAGTAGAAAAGGTCACAAAATATGATCGAGATTATATTTGGGGATTGGTACAAGATCAATTTAGACGAGAAGGTTTTTCTGAAACAGCCAGTGAAATTGCTATGACTGATTTTGAGAGAATCTATCAGTATGCTCTTGACAATGTTCGCTTTGTTAGACGAGCGGAAGTTTTGGCTGAATTTGTGTTTAATGGCTTGTATTCCGTTTGGAATAACCGTGTTAGAAAAGGAGGTGGTTAAATGTCGCCAATCGAGTGGATATTAGTTATGCTCATTGTCATTTCAAGTGGAGTGACAGTTCTGACAATGATAGTCGATAAGAAAGGGGTGATCAAGAAATGAGATTTATTGATTTATTTTCAGGTATCGGTGGCTTTCGACTTGGAATGGAAAGTGTCGGACACGAATGTATTGGATTTTGTGAGATTGATAAATTTGCTAGAGAATCTTATAAGTCCATTTTTCAAACGGAAGGAGAAATAGAATTTCATGATATACGAGATGTTTCAGATGACGAATTTAAAAAACTTAGAGGGAAAGTCGATGTCATCTGTGGGGGATTCCCTTGTCAAGCATTTTCAATCGCAGGAAGACGATTGGGATTTGAAGATACTAGAGGAACTTTGTTCTTTGAAATTGCTAGGGCGGCCAAACAAATCCAACCACGTTTTCTTTTTCTTGAAAATGTTAAAGGCCTACTCAATCACGATAAGGGACGGACGTTCACCACAATCCTTACCACGCTTGATGAATTGGGGTTTGATGTTGAGTGGCAGGTGCTTAACAGTAAGGATTTTGGCGTTCCCCAAAACAGAGAGAGGGTGTTTATTATCGGACATTCTAGAAAGAGAGGTACCAGACTCTTATTTCCTTTCAGACGAGAAGGTCAAGCAACTAACTCTGAGACTTTAAAAATATTAGGGAATTTGAATCCATCAAAAAGTGGAATGAGTGGTAAAGTCTATTATTCAGAAGGTCTTGCGCCAACCTTAGTTCGTGGAAAAGGAGAAGGATTTAAAGTTGCGATTCCTTGTATGACACCAGACAGATTAGAAAAAAGACAAAATGGTAGACGTTTCAAGGATAATCAAGAGCCAATGTTTACTTTAAATACTCAGGATCGCCATGGTATTGTCGTTGTTGGAGATTTACCAACTAGCTTTAAGGAAACTGGTCGCGTCTATGGAAGTGAGGGCTTATCTCCAACACTGACTACGATGCAAGGTGGAGATAAAATCCCCAAAATACTGATTCCAGAACCAATCCAATTTCTAAAAGTCCGAGAGGCAACGAAAAAAGGATATGCTCAAGCAGAAATAGGAGATTCAATCAATTTGGAGAGACCAAGTTCTCAGTATCGTCGTGGTAGAGTTGGAAAAGGTATAGCGAATACGTTAACAACCAGTGGGCAAATGGGAGTAGTAGTGGCTAGCTATGAAGGAGAAGATAAACAAGTTTATCATGTAGCCGGTGTCTTAATTGATGGGCAATTTTACCGTTTGAGGATACGACGAATCACTCCTAAAGAGTGTTTTAGACTGCAGGGCTTTCCTGATTGGGCTTTTGAAGCTGCTAGAAAAGTCTCTAGTAATAGTCAGCTCTATAAACAAGCTGGTAATAGTGTAACCGTTCCTGTGATTGCCGCAATCGCAAAGAAATTAAAAGAAATAGAGGAAAAAGATGAAAGCATTAAATAAAGAATCAATACTAGATTGTGATGAATTAGAAACAGAATTACATGATGCAGAAATCAGACAGCTGGATGAACAAATATTTTTGATGCCCAATTATCCATGTGAGTTTGAGGTGACATTTTTAGATGATTACCATAAAAAACACAACTACCCCCTATTTTACGAATCCTATCTTCAAAACATTATGGAATTCCTTGAAAGTCAGGATATAAAGAACGGAGCTGATGCCTTTGTAGATGATCATCAGAATCTTGTTTTTGTTTTATATGGACAAGGCTATCGAGCCGAGGGAAAAGAGGGAATACTTACAACCCAAGTAACTGTAAAAGCTTATGATGAAGACAAGAAACCGATTAACTTCGCAAATTTATTAGATTCCTTAATCGTCTCAGAATATCAAATGGAACCGAATCTTTGGGAGGTCTCTCATGATTGATCTATATCTAAGTAAAAATAGCCAAAGAAATCAACTTCTTTTGGATTTCTTTCAAAAGTATGGCATAGAGGTCACTCCTCATTCTATTTCTGAAATGACAAAGGATAAATTAATTGAGATGATGAGCTATTCTTCAGATTGTTTCGAGTTTTTATCTCCAAATTTATTACGTTTTAAGAATCGAGATAACCTAAAATTAACAGATTTCATCGAAATGATATTAAAAAATCCTGAACTAACCATCAGACTTCCTCTTGCGGTTTCAAATAAGCGAGTTTATCCAAATCTGAATCTGGAGGAGGCTAGAGCTTTATTGCCAAGAGATACGAAACAATTGATTTACATGGCACAAACACATTATTTATCTAACTAAAGGAGAAGCAATATGGCTGAACGATTTTGGGAGAACTTGTCCATTATTTTGGCTGAAAGAAATATCAGCTGGATTGAGTTAACCAGAAAAATGTTTGCGGGAGAGTTTCACTATCCAAGTGAATTGAATCGTTTGTATCAAAAGATTCGCCACTATAAGATGGAACAACGAATGCCTCAAAGTCCATGGGTAGAAAGGATTGTGCAGGTATTAGATTTAGATTATGAAGATTTATTTCGGAGGTAACTATGAAAAGAATAATTCCAGTTTATATATTCCAACAAGTAAATGTCCTATTGGTATCTCTATACTTACTGAAATTGCTTTGTATCGGTGAGTTAACTATACTACAGATTCTCTATGGAGCGTCGCTCATTTCTTTTTTATGGATGTATGGTCAAAGAAAACAAGTGATCAAGCTTAATATGAAAACTAGGATAAAATGGCTTGGTATTGGATTCGTTAGCCTACTGATTATAAGTCTATGTTTTAGTCTGATTCATGCTCAAGGAAGCACGAATCAAGCAAACTTAATTGACCTACAACATCAAGTTCCTTGGTTTTCATTTTTATTGTTCTTAATCAATGCGAGTATGGTTGAAGAATTTTTGTATCGAGAAATTTTATGGAACTTGGTTAGAAAATTAGATATACGAGTTGCTTTGACAAGTGTTTTATTTGCCTTAGCTCATCATCCAGGAACCATTTTAGCTTGGTGTTTGTATGTTTCACTTGGGATGTTTTTAGGGCTTGTACGCTACAAATCGGACTTATGGGGCAGTATGGGGCTACATTTGGTGTGGAACCTACTAGTTTATAGTTTGCTGCTTTTTTAGACCAAATTGGCTTGTTTTAGGTAAATGAAATGCTAACGTTATGTAACAATGTTAGTCTTTTATTTCAAAATCTTTGTTTAGTATGAATTTAGCTCTACAGAAAAATAAAAAATGTGATAAAAATTTCAACTACTCTTATCTATAATAAAGCTACCTGTTCTTTGAAAATTGAATCCACTCCGTCTTGATTAGCGTGCCTGTGTAAGTAGGGACTGAGAGTACTTCCCTGTGAAGGGCAACTGGCACAAGACGTGTGTGAGAATTTTCTAACAGACACGGAGTTTATCGTTACCAGACTCAAACGATGCGACAAACTAGATAAAGGAGTTAATCATGAAGGTAGTAAACTTGTATGATTTGAAACAAATGGGAAATAAAGGTGGTTGTACCATCCAATTGATTCATCACTTTCCTTTTGGTGTGGGCTTAGGACATCTCAAAAAAGACTACATTGAATTTAAACGTGTTGGTATCGTTGATGGGAAAGCAGTAGAAGTTACTCTTCGAGAACCTTATTCGAGAGATCTTCTGCAGGTTATCAAGTCGATTAAGCAACGTCAGAAATTGATAGCTTATCGTTATAAAGAAGGAAAGCTGCTATTTGTGAAGAAGGAGGCATCAGATGTCCTCTGAACAACAGGAACGAATGGCAGTTCAATATGCTGAGCGTAGTCTTTTATTCACTGTCAAAAGTCTTTTAAAAATTCTAGAATGGTCTAGACGTCAGGCTTTAGCACAGGATTCCGCCTATAAGATAGGGGTGCAGAAATTAGAAGAATTGCTACAATCTCCCTATGCGATTGATACGATTAATCTGAAAAAAGATTTTTTAGACAAACCAATTGATATAGAGAAATTTAAAGCTTTTTTAGAAAAAGAAGAGATTCCTTTGGCCATCGCTTGGCAAGGGGATTCTCTGCATTTCTACACGAAAGACCGTTCGATTCTAGACAATCATTTAGACCATCTGTTAGAAAAGATGGTTAATGATCCAGAGAAATTAGCTGATTTTACCATGGATAAGTCATTAGACGATGCAATTGATGAGGCTAAATCCCAAATTACCTTTAGACAAGAAGGAGCCGTCAAACAGAAAGAGATGGTGAGATGATGTACAGTGGAAAGAAATTCCTACTATTCTCACTGTTAGGTATCTTACTAGGCTATCTTTTTCATCGTTTGACGCTTTTGTATGATTCCTATACTGGAAATACCTTAGATAAATGGACTCATCTTCTAATGGAAGGTCAAGATGAAATTCTTCAGTCGCCATGGAATGTTTCCTTTACTGGAAAATCAAGTGCTTTTTTTCTACTAGGCTTTGTGATGATGTTGCTGGTTTATCTCTATTTAGAGACTGGTAAAAAACAATACCGAGAAGGGGTAGAATACGGGAGCGCCCGTTTTGGAACTCTAAAAGAAAAGAAGCTCTTTTACGGTAAGGAATTTTCTCATGATACGATCTTAGCACAAGATGTTCGTCTGACATTATTAGATAAAAAACCAGCCCAATATGATAGGAATAAGAATATTGCGGTGATTGGAGGTTCAGGAAGTGGGAAGACATTTCGCTTTGTGAAACCCAATCTGATTCAAATGAATAGTTCTAATATTGTAGTGGATCCTAAAGATCACTTGGCCGAAAAAACAGGCAAACTCTTTTTAGAACATGGCTACCAAGTAAAGGTGCTAGATTTAGTCAATATGAAGAACTCAGATGGCTTCAATCCTTTTCGCTATATAGAGACAGAAAATGATTTGAATCGCATGCTGACGGTTTATTTTAATAACACCAAAGGCTCTGGATCTCGTAGTGATCCATTTTGGGATGAAGCTTCTATGACTTTGGTACGAGCTTTAGCCTCTTACTTGGTCGATTTCTATAATCCACCCAAAACAAGAGAACAGCTCATTGAAGAGAGTCGTTTGAGTCAAACAGAATACCAAAACTTGTTGAAACGTCAAAAAAAGAAGTGGAAGAGCGAAAAAAACGAGGGCGTTATCCAAGCTTTGCTGAAATCTCAAAACTCATTAAACACTTATCCAAGGGTGAGAACCAAGAAAAAAGTGTCTTAGAAATTCTATTTGAAAATTATGCTAAAAAGTATGGGACTGAAAATTTTACCATGCGAAACTGGGCAGATTTCCAAAATTATAAGGATAAGACTCTGGATTCTGTCATAGCTGTAACCACTGCTAAATTTGCCCTCTTCAATATTCAAAGTGTCATGGATTTGACCAAAAGAGATACCCTTGATATGAAGACATGGGGCCAGGAAAAATCAATGGTTTACTTAGTTATCCCAGATAACGATAGTACCTTTCGCTTTCTTTCAGCCCTCTTTTTTTCAACCGTATTTCAAACCCTAACAAGACAAGCAGATATTGATTTTAAGGGTCAATTGCCCCTTCATGTGAGAGTTTACTTAGATGAGTTCGCAAATATCGGAGAAATCCCAGATTTTGCTGAACAAACCTCAACAGTCCGCTCTCGTAATATGAGTCTCGTTCCTATTCTACAAAATATTGCCCAACTTCAAGGGCTCTATAAAGAAAAAGAAGCTTGGAAAACCATTTTAGGAAACTGTGATAGCTTAGTCTACTTAGGTGGGAATGATGAAGATACCTTTAAATTTATGAGTGGCTTACTCGGTAAACAAACCATTGATGTTCGAAATACGAGTCGTTCCTTTGGCCAGACAGGTTCAGGATCCCTTTCTCATCAAAAGATTGCTCGTGATTTAATGACACCTGATGAGATCGGAAATATGAAACGGCATGAATGCTTGGTTCGAATTGCCAATATGCCTGTCTTTAAAAGCAAAAAATACTATTCCACTAAGCATCCAAACTGGAAGTACCTAGCCAATCAAGAAACCGATGAACGGTGGTGGAACTATCAAATTAATCCTTTGAATCAAAGACAGGAAAATCATCTTGAAGGCCTTAGAATTCGTGATTTAACTTTTGAATCTAGTTTAAAATAAAAATAGAAAAGAGGAAATAGATGATTACGCATTTTAAAGGTTTTGTTTATGGAGTAGACGCAAGTGCCATGTTTGCACAAGCTATGTCTTTGTTACAGAAGGGATTGATTGCGGTTGGTGCCTTTCTCGTTGTTGTGGGGATTGTCAATCTTGCAACCAACATTAAAGATGGTGGACCAGGTGTTCGGAATGCCATTCTTGAAATTGTCGGTGGAGTTATGGTCGGGGCTGCTGGAGCCTTTGTAACCCAGATTTCAATTTAGGAGGATAAACAATGACATGAATCTTAGTTTAGTCTCACCCTTTGTTTACCTTGCATCTGAAAAAATATCAGCTGAAAATTTATTTGAAGGGTTTAATGTAGATTTACAATCTACGGTAGATCTGATTAAATCTCTATCTAGCTACAATCCAACTGTTTGGACTTATATGTCTAGTATTACTAAAAGTGTCATGCAGCCTCTTGGAGTTGCGATTCTATCAGTTGTTCTCATCTTAGAATTTTCAAAGATGGCAAAGAAAATTGCTAACTCAGGAGGAGCGATGACCTTTGAAGCATTGGCGCCGATGTTGATTAGTTATATCATGGTCGCAGTTGTAATTACCAACACTACCGTGATTGTAGAAGCCATCATCGGGATTGCGAGTCACGCCATTGAACAAGTGGCCTCGATTGTGGCTCACGGTGGGGCGAAGTATGATACAATCTCTGGATTAAAAGGTTCAGGATTTATTGGCCGGATGATTGTGGGCTTTTTCGCCCTCCTCATTTGGCTTGTTCGGATAGTAAGTGCAGCCATGGTTAACCTTTTGGTATCTATTCGATTTATTCAACTCTACCTTATGATTCCATTTGCCCCTCTTACGATTCCAACATTTTTAAGTGATGAATGGAAGTCTATTGGTATTGGCTATTTAAAAAATATTATGGTCTATGCGGTACAAGGGGTTCTTATTTTTCTGATTGTTTCTCTTGTTCCTTTGTTTGAATCTGCTGGGAAAATAGCTGTCTCAAATGGTGCAGGAGTCTTGCAATCACTTGCGATTATGTTTGGTAGTTTGGTACAAGCTATCTTACTGATTATTGCCCTCGTTGGTTCTCAACGTACGGCTCGCTCAATCTTAGGTATGTAATTAGATAAAGGCTAGGAAGTGAATGCTTCTTAGCCTTTTTAGAAAGGAAAGTCATGAATACACGTGTCTTTAAAGACATCTCAAAATACCAACACAGGGCTTGGTTAGGTTTCACCACAAGACAAATCATCTTTGTTTTACCAGCCTTTATTGTCACAATTATTGTTTTGGGCTTGAATCTCTTTTTCTGGCAATTTGGAGATTGGTTTGTTTACGGTTTTGTGTTTGCTTTTACCATCCCCCTCATGCTTTTTGGAGTCTATAAACCCAATGATTTATATTTTGAACATTATTTGAAATACCGTCTTCATTTTGAATTAACGGTTCCCCTACGCACAATTACAGGAAAGAAAGGACCTGAACATGAAAAGAAAATCAAATACATTAAAGAAACAAAAAACTTCAATGACTAATAAAAAGGAAAAAGTTAAAGGGAAAAAAGAGGAAGTGTTACCCTCAACGGCTAATACTCTTTCCTATCAAGCCCTGTATCAAAATGGTCTGATGCAGGTAAAAGAAGATTATTTCTCACAAAGCTATTTACTTGGTGATGTCAATTACCAAACTGTTGGTTTAGAAGATAAGGGCGCAATCATTGAGAAGTATTCTGATTTGATTAACTCTTTAGACGACCAAACCAACTTCCAATTGACTATCTTTAATAAAAGATTAAATTTAGAAAAGTTTAGACAAAGTGTTTTGTATGAGGAAAAAGAAGATGGATATGATAGCTATCGTCAAGAATTGAATCGAATGATGAATCAGAATTTAGACAGTGGTGAAAATAATTTTTCAGCTGTGAAACTGATTAGCTTTGGTAGAAAGGATTCTAATCCCAAACAAGCCTATCGTTCCTTGTCTCAAATAGGCGAATATTTCAAGAGTGGTTTCTCAGAAATTGATGCACGATTTGAATCCTTGGCTGGAGAAGAACGGGTGAACTTGTTGGCCGATATGCTTAGAGGAGAACACCATCTTCCTTTTTCTTACCGTGATTTAACGAGATCTGGTCAGACAACTCGTCACTTCATAGCCCCTAACCTTTTAGATTTTAAAAACAAGAATTACCTACAAATCAATGACCGCTTATTGCAGATTGTCTATGTGAGAGACTACGGCATGGAATTAGGTGATCAGTTTATCCGAGACCTCATGCAAGGAGATTTGGAATTGATAGTGAGCCTTCATGCTCAAAGTTCGACCAAGGCGGATGCCATGAAGAAACTACGAACAAAGAAGACCTTAATGGAATCCCAAAAGATTGGGGAACAACAAAAACTTGCTCGTACAGGTATCTATTTGGAAAAAGTAGGCCATGTTTTAGAAAGCAATATTGATGAAGCTGAGGAACTCTTAAAAACCATGACCGAGACAGGAGATAAACTATTTCAAACAGTCTTCTTGATTGGTGTTTTTGGTCAGGATGAAGAAGAACTTAAACAAGCTCTAGACACGATTCAACAAGTGGCCGGCTCAAATGACCTAATGATTGATAAACTTCCATATATGCAAGAAGCAGCCTTTAATAGTTTGCTGCCATTTGGTTGTGATTTTCTAGAGGGAGTATCACGGAGTTTATTAACATCTAATGTAGCAGTGAACTCACCTTGGACTTCAGTAGATTTACAAGACCGTAGTGGGAAATATTACGGTATCAATCAAATCTCAAGTAATATTATTACCATTGATCGCAGCCTATTAAATACACCGTCTGGTCTGATATTAGGGACATCTGGAGCTGGGAAAGGGATGGCAACCAAGCATGAAATTATCACGACTAAAATCAAGGAATCTGGTGAAAATACTGAAATTATCATCGTGGATCCAGAAGCAGAATACAGTGTCATTGGACGAGCTTTTGGTGGAGAAATGATTGATATTGCGCCTGATTCCCAAACTTATCTCAATGTCCTTGACTTGTCTGAGGAAAATATGGATGAGGATCCTGTAAAGGTAAAATCAGAATTTCTTTTATCTTTTATCGGCAAATTATTGGATAGGAAAATGGATGGAAGAGAAAAATCGATTATCGACCGAGTCACCAGACTCACCTATCAGTCATTTAAAGAACCTTCTTTGGAAGAATGGGTCTTTGTCTTGAGCCAACAACCAGAAGAAGAAGCGCAGAATTTGGCACTTGATATGGAACTGTATGTCGAAGGTTCTCTTGATATTTTTTCTCATAAGACCAATATTCAGACAGGATCTAATTTCTTAATCTATAATGTTAAAAAGTTAGGAGATGAGCTGAAACAAATCGCTCTCATGGTTGTTTTTGATCAGATATGGAATCGTGTTGTTCGGAACCAAAAATTAGGGAAGAAGACCTGGATTTATTTTGATGAAATGCAGCTTCTCTTATTAGATAAATATGCCAGTGATTTCTTCTTTAAATTGTGGAGTCGTGTCAGAAAATATGGAGCCAGTCCGACTGGAATAACTCAAAACGTCGAAACCTTATTGTTAGATCCAAATGGTAGACGGATTATTGCCAATAGTGAATTTATGATTCTCCTCAAGCAAGCAAAAAATGACCGAGAAGAACTGGTTCAACTCTTAGGCTTGTCAAAAGAACTCGAAAAATACCTTGTCAATCCAGAAAAAGGGGCAGGACTGATAAAAGCTGGTTCAGTTGTCGTACCCTTTAAAAATAAGATTCCTCAAGGTACTCAATTGTTTGATATCATGAGTACGGATCCTGATAAAATGGCTTCTAACTAAGGGGAAGGTAAATGAAGGATAAAAGAAAAATCATACGTGCCCGAAAGGCATTTAGAAGAAGCCTAAAAGATGAGAAAAAATTCTTGAAAAAAGGAAAGAAGGAGGTAAGGAAACAGAAAAAAGATTCCGCTGTACTGGATGAAAAAGCATGGAAAAAAGAGATAAAGCAAAAGCTAGAGGAGATGAGAGAAGCTTCAAAGGAGAGAGTAAAACAAGCAAATGAAGACTACAATCATATTCTTCAAAATAGTCCTCCATCTCTTTTGAATCGCAAAGAATTAAGAGACAGACGGTTGCCTCATGCTAGGAAACGATTGAAAATAGCCAAGAAGCAATTTAGAGAAGCCAAGGTAGAAGCAAAAGAAGAAAGAAAAGAGAGTCGTAAAGAAAGAAAAACCAATCAAAAATTTCTCTACGGTCAGGAATCGAAACAAAAATCTAATTTTTTCTTTCAAGGGAAGAGTTTAGAAGAATTAAAAGCTAAGAAAGAAGTCAAGGCCGCCAAAGAAAATTTAAAATCTACTAAACAAGCCTATAAATCCAAAAAGGTTAGTAGGAAAGCCAAAACTTTCCTTTATGTCCTTGGACGTGAAGGTGGAGAGTTAGCTTCAGAAAATGAAGATTTAGAAGGCTATCGCACACTTCAAGAGACCATTAGAAAAGGGAAACGCTACAGTCGGCTTTCTTATAATCTTGGAAAAGCTAGTGTCAAAACAGGACAAGCAACAGGTCGTTTTACCAAGAAAAGATTGACCAACACAAAAGAGCGATACCATCATTTTAAGGATGGAAAAGGATGGAAACTAGCGAAAGAGAATCCAAGCTCCTTTAAAAATCGGTTTCGAAAATTAAAGAAACAAGGTCTTACAAGTGTTCGAAATATCTATCAAAAACTAAAAGCAGCCTTTTCCTTCTTTACATTTGCGGCTGGAAATCCTGCAACCTGGATAGTTGGAGGATTAGTCTTTCTTCTCTTACTTATGATGAGCTTCTTTTTAGGATTTTCATCTGCTAGTTTGATTCAACAAGATGAATTTGAATTAACAAAAGCTTATACCCACCTAACTTGGGAAGATGCAGAATATACTCGCACAAATGACAAAGGAATTACCTATTACACAAAAGTTGATGATGTGATGGGGTATATGAACTTTAAATTCCATGACTATGAGTTAGACAAACCAGTTCACTTATTTAGTTCAGAAACTTACAAGGATTATCTATCTACTTTGTGGCATGATTTAAACGATGGGGAAGATTTGAAATCCATGCAAGACCTTTATGAAACTCCTAAGTATAAACTATCGAAAGACGATCAAGAGGAAATAAAGGAACTAAAAGAAGAGGGTGTGTATGCTTCCATGCAGGAATTGGACAATCCATTTGAGGGGAAAAGCAACGAAGATAGTCTAACCATGACTTATCGTTATGGATACTATGATTTAGACGGAAAACCTACCCTTCAGGAGTACATTCTACTAGAAGCGAAGGCTCACCAAACAATTGTCGCACCAATGGATGGAGTTGTATCTCTTGACGGAGATGATGTTATCCTTACTAACGGAAAAGGAGAGAATGAGAGTCGATTGACCTTGTATTCTATTCATAATGGCCGTGCGATTGAGGGAACAAGGGTCTTAACTGGTGATGTTATTGGTGAGACCCCAGACGATACAGGTTTGAAAGTTTCCTATCAAAAGTATAAGAACAAGAAAGAAAAATTGGTGTATGTCAATCCGCAATTTTATTTTCCAAAAGTCATTCAACTTCAGACAACTATCTTACCTGCCATTGGTCAGTTTGGTGGGGATGAGTTTGAACGAGCAAAACATATTTATGAGTTTTTGAAATCTCAAGGGGCAAGTCCCCAAGCCATTGCGGCTATTTTAGGAAATTGGTCGGTAGAGTCTTCTATCAATCCTAAACGAGCTGAAGGGGATTATTTATCTCCTCCAGTTGGCGCTACCGATTCCTCATGGGATGATGAAAGCTGGTTAGCGATAGGAGGGCCAGCCATTTATAGTGGTGCTTATCCTAATATCCTTCATAGAGGTTTGGGGTTAGGTCAATGGACGGATACCGCAGATGGTTCAACACGTCATACAGCTTTGTTAAATTATGCACGCACCCAAAATAAGAAGTGGTATGATTTAGACCTCCAACTTGATTTTATGCTTCATGGGGATAGTCCTTACTATCAAAGTTGGTTAAAAGATTTTTTTAAAAATACGGGCAGTGCAGCCAATCTCGCCCAACTCTTTCTGACCTATTGGGAAGGAAATTCTGGTGATAAACTACTGGAAAGACAAACCAGAGCAACGGAATGGTATTATCAAATTGAAAAAGGCTTTAGTCAAACAAATGGAGGACAGGCAAAAAGTGACCCACAATCCCTTGAAGGGGTTCGTGGGGACTTGTATGATCATTCTGTTCCTGGTGGTGGAGATGGTATGGCCTATGCCTATGGACAATGTACATGGGGTGTTGCGGCTCGTATGAACCAGTTAGGATTAAAGCTAAAAGGTAGAAACGGAGAGAAGATTTCAATCATTAATACCATGGGAAATGGTCAGGACTGGGTTGCGACAGCTTCAAGTCTTGGTGGGGAAACTGGCTCTACACCAAGAGCAGGTGCCATTGTTTCTTTTGTGGGAGGTACACATGGCACACCAGCCATCTACGGTCATGTGGCTTTTGTCGAGAA
This sequence comes from Streptococcus mitis, assembly GCF_000722685.1. Lineage (GTDB taxonomy): Bacteria > Bacillota > Bacilli > Lactobacillales > Streptococcaceae > Streptococcus > Streptococcus mitis_M. The sequence goes on along the minus strand of NZ_JPFV01000012.1, from coordinate 38,644 downwards.
AGTATATGATGATGGTTCTTTCCTTGTGTCTGAGACAAACTATGGGGGTAATCCTAACTATACCTTTAGAAAAATCTCTCAAGCAGATAGTGCCATCAGTTTTGCCTATACTACGAAATAAAAGAATCATGTCATCAGTTTAGGTGACATGATTCTTATTTTTTATAGAGCGACATATTTAATGCCATAGGCTGATAACTTACTTGATGATCATCTTTAATCAATTGACTGTAAGCAACAAATCCGAACTGTTCATAAAATTGAATGACTTTAGGATGATTGATACTATCTAAAAATACCATCTGAGTTCCTACAATTGCTCGAAATTCTTCAATTTTTTGAATTACAATTTCAAATAACTCTTGTCCTGATAGTTTATTTAGCTTTGTGTTTTTGCCGAATTGACCGATAAGTAACACAGGGAGATAATCAATATTTTTGGGACTTTTCCCTTTTAGGACGAGTTTCTTTTTTAAGGATTTCTCTAAATCAGAAATATCAACAACTTTGAGAGATAAACTAAAGAATCCTATGATGTTATTTGTTTCAGTTTCTTCAACGATAAAATTACGAGAACGATGTTGTTTTTCAAAATTTGGAGCTTTATCAGATAGATAAGTCAACATCTCTTCATTACCGTTGAAATCAACATTTTCTAAAATGATAGTTTTAAATAGCTCCTGAACTTGTTTCTCAGTTTTATCAGGAGCTAGCACTTGAATATTTTCAAGATATTGCTTAAGCGGTGTTACTTGAATTGTCATCTTACAGATACTTTGAAATGAGTTTATTTTTCGTTGGAGCGGTAGCGTCCTGTGATTCAATAGATTTCAAGACTGCTTGTAGCTTTTTAGATGGTTTATGATTAAGAATTTTTAGAGCATCTTCGTTTGTTAGTTTTATATCACGTGTTAAACTGATTGTAGCCATTTGTTCGACCTCCTGTTTCTACTTAAATTCATTATAGCTTATTTTGAACAAAAGTTCAATCTGAAGATAGTGTATGTTTTCTATAGTGTATAAATCCAAAATAAGTTTTTCTCTTGCATTTGTAGCTCATATTCGTTAGAATAATGGTGTAGATGAGTGGTTGGCTCACGGTCAATCTGATAGTAATCTTGGACATAAGGGCCAAGCGGTGGCGGACACCAGAACAAAATCCGATAGCAATCTTGGACGTAAGGGCCAAGCGGTGGCAGACACCAGAATAAACCGACTGACTAGGTGGCTTACAGGTTCTGTAAGTCATCTTTTTTACTTTGATAGTAATGTATTACCATTTTAAGGTGAACGCAGTTTTAGCTCGTTCTCTTTTTTGTTGATGATATGCTCCAAACAACCTACACTAGATTGGATATGAAATAGTTTGTGACTACATAATTTATCTTCAGGGAAGTTATGGACATTATCTCAATTTCTGTTATGATAGACATCTCTAACAATTTCCGTTATAACAGATATTGGCTTACAAAGTATTTCTTTTCTGAACATACTAGCGTTATAATATAAATGCAGTGTTACACTGTAGAATATTAAGAAAATAGGATACTATAGGTTTAAATTAAATGTATAAGATAAATAGTTGGATTGGTAAAAGTTTCAAGTCTGATAAGAACAATATTACATTTCATACAACTGAATGTATATATTTTATAAGAGAGAGGGATGCTTGGTTGGGGAAAATCATTCAAAATACAGTTATAAGGATTTTAATAAGAATGAAAGTGTGATATTTATTTTTCAATAATCTTCTAAATGTATTAAAATTAAGCTTTCCACTTATGTATTCTGCTAATAAACTTCAATACATTTCAATAGATTTTCAAAATTTGGTGGGGATTTTTATTATACTTTGTACGAGCTTTTCAATACCCTATCCCAACCTTTAAAATCCCTCAAGTTATTTACTCAAGGGATTTTTTATCTGCTTTTTTCATACTCAAACAGTCAGTCTAACTGTTTGATTTTCTTTGTGACTAACTCCCCTAAAAATAGTAGAATTAGCTACTTTACTGGTTTTACAAGATAATAACAAGACCTAAACGTTTAATTTATTTAGGTTTACCAATCATGACTTTAACATTTTCCAATAAGGTCTAACTCAACCGTACCCAAAGTTAAATCCTTTACTTTATTTAGTAATTCATTAACCCAAAAGCCATTTTTTAGTCCTGTTTTCTCTGATAATGCAAACACTTTTAAAGTATAGTTATGGTCTCGATCAGGTGGAGTCGGTCCAACAAACATTGTATCAATTTCAGAAAAATCACCATCTAAAAATTGACTAGAAAAACTATTTTTACCTTGAATTAATTGACCAATTCGGCTCATATTTTCTTCAATCTGAATACTATCACCATTAACTTTTAAATCAGCAACGCTCCAATGAATCCAAGGAAAAGAGCAAACAGGAATGGCATCATAATCAATAAGAGTAAAAGCGATATATTCAGTACCTTTGGGTAAATTATCAACTTCAAACGCAAAAGAACGAACCGGATTTCCTTGCATTATATCTTCCCTTTTTGCTTCCTTTCCAAACTCCTTTGGTAAAATATTATTAAATGTTGTTTTAATTTTCATTTTTTTCTCCTTTAAGAATTATAAAGCTAAATATACAATAAATAGCTAAAGCGATTAGCGACATACATATTACCCCTTCAAAATTAAAATTTAAATATAAGAGACCTCCTAACATAAGAAATATGATATTAAAACAAGCATAATACACTTCTGCAATTTTCATAACAATAGACAATTTGCTATTACTCTCTTTTAACATTTTAATAGTCTGAGGTCTAGTAATTCCAGACGATAGCCCCAATAAAACCATACCTAAACAAATACAAATAATATTGTTGGTAAGAAATAATAGCAAAGATGGGAACAATAGTACGGAAGAAAAGTATCTATTCTTATTAACAAAAAATTTCGAGGAGATATTTCCCATCAAAGTGTATGAAGCCAATATTAAGACAAAATATTGAGTTGAAATATGCAGATCTGTAAAAAAATAAAATGGTAAAAATCCTGTAAATAGTCCTAGGATGATTCCTCTTAGGAAAACATAATGACCAACCCAATATTTTTCAAAATTCGTCAAATGATATTTAGTAGTATTTCTAAATTCACGTTGCTCTTTCTTATAATCTAGAGGTACTAATAAAGAAAGTAATATTGTATTAATAATCGTGGCAATAATCGTGGCATAAATCGGATAATTAGGATTCAGTTTATAAAGAGTCCCCCCAATAATTCCAGAAAATAATAATGAGATGAACATATAGCCATTTGTTCTATTTTGAAAATCAGTTGCTTCAGAATCTAAGAAGTACTGGATAAGATTAGTATCCTCACCAGCTCCAATAGAATAGCTTGCTCCTAAGCATAGTTGAGCAATAACAATTAAAATTGTACTATCAGATAAACTTAATAACCCTAATCCAATTAATTTGACAACTTCACTCAGAATTAATAATCTCTTTGATGGAATATTGCTAATGTACCTTTTAATAAAAGTAGAACTTACAAACGTTCCTATTCCATAACAAGACATCAATAATTCTATACCTATAATTGAGTATCCTTTTGAATATAAAATTATTAATAAAAAGGGTAAATAGAAATATGCCCTTGATAAAATCCGATAGAATATTATTCCCAACTTATTTTTCAATTACATATCCCTCCTTTTGTAATACATTTTGGATTTCTTTTTTGCTAATATCTCCCTCCCTCAAAACAGTGACAGTTCCAATATCATTAACTTTTATTATAGTACTTGATTTAGTAGCCAATGATTCTACATTTGATTTTAACAAATAATCAACTTTATCTCCCATATGTTCATCAGCGACCTCCTCTGTGATAAGTAGGTCATCAGCTGTTCCAGAGATATTAGCTGAGGTAATTGCAACTACTCCTCCTAAATATTCTACAAATTCTCTAAAAACTTCATTTTGAACACATCCCAAGGAAATTGTGGAACTATCATTTATTGCATAATGAAATGGACTAATATTTTCTACCACTATATTTAGTGCCCCTGGCCAAAACTCATCGACCAATAATTTCATTAAATTTGTTTGTGAAGTCTTACCATATTTTTCCCAATCATTAGGATTGGACATGAAAATAGAGAGAGGCTTATTTTTAGGCCGAATTTTATATTCAAAAATTCGGTTAATAGCCATCCTATTATCTGGAAGACAACACAAATTATAGTTAGTATCTGTTGGAACTATGATGGGATATCCAGCGTTTAATTTAGATTTGAGAATTTCTAAATTCTCCTGATTTAATTCTAAAATTTTCACTATTAACCTCTTTCTAATTTAAACAATTCTAAACAATCTTCTGGACTAAGCTTATCAGTAATTTTACTCAATTTTCTATAAAAACCTATTAGTTCATCAATATTGACATCACCTCCTACTAACGATTCAAAATATCTATATAAAACCTTTTTACTAGATATTCCACTAATTGTATAATTAGTGGAATTAGGAATTCCTAATTCATTCGGCAATAAATACTGGTACATTTCAATATTTTTCATAGTTCCATCTTGATGAATTCCTGATTCGTGTACAAAGACATTCTTCCCTATTATAGGTTTAGTGGGTGCTACATCATACTCTAAAATATCACTTATCTTTATAGACAGTTGATATACAGTCTGCAAATCAAAGTCAATTTCATCAAACTTCTTCTTTTGTAAAATAGCAATCACCTCATCTAAAGATGTATTACCAGCACGTTCCCCAATTCCTAAAAAGGTTGTCTCAATCTGACTTGCATGATTCATAATCGCAGCTACTGTATTAGCTGTTGCTAATCCTAAATCATTATGACAATGCGCTGATAACTTTAGAGCTGGAAATCTACTATGAATATCACTAAACATTTTTCCATATTCATCTGGCGTAGAACATCCAACAGTATCTGCTAAAGTTACAAATCCTACTTCATAGTTTGAAACAATATCTAATACTTGGAATAAAAATTCTCTATTAGCACGTGTTGAATCTTCTAAGACCATATCTACATGCAGTGATTTTTCTTTAGAATAATCCAAAATTCTCTCTAAGCGTTTTAGATAGATATCCTCTCTAGTTTTTAATTTTTCGGTTATATGCATCTTAGAAACAGGTACCAGTAGTTTAATAACCGTATTAGGAAACATACTATACAGCTGGAATGCTAAGTCAATACTACTCTCAATCAAGCGAGTTAAAACTACCCCAGATTGATCTTTTCTTAATATACGCATATAGCCTTTTAAAATATTCAAATCTTGAATAGTATCACACATACCAATCTCAACCGAATGAATTTAGGATTTACTAATCTCAGTAATAACCTTTTTCTTAGTTGCAACATCTTTCTTAATCGACGTTTGCTGCATACCATCTCTAATTGTATTATCTTGAATGTATATCATACCTCACTCCTTATTTTATTAGATACGAGCTCCTATCTGTAATAATATGGTATACTATATCAAGGTATTTTAAAATTTGAAAAAAGTTTAGAAATCATTAAGAAAAAATTTATAAATAGGGGTAACTATGAACTTAGATTGGTATTACACTTTTTTGGTATTATCAAAACATCTCAATTATCGTAAAGCCAGCGAAGAGCTATTTCTTACCGAACCAACACTACATCAACAAATTAAGAAATTAGAAAAGCACCTTCAAGTTCAACTTTTCGAAACAGTGGGAAGAAACTTGACACTAACTGCTGTTGGAAGAGAATTTATAGAGATTGCTGAAAATCTTATACAAACCTATGAGCAAAGTATTCAAAAGATTAGGCTACAAAATAAAAAACAACAATTTCATATAGAAATAGCCGTATCTCCTTACATTGCCACATACCTTTTACCACAATTTTTACAGGAATTCTTTCAGCGCTATCCAGATATTGATATCTCTGTATCCGTGCTAAATAGCCATATTGAACAAGCTATTGAAACGAATACATTCGATATTGGTATTGATAGAGAAGTTCCATATAGTAAAAAAATCATATCCGAACAAATTTGTGAAGGAAAGATTGCCCTCTTTTATCCTAAAACAACAGTCAAATGCGACGAATTACAATTATTTAAAAACTATAAAATATTATCCGATAACCACCCCGTCTATTGGGAAAATCTAAAAAAAGAAATCATTGAGCTAGTCCCAGAAGCCGATTTCACTACTATCAATGATATTACAGTAACTGCCAAACTAATAGAAATGAATCAAGGCATTTCCTTTCTGCCCCTTTACTTAAAAAAGACTTTTACAGATAAGATTGCTCATCTTGAAACCACTACAGTAACAACCCCCGTTTCTTTTACTTACTTAATGAGCAGAAAAGCTTCTAAAGCTATCACTATTTTCAATAATGCGTTTAAAGACTTTATTTTAAAGGAGCAAAATTCAATTTAAGAATCAAAGGTCACTGATACTATTAGTGATTTTTGATTTACATCTTAATCAATGGATTAATGAATGAAATGGAAAATAGTTAATGAGAATAGTTTCTTAAAAGAATTTAGATTGATCCTTATTTTTATGCGTTTACTTTATACCTGTGATATGATTTTAATCTCTACATTTTTTAGGGAATGCTAATAAAACCTGCTATAATAATGTTGAAGTGCAGTAGTTAATTTTTACTGAACTAAATTATTCCCCTATTTAAAAAATATTGATTCATATTTTTAGAAATTAATAAGTAGATTTAGTTCTGAAAAACCTTGATATTACGCTGTTTTTATTCCAACTGAAACCCATACTTTCCAAATCAGGTCTTAAGAAAGTTCGTAAGGCATCACAATTCTCAAAACGTTAATAAATACGATTATATCAACGTTTCAAAGCACTCAAAAGTTTACCTTATGGGTGCTTTTTTCGGTACTACGGGCATGTCGTACATCTGAGGTGTAAGTCCTCCGTGGGCACCCGCTACCGGTGAACTCAATAGCGATTCCCAAGCCTGACTAACGTGAGGTAGCGGGGAGAGGAAGGGATAGTGAAATCGTGGCTCTACGAACAGGAACGTGATAGTAAGGCGTATATAGCGGATAAGGGGTCGCGAAACTCTAAAGTCCAAAAAGGTAGTCGTAACCTATATGCGTAAATCACGAGAGTAATTTAATTCGGACTAAGGTTTGTGTGAAAAAGATAAATCTTCCTAGAGTCTAAAGACTCTGCGTCAGATTTCCTATTTTCACTGTAACCTTTTAACGTCCTCATATCTTGTATAAACGAGGAAAGATGTACGACTTATCCCGTGAGGTCTCATGAGCGCTGAAAGCGTAGTAACAACGAATCATGAGAAGTCAGCCGAGCCCATAGTAGTGAGGAAACTTCTGTAATGGAAGTGGAGCGAAGGGGGAATACTCAAACAGTCTGGGAAGAGACAGTTTGATGTCTGTCGCTAGAAAGAGAAAACGACAGATTGAAAGTCAATATGACTAAAACCAAGATTGTGAGATCAAGTAAACTGAAGTATCTAGGTTTTGGGTTCTGGAAATCATCAGATGGTTGGAAAAGTCGCCCCCATCAAGATAGTATTCTTCAATATTAAGCTTAAATTGAAGAAACTAACACAGAGTAAATGGAGTATAGACTTAACAAGACGTATTGAGCAACTGAATTTGTCAATTCGAGGATGGATAAACTATTTCTCATTGGGAAATATGAAAAGTATAGTCACCAGCATAGATGATCGCCTACGAGTGATTGTCTGGAAGCAATGGAAGAAAAAATCTAGACGATTATGGGGATTGCTTAAGTTAGGAGTTCCTAAATGGATAGTAGATAAGGTATCTGGCTGGGGAGAACATTATCAATTAGTAGCTCAGAAGTCAGTTCTCAAACGAGCTATATCAAAACAAATCCTCATCAAACGAGGACTGGTTTCATGCTTGGATTACTACTTAGAACGAAATGATTTAAAAGTTAGTTGAACCGCCGTATGCCGAACGGCACGTACGGTGGTGTGAGAGGGGCTAGAGATTATCCCCTACTCTATCTATTCTTGAAAGAAGTGGAAAGAATTCATGTGATGATAATATGTCAGTCTATACTTGAAATAATGTAATCGTTAAAAAGTGTTAAGACGTTAAATAGTATAATTAGATTTCCGAATACGCATCATGTTGAGGCGGTAAGTTTGCTAGTCAAGGAGTAAAACGACGAAGATTAGCATTTACTTCCGCCCATGCGATAGCTGTCCGTGATTGACAAGTGCTAGCACGCAGACAGAACGGAGATAGCGAACCGCTGAGTGTGTCGCTCTGCTCGTAAAAGCTTAGAAACCTTTGAACGAAAGGGATAATGAAAGCCTTGATTGCAAGGCTTTTTGCTTTATGGTGGGTAAGTATCAGAGTGAGAAAATTTTTGGAATGAGTAGAAGTGATAGCTAGAAATTATCAGTTTCTATTTCCATTTACCCTGTGGGTACGTGTTTGTTTCCATTGACAAGGAGTTTGTGGGAATAGAAATGTACCCACCTTGTTTGAATCAAGTGAAGTGTAGTTGAAGGAAATCTGTTGAAAGCAATACTTCATTTTACCGAATAAGTAATAATTTAGGCAACTTCAAATCGATTAAAAAAAACTATTTTAAAGGTTAAGAGTAGACAAAAATTGTCCACTCTTTTTTGCAAACTCAATTTATCAATAAATGAAATGAGGGAATGTAAAATGAAATATTTTGAGGTTGAGTTAGAAAATCCTGATGAATTTTTAAAACTACAAACAGAAGATTTTGTGAAAGCTAATCGCTTGCTACTAAGGAAGATAATCCAGAGCGTTACAGTCTATGAAGAAAACTTCGTCATATCCTTTAAATCTGGCATCGAATTGGAAGTATGAGTCTCATTCCATAACTTTTATATTGAACATATCATCTTGTTGTGTTATACTATAAATTGATATAAACAAAGATGTAGGAGGAACCGAAACTATGACAGCCTCAATGCGTTTAAGATAAGCTGGCAATAAAAAAAGCAGAATCTATACCCGATGATAGGCTTTTTTGTTGTGCTTATTTATACGATATTGAGCATTCATTAGTTACGGTGAGGATATTGGTTATTTAACTATACCTTTATTTAACTATGTCTTTAATATGAATGTTTCCAAATTGTATGTATGCAGACCAAAAGCCACATTGTGGGGTTTGGCCTGCATTTTTTATTGCCTAGAATGCTATTCAAAATAGAAATTCAAGCAAAATAATATGCAGGAGATAATATAAATGGAAAAATACAACAATTGGAAACGAAAATTTTATGCAATATGGGCAGGGCAAGCAGTATCATTAATCACTAGTGCCATCCTGCAAATGGCGATTATTTTTTACCTTACAGAAAAAACAGGATCTGCGATGGTCTTGTCTATGGCTTCATTAGTAGGTTTTTTACCCTATGCGATTTTGGGACCTGCCATTGGTGTGCTAGTGGATCGTCATGATAGGAAGAAGATAATGATTGGTGCCGATTTAATTATCGCAGCAGCTGGTGCAGTGCTTGCTATTGTTGCATTCTGTATGGAGCTACCTGTCTGGATGATTATGATAGTATTGTTTATCCGTAGCATTGGAACAGCTTTTCATACCCCAGCACTCAATGCGGTTACACCACTTTTAGTACCAGAAGAACAGCTAACGAAATGCGCAGGCTATAGTCAGTCTTTGCAGTCTATAAGCTATATTGTTAGTCCGGCAGTTGCAGCACTCTTATACTCCGTTTGGGATTTAAATGCTATTATTGCCATCGACGTATTGGGTGCTGTGATTGCATCTATTACGGTAGCAATTGTACGTATACCTAAGCTGGGTAATCAAGTGCAAAGTTTAGAACCAAATTTCATAAGGGAGATGAAAGAAGGAGTTGTGGTTCTGAGACAAAACAAAGGATTGTTTGCCTTATTACTCTTAGGAACACTATATACTTTTGTTTATATGCCAATCAATGCACTATTTCCTTTAATAAGCATGGAACACTTTAATGGAACGCCTGTGCATATTTCTATTACGGAAATTTCCTTTGCATTTGGGATGCTAGCAGGAGGCTTATTATTAGGAAGATTAGGGGGCTTCGAAAAGCATGTATTACTAATAACAAGTTCATTTTTTATAATGGGGACCAGTTTAGCCGTTTCGGGAATACTTCCTCCAAATGGATTTGTAATATTCGTAGTTTGCTGTGCAATAATGGGGCTTTCGGTGCCATTTTATAGCGGTGTGCAAACAGCTCTTTTTCAGGAGAAAATTAAGCCTGAATATTTAGGACGTGTATTTTCTTTGATCGGAAGTATCATGTCACTTGCTATGCCAATTGGGTTAATTCTTTCTGGATTCTTTGCTGATAAAATCGGTGTAAATCATTGGTTTTTACTATCAGGTATTTTAATTATTGGCATTGCTATAGTTTGCCAAATGATAACTGAGGTTAGAAAATTAGATTTAAAATAAACAATATTGGAGGAATATTTATGTATCTTATTTTCATGTAACTCTTCCTGCTAAAATCGCAGGGTTTTCCCTGCATACAAGCAAATGAAAGCATGCGATTATAGACAGGAGGAAATGTTATGGAATTAATATTAAAAGCAAAAGACATTCGTGTGGAATTCAAAGGACGCGATGTTTTAGATATAAATGAATTAGAAGTATATGATTATGACCGTATTGGTTTAGTAGGAGCAAATGGTGCTGGAAAAAGCACTTTACTCAGGGTACTTTTAGGAGAATTAACTCCCCCAGGATGTAAAATGAATCGTCTGGGTGAACTTGCCTATATTCCCCAGTTGGACGAAGTAACTCTGCAGGAGGAAAAAGATTTTGCACTTGTAGGCAAGCTAGGTGTTGAGCAATTAAATATACAGACTATGAGCGGTGGTGAAGAAACAAGGCTTAAAATAGCACAGGCCTTATCGGCACAGGTTCATGGTATTTTAGCGGATGAACCTACGAGCCATTTAGACCGTGAAGGAATTGATTTTCTAATAGGACAGCTAAAATATTTTACAGGTGCACTGTTAGTTATTAGCCATGACCGCTATTTTCTTGATGAAATAGTAGATAAAATATGGGAACTGAAAGATGGCAAAATCACTGAGTATTGGGGAAACTATTCTGATTATCTTCGTCAGAAAGAGGAAGAACGTAAGAGCCAAGCTGCAGAATACGAACAATTTATTGCGGAACGTGCCCGATTGGAAAGGGCTGCGGAGGAAAAGCGAAAACAGGCTCGTAAAATAGAACAGAAGGCAAAAGGTTCTTCAAAGAAAAAAGTACTGAAGACGGAGGGCGTTTAGCTCATCAAAAATCAATAGGAAGTAAGGAAAAAAAGATGTATAATGCTGCTAAAACCCTAGAGCACAGGATTGCGGCCTTAGGAAAAGTAGAAGCTCCGGAAGGCATTCGCAGAATTCGTTTCAGGCAAAGTAAAGCATTGGAGCTCCATAATCCATACCCTATAGTCGGTGCAGAAATTAATAAAGTATTTGGGGATAAGGCTCTGTTTGAAAATGCATCTTTTCAAATTCCGTTAGGAGCAAAAGTGGCGTTAACTGGTGGTAATGGAATCGGAAAAACAACTTTAATCCAAATGATCTTAAACCATGAAGAAGGAATTTCTATTTCGCCTAAGGCAAAAATAGGTTACTTTGCACAGAATGGTTACAAGTACAACAGTAATCAGAATGTTATGGAGTTTATGCAGAAGGATTGTGACTACAATATATCAGAAATTCGTTCAGTGCTAGCATCTATGGGGTTCAAACAGAACGATATTGGAAAAAGTTTATCTGTTTTAAGCGGTGGAGAAATTATAAAATTGTTGCTTGCTAAAATGCTCATGGGTAGATATAACATCCTAATAATGGATGAACCCAGTAACTTCCTTGACATACCAAGTTTAGAGGCTTTGGAAATACTAATGAAGGAGTACACCGGAACTATCGTGTTTATCACCCACGATAAACGATTACTCGAAAATGTAGCAGATGTAGTTTATGAAATTAGAGATAAGAAAATAAATCTGAAACATTAAATTTAAGGTAGTCGCTGGTCAGTATAGTCTGTTCTGGTTGGCGACTCCATTGTTAAAGAGTATAAAGACTTTAGATTTTATGAATATTAAAAATAGGAACAGTCAATTGAACTGCTCCTATTTTTCTGCTAAATATATTGTAGTTTTCTTATATGTATAATGATAGATTAGCGGATTCTCATCTACGGTACTTACTTCAAATATGAAGAAGTGATCGCGGTTATCTCTGGACTTTTCCTTATTGAGGACAAAGTAATTCTTACGTGAAGTCGCCATTGTTTTTAGGATATCATCAGTTAGGAAGGTCAATGGAATATTCATGTTAGAGTAGCGGTAGAAGTCACGTTCAAAATCTTGGTAGCTCTCGCTATAATAGTCCATTTGTAGGTGATTACGCTGAAACTCAAGCTGATTCATAGAGCACCTCCTCGACAAGTTCAATACTAATAATGTCTTTTAATTTCAAATTGATGTGACCTGTTGTAGTTTTTATCAAAATGAAATCTTTGGTCAGACTTGGTATTGTTCCAGTGTAGGAAACACGCTTGTTTTTTTCAATCACTTGAATGCGTGTGCGTAGCTGCCCGGCGTATACTTGACTGAGGAGTAATAATTTCTTCTCTAGTGATAAGTCAGACATGTACGTTACTTTGTTTGTATCATCAGAGAGTGCTGATGCATGTTCAGATAGGAAAAAGCCCATCCATTTTTGCATCTTTGTATCCTGGTACTCTCTTGCTGATTGAAATGGTAAATATGAACGGTCAATCATATCAAATCCTTTCTATGCAGAGGCAAGGGTATTTTTATCAAATTGAATCGTAAAACCTTGAATTCCCCCACCTGTGTAACATTCTTTAAAGCGATTGATTACCTCAGTATAGATTATCACAGATGAGCTTGTTGGCTTAATGCTAAATGTAAATTCCAATGGTAATCGGTTTTCAGATTTAGCATGTACTAGTCGTATCGATATTTCAGTTGTTTTGAGTTTTCTCTGACGAAGTTTTGAAGTTGCTGTTTCAACGATTCCATGTAAAAATCTTTCAAGCATTTCAATATCATTACATCCTTTGCTACGGATTTCTGAAAATTGTACTGTATTTTTTTCTTGTTTCATTTTAATCCCTCCAATCCACCCGCGGAATGACCACCGATAAGTTTACTGCGTTCAATATTTCTGGAACCTTCAGTTAGGACGGTTCCTTTTTGTATGGCTAAAAAACCAAACTGTTCTCTGACAACATCAATAGCTGTCTGAAGTCTATTATCTTTTTCAATTTGTTCTACATCATCAAAGAGTGATAGTAGAGTATAGCTTTCATCTACGAAGCCACTATAAGATACACCAATTTGTCTCACTGCACCAGAGGTGTATTTTTTCGGAATAATACAAATACATGACTCACCATTGTTTTGGGGAGATTTGCGGGTTCAATTTTATTCTGAGCATTTATAGATTTTTTCATCTCAGTCCTAGAATAGCCAATATGAATAGAAACGACAGTAGTCAATACTAGGGCTACTGTTCCGTTCCACAGTATCATTTAAAAATCATTTTCACACCCTTTCGTCTATTAGTATAGAAGAAAGCTCTCAGCACACGTGGAGTGTGTTGCTCTGCTCGTAAAAGCCTAGAAACCTTGGAACGAAAGGTGTTAAGAAAAGCTTTTTAGGTAAGGCTTTTTCTTATGTGCTGATGAAGTATCAGAGTGAGAATACAAGTTGAGTATCTTGATGTGATAGCCTGATAGGATGTCAATCTATTGTAAGACAAGCAGATAGGGATTTGTATGATATCACTTTGTGCTTGCTTGCTAAAGAGTTTGATGAGAGTATTGAAGATATGTTTGCGAGGATTGGGATTAAAGGTTCTACAGGTTTCTATCGCTTGCCAAAAGCTCGTAATCTGGTGGCAGCACTACTGAGAGAAATTAATCTGAAATAGTGTTTTTACTTGACACCAGTATCGTTTCTAGTCTAATTTAATTAGAAGTAGTCGGAGAGTAATACCGACTCTAAAAAGAAAATACTCATCAGGAGATTCCGTGCCTTACTGGAAGTTTTAAAGGGTTGTCTGCAGGCAATCCTATTTTTTAGTGATAATAACAACTATGTATGAAATTTTATCAAATTGCTACTAATTATTTGAATATGCTCTGTGATGAAATTTATAAAATAGTACGTGCATAAATTATAGTAAAATGATATAATTAATTTATGGGAGAGTTAAGCTTTAGTAATCAATTTAGCAACACAGCCGTTTGGTATCACGGAACGACATCTACTCAGGTTACATCTTTAAAAGATGGAATAGATGTTTATCATAGTAAACGGAACTGTGATTTTGGTATAGGATTTTATGTGACATCTAAATTTGATCAGGCTGTTAAATGGGCTCAGCGAAAAACAAAAGATGAACTTCCTTTTAATCCAAACGTAAAGCCTGTTGTTTTAAGTTATCAGTTTCAAGATTCTAATGATGTTGAAACGAAGATTTTTGAAATTGATAAAGAATACTTTCAGTTTGTTTATAAAAATAGATTGAAGTTAGACGCTAAGGCTGGAATTAATTTTCATAATTTTTCAGCAGTATTTGGCCCAGTTCTTGATGGTCAAGTTACTCGTTTGAAAGTCACTTTAGATGACTATTTTATGGGAGTAAATTCCTTAGAAAAAACCGCTGATATTCTTTTGGGAAAATATCAGGGTGATACACAACTTTGTATATGTGATCAAAAAATTGCAAATAAACTAATCTTAGTTGAGGAGGACACGATATGATTTTGACAAATGAAAAACAAGCTCTTAGAGTTGAGGTAGAACAGTTTTTACGGAAGAATTATCGCATTACTCCTGATACTGTTTCTTCTGTCACAAATGTTGTATTGAAGAATTGGTTTGAAGAGTTGGATAATGGAGGCTCTCATTTGACTTCAGACCTTATCGCTGATAATATCGCGGATATTGCAAAACGTTACTCAGTACATTAATAAGTAATTTGAGTTAGGTTTATCACATCTAAATCTTTCTTTATATTCTCAAAAACGGTTCATTACCATATTAGGTAATGAACCGTTTTTGTTGTACGACGGGCATGTCGTGCATCTGAGGTGTAAGTCCTCCGTGGGCACCCACGAAAAACGTGGACTGGTTTCGTGTTTGGATTATTACCTTGAACGACATGCGTTAAAAGTTAGTTGAACCGCCGTATGCCGAACGGCACGTACGGTGGTGTGAGAGGGGCTAGAGATTATCCCCTACTCGATTTGTGATACTTCTTTCAAGGAATATTTGGTAGGATTGGAGTGAAAAAAGATTAACTAGGAAAGAAGGAAGTATATGGAAGCCATTTATCAACGTGATTCGGATCAAGATGGATTGACTGATGCTCAAGAATTGGCGCTAGGAACCAATCCTCTTAGCGCAGATTCTGATGGTGATGGTCGTTCAGATTTAGTGGAAGTAGAAGAAGGAACCAATCCCTTAGAAAAGGATTTACAGGACATAGACCAAACAAGTCTAACCGAGCCGTCATCAGTATTTATGGAAATGAAACAAAAGATTTCAGATATGATGGAAAGTCACTACAAGGAATTTATACAGGCTCTGATTAGTATTGAAACAGGGATTGAAAACCAACAAGACCTTGAAGACTTATATACTTACTACATGAGAACAGATGCCGTTTCTCTTTTGTCTAGTGATTTAGAAACCAGTCCTCAAGAAGTTGAAATGGAGATAGAGTTGTAGGGGAATCAGATGATTCTCCTATTTTCGTATAGATGAAAGGAGCGAGTATGGAAGTAAAGGAAATATTAGCTATGTTTCGTGGAACAATTCCCAAAGATAGGGAGAAAATGGACCTATTTCTTCGTTATCAAGCGCAACATTTTGACGAGAAATGGCAGGACTTGGTAGAGAGTTTTTTGGCTGAAGAGGGCAAGATAGAAGAGATACCTCATGTCTATTCTTTTGAACAAGATATTGTTTCTTTTCTAGAGGCCAGTTCTGAAAATAATGACCAAGATTTAGAAAGTTACACAAGAAATTTTGGACAAGTAGGTTTAGATAAATTATCTCAATTAAGTAATTGGGAGAAAAACTTGGTGCTAGAAGTCGCAACCTATAACCTTTCCACTCGATTTTACATCCAATCTGAAAAAGAGAAGCTAACATCATTAAGTGAGCTTGTATGTCATCAGAATCAGGATGTCAATTTGGTCAATGTCTATCGGGTTGCGAATAATCTATCTGACCGTATTAGTAGAGATATAGAGGAATTTCTTCTAATGGTTGACTCAAAAGAGCTTAAAAAAGAAGTTCTTGAGATTCATTTTGAAGAAAAAGAGGGAGATGTTCTAGCTTATTTGGGTTCAGAATTGATGGCTACTTTAGATAGTGTTACGGATCTTGTCCATCATGAAGAAAACTACACACAACTCCCACTGACACAAAAGCTAAAGATTATTACTCATTTTGATGAAGTAAAGGCTATAAGAGAAAAGTCTAAGCAAGTAACGGAAGCGGTCTTACCTTTAGATAATATTGACCAGGTAGAAGAAAATGTGGAAGTTCATTCCCTATCTAAAGTAGATAAAATTGTAGAAGAAGCTTTGAAGGAATATCCAATCGGTTCACAGGTAAGTTATAAAGGACAAGTATTTCAGTTGGTTTCGATTGAAAATGCACAGTTAAATGACTTAGTTCGCCTAGAGCTATTCAATGATTCCAACCTGTTATTTGAAGAGAATCCTATCTTATACTTGAACAGTTTGGAAGAGATTGAACAAGTATTGTCTCTCGTAGAACTTGAAAAAGAAGATTCAGATATTGAGATTGAATCACCAAGTGAAAGCCAGGAAATAGATTTGTTTTCCTATCTGGAAGAAGATAGTGAAAAGGATAAGGAAACAGAAACGCTTATTTCAGATATAGAAGAGACGGATGTCCCCGTTCAAGATTTTGTTTTTCCAGATGATTTAGAGGACTTTTATCCTAAGACAAATCGAGAAAAAATTGAAACGAATATCGCCGCAATTGAACTTGTTAAAAGATTAGAAAAAGAGGGACGACAAGCGAATCCAGAAGAACAAGAACTACTAGCCAAGTATGTCGGATGGGGTGGCCTTGCCAATGAATTTTTTGATGAACTCAATCCAAAGTATGAAACAGAACGTTTAACTCTCAAGAGCTCAGTAAGTAAATCAGAATACTCGACAATGAAACAAAGTTCTCTCACAGCCTATTATACAGACCCAATGATTATTCGCCAGATTTGGCAAAAGTTACTGGATGATGGTTTTGAGGGAGGAAGGGTTTTAGATCCTTCTATGGGGACTGGGAACTTCTTTGCGGCGATGCCTAGAAGTATACGAGAGAAATCAGAACTTTATGGGGTTGAATTAGACAGTGTGACAGGCGCAATCGCAAAACAACTCCACCCCAATACCCATATTGAAGTGCGAGGATTTGAAGAAGTTCCCTATCAAAATAATAGTTTTGATTTAGTCTTAACGAATGTTCCATTTGGAAATTTTCGGATTGCCGATAAAAACTATGATAAACCTTATATGATTCATGATTACTTTGTCAAACACTCACTTGATTTAGTAAGAGACGGAGGACAAGTATCGATTATCTCATCTATTGGGACAATGGATAAGCGGACAGATAATGTCTTACAAGAGATTAAAACCAACACTCATTTTTTAGGAGGAGTTCGGTTGCCGGATACGGCTTTTAAAACGATTGCAGGTACTCGTGTAACCACAGACCTCCTCTTCTTTCAAAAGGATCAAGCAAAGAATCTTAATGAGGAGGAACTTGTTTTTAGTGGTTCTATTCTCTTTGAGGAGGATAAGCGTGTCTGGATTAATCCTTATTTTGATGGGAAATACAACACACAAGTTTTGGGTCAATATGAGGTACGTAATTTTAATGGAGGAACCCTCAATGTTAAGGGGGTATCAGAAACATTAGCTACTGACATAATGGAAGCATTAGAGAATGTGGAAGCACCTAAAAAAATTGACAATTCTTTTAAAGTACCTGTTTTTATCCAAGAAGAAGTGGATAATTCTATCCCAAGTCGTATACGTGAGGACTTAGCGCTCTATTCTTTTGGATATGAGGGAAATCAAATTTATTACCGAGATACGCATGGCATTCGGAAAAGTTCAAAAGTAGACGAAATTAGTTATTATGTAGATGAGAAGGGAGATTTTAAAGCTTGGGACAGTTCTTTGTCTGAACATAAAATAGACCGATTCGTGCAACTTCATTTGACAGATGAGGAAGCACTAGATGTTTACAAGTCAGAAGAAGCGAGTAAAAGGGGGAAATATAAGGGACTGTTCAAAAAAACTGTCTTTTATGAAAGTCCCTTATCGGATAAGGATATTAGTCGCATTAAGGGCATGGTTGATTTGAGAGAGACCTATCAATCCTTAATTGAAATTCAACGTCATCAAGATTATAGTCGGGCTGATTTTCAGGTATTACTTAGTAAACTCAATCATGACTATGACCGCTTTGTAAGTCAATTTGGATACTTGAATGCCTCAGTCAATCGGAACTTATTTGATAGTGACGATAAGTATTCTTTACTAGCAAGTTTAGAAGATGAATACATTGATTCTAAAGATCAGAAAGTAAAATATAAAAAATCTTTAGCCTTTGAGAAAGCATTGGTTAGGCCAGAGAGAGTGATTGCAAGAGTTTCAACTGCTCTAGATGCCTTAAACTCCAGTTTATCGGATGGTAGAGGGGTTGATTTAGACTATATGGTATCAATTTATCCCGAACATAGCCAAGCTGCTATTTTAGATGAGTTAGGTGACCAGATTTTAATAGATCCAGAAAGCTATTTAAGAGGGGAAAGAAAATATCTTTCTAAAAACCAGTTTTTATCAGGAGACATTCTCAACAAGATAGAAGTAGTTCAACTATTAGTGGAGGAAAACAACCAAGAATATGATTGGAACCATGCTTTAGATTTGTTAGAATCTGTTCGCCCTCCAAGGATTCATCTGGCAGATATTGAGTTTAAAATAGGGTCACGTTGGATTCCTCAATCCGTTTATGGTAAATTTGCCTTTGAATGTTTTACCAATCGTGAATTTGAATTGTCTTCGCCTGATGTTGAACAAGTCATTGAAGTGAATCCTGTCGATGGCCAGGTTCATTTAAGGACATCATTTGCTTATCGCTATCCAAGTGCCAAAGATAGTAGTCTTGGAGTTAGTGGGTCACGTTATGATACAGGAAGAAAGATTTTTGAGAATTTACTTAATTCGAACCAACCGACGATTACTATGACTGTTACGGAAGGAGAAAAGAAAAAGACTATTACAGATTTGGAAAAAACCTCTGTTCTAAGAGCAAAAGAGCAGCATTTACAAGAGCTCTTTCAAGAATTTGTCTCACGGTATCCAGAAGTCCAACAAGTCATTGAGGAAAGCTATAATCGTCTTTATAATCGAACAGTTAGTCGAGAGTATGACGGTAGCCATCTAGTCATTGATGGCTTGGCACAAAACATCAGCCTTCGCCCTCATCAAGAGAATGCCATTCAAAGAATCGTAGAAGAAAAAAGAGCTTTATTAGCTCATGAGGTAGGTTCAGGAAAGACCTTGACCATGCTTGGTGCTGGGTTTAAATTAAAGGAGTTGGGGATGGTTCATAAGCCCTTGTATGTGGTGCCCTCTAGTTTGTCTGCTCAATTTGGCCAAGAGATCATGAAATTTTTCCCTACTAAAAAGGTCTTTGTGACTACTAAGAAAGATTTTGTGAAGGCGAGAAGAAAACAATTTGTGTCACGTATTATTACAGGAGATTACGATGCCATTATCATTGGAGATTCTCAATTTGAAAAAATCCCTGTCAGTAAAGAAAGACAGATGAATTATATCGAGGATAAACTCAATGAACTACGAGAGATTAAAACACATTCTGAAAATAAGTATACCGTTAAAGAAGCAGAGCAATCAATAAGTGGTCTAGAGAAACAATTGGAAGAACTCCAACGTTTTAATCGTGATAGTTTTATTGATTTTGAGAACTTAGGAATTGATTTTCTCTTTGTGGATGAAGCACATCACTTTAAAAATATTCGTCCCATTACTGGACTTGGAAATGTAGCAGGGATTACCAATACAACCTCTAAGAAGAACGTGGATATGGAAATGAAGGTTCGACAGATTCAGGAAGAGCATGATTTTAAAAACATTGTCTTTGCGACAGGAACACCTGTTTCCAATTCTATTAGTGAGTTATATACTATGATGAACTATATTCAACCAGATATCTTAAAACGCTATCAAGTTGATTATTTTGACTCTTGGGTAGGTGCTTTTGGAGAAATTCAAAACTCTATGGAATTAGCTCCTACAGGGGATAAGTACCAACCTAAGAAACGATTTAAAAAGTTTGTCAATCTACCTGAGTTGATGAAAATCTATAAAGAAACAGCCGACATTCAAACACAAGATATGTTGGATTTACCTGTTCCAGAAGCTCATATTATCCCTATTGAGAGTGAGTTAACTGAAAACCAGAAACTCTATTTAGAAGAATTAGTTATGAGGTCAGATATGGTCAAATGTGGAACAGTTGATCCGAGTCAGGATAACATGTTAAAGATAACAGGTGAGGCACGGAAACTAGCTATTGATATGCGTTTATTGGACTCTAGTTATAGTCTAGCAGACAATCATAAACTGCTTCAGGTAGTGGATAATGTTGAAAGAATTTATCGTGAGGGAATGGAAAATAAGGCTACTCAGATGATTTTTTCAGATATTGGCACACCTAAGAAAAAAGATAATGGCTTTGATGTTTATTCTGAGATTAAGGCTTTATTAGTTGATAGAGGAATCCCTAGTAAAGAAATTGCCTTTGTACATGATGCCAATAGTGATGAAAAGAAGAATAGTTTGTCTCGAAAGGTCAATGCAGGAGAGGTGCGGATTCTCCTTGCCTCAACTGAAAAAGGAGGAACAGGTTTAAATGTTCAGAGCAAAATGAAAGCAGTCCACCACCTAGATGTACCGTGGAGACCAAGTGACATTCAGCAACGCAATGGACGTATTATCCGACAGGGAAATGAAAACAAGGAAGTGGATATTTACCACTATATTACCAAAGGTTCATTTGATAATTATCTATGGGCAACTCAGGAGAATAAACTCCGTTATATTAAGCAGATTATGACTTCTAAGGAGCCGATTCGTGCTGCAGAAGACATTGATGAGCAGACCATGACAGCTTCTGATTTTAAGGCACTAGCAACAGGTAATCCTTATCTCAAATATAAGATGGAACTAGAGAATGATCTAACTCTATTAGAAAATCAACGACGCGCCTTTCAACGCAGCAAGGATCACTATCGTCATACAATCTCCTACTGTGAAGAAAATATGCCCATTCTTGAGAAACGATTAAGCAAGTATGAAGGCGACATTCAACAGTCTGAAATGTCGAAAGACCAGGCATTTTCTATGACAGTTGGCAAGCAAGCTTTTGAGCAACGAGCTGAAGCAGGGGAATCCCTACACCGTCTTATCCGTCATAATCAAGCTGACAGCAAAGAATTCCGAACCCTAGCCAGCTATCGAGGATTTGGCATTAAAATGCTTAGTCTTCCAACAAATCAACCTCTTCCTGAAACCTTCTCTGTTAAGATTGTAGGAGAAAATCAGTATTCTGTCAGTTTAGATTTGTATTCTCCTTTGGGGACAATTCAAAGGCTTCAGCATACGATTGATCACATTAAGGAGGACCAAGTGAAAACTCAGAACTTATTGGATGAATTAAAGGATAAATGGACTACTGCTAAGGTAGAAATTGAGAAAAATTTTCCAAAGGAAGAGGATTATCAAACTAAAAAGGCCGAATACGATGTACTCGCGCCATTGATTGAAACAGAAACGGATTTAGATATTATTGATCAGGCCTTACGACAATTCCACGAAAAAGGAAAAGAAAAGCAAGAACAACTTTCTTTTGAATTAGATTAAAAAATAGATATAAATAGCGGACAAGAAAAGAAAAGCGCGGTAGAATAAAGATAGAAAGAAACGAGGTAACGATTATGATGGAAGATACCTATTATCAATTAGAAGAGGCTTTGGTACAGGGATTTCAAACACCTGAAGAATACCAAGCCTACAAGGAGTTAAAGGAACATTATGAGGAAGTGACAGGGGATTACAGTTTTTCTAAACGAGAGCTCACTAGTCAATTGGAAATCGCTCTTCAGAATCATCAAGGTGTGGACTTTGAAGAACATGAAAAAGAAGAGTATTTGGACTTAGTTCAAAAATTAGAAGAGTTTGATTCCTCTCTTGCCACCCATTATCGTCAGTTGATTGATTAGAAAGGAGAAAGTCATGAATGATTTACTCCTTATCCCAGTAATTTTTTTAGCAGTAGGAGGAATTCTCATTCTTTTATGGAGACTCTTTCTTATTGCCAGTGGACTTTTCCTTATTGGTTTTATCAGTTTTCTTATTTTCGTGGAGGTCTATGGAATTTATCTGTTCTTTACTGAACCTAGTTTATATTTTGATGATATCAGACAACATGGTTTAACTAGTTTTACGGCTGTGTACTTTTTCATCAATCTGATGTTGGTTCTAGGATTTAGTTGGCGCTTCATTAACTCCATAAATAAGCATAAAATGTGAACTTTTTAGATAGTTAAAAGACTTTATTCAAAGGTAGGTTTGAATAGAGTTTTTTGTTGATGTGCTTATAATCCAGTCTCAATACTCTGTATTAGAAACAAAAAGAGATGAATTAAAATTAAAGTGTACAGAATGCTTTAGAGTTTCTATTTTTCTTATAATATATAGTAATTTCGGTACAAATTAACTTGTATATTCTATCTGGTTTAGTGTGATATATTCATTGTTAAATAAAAATATGAGTTCTCCTCTTATTTTAAAAAATAATTATTTTATAATTTTTTTTATATTTAGTGTAAACTATTCATTGCGTCCCCAATACGGGAAGTTTGTTTCTGATTTTCATATTTGGATTATAATATTCTCATCAGAGTTACTTAAGGAGTAAGATATGAACCAGATTATGAAACAATATAAATTACTATATTTCTTGATTATTTTATTAAGTTTGACAAGTGCTCTTTTAATGACATTCTTCTCTCTGCAATTAGGAAGAATACTTGATAGTATATCTAATTCAAATAGTGGATTACTCTTTCATATCACTATTTCTGTAGGTTCGATTTTACTGTGGTTCTTGATTTCTTCTTCCTATTCCTATCTTAAAAACGAATATGTAAAAAAAGTTATTTTAGATCTAAAAAGGCGTCTCTTATTACATTATTTATCGCGTGAATTTAACCAAACTGACAACCGTAACCATTCAGATTTCTTAAATAATATCACCAAAAACAGTGACCTTATTCAAGAAAATTTATTAATCCCTAAAATCTCTCTAATTGCAAATTTAGGGAGCCTTATCATGAGTGTGGTTGCTATTATTTATATAGAATGGCGATTAGCATTAGTCTTCCTTTTATTGTCGAGTATAACGGTTTTCCTATCACAAATTCCTGGAAAGTTAATGACTAAATCAACAAATAATTATTCTCTACAAAATAATCACTATTTGTCAAAAATGACAAACTTTATTAATGGTTTTGAACAAATTAAGTTATTAAATATTCAAAGCTGGACCCAAGAAAAAATTCAGGGAATCAGTTTAGAATTTGAAGAGTCCAGAAAAACATATCAATTCTTAAAAGACTTAGCTTCAACTACTGGGATTTTACTAAGTTTTGGCTCTCAACTATCCTGTATGGTCGCTGGTATCTTTTTTGTAAGAAATAACTTACTGACTATTGGATTACTAGTAGCAAGTATTCAATTATTAAACGGTGTTTTTGCTCCATTACAATCTATTCTTTACAATAAAAATTTAATCAGCAGTAGCAAGTCCATTATTGATAATATCCAGGAAAATCTATATGAGACAAATCAAGGAACTTCCCATAAAACAAGTACAATTGATTGTGATAACATTTCGACCATTTCTATTAGCCAATTACATTATGAAATTGAAAATAAAATATTATTTGATCATTTTTCCTATGAATTTAAAAAAGGCAAGCGCTATGCAATTATAGGTGCTTCAGGAGCTGGGAAAACAACTTTAGTAAAATTAATACTAAATTATTATCCAAAAAATCTTTATGATGGAGAAATAAAAATCAACGGAAAACAGAATATTGATATTTCCTCAGAGGAGTTATATAAAGATATTGCGTTTGTGCAAAAAAATGACTTTCTGATTGAAGGCAATATTCTAGAGAATATCAAATTGGCTAGAAACCTTCATTTAACTGAAAAATTAAGAAAATCCTTAGGTTTTAATGAAGACTTCCTTCGTAAAAACCTAGCTCAATCAAACCAAATCATTTCAGAAGGAGAAAAGCAACGAATTGATTTAGCTAGGTTTTTAGTCAAAACATATTCAGTTTATATATTTGACGAACCTACAAGTAACCTTGATCCAATAAAAGCAAAAGAAATAATGGATTACATTCTATCCATTAAAGATGCAATTGTTATTGTCATTACTCATGATCAAAATCCAGAAATATTGGAAGAGTTTGATCAGATTATTGTTTTATAATAGAAAGGAGGTGATGATCATGATTATGGAAGATTTCAACATTTTGGAGTTAGAATTTGAAGAAATTCGTGAAGAAGATACAACTAATTGGTACTTTATCTAAGATAATTTTAGATTTAGTTAATTTAAACTCTTAAAAAGAGAGTTTAAATTAGTTTGTATTAATAAAAAAGAAGTCAATAATATTAATCGACTTCTCGTGTATAACAGAAGCATGCATGTTCATCTTGCATGCTTTTATCAAATAGTTGAGGATATAAAATGGATAATTATTTCCCAAAATGGAACCAGGATAGAATCGTTTACCAATGGAAGAACGACAGATTAAGAATTGGAGCTGATGATGTTGATGT
The DNA here is from genome assembly GCF_000722685.1 of Streptococcus mitis. Classification (GTDB taxonomy): domain Bacteria; phylum Bacillota; class Bacilli; order Lactobacillales; family Streptococcaceae; genus Streptococcus; species Streptococcus mitis_M. The sequence goes on along the minus strand of NZ_JPFV01000012.1, from coordinate 13,568 downwards.
ATTAGAAATTACAGGATACTCAGATTTTTGGTCAGATTTAATTTCTTGTTGCAATGGAATTAATAGCTTTGAAGAAATTAAAGATTTATTAAGAAAAAAATATGATATATCCGAAAATATTATAGAAAAATATATATCTAAATTTTCTGATCGTAATTTATTAGAAATATTAGATAGACCTGTAAATCAAATTGATCACTATTTAATTAATGAATCACTAGAAACTTATTATTCTAGTGAAGGTATTGGTGGGATTAAATTACTTGAAAAATTGAGTAATTTAAAAGTTACCATACTAGGATGTGGAGCCGGTGGTTCTCATATCGCATTACAATTAGCCCAATTAGGGGTAGGGCGACTTCATTTAGTCGATGATGATATTGTTAAAGAAAATAATATAAATAGGCAATCTATGTTTACCTTTAACGATATTGGTAAATATAAAGTTGACTGTGTAAAAGATTGTATTCTAAAACGTAATTATCAGTGTGTAGTCACAAAAAGAAAATTAAAAATGAGCACTGTTGATGCTGTAAAAAAAGAAATTTCTGAAAGTGACTGGGTATTTTGTTGTATGGATGAACCTCCTTATATAGCACAAAGATTAGTAAATAGAGCATGCTATTTATTTAATATCCCTAGTATATACTGTTTTAGCCAACGTAGCGCAGGTAAACTCTTATTTTGTAATCCTAATATTCAAAATATAGGCTGTGTTGATTGTTTACTTTATGAACAAGATAGTGATAACTTTCAAAATTTAGTTAAAAAATTTTCAAACTATGATGGAAAATTAATAACTGCAAATATTTTAACTAATATTCTATTATTGTCATCATGGGTTGTGAAGAAATGGTTAGATTGTGTAACAGAGAAAAATAGTAATGTTTGGAATACTTTATTTAGATTTGATTTTTATAGTTTTAGGGAAGATGAATTCAAGCACTTCTCTAAGCAATCTCATTGTCCTACATGTGGTCATGATTTCGATAAAAGTAAACTCTGGGAGATTCTAAAAATTGATGAATAAGAAAATTATATTTAAAAAAAATCAAGCAAGTAAATTTGCATATTTTTCATTGATGTTTGTTGCAGGTACTAGTATTGAGCAAGTAAATGAATTAGGATTTTCACATCTTATTGAACATTTACTAATACGAGCAGGGAATGAACAATCACTAAATGAATTGTTTGATATGAATGGTGCAGCTATTAAAGGAGAGACATCTAGAGATTATATTAATTTAAGTGGTTACTGTCTAGCTGAAGATTTCAATAAAATTTTTAAAATACTGATAAGTAGGATTTTCAATCTTTCTATTACTGAAGATGAACTATTGAGGGAAAAGAAAATAGTCTTAATTGAATTAAATCAGTATGAAAATAGTAAAAAATCTATTAATGATAATCGAGTAATTTTTAAAAATAGTTCTTGGTCAATAGATATTATTGGTACTAGAGGTAATATTGAGTATGTTAGTTTAGAAACTATATATAAATTTTATATAAAAAATAGCATAAAAATCTAGTTATCCGCATAAAAACTGGACTTATCACACTTTATCAAGGTCAAAACCACTCAATTTACTACTAATTTACTACTTATGAATGAGCTTTGATACGACGATTTATCCTTGAAAAGTGAAGATATAAAGATACTTCCAATAAAATTTGAATATTTAATAGGTAGACACTTCAAAAAATGAGGTGTCTATTTTTTTACCCGATTTTGAAAGGAAGTGAACTTATGAAAACAAAAAATCAAGAATCAAAAGGTCGTTCCCCACTCTTTAAGACCATCAAACATTCATTCAGCCAATAAAAAAGAAAGGATAGGTAAAAATATGGAACTTAAATTTGTGATTCCCAACATGGAAAAAACATTCGGCAATTTAGAATTTGCTGGCGAGGATAAAGTCGTTCAGCGAAGAATCAACGGACGGCTAACTGTCTTATCAAGAAGCTATAATCTCTATTCTGATGTTCAAAGAGCAGATGATATTGTGGTGGTGCTTCCTGCTGAAGCTGGCGAAAAACATTTCGGCTTTGAGGAACGTGTGAAGTTAGTCAATCCACGTATTACCGCAGAGGGCTACAAAATCGGCACTCGTGGTTTTACAAATTACCTTTTACATGCTGACGACATGATAAAAGAATAAAGAAAGAGAGGAAAAATGATGAGATTAGCAAATGGCATTGTATTAGATAAAGACACGACTTTTGGAGAATTGAAATTCTCTGCTCTACGTCGTGAAGTGAGAATCCAAAATGAAGACGGGTCGGTTTCAGATGAAATCAAGGAACGTACCTATGACTTAAAATCCAAAGGACAAGGACGCATGATTCAAGTAAGTATTCCTGCCAGCGTGCCTTTGAAAGAGTTTGATTATAACGCACGGGTGGAACTTATCAATCCCATTGCGGACACCGTTGCTACTGCCACCTATCAAGGAGCAGATGTTGACTGGTATATCAAGGCAGACGATATTGTGCTGACAAAGGATTCTAGTTCATTCAAAGCTCAACCACAAGCAAAGAAAGAACCGACACAAGACAAATAGTCGCTAGGTAGAAAGGAGACTTTTTCGCATGAAACAGCGTGGTAAAAGGATTCGCCCATCTGGTAAAGATTTAGTCTTTCATTTTACGATAGCGTCACTCCTGCCTGTTTTCCTGCTGGTTGTCGGACTGTTTCATGTGAAGACAATCCAGCAGATCAACTGGCAGGATTTTAACCTATCACAAGCAGATAAGATTGACATTCCCTATTTAATTATCAGTTTCAGTGTCGCAATTCTTATCTGCTTGCTGGTAGCGTTTGTATTCAAACGGGTTCGCTATGATACGGTTAAACAACTTTACCACCGTCAAAAACTGGCAAAGATGATACTTGAAAACAAGTGGTATGAATCTGAACAGGTCAAAACAGAGGGTTTCTTTAAAGATAGTGCTGGTCGTACAAAGGAAAAGATAACCTACTTCCCTAAAATGTATTATCGACTTAAAAATGGCTTGATACAGATACGGGTGAAAATCACGCTGGGAAAATATCAAGACCAACTCTTACACTTGGAAAAGAAATTAGAGAGTGGCTTGTACTGTGAGCTGACGGATAAAGAGTTAAAGGATTCCTATGTGGAATATACTTTGCTCTATGACACCATAGCCAGTCGTATTTCTATTGATGAAGTAGAAGCTAAAGATGGTAAACTTCGCTTAATGAAAAACGTATGGTGGGAATATGATAAGCTCCCTCATATGTTGATTGCTGGTGGTACAGGTGGCGGTAAAACTTACTTTATACTGACACTGATTGAAGCCTTGCTTCATACAGATTCAAAACTGTATATTCTTGACCCGAAAAATGCTGACCTTGCGGACTTAGGTTCTGTGATGGCAAATGTCTACTATAGAAAAGAAGACTTGCTTTCTTGCATTGAAACATTCTATGAAGAAATGATGAAACGTAGTGAGGAAATGAAGCAGATGAAGAACTATAAGACTGGCAAAAATTATGCTTACTTAGGTCTCCCGGCACACTTCTTAATCTTTGATGAATACGTCGCTTTCATGGAAATGCTGGGAACAAAAGAAAACACCGCAGTTATGAATAAGCTGAAACAGATTGTCATGTTAGGTCGTCAAGCTGGCTTCTTTCTAATACTGGCTTGTCAACGTCCAGACGCAAAATATTTAGGCGACGGAATCCGTGATCAGTTTAATTTCAGAGTGGCTTTAGGTCGTATGTCTGAAATGGGCTATGGCATGATGTTTGGCAGTGACGTACAAAAGGATTTCTTCTTAAAGCGAATCAAAGGTCGTGGCTATGTTGATGTAGGAACAAGTGTCATATCAGAGTTTTATACTCCCCTTGTACCAAAAGGATATGATTTCTTGGAGGAAATTAAAAAGTTATCCAACAGCAGACAGTCCACGCAGGCGACGTGCGAAGCGGAAGTCGCAGGTGTGGACTGATCTTGCTGGCTGGTGTGGCAATAGCCACGCCAGCACTTAACCCCCCGTATCTAACAGGGGGGTACAAATCGACAGGAAACAGTCAAAAAAACATTAGAAAATCCTTTGGTTACAAGGGATTTACAAAATTTCAGCGTATGTCAAATGGGCTTTAAAAGTTGACATACGCCTTTTTGATTGGAGGGATTTTTACTGAATGAACAAACTTGGTTACAGCATTTAAAAGAAAAACGCTTGGCTTATGGACTATCTCAAAACCGTTTAGCTGTTGCGACTGGTATTACAAGGCAGTATCTAAGCGATATTGAAACAGGAAAAGTCAAGCCATCAGAGGATTTACAGCAGTCCCTTTGGGAAGCTCTGGAACGCTTCAATCCCGACGCTCCCCTTGAAATGCTGTTTGATTATGTAAGGATTCGCTTTCCGACAACAGACGTACAGCAGGTGGTCGAAAACATCTTACAACTGAAACTGTCCTATTTTCTTCATGAGGACTATGGTTTCTATTCTTATTCAGAGCATTATGCTTTAGGCGACATATTCGTCCTTTGCTCCCATGAACTGGACAAAGGAGTTCTGGTGGAATTGAAAGGTCGTGGGTGCAGACAATTTGAAAGCTATCTTCTGGCACAACAAAGAAGCTGGTATGAGTTCTTTATGGACGTTTTGGTGGCTGGCGGTGTGATGAAACGCCTTGACCTTGCCATTAACGATAAGACAGGGATTTTGAATATCCCTGTACTCACTGAAAAGTGCCAACAGGAAGAATGTATCTCCGTCTTCCGCAGTTTTAAAAGCTATCGCAGTGGCGAACTGGTACGCAAAGAGGAAAAGGAATGTATGGGAAACACCCTCTATATCGGTTCATTACAAAGTGAAGTTTATTTCTGTATCTATGAAAAGGACTACGAGCAGTACAAGAAAAATGATATTCCCATTGAAGACGCAGAAGTAAAAAACCGTTTTGAGATTCGATTGAAAAATGAGCGTGCCTATTATGCAGTCCGTGATTTACTCGTCTATGACAATCCAGAGCATACCGCCTTTAAAATTATCAATCGGTATATCCGTTTTGTAGATAAAGACGATTCCAAACCTCGTTCTGATTGGAAACTGAATGAAGAATGGGCTTGGTTTATTGGGAACAATCGTGAACGATTAAAACTAACCACAAAACCAGAGCCTTACTCCTTCCAAAGGACGCTGAACTGGCTATCTCATCAAGTTGCCCCGACCTTAAAGGTTGCGATTAAACTTGATGAAATCAACCAGACGCAGGTTGTAAAAGACATTCTCGACCATGCGAAACTGACAGACCGACACAAGCAGATTTTGAAGCAACAGTCAGTAAAAGAACAGGACGTGATAACAACAAAAAAATAACTCAAATACAAATTCATTGAATATAGAGAGGAGAACATTTTTATGAATTTTGGACAAAACCTTTATAACTGGTTTCTATCAAACGCTCAATCACTGGTGCTTTTAGCAATCGTTGTGATTGGCTTGTATCTTGGCTTCAAGCGTGAGTTTAGCAAACTGATTGGCTTTTTAATTATTGCGATTATTGCGGTTGGCTTAGTCTTCAACGCTGCTGGAGTAAAAGACATTTTACTAGAGCTATTCAATCGCATTATTGGTGCTTAAATAAAACCGTTCTTTTGTGGAATATAAGTGGTTTTCTTATGTTCCGCAAAGGAATGGTACACCAAACGAAGTGCGGTAGGGATTTTTGAATCTCTACAAAGAAAGGACGTGAATATATGGACGATATGCAAGTCTATATTGCGAATTTAGGCAAATACAATGAGGGCGAATTGGTCGGTGCGTGGTTTACCTTTCCCATTGACTTTGAGGAAGTCAAAGAGAAAATCGGCTTGAATGATGAATATGAGGAATACGCCATTCATGACTACGAGTTACCCTTTACGGTTGACGAATACACTTCCATTGGCGAACTCAATCGACTATGGGAAATGGTATCGGAATTACCCGAAGAATTACAATCGGAGCTATCTGCTCTGCTCACTCATTTTTCAAGCATTGAAGAACTAAGCGAACATCAAGAGGATATTATCATTCATTCCGATTGTGATGATATGTATGACGTGGCACGCTACTACATTGAAGAAACGGGTGCTTTAGGCGAAGTACCAGCTAGTCTTCAAAACTATATTGATTATCAAGCCTATGGTCGGGATTTAGACCTTTCAGGAACGTTTATCTCAACCAATCATGGGATTTTTGAAATCGTCTATTAAATCTGTCGGTACATTACTACTGGCAGATTTTCTATTTTACGGGGTGGCTCAATCAGCTACCCCTATTTTTTATGAAAGGATTGATTACATGAAGAAAATACGAAGCTATACCAGTATCTGGTCTGTGGAAAAGGTACTGTATTCTATCAATGATTTTAGACTTCCGTTTCCCATAACCTTTACGCAAATGACATGGTTTGTCGTGTCACTCTTTGCAGTGATGATACTTGGCAACTTGCCCCCTCTTTCCATGATAGAGGGAGCATTTCTCAAATACTTTGGGATTCCTGTGGCTTTCACATGGTTTATGTCTACAAAAACTTTTGATGGTAAAAAGCCTTATGGATTTTTGAAGTCTGTCATTGCTTATGCACTGCGACCAAAGCTGACCTATGCAGGAAAAAAAGTAACGCTTGGCAGAAACCAGCCACAAGAAGCCATTACAGCAGTTAGGAGTGAATTTTATGGCATATCCAATTAAATACATTGAAAACAATCTCGTCTGGAATAAAGACGGGGAATGTTATGCTTACTATGAGCTTGTTCCTTACAATTACTCATTTCTAAGTCCAGAACAGAAAATACAAGTGCATGATTCTTTCAGACAGCTTATCGCACAAAATCGTGATGGCAAAATTCATGCTTTACAAATCAGTACAGAATCCAGCATACGTTCTGCACAAGAGCGTTCCAAAAATGAAGTCACTGGCAAGCTCAAAGCGGTTGCCTATGACAAAATCGACCAACAGACAGACGCTTTAATATCCATGATTGGCGAAAATCAAGTGAACTACCGTTTCTTTATCGGCTTTAAGTTGCTTCTCAACGATCAGGAGTTTTCTATGAAAAGTCTTACCGTTGAAGCAAAAAATGCTTTGTCTGATTTTGTCTATGATGTGAACCATAAGCTGATGGGCGATTTTGTTAGTATGAGTAATGATGAAATCCTGCGTTTTCAGAAGATGGAAAAGCTCTTAGAAAATAAAATCTCTCGTCGTTTCAAAATCCGCAGGTTAGATAAGGACGACTTCGGCTATCTGATTGAACACCTTTACGGACAGACAGGCACTGCCTATGAAGAGTATGAGTACCATCTATCAAAGAAAAAGCTGGATAATGAAACGCTGATTAAATACTATGACTTGATTAAGCCTACTCGCTGTTTGGTGGAAGAAAAACAGCGATATTTGAAAATCCAGCAGGAAGATGAAACCGTCTATGTAGCTTACTTTACCATTAACAGCATTGTCGGAGAACTGGACTTCCCGTCCTCTGAAATCTTCTACTACCAGCAACAGCAATTTACATTCCCGATTGATACGTCAATGAATGTGGAAATTGTAGCGAATCGTAAAGCCCTATCTACTGTCCGCAATAAAAAGAAAGAACTGAAAGACTTGGATAACCACGCTTGGCAAAGTGATAATGAAACCAGCTCCAATGTGGCGGAAGCTCTGGAAAGTGTGAATGAGCTGGAAACCAATTTAGACCAAAGCAAGGAATCTATGTACAAGCTGTCTTATGTGGTAAGGGTATCAGCAAATGATCTTGACGAACTCAAACGTCGTTGTAATGAAGTGAAAGATTTTTATGACGATTTAAGCGTAAAACTGGTACGACCATTTGGGGATATGCTCGGCTTACATGAAGAATTTTTACCTGCCAGCAAGCGTTATATGAATGATTATATTCAATACGTGACCTCTGATTTCCTCGCTGGTTTAGGTTTTGGTGCTACTCAAATGCTGGGGGAAAATGAGGGGATTTATGTTGGCTACAGCTTAGATACTGGACGCAATGTCTATCTGAAACCTGCTCTTGCCAGTCAAGGGGTTAAGGGTTCAGTAACCAATGCGTTAGCGTCGGCTTTTGTTGGTTCGCTGGGTGGTGGTAAATCCTTTGCGAATAACCTTATCGTCTATTATGCGGTGCTTTATGGGGCACAAGCAGTGATTGTAGACCCAAAAGCAGAACGTGGCAGATGGAAAGAAACCTTGCCAGAGATTTCCCATGAAATCAATATCGTCACTCTGACTTCTGATGAGAAAAACAAAGGCTTACTTGACCCTTATGTGATTATGAAAAATCCCAAAGATTCTGAATCACTGGCTATTGATATTCTGACATTCCTTACGGGGATTTCCTCTCGTGATGGGGAACGCTTCCCAATCCTTAGAAAAGCCATTCGTGCAGTAACCAATAGTGAAGTACGAGGGTTGATGAAAGTGATTGAGGAATTACGGGTTGAGAATACGCCACTAAGTACCAGTATAGCCGACCATATCGAAAGTTTTACAGACTATGACTTTGCACATTTATTATTCAGTAATGGTTATGTGGAGCAGTCTATCAGCTTAGAAAAACAACTGAACATTATACAGGTTGCGGACTTGGTACTTCCCGACAAGGAAACTTCCTTTGAGGAATATACCACTATGGAGCTTTTATCCGTTGCTATGCTGATTGTCATTAGTACCTTTGCTTTAGACTTTATCCATACAGACCGAAGCATTTTCAAGATTGTAGATTTAGACGAAGCATGGAGCTTTTTACAGGTAGCACAAGGAAAAACACTATCTATGAAGCTGGTTCGGGCTGGTCGTGCTATGAACGCTGGGGTATATTTCGTGACCCAAAATACAGACGACCTCTTAGATGAAAAACTGAAAAATAACCTCGGCTTAAAATTTGCATTTCGTTCCACTGACCTTAACGAGATTAAAAAGACCTTAGCCTTTTTTGGTGTAGACCCAGAGGACGAAAACAATCAGAAGCGATTGCGTGATTTGGAAAACGGGCAATGCCTTATCAGTGATTTATATGGTCGTGTCGGTGTGATACAGTTCCACCCTGTATTTGAAGAACTGCTCCATGCCTTTGATACCAGACCACCTGTGCGAAAAGAGGTGTAAATGTGAAACCATCAATAGTAAACAGAATAAAATCAAACTGGACGCTGAAACGTCTAGGTAAAGTGGCAATGACAGTGGCTTTCACACTTGTGATTGCCATTTTTCTTTTAGCCATGCTGGGAACGGTGGTTCAAGCTGCGGGCTTGGTAGATGATACGGTCAATGTGGCAAATGAATACAGCCGATACCCACTTGAAAACTATCAACTGGATTTTTATGTGGATAATAGCTGGGGCTGGCTTCCGTGGAACTGGTCGGACGGGATTGGAAAACAGGTCATGTATGGACTATATGCCATTACCAATTTTATTTGGACAATCAGTTTGTATGTTTCCAATGCGACAGGTTACTTAGTACAGGAAGCCTATTCCTTAGACTTCATTTCCGCTACAGCAGATTCCATTGGTAAGAATATGCAGACCTTAGCTGGTGTGAGTGCAAACGGATTTTCAACAGAGGGTTTCTATGTTGGATTCCTCTTACTCTTGATTTTGGTTCTTGGGGTTTATGTTGCCTATACGGGACTGATAAAGAGAGAAACCACAAAGGCAATTCATGCCATTATGAATTTTGTGCTGGTGTTTATCCTATCGGCTTCCTTTATTGCCTACGCTCCCGACTACATTAAAAAAATCAATGACTTTTCATCAGACATCAGTAATGCCAGTTTATCACTTGGCACGAAGATTGTCATGCCCCATTCCGATAGTCAAGGCAAGGACAGCGTGGACTTAATCAGAGATAGCCTGTTTTCCATACAGGTTCAGCAACCGTGGCTACTGCTTCAATACAACAGTTCAGACATTGAAAGTATCGGTATTGACCGTGTGGAAAGCCTGCTCTCCACCAGCCCAGATTCCAACAATGGCGAAGACAGAGAAAAAATTGTTGCGGAAGAAATTGAAGACAGAAGCAATACCAATCTAACCATTACAAAGACCATTAACCGTTTAGGTACAGTCTTCTTCCTATTTGTCTTCAATATTGGGATTTCCATATTTGTATTCCTATTAACAGGAATCATGATTTTCTCGCAGGTACTTTTTATCATCTATGCTATGTTTCTGCCTGTGAGCTTTATTTTAAGCATGATTCCATCATTTGATGGTATGTCAAAACGAGCCATAACAAAGCTCTTTAATACCATTTTGACACGAGCTGGAATCACATTGATTATTACGACAGCATTTAGTATTTCAACCATGCTCTATACCTTATCGGCTGGTTATCCGTTCTTTTTGATTGCTTTTCTACAGATTGTGACCTTTGCAGGAATCTACTTCAAGCTGGGCGATTTAATGAGTATGTTTTCTCTACAGAGTAACGATTCTCAAAGTGTGGGAAGTCGTGTGATGAGAAAACCTCGTATGCTTATGCACGCTCACATGCACCGTCTACAGCGGAAACTTGGACGTTCCATGACTACTCTAGGGGCTGGGTCTGCCATTGTTACAGGTAAAAAAGGACAGTCGGGTTCGGGGAGTTCTGCAAGGACACAAGCAGATCACTCCCGACCAGACGGAAAGGAAAAATCAACACTTGGAAAACGTATCGGTCAAACCATCGGTACAGTAGCTGATACCAAAGACAGAATGGTAGACACTGCTAGTGGTTTGAAAGAACAGGTTAAAGATTTGCCGACCAATGCAAGATATGCAGTATATCAAGGAAAATCCAAAGTAAAAGAGAATGTCCGTGATTTAACCAGTAGTATTTCTCAAACCAAAGCGGACAGAGCCAGTGGACGCAAGGAACAGCAGGAACAAAGGCGAAAAACCATTGCGAAGCGTCGCTCTGAAATGGAACAGGTCAAACAGAAAAAACAGCCTGCTTCTTCTGTTCATGAAAGACCGACTACAAGACAAGAACAATATCATGATGAACAGACCTCAAAACAGTCTAATATTCAGACTTCATATAAGGAATCTCAACAAGCCAAACAAGAGCGTCCAGCAGTTAAGTCCGATTTTTCAAGTCCAAAAGTGGAACGCCAAGGCAATACCGTTCAAGAAAAAACCGTTCAAAAGCCAGCAACTTCAACCACTACAGCAGATAGAACTTCACAACGTCCAATCACAAAAGAACGTCCGTCTACTGTTCAAAGAGTACCACTACAAAATACAAGAAGTAGACCACCAATCAAAACCGCCACCATTAAGAAAGTCGGTAAGAAACCATGAAGTTGAAAACTTTAGTGATTGGTGGTTCTGGATTATTCTTGATGGTCTTCTCACTGCTTCTGTTTGTTGCCATTTTATTTTCAGATGAACAGGACAGCGGAATTTCCAATATTCATTATGGAGGTGTGAATGTTTCCGCAGAAGTGCTGGCTCATAAGCCTATGGTAGAAAAATATGCCAAAGAATATGGCGTTGAAGAATATGTCAACATACTTCTTGCGATTATACAGGTGGAATCGGGCGGTACTGCGGAAGATGTTATGCAGTCCTCGGAATCCCTCGGTCTTCCACCTAATTCATTGAGTACAGAAGAATCCATTAAGCAAGGTGTGAAGTATTTCAGTGAATTATTAGCCAGTAGCGAAAGGCTCAGTGTAGATTTAGAATCGGTTATCCAGTCCTACAATTATGGTGGTGGTTTCTTAGGGTATGTGGCTAATCGTGGAAATAAATATACCTTTGAACTGGCTCAAAGTTTCTCAAAAGAGTATTCAGGTGGCGAAAAAGTGTCTTACCCCAATCCCATAGCCATACCTATCAATGGGGGCTGGCGATACAACTATGGCAATATGTTTTATGTGCAACTGGTAACGCAGTATCTTGTCACAACAGAGTTTGATGATGATACGGTACAAGCCATCATGGACGAAGCACTGAAATATGAGGGCTGGCGATACGTTTACGGTGGAGCTTCCCCGACTACTTCTTTTGATTGTAGCGGACTGACACAATGGACGTATGGAAAAGCTGGAATTAACTTACCACGAACCGCACAACAGCAATATGATGTGACCCAGCATATCCCACTATCGGAAGCACAAGCTGGCGATTTGGTTTTCTTTCATTCTACCTATAACGCTGGCTCTTATATTACTCATGTTGGGATATACCTTGGCAATAACCGTATGTTTCATGCAGGCGACCCAATCGGTTATGCCGACTTAACAAGCCCCTACTGGCAACAGCATTTAGTGGGAGCAGGACGAATCAAACAATGAGAAAGGAAGATTTAATGATGAAATTTAGAAAAAATCAGAATAAAGAAAAACAGATACCAAAGGAAAAGAAACCTCGTGTCTACTATAAGGTCAATCCTCATAAAAAGGTTGTGATTGCCTTGTGGGTACTTTTAGGGCTTAGTTTCAGCTTTGCGATATTCAAGCACTTTACAGCTATAGATACTCATACTATTCACGAAACAACTATCATAGAAAAGGAATACGTTGATACTCATCATGTAGAAAATTTTGTAGAGAACTTTGCGAAAGTCTACTATTCATGGGAGCAATCCGATAAGTCCATTGATAATCGAATGGAAAGTCTAAAAGGCTATCTGACAGATGAACTTCAAGCTCTCAATGTTGATACAGTACGCAAAGATATTCCTGTATCGTCTTCTGTAAGAGGATTTCAGATATGGACGGTAGAGCCAACTGGCGACAATGAGTTTAATGTAACCTACAGTGTAGACCAGCTCATTACAGAGGGAGAAAATACAAAGACCGTCCACTCTGCTTATATAGTGAGTGTCTATGTAGATGGTTCTGGAAATATGGTACTGGTTAAGAATCCGACCATTACCAACATACCTAAGAAATCAAGTTATAAACCAAAAGCCATTGAAAGTGAGGGGACGGTTGATTCCATTACAACCAATGAAATCAATGAGTTTTTAACGACGTTCTTCAAGCTCTATCCTACAGCGACAGCCAGTGAACTTTCCTACTATGTGAATGACGGGATATTAAAACCAATCGGAAAAGAGTACATCTTTCAAGAACTGGTAAATCCTATTCACAATCGTAAGGATAATCAAGTCACGGTATCGCTGACAGTGGAGTATATCGACCAGCAGACCAAAGCAACGCAGGTATCTCAATTTGATTTGGTACTTGAAAAGAACGGGAGTAATTGGAAGATTATAGAATAACAAATATTGGTACATTATTACAGCTATTTTGTAATCACGTACTCTCTTTGATAAAAAATTGGAGATTCCTTGACAAATATGCTCTTACGTGCTATTATTTAAGTATCTATTTAAAAGGAGTTAATAAATATGCGGCAAGGTATTCTTAAATAAACTGTCAATTTGATAGTGGGAACAAATAATTGGATGTCCTTTTTTAGGAGGGCTTAGTTTTTTGTACCCAGTTTAAGAATACCTTTATCATGTGATTCTAAAGTATCCGGAGAATATCTGTATGCTTTGTATGCCTATGGTTATGCATAAAAATACC